>CAZTCJ010000015.1:0-59229 GCA_964612085.1 uncultured Alphaproteobacteria bacterium
CAGCGTGGCGCGATCCATGGCCTCGGGCTTCATGATCGGGGTGACAAAATTGTACTTGGAGAAGTCGAAGACCTCGACCTTGTCGCCCAGTTCCTGGAAGAGCGGCGTGAACGGCCAGGGCGTATACATGGACCAGTTAGCGAGATCGGGATTCCATTCCCGCGCCATCTGATAGGTCTCTTCGAGGGTTTCGGGCGTTTCGTTGTCGAGACCGACGATGAACTGCGCTTCGGTGAAAATATCCGCATTGCGCAAAAGCTCGATGGCCCGGCGGTTGTCGGCGACCTTGGTCTCCTTGTTGAAGCGGTCGAGCTTCAACTGGGCCGCCGCTTCCGTGCCCAGCGAGACATGGACGAGCCCGGCCTTGCGGTAGAGCGGCAGGAATTCCTCATCCCGCAGAATATCCGTCACCCGCGTATTGATGCCCCATTTGACCTTGTCGGGCAGGCCGCGGGCGATCAGTTCCTCGCAGAAGGCGATGAATTTCTTGCGGTTGATGGTGGGTTCCTCGTCCGCCAGGATGAAGAAGCCGACCTGATGATCCTTGACCAGGGTTTCGATCTCATCGACCACCTTTTTGGGATCGCGGATACGGTAATCGCGCCAGAATTTCCACTGGGAGCAGAACGAACAGGTGAACGGGCAGCCCCGCGCCATATTGGGGATCGCCACCCGCACGCCCAAGGGCACATAGATGTATTTTTCCCATTCCAGAAGCGACCAGTCCGGACTAATGGCATCGATATCCTTGACCGTCGGCGCGGCCTGGGTGGCAATGATCTGATCGCCGTCGCGATAGGCGAGCCCCTGGATTTCGGAGCGGGCCTCGGGCCAGCGCTTCTCGTCCACCGCGCGCACCAGGTTCTGGAAGATCTCCTCGCCCTCGCCGCGCACGATCACGTCCACATGGGGCGCCTCGGAGAGAACCTGCTTGTACATGAAGGTGGCGTGGACCCCGCCCAGCACCCGGACCGCGTCGGGGCAGGCCTCTTGCGCAATCTCCAGGACCCGTTCGGCCGTGTAGATCGACGGGGTGATGGCCGTGACGCCGACAATATCGGGCTTCAACTCGGCAAGACGCTCACCCAGATCGTCATCCTCAATGTGATTGGTCATCGCATCGATGAAATGAATGTCGTCGAAGCCCGCCGAGCGCAAAGCGCCCGCTAGATAGGCAACCCAAGCAGGCGGCCAGTTGCCGGCGATTTCGGCGCCCCCGGAGTGATAATTCGGATGGACCAGGACGATACGCATGGTGAAGCCTCCTTGTTGTCAAGCTAACCTGACATAAGAGGCATCCGTAAAAATTGACGCACATCAATCGGTTCGGTTCGGGCCCGGCTTTTGCGCGATGGGCCGTTCTAGGCGCTCTGAAAAATCGTTCGGAAGGGTTTTGGGGCCGTTTCGTCCGTTGCTTTTTGCGCTTCGAAAGAAGAGAGGGGCCGGGTGCATCCGGCCCCTCCCATGGATCGGTTTAGGCGAAGACGAAATCCGCGTCGCTCAGATCCTCGATATCGAGCCTGCGGAAGAAAATGGTCTCGCCCGTTCCCTGATCGGTGAAGATCAGGTCGCGGCCGTCTTCCACCGAAGCGGCGACGAACTCCTCAAGGCTGGTGATCCCGAGCCCGCTCACATCCAGCAGATCGCCCTGCTTCTGACGGAAATCGCGGACGAAGTCGTGACCGTCGCCGCTGGCGAACACAAAGGTGTCGGCACCACGGCCACCCTTCAGGAAGTCGTCGCCCTCTCCGCCGTTGAGGATATCGTCGCCCCGGCCACCCTTCAGGAAGTCGTCGCCCTCTCCGCCGTTGAGGATATCGTCGCCCCGGCCGGCGAAGAGGCCGTCATCGCCCTCGCCGCCGAACAGGACATCATCACCGTTATGGGCTAGCAACCGGTCATTGCCGGCGCCGCCGTCGAGCGTGTCGTCGCCATTGCGGGCCCTGAGGAAATCGTTGCCATCGCCGCCCAGCAGCACGTCGTTGTCGTTGCGGCCCTTGAGGCGGTCCCCGTCGTCATCGCCCACCAGCAGAACCACTTTATCCCTTCCGTTGGTCTCCGGAATATCGAGCGGGAGCAGCACATTGTCGATGGCATGAATAATGCCGTTCGACGCCTGAATATCGGTCGCGACGAGTTGCGGATCGGGCAGATCCGGCTCCTGATCGACGAGCGTGGTGCCGTCAATGCCGACCGAGCCGCCCTGCTGCGTTTCGACCGAGTCCACGAGCGACAGTTGCGCCAATTGCTGGGCGTCGGGCGCCACATGATACAGCAAGATTTCCGACAAAAGCGGCAGCGGATCGCCACGGCCCAATTCAGTCAGGGCCGTGACGATGAAATCCAAAGCGCCCTGCTCGTCCGTGCCGGTGAAGCCCAGATTGGTCGCGAGTTGGACGAAGGCCGCATCGGTCGGCGCGAATACGGTGAGGTCCGCATCCGCCGCATCCAGCGCGCCCGTCAGTCCGGCCGTGTCCAGGGCGGCGTTGAGCAGATCGAAATCCGTATTGTCGTCATCCGGACCGTCGCCCGACGCCGCGACCGTACCCGCGATGGTGGGTACATCATTGCCTTCGAGATCGAGCGGCAGCAGCACCCGGTCGATGGCATGCACAACACCGTTCGCCGCCTGAATATCCGTGGCGACGAGCGCCGGGTCGATGATGTCCGGCTCCAGATCGACCAGCACCGCGCCATCGACCCCGATGGTGTTGCCTTCAAGGGTCTCGACCGTCTCAAGCTGTTCGATTTGCGCCAGTTGCTTGGCGTCCGGAGACACATGATAGGTCAGGATCTGGGTGAGCGGCGCGGTAAAATCGCCGCCGCCCAGATCGGACAGCGCCGCCAGGATGAAATCCAAAGCGCCCTGCTCATCCGTCCCCGTGAAGCCCAGATCGGTGGCCAATTGCAGGAAGGCGGCATCGGTGGGGGCAAAGACGGTCAAATCGGCATCTTCCGCATCGAGCGTGTCGGCGAGGCCGGCCGCCTGCACGGAAGCAAGCAGGAGATCGAAGTCGGTGTTGTCGTCATCCGGACCGTCGCCCGATGCCGCCACCAGGCCCGTGATGGTGGGCACGTCGTTGCCTTCCAGGTCGAGCGGCAGCAGTACCCGGTCCACCACATGCACAACACCATTCGCCGTCTGAATGTCCGTGGCGATGAGCGCCGGGTCGATGATGTCCGGCTCCAGATCGACGAGCACCGTGCCGTCAACGCCGATGGTGTTGCCCTCGAGCGTGGCCACCGTGTCGAGCGGCGCGATCTGCGCCAGTTGCTTGGCTTCGGGCGAGACGTGGTAAGTCAGGATCTGGGTGAGTGGCGCGGTGAAATCGCCGCCGCCCAAATCGGAGAGCGCCGCCAGGATGAAGTCGAGCGCGCCCTGCTCATCCGTGCCGTCGAAACCCAGATCCAGGGCCAGTTGCACGAACGCGTCGTCATTGGGGGCGAAGACGGTCAGATCGGCATCCGCCGCGTCGAGGGTCTCGGCGAGCCCCGCCGCCTGCACGGCGGCAAGCAGCAGATCGAAATCCTCTCCATTGGCATCGGGGCCGTCGCCGGAAGCCGCCACCAGGCCGGTGATGGTCGGCACGTCATTGCCTTCCAGATCGAGCGGCAACAGCACCCGGTCGATCACATGAACGATACCGTTCGTTGCTTCGAGGTCCGTTTGCACCAGGGCCGGATTGATCAGGTCGGGCTCATTGTCGATCAGCGTCAAGCCATTGGGCGTGATCGTCTGGCCTTCAAACAGGGTGTCCACGGTCTCAAGCGCGCTGATCGCGGCCAGATCCTTGGTACCCGGAGAAACGTGGTAGGTCAGAATGTCGGTCAGGGGGGCGATGGGATCGCCGCCGCCCAATCCGGTAAGGGCGAAAACGAGGAAATCGAAGACGGCCGTCTCGTCCTGGATGTCTCCCCTGTAGCCCAAATCGCTCGCTAATTGCGTGAACGCTGCATCGGTCGGTGCGAAAACGGTCAGGTCGGCACCCTCTGCATCGAGAGTGTCGACTAGGCCTGCCGCGCCTAGAGCATTGACAAGAATATTGAAATCGTCAGAACCGGTCGCAATGCCGGCAATCGTCGTGTCTGCCATGAGTGCCTCCTAACAGTCTTCCACAGCGGAAGACGCACGCGTTAAGGGGCGGTGACCGCCCCGACAAGGCACCGCGCGTCGGCATGACACCAGCGATGACAAATGCAGCCCGTACTTGTCATATGCAGGGGTCTCTACCTCACGCTGAAATAGATAAGGGGCACCCAGCGTCAATAGGTGCACGGAGAATAATCGATCTGAAAGTCTCAAGATGAATTTCAGATGACTACTGAGTAACAGACCTGTGTATCAGCCCGTATTTCGGGTTCTGACGATCGCGTAATACGCGTCCCGAACGGCGGCCCGCGATGCCGGGTCCGGGACCTTGCCGGACCAAACCCGGCCGGATGGTCCCGCAAGCCCGTCTTGGCGAAACCGTGCGCAGGATCCGGTCTTTCGTCATGACCCTTGCAAGACAGGCCTTTCTCGCGGCACGCTCTTGTGTTGACGGCGCAACCATGGGGGTGGCAGGCGGCGAGATGGCATTACAGACTCCCGAACTCACCCTAGGGGTTGAGGAAGAATATCTGCTCGTCGATCCGGAAACGCGGGATCTGGCGAGCCGTCCACCGGCGGGCTTCATGGAGCTGTGCGAGGCGCGGCTGGGCTCGCGGGTGACCCATGAGTTCCTGCAGTCCCAGGTCGAAATCGGCACCTCGCCCCGCCGGACCGTGGCCGAAGTCGCCAGCGAATTGCGCGAGTTGCGGTACACCGTCGCCGCCTGCGCGGCCGAGTTCGGCATGTGTCTGATCGCGGCATCGACCCATCCCTGGGCGCCCTGGCACACCCAGTTTCCGGTAGAGATGGAGCGCTACCGGCTCCTGACCGATCTGCACCAGGGATTAGCGCGGCGCATGGTGATCTGCGGCATGCACGTTCACGCGGGCATCAGCGACAACGATCTGCGCATCGATATGATGAACCAGGTCGGGTATTTCCTGCCGCACCTGCTGGCGCTGACCACTTCCTCGCCGTTCTGGGAGGGCCACGATACGGGCCTCAAGGCATTCCGTCCGAGCGTCTTCGGCAACCTGCCGCGCTCTGGCATGCCCGAACGGCTGGACAGTTACGGCGACTGGCAGGAAATGCTGGATCTGCTGGCCGAGACCGGCCTGTGCGAGGACCCGACCAAAATCTGGTGGGACATCCGGCCCAGCGCCCGCCATCCGACCCTGGAGATGCGCATCTGCGATATCTGCACCAGCGTCGATGACGCCGTCGCGATTGCCGCCCTTTATCAATCCATTCTGGCGATGCTCAGCCATCACCGCGCCAACAATCTCATCTGGCGCCGCTACCGGCGGATCTTTCTGGCCGAGAACAAGTGGATCGCGCAACGCTACGGCGTCGAGGGCAGCATGGCGGATCTGGGTCAGCGCAAACGCACACCTTTGGCGGAACTGACGGAAGAACTGATCGATATGCTGCGTCCGCATGCGGAGGAGCTGGGTTGTCTGACGGAGATCGGCCATGCCCGCGAGATCGTGCGCAGAGGCACGAGCGCCGACCGCCAGCTTGCCGTCTACCGCGAAGCGCTCGCCGCCGGGGCCGATCCCCATGAAGCGCAAAAGCGTGTCGTCGATTGGCTGATCGCGGCATCGCTCGAGGGCATATCGGCATAAGGTCGAGACTCTCATTCACCAAGAGCACTCCTGAGCGGCGATGACAGCACAAGCACCGTTACTGTTGATCGGGGAAGCCTTCGCCCCCTGGACCCAGAAAGCCCGCTGGGCGCTTGAGCATTGCGGACAAGCTTTCGATTACGAGGAATACACCCCAACCCTGAGCGAACCGGGGTTGCGGTGGCGCTTGCGGCAATGGTCCGGTGTTGTCTCCGTTCCGATGATGCTCGCTGGCGATCGGGTCATACGCGGCTCCTGGGAGATCGCGCACTACGCCAACGAAGCGGCGGCTGACGGACGCCTTGGCGACTTCCAGGCGATCGAGCCCTGGAACGATTTGAGCGAAGCCGCCTTGGCCGAGGGCAGGACGCGGGTCGTGCGCTGCATGCTTGCCAATGCCCAGGCGCAGGAGGAATCGCTTCCCGCCTTCGTGCCCGGAGCATTGCGCCGTTCCCTCCGGTTTGTCTCGCGCAATGCCTTGAACCGGCTGGACCGCAAATATGCCCATCTGGTGAAAGCGGGCGCCTTGCGTCACGCGCTCGAACGCACGCGCGACGGCCTGGCGCAGGCCGGCGGCGATTATCTGCTGGGCCGGTTCAGCTATGCCGACATCACCATGGCGGTGGTGTTGGAGGTCGTCGCACCCATCGCCCATGTGGACCCGCCTCTCGGCCCCGCGACCCGACGCTGCTGGGCCGATCCGGCGCTGGCTGACGACTTCCAGGATCTGCTGGCGTGGCGGGATCGGCTGGCGGCAACGGAGGCGATTTCCTACTCCCAACTCAGATCGTCATGAGCGTCTCGGAAGACGACACAAGCGTCTTCAGAAGCGGATTGGGAAACCGGCGGCGCAAGGTGATGGCGTAAAACGTCTCCTTGAGACCGGGCATCTGCGCCGCTTCGGTGAGAAGGCCCGCCTCGATCTCGTCCTTCACGATAATGGGCGGCACGACCGCCAGACCGATATCGGCCCGCGCCATGAGCCGCAGCATGGCCATGTCATCGACTTCGGCGGCGAGACGCGGGCGCAGCCCGAGCTGATCGACCATGGAATCGAAACCGATCCGTATACTGCTTTGCCCGGTCGGCACCACCAGCGGCTCGCTCTCCAGCAGAGCTTCGAGCTTGCGCCGCTTGCCGATCCGCCGTTTCGTGCCGATAAGGCTGACCGATTGCTCCGCGATGAGATGACTGATCCAGGGCCGTGCGCCGTCAGCGGGCGGCGGCGCGTTGACCAGAACCGCATCGAGCCGGTGCGCCTCCAGAAGCCTTAGAAGGTGATCCATGCTGCCGGAGCGCAGAATGATCTCCACGCCTTCCTGGCCCAAGAGCGGCTTCAGAAAGGCGATCTGAAAATTACGCGACAGGGTGGCCAGCGCGCCGATGTGCAAGATCTTGCCCGCCGCCCCGCCCCGGGTCTGCATGACATCGATCAGTTCATTGCCAATGGCGAAGATCGCGTCGGCATGGTCCAGAACGATGTGGCCGGCCTCGGTCAGGACGAGCTGGCGTCCCTGGCGGTCGAACAGCGGGTATCCAAGGGCGTCCTCCAGCTTGCCGATCTGGACCGAAAGTGCGGACTGAGAGACGTGGAGGCGTTCGGCGGCGCGGGTCAGATGGCCTTCATGGGCCACCGCCCAAAAATAGCGCAGATGATGAAAATTGAGCGACCCGATCGTTTTCATGAGGACGGCTCTTCCGGCGGCATTCGGAAACATGCGGCTGGGCCGCAGGATAGATCGTTCTATTCCATATATCAATTTATTCTAAACAATCTATTTTACGCAACGCCTGGTTTTGATCATTGTGGCCGCCGCATTTCGTCAGGCTACAGTGGATTGAAAATATGGATCTGTTTCTCAATTTTGCGCAGACCTTTCTCGGGCAGTTTCAAAAACCGACACTCGCCTTCCTGCTCGGGGGCATGCTGATCGCCGCCTTGGGCAGCAAGCTCACCGTGCCGGATGCCATTTACCGCTTTATCGTGTTCGTCCTGCTGCTCAGTATCGGGATCGAAGGCGGCATGGAGATCCGGGAAGCGGATCTGAGCGCTCTTCTACTGCCGGCCTTTCTTGCCATGGTCATCGGCTGCGCGATCGTTTTGATCGGCGTGGTCACCTTGGCCAAACTGCCGGGCGTGCGGCAGGACGACGGCATCGCGACGGCGGGCTTGTTCGGCGCGGTGAGCGCCTCGACGCTTGCCGCCGCCATGGTCACCCTTCAGGAAGAGGAGGTGTTCTTCGAGGCCTGGGTGCCCGCCCTTTATCCGTTCATGGACATTCCCGCCCTTGTTCTGGCGATCGTGCTCGCGAGCATTTACCTCCAGCGCAGCAAGGGGAACGGACGCGCAAAGGTCAAGGTCTGGCCCATTGTGGTGGACAGCCTGCGCGGCTCGGCGCTCTCGGCGCTCCTTCTGGGCATGCTGCTTGGCCTTGTGACACGGCCCGATGCTGTGCACGAAGAATTCTACGAGCCCCTGTTCCGTGGCTTCCTGTCCATCCTGATGCTCATCATGGGAATTGAAGCCTATCAGCGCCTGGATGAATTGCGCCGGGTCGCCCACTGGTACGCGGTCTACGCCGCCATCGCGCCGATTGTGCACGGCCTGTTTGCCTTCGCGCTCGGCTATGTGGCCCATGTGGCGACCGGGTTCAGCCCGGGCGGCGTCATCCTGCTGGCCGTCATCGCCGCGTCGAACTCCGACATTTCCGGGCCGCCCACCTTGCGCGCCGGTATCCCGACCGCCAACCCGTCGTCGTTCATCGGCTCGTCCACCGGCGTCGGCACACCGGTTGCCATCGCCATCTGCATTCCCTTATTCCTGGCGCTCGGCGAACTGGTCTTTGGATTGTAAGAGACGATTGCTCATTTCAGCCGGATCTGGAGGATCACATGGCACACAAAGCAACCATGATCTCGATTGTGACGGAGAAAATCATTCAGGATCAGATCACAAAGCTGGTCGAGGAGGCGGGCGCCACGGGCTACACGGTTCTGGCGGGCGGCGGCAAGGGCAGCCACGGCGTGCGCTCGTCCGACGGCGCCTCGGTGGTCAGCGCTTTCTCGAACGTCAAAATCGAGGTGTTGACATCCGACCGCGCCATGGCCGAGGCCATTGCCGATGACATTGCCGCCAAATTTTTCGACAATTTCGCGGGCATCATTTATCTGCATGAGGTCGAAGTCCTGCGCCCGCACAAGTTCCAATCGAAACGCTAGAGATGGAGCCGCTGCGGCGCCTTGAAACGAGTTGAGGTCCCATGACAGATCCGGGCCCGTCCCCTGAAGCCGATCATCCTTACAAGGGGAAAAAAGCCGTGCTGGCAACCATGCACGGCAAGGAACAGGCGATTGCTCCGCCCCTCTTGTCGATCCTTGGGCTGAGCACCGTCGTCCCCGAGCCGCTCGACACGGACCGGCTCGGCACCTTTACAGGCGACGTGGAGCGGCCCGGTCCCATGTTGGAGACGGCGATCGCCAAGGCCCGGGCCGGCATGGAGATCGCGGGCAGCAAACTGGGGCTTGCTAGCGAAGGCAGTTATGGTCCGCACCCGCATATTCCCTTTATCCCGGCAGGGGTCGAACTTCTTGTTCTTGTCGATGACGCGCGCGGGCTGGTGCTCTCGGAGCATCTGCTTGATGACAAAACCAACTACGCCCATGAGGTCGTGAAGCCGGGGGGCGACCTGCAGGCCTTCCTCAAACGGGCGCGCTTTCCCGATCACGCCCTGATCGTGAAGCCCAACACGCCCCGCCGGAAAAACGGACCGATCCGCAAAGGTCTGCAGTCTGAAAGAGATCTGGCGGACGCGATTGCAGAATGCAGCAAGGCCTCGCGCGACAAATCCGCCATGGTCCAGACCGATATGCGGGCGCATTTCAATCCCACGCGCATGGCAACGCTCAACCGTTTGGCGGAACAGCTTGCCCGGCGTCTGACCTGTCTGTGTCCGGAGTGCGGAACGCCGGGCTTCGGGATCGTGGATGTGCAAAAAGGCTTGCCCTGCGGCCTGTGCGGCACCCCCAGCACCGTGATGAAATCGGAAATCTGGGGATGCGCCGCATGCGACTACAAAGAACACCGCATTCCGCCGGACCGTCCGGAGTACGCGGACCCGCAATGGTGCAGTCTCTGCAATCCGTAAGCGGATAAAACCGGACCGCTTGGCGCACCCGTTAACGCAATCGAAGGCCTTCCCGCCGAGCTTTGAGGGACCCGGTGCGGCCTAGGGCTTGACCCGCGCCCTGCCCTGTCTCAGGTCCGGAAGGTACGCGGCCACGGGTCCGAAACGGGGCTCACACGATTGGCTCAAACGCTATTCTAAACCCTAGCCTCAGACCTTTCATCCCGATAGTGTTGACCTATGAGGACGGGGCTTTGGCCCGAAACGGACTGGCAGCAAGGGGCAGATTTGGTCTATGGGGGATGATTTCGAGGAAAGCGGCGACAAAATCGGTCTGACGTCCTTCTGGCGCAAGCTTTTCCGGCGTTCCCTCCCTCCAGCCGACATCAAAATGGATACTCAGACAAGCGACCGTCACCCCTTCGTCGATGCCTTGCTGCAGAAACGGCAGATCGAAGCGGACTGGAACCTGACCGGCGGCCTGCAGGACCGCGCCTTCCCGCTGATCGAGCCCGGCGCGGCCACGTTCCTGTGGCACGGCACGGCCGATACGGTCTGGCTGCGCCATTTCCTGTCGCTGCCCACGAACGGCTTTCCCTTCGAGCCCCTGGTCGGCAATTATCTCTGGCACCTGCGGCTCACAGTACCGGACGGCGCGCGCTTTGAATACAAGATCGATATCGGGCGCGACGGCACCGGCGAGTGGGTGACGGATCCGCTCAACCCGCGCCTGGCGACCGATCCTTTCGGCGGCAATTCGGTCTGCGAGGCCTATGGCTACCAACAGCCCGACTGGACGCGGAAAAATCCGGATGTGCCGGAAGGCCGGGCCGAGCGCTTTTCCCTTGAAAGCGCCGCCTTCGGAGAAAAGCGCGATCTCGGTATCTATCTGCCTGCTGATTATAAGAAGGGCCAGACCTATCCCGTCCTCGTGTTCCATGACGGCTTCGACTATGTCAATCATGCATCGCTGCTGCCGATCCTCAACAATCTGATCCACCGGGGCGACCTGCCGCCCTTGATCGCCGTGCTGACGCAATCGCCGGACCGGCCCGCCGAATATATCGATGATCCGCGCCATGGGAGGTTCATCTGCGACGAAGCTTTGCCCGCGATTGAAAGCCGTTATGGCATCAACCTGGATCCGCGCCACCGGATCCTGATCGGCGCCAGCCTGGGCGCCGTCGCCGCCCTGTCCCTGGCGGCGCAGTTCACGCAGAAATTCAGCGGCGTCGTGCTTCAGTCGGGCTCCTTCATTTTCGACCGGCGGCTGCTTGAGAGCCGTGGCGAGGTCTTCGCCCGCGTCTCGGCCTTTGTCGACAGTCTGCATGAAGACAAATGCATCCTGCACCGGGCTTTCGTGACATGCGGACGGTATGAGGCGCTCATCACCGAGAACCGCCGGCTCTCCGCTTTCCTGAAGAAGAGCGGTGTGGTGACACGCTTTATGGAAACTCTGGACGCGCATCACTGGCAGAACTGGCGCAACCAGTTACGTGCCGGGCTCATGTGGTGTTTCCAGGACTAGACGACGCCCGCTCCCGCGAAAGCGCTATCTTGCGTTGAACGGGCTTCCTGGCGGGGCATGAAGGAGAACAACATGGTGGATCGCACACGAACCATCGGCCTTTCCCTGGGTGCCGACATCTGCTGGCCGATCTGCTATGAGACTTTGATGCGCCAGCTCGATCTGGCGATTCCCTGGGACGGCGACACCTTGCGCTTCCATGTGGAGCGCGTCACCATCGAGCCCTTCAGCCTGCAACAGCCCAGCCATTACGACGTGGTGATCGATCGCCTGACGCACTGGTACAATCCCAGCCGCGAATGGATCAAGAAGGCGATCATCCTGAACGATCTTTATGTCTATAACAATCCGTGGTCGCTGCAGTCGAACGAGAAGCAGACAAGCTATTGCGGCATGATGCGGCTCGGCCTGCCGGTGCCTGAGACCTGGATGATCCCGCCTAAGGCCTATAATCATACCGCCGATCTGGAGCCGACCCTTCGTCAGTATGCCCGCTATTTCGATCTGGGCGAGGTCGGTGCGAAGATCGGCTATCCCTTGTTCATGAAACCTTATGACGGCGGCGGCTGGCGGGGCGTCAACCGGATCGATAACGAGCACGCCCTGCGCCAGGCCTATGAGGAAAGCGGCACGCTGGTCATGAACCTCCAGGCGGGCGTGGTGCCGCACGATTATTTCGTCCGGTGCCTGGGGCTTGGGCCGCAGATGCGCTGCGTCAACTATGATCCGGGCGCGCCGCTGCACGACCGCTACCGCATGGATTATAATTTTCTCGATGAGGACAATCGTTCCGTCCTCGAAGACATGACCATGACGATCAACGCCTTTTTCGGCTGGGACTTCAATTCCTGCGAAGCGCTCCGGAAGGACTGGGTGTGGTATCCGATCGATTTCGCCAATGCGTGTCCGGACAGTCAGGTCACGTCGCTGCATTTCCACTTCCCGTGGTTGATCAAGGCCAATATCCGCTGGTCGGTGTTTTGCGCCGCGACCAGGCGCAAAATGCGCATGACCCTGGACTGGGAACCGTTTTTCCGGATCGCGGAACAGGAGCACGTGGCGCCGCGCGACAAGCTGCGCGCCTATGCCCAGATTGCCCATGAACGTTTCGAGACCGAACGGTTCGAAGAGTTCTGCGCCACCCATCTTGCTCATCTGGACGATGTGGCGGATACGTTCTTCCGCTCCGACATCGCCCATGACGCGGTCCGCCAGAAAGTGACGGCGCTCTTCCCCGCCCATGAGGTGGATGCCTTCACCGAATTATTCTGGAACCGCATCCAGGCCGGGATCGCAGCAGAAAGGCAGGCGGTATGAGAGAGGTGACAAGCTGGTTTTCGCCACGGGTCGAACGCGAGGTCACGGTCGCGCGCTGGGGCCATTGGGGCACGCCGGTGCTGGTCTTCCCGACCGCCGGCGGCGATGCGCTGGAAATCGAGCGCATGCAGATGATCCATGCCCTGTGGCCCATGATCGAGGCTGGACGGATCAAGGTTTATTCCGTGGACAGCATCGCCGGGCGCGCCTGGGCCGAGAACCATCCGTCCGACTACTGTGCGCTTTTGCAGAACCGGTTCGACGCCTGCATCGCCGAGGAAGTGGTCCCCGCCATCCGAACCGATTGCAAGAATCCGTCCGCCGAAATCATCACGGCGGGCGCCTCGATCGGTGCATTCAATGCCTTGGCCTCCCTGTGCCGCCACCCGGACCTGTTCAAAATCGCCATCGCCATGTCCGGGACCTTCGATCTGGAACGCCTGTTCGAGTTTCGCGGCAATACGGACTTTTATTTCGCCTCGCCGCTCCAGTTCGTGCCCAACCTGCCGGACGGGCTCCAGCTTCATCTGCTGCGCCAGCGTTTCGCGCTTCTGACCTTCGGCCAGGGCCGCTGGGAGGACCCTCAGGAATCCTGGCGCATGGCCGATGCCCTGGGCGGCAAAGGCATCCCAAACCGGGTCGATGCCTGGGGCCATGAATGGGATCACACCTGGCCCACCTGGCGGCATATGCTGCCCCACTATCTGGAAGAATTCACCGCGTGACGGGGCATCGTTCCGTTGCCTGGGATTGGGAGGCGATCCGATGAACGTGATTTTCCTTGAGCCCGCCTTTCCGGACAATCAGCGGGAATTCGTCCGGGCCCTGCACAGTACCGGTTGCCGGGTCACCGGGATCGGCGAGCGGCCCGCCGACTGGCTGGACGATGAACTGAAATACTGGTTGTCGGGCTACGAACAAGTTCATTCGGTCACCGACGATAACGCCGTGATCGCGGCTGTCCGCCGGGTTCAGGCGCGCGAATGGGTCGACCGTCTGGAGGCCGCCGTCGAGGCCCATGTCATGACCGCCGCGCGGGTGCGCGAAGCCACCAACATTCCGGGCCTGTCGGCGCGCACGGCCTGGCTGTGCCGCGACAAGGCGGCCATGAAGGACGTGCTGCGGCGCGCCGGGGTGCCCTGCGCCGCCTCGGCCGGGGTCTCGAGCCTGGCGGAAGCCCGGGAATTCGCCCAGGCCGTGGGCTTTCCGCTAATCGTCAAGCCGCGCGCCGCCGCCGGGGCGTCCGGCACCCACCGGGCCGATACGGCCGACCAGCTCAACCATATCCTGCACGCCACGGGCGTCGCGGACGGGGCCTCCGCCGTCATCGAGGAATTCATCGAAGGCCATGAAGGCTTCTACGACACCCTGACCGTCAACGGCCAGGTCCGGCACGATTTCATCAATCACTATTACCCCAATGTTCTGGAGGCCATGCGCACCCGCTGGATCAGCCCCCAGATCGTCTGTACCAATCGCATGGACTCGCCCGGCTACCAGGAAATCTATGAGATGGGCCGGCGGGTGATCGAGGTCTTAGGCATCACCACCGCGCCGACCCATATGGAATGGTTCTTCGGGTCCAAGGGCTTGAAGTTTTCCGAGATCGGCGCACGGCCGCCCGGCGTCGGCCACTGGAATGTCTATTGCTATGCCAATGAGTTCGACATTTTCCGGGAATGGGCCCTTGCCGTCACCCACGGACACACGGAAGCCCGGCCCTCGCGCCGCTATTCCTGCGGCATCATCGCCTTGCGGCCGGACCGCGACGGGGTGATTTCCCATTACGACGGGGCCGACGAGATCTGGCACCGGTTCGGCGAAAACATCTGTGCCCAGCATTTCCCCTCACCCGGCACGCCTACCCAAGGGGTCGAAGCGGGCTATATGGCCAATGCGTGGATGCATGTGCGCCATCCCGATTACGATACGCTGCGCGACATCCTCAATACGATCGGGCGGACGATCCAGGTCCGCGCCCGCTGACCCGAAGGACATGACCCATGACCTTGGATTCCCTGCTCGCCCTGGCGGGTTTTCTGATCGTTAACTTCGCCGCCGCCTCCTCGGGCGCGGTGTTCCGTCCTGGCGACTGGTACGAAGCGCTGCGCAAACCTGGCTGGACACCGCCCAACTGGGCCTTTCCCGTGGTTTGGAGCGTGCTTTATCTGTTGAACGCGGTATCGGGCTGGCTCGTCTGGCAGTCGTCCGGGCCGGACGCCTGGCCCGCCCTTGCCGTCTACGCGGTCAGCCTTGTGCTGAACGCCGGCTGGTCCGCCCTGTTTTTCGGGCTCAAGCGTCTCGATTGGGGCCTGGCCGAAGTTATCGCGCTCTGGGTCTCGATCCTCGCCGTGATCGTGGTGTTCGCTCCGCTCAATCTCACGGCGGCCCTCATCCTCCTGCCCTATCTGGCCTGGGTGACGCTGGCGGGTGTGCTTAATCTGCGGCTGCTCCAATTGAACGGGCCGCAAGGCATGGCCGGATAACCGCAGGCTCTGGAAGGCGGCCCCCGGGGCGCTACCTCTATCAGCAATAAAGGCTGATAGGGAAAGCACGGATCCATGCTGACTGTGTTCTATGACGGCGCCTGCCCCTTGTGTATGCGTGAGATTGCGTTTTACCAGCGCCGCAAGGGCGCTGAGCGCATCAATTGGGTCGATATCTCCAAGGACGGCCAATTGCCGCCGCAGCTTTCGCGCGAAAAAGCCCTTGCCCGCTTCCACGTCATGGACGAGGCGGGACACATCCATGACGGCGCCAAGGCTTTCGCCCTTTTGTGGCAATCGCTGCCGGCCTTCAAGGTGATCGGCCATATCGCGGGGTTCTGGCCGGTCCGGATTATCCTCGATATCGGTTACGAGGTCTTTCTCCGCATACGCCCTTTATTGCCGAGACGGGACTGCGACGATCAGCAGAAATGAAGAGGCCGCACGGGCGGTTTTCGACTCTTTAGAGCCTGCGGGCAGAATTTCCTTTCAAAGGCGGCTCCGACAGGCGCGAACGGTCCCATCCATAACACTCGTCACTTGGTAAAACCGTCATAATGGCTTAAGCCGGTCGTCCAGGCTGTGAGGGCAAGGCTTAACAAAGGACGAGACGGATGAAAAAGTGGCTCGCATCCATGGTGACGGCGTTGATCCTGGCCGTGGCCGTTGCGCCGGTGAACGCGGCGGCTCCGGGAGACATCCGTCTGGCCCAGAGCGGATTGACCGTGAACGGCGTGCCCATTGACGGCCAGACCCGCACCGCCCTCGCCAATGTTTACGGACCCGTGCCGGACGGCGCCTATTGGTACGATCCCTATTCCGGCCTGTGGGGCGTGCAAGGCGGCCCGAGCATCGGGCGGATCCTGCCCGGCCTCAATCTTGGCGGCCCCTTGCGGGCCAGCGCGTCCGGCGGCGGCAATGGCGCTTTGACCGGCGTCTTCGTGAACGGACGGGAAATCCACCCCCAGGAACTGATGCTGCTGCGCCAACTGTTCGGCTATATCAATCCGGGCCGGTACTGGCTCGGCCCCACTCTGGTCGGCGGCTATGAAGGCGGCCCGGCCCAGTTCGATCTGCGCGCCTCGGCCCAGGCCGCGGGCGGCTATAACCGCAGCACATTGTTCGGTGGGCTGATGAGCGACGGGCAGTGCTCAGGGTACCTGCATCCCGGCGGCAGCACGGTCATGACGGGGAACTGCTGACGCGGCCGGTTTTCAGGCCGAGGCCGGAAACACCGGCCACATCTCGACAATGGCGCCGTCTTCATAGACCGCGATATCGCCGAATTGCAGGAAGACCGCTTCGGACTGCTGGGGACGGAAGAACACGACCTCGTCCGGCTCGATTTGCAAGTCCGGTCCGCCGTTCAGCATCTCCTGGTTCGAGGAGCGCCCGAAGGTTTCGTTGTAGCGCAGGCCCGGCGGATCCACCGGATCGGCGAGCCAGTGTCCGCCATAGATAAAGACGGTCTTGCTCGAATTGGGATCCCAGGCGCGCTTGGCGGCATCGGCGAATTCCAGCCCGGGGATGCGGGTCACCGGCAGGGACTTGATGACAGGCGTCGCGATAAAGCTGGCGGGCTGGTGCGGTTCCAGAAGCTCCGTATCGAAATGACTTGGCTTGACGAGACAGGACCCCGCCGCGATTTCATTGGCGATTTCGGTGGTCTCGTAATAGCGGTAAGTGGGACTGCCAGCCGCATTGCGGGTGATCCCGGCCATGGTGTCCGCGTCAAAGACCGAGCGCGCCAGATCGAGCGCTTGGGCGTAAATCCGCCAGGCCCCTTGAAGCGCCCTGTCCCGCCAGCCGAGCACGCTCGGGATCGACGGAATGTGGGGCTCATAGCCCATGAAACCCGCGAACTCTAGGCGCGGATCGGCTTTGATCGCCTCCAGCGCCTGGCGCAGCCCTTCGCCCGGATCGAAGCCGCCCCGGTGCAGGCCCACATCGATCTCCATATTGATTTTCAGGGGCCGGTCAATCGCTTGGGCCAACGCGGCATAGTGAGCGAGCCGTTCCGGCGTATCGATCAGCCATTGGATGGCGTTCGCCGCCGGGGCGTATTGAGTCGGCAGCGTCTCAAAATAAGTGCGGGCGGCCTGGACAGGCAGCGGTTTGCCCAAAAGCTGGCCGGCATCGGGCATAGCCGTACTCAAGGAAAGCAGCATGGGCAGATTGAACGTCATCAGACGGTCCGTCCCCGACCGGTTACGGATATGGGCGATCAAATCGAGGGACGGCAGGGATTTCGCGACGATCCGGTAGCCCATGTCCGGCGGCAGATGGCTCATCAGCGTGTCGATATTGGCATTCAGACGGTCCCGGTCGATCACCAGCACTGGCGTGGCGATGCCCGCCGCCATCAGGGCGTCCTGGATCTTCAAAAAGTAAGGATCGCGCGGTCCGCTCTCATCGTCCGGTTTCGACATGAAAAGCGCTCCTCCGGTTATGGCCAGACTGCCGATGATTGCGGCGCGCCGCGACATATCAGACATCGGCCGCCTCCCCGAACAGTATTGCGAGATGCGGATTGAGGAATTTGCCCGCCGGGTCCATCTCCCGGCGTAACGCCAGAAACCGCTCATAGTCCGGATAAAGCGCGCTCAGCTCCGCCTTGCCCAGGGAATGCAGCTTGCCCCAATGGGGCCGTCCGCCCGCCGCCCGGAACACCGGCTCGAAATCCGTGAAGAAATAACGGTAGGGTTCGTCGACGGCCGCATGGATGGCGATCGACGCGCAGGGGCCGCCATTGAACGGGCTGAGCCAGGCGGCATCGGGCGCGATATGCCGGTACTCGATAGGGAAAAACGCGTCCTTATGCCGGTCGAGCATATCGATCACGGTACGGACCGTCTTCACGCCCTCGTCCCGTGGCAGATGATATTCCATCTCGTTGAATTTCGTCGGACGGGTCGTCGACAGAAGGCGCCAGGACTCATCGCTCACATCCTCGATGGTGCCCGTGGGAAATGCCGATTGGGCGATCCGGCGGCGTATCCAGGGCCACCAGCCGAACGTGTCCCTCAGCTCCTTCAAGCTCGCCAGGAAATCGTCGTCCTCGCTGTCGGCCTTGCCCGTCACGGGACCCTCATGGCGATCATGGCTGACCGCCGCCACATAGCCCGTGCCCGGAGAATAGAAGAACTCGAAATTGCGATGAGTCTCGCCCAGTTCCTCGACCCGGTCCAGAAAAGGCCCGACCGGTTCGATCCAGACCCGACGGCGCAGATTGAACGCAGGCACGGTTTCGACCGTGTACTGTGTGATGATGCCGAGCGCACCCAGGGACACCTTACCGGCGGCGAAAAGATCCGGGTCCCGCGCCTCGGACACTTCCCATATGTCGCCACTGGCGCTGACGATCCGGAATCCAACGATATAATCGTGCAGCGCCGTCAACGCGTTGCCCGTGCCGTGGGTGGCGGTGGAAAAAGACCCCGCCAGGGTCTGAACATCGATATCCGGCAGGTTCGCGAAGGCGCGCCCCCGCTCCGCAAGCTCGGACGCGGCCTGGAAAAGACGCGTGCCCGCGCCGAATGTGGCGCGGCCCGTTTGCGCATCATACGCATAAAGACCTTCAAGCGCGCTGATATCGAGCATGGCCCCTTCGCTTGGCGCGAGGCCCGTATTGGAGTGGCCGCTGCCCACGGGCCGTATGCGCAGAGGCGTCGTTCCGACGACCTCGGCAACCTCTTCTTCCGATGACGGATAGCCGATCTGCCGGGGTGTCGCCCTGACGATCCCCGACCAGTTCATCCAGGCCTGCTCGCCGGGAGGCGCGTCCGGCAGATCGGGCGTATAGCCTTCCCGCACAAAGTCCTTCCCGCCCCACGAAAAATGCTGGACGGCGGGAACGCCGACCGCCGCGAGCGCTGCCGCGCTCCCGCCCGCTTGCAAAAGACGCCGTCTCGACACTCCCATTCCAGGCCTCCAGCGCTTCGTTTTGAAAAGTGTGGCTTGAAATGTCTACCCTGTCTAATGGTCTTCGCGTCCGCCTGGCCTGGCCCGCGCGCGCATGCGGCTCTTTGCTTACTCATTATACAGAGAATGACTCCGGCCCCGTTGCCGAAGCGGGCGGCTCAGGCATCAACGCATGAAGATAAACGATAGAAAAAAGCAGTACAGAAATCGGAGTGACCATAATTTCGCGGCTTCAGATAAAATTATGAGCGGTTTATTCAGTAAATACTATCGGCTATGACAATACTCATCGAGGATAGAGAAAAGCCGGCAATATGGATTTACAGCGCAGATAGTCTGTCCAAAGGCGTGGATCTTCGGTGAAACCCCGCTATCATCTCCCGGCCTGTCTACGATTTTTCAAAGATGCGGATGGTTTCTCAGCTTTCCCCAGACAGTTGCAATAAGATCACATCCCATCATAACCCATTGTAAATAATATGATTTCAGGAGTGCGCGCGTGATCGCCACGGCGAAACCGTGCCTGTGGGTGACAATGTCGCTCTTTTGCTGATCAAGCTTAATGGTATGGTTCGCTCCGTTAAAGCACATCCTGAACGGCGCAGCACGGATGAAAATCTTCCGTGTCTAACCACGAGTCATGACAACCGCGCCGCAGGGTAAGACACAACACATGTGATCCGCACAGTGGTTCTTGCAACGGAACCGCCATCGTTGTTTTTGCGTCAAAGCCGCCAATAGAGGGGACATCGATTATGAAATTTTTGAGTAGCGCGTCAGCGATCGCTCTGTTGACAGCCCTTGGCACCAGTGCCCAGGCCCAGGACGAGGAGGAGTCGCGCCGCCGCATCGAGACGATCACCGTGACGGCGACCAAGCAGGAACGCGACGCCCAGGACATCGCGGTGGCCGTGCAGGCGCTGGACGGCAATACCATCGACCAGTTGAATGTGGGCAATTTCGACGATTATGTCCGTTATCTGCCGAATGTGACGTTTGGCGGCCGCGGTCCGGGGCAATCCGTTCCGTTCATCCGTGGTCTGGCGGTTCAGCCCATCAGCGTGCTGCTGTCGGGCGTGCAGGGCACCCAGCCGAACGTGGCGCTTTATCTCGACGAGCAGCCCGTCACCGCGCCGGGCCGGAATCTGGATGTGTACGCAGCCGACCTGGAGCGCATCGAGGTGCTGCCCGGGCCGCAAGGCACCCTGTTCGGCGCCAGCTCCCAGGCCGGTACCGTCCGCCTCATAACCAATAAGCCGAACTATGACGGGTTCTCCGCCGGCGCCGATGCCTTTGTCAGCTTCACCAAGGATGGTGAGATGTCGAACGGCGTGGAGGCTTTCGTCAATGTTCCGGTAATCGAGGATGTGCTGGCCGTGCGCGGCGTTTTCTACTCGATTCAGGAAGGCGGCTATATCGACAATGTGGCGGGCACGTTCACGACCGATCCGGCCATCAATCCGCTGTCCACCGCCACCGCCGATGCCATTTCCTACGAGGAAGCCAACAACAACGCTCTGGCTGAAGAGGATTTCAACGACGCCTCCTATCAGGGGTTCCGCGTCAGCGCGCTGTTCACCCCCGGCTGGTACATGGACATCACCGATGACTGGGGCTTCGGCATCGACGAGATCCTGGTGCAGCACACCCGCCAGGACCTGACAGCGGACGGCGTTTTCGACTTTGACCCGGAAGTGGGCGATCTCGATGTGAACCGCTTCTTCCCCGATGAACTCGATGACAAGTTCAATCAGACGAGCTGGACGGTCCAAGGCCGCCTCGCCTTCCTTGATCTTCTGTATACGGGCGCCTATCTCGACCGAGAAGTTAATCAGTCCGTTGATTATACGGGCTATAACAATAGCGGCGCCTTCATCAGCTATTACACCTGTACCTATACGAGCGCCGGCAGCCCCGAGGCCGATGCGGTCCAGGCCGCGTTCATCACGCCGGAAGGTCGTCGTTGTCTTGATCCCACCAAGGGCGCCAAAATCTTCCAGGAATTGGAGCGTTTCACCCACGAATTCCGCGTGAATACGCCTGACGAGTGGCGCGTACGCCTGACGGCTGGCGTGTTCTACGACGACTTCGAGATCGAGACCCAGGACGATTTCGTCTATGCCGCCACGTCACAACTGGGCTTTGCTCCGAATGCGCCCATTTCAGGCGCTGTCCAGATCAATCCGGCCACACGGCCTGCGGGCGTTGCCTTCTTCAACGATGCGCGGCGGACGGATGAACAGCTCGCCTTCTTCGGCGAGGTGGAATTCGACATCATTCCGAATGTGCTGACCATCGTCGGCGGCGCCCGGTACTACGATATCGAGTCCAATTTCGAGGGCTCGTCGAACTTCGCCAACGGCATCTTCTCCACGCCGCTGGTCGCGCTCGACGATCTGGATTCGGGCCGCGATTACGATAGTTCGGGCACTGGCGGCGATCCCAATGCCGCGCCGGTGGCGGGCGCGCCGGACCCGAACGTGCCCGGCCATACCCCCGATCCGCTTGAGCTGAGCGACACGATCTTCAAGGCCGGACTGAACTACCGGCCCATGGACGATCTGTTGTTCTATTTCACCTGGTCGGAAGGCTTCCGGCCCGGCGGCTTCAACCGGGGCGGCGGCGTGTTCTCGCGCAATCCGGATTTTCCGACCGTGCGCACGACCTATGACACGGACGATCTGACCAACTGGGAACTGGGCTGGAAGACGCTTCTGCTCGACGGCACCCTGCAGTTCAACGGCGCGGCCTATTTCATCCAGTGGGACAACATGCAGGTCTCGCGCTTCGACCCCACAAACGTCTCCATTCTGACCTTTATCGAGAATGCGGCGAATTCGGAAATTCGCGGTATCGAGGCGGATGTGGTCTGGGCGGCCACGGATGAAATCACCTTCTTCGGCGCCGTCTCCTATAACGATACGGAACTGACGGAAGTGTTCGGTGAGGCCGTGGAACTGGCGCCCGTGGGCAGCGAACTGCCGCTGGTGCCGACGGTCCAGGCGGTGATCCGGGGCCGGTACGACACCTATGTCGATGACTACCGGCTTTATGCCCAAGGCGCGGTGCAATATGCGGGTGAAAGCTTCAGCTCGCTGGTGGCGGAAGTGCGCGAACAGCAGGACTCCTATGTCACGCTCGATGCCTCCTTCGGCGTCGGCAAGGATTTCTGGGAAGTCGGTCTGTTCTTTGAAAATCTGACCGACGAGCGGGCGGAGTTGTTCATCAACGAGCAGGACGATATCCGCCGGATCACCACCAACCGTCCCCGGACGGTTACGCTCAACGTCTCGGTCGATTTCAACTGACATTGGCACCGGCGTTTCTGACGGATACTATGGGGGCGGTCCTTCCGGGCCGCCCTTTTTACGTTGAGACCGGAGAGTAAGCCGTGGCCGACCCCACCCCGCCGTCAGATGAGACCCAGGCCGCGCTCGATGAGGCGAAAGCGCTTCTCCAGCAAGGCCGGTTCGATGCCGCCGGGGCGCGCACCCAAACCGTTCTCCATACGGATCCCGATCATGCAGACGCGCTTTACATGCTGGCGGTCGCCCGCCGCTACGCGAAGGACCTGGATGGTGCGCAAACCGCGCTCGACCGGCTGACCACGGTCAGCCCCCACTATGGCCGGGCCCATCAGGAACAGGGGCATTTGAGTCTCGCCCTGGGCGACAAGGCCCGGGCGCTTGATGCCTACGACCAGGCGGTCCGGTACAATCCGGCCTTGACCGCAAGCTGGAACACACTGGCAAAGCTTCATCGGGAAGCGGGGCATACGGACGCTTCCGAGAAGGCCATGGCGCAGGTGAACCGCCTGCGCGCCCTGCCGCCGGAACTGGTCTCGGTGACGAGCTTCATGCATGAAGGCCGCCTGCTAAAGGCCGAGCGGCTGGCCCGCGCCTTCCTGAAGAAAAATCCGAGCCATGTGGAAGGCATGCGGCTGCTCGCCAATCTGGGCGTCAAGCTCCATGTGCTGGACGATGCGGAATTCCTGCTAGAAAGCGGTCTCACCTTCGAGCCTGATAACATCCCGGTCCGGATCGATTATGTGGATGTGCTGCAGAAGCGCCAGAAATTCGCCCAGGCTCGGCGGGAAGCGGAAAGCCTGCTTGCGCGCGATCCGGACAACCCGCTCCTCCAGACCATTTATGCCAATGCCTGCATGGCCGTGGGCGATTACGGCAAAGCGCTCGACATCTTCGATGGGGTCGTGACCAAGGCGCCGGATCCGGCCTCCATTCATCTGTCGCGCGGCCACGCCTTGAAAACCATGGGCCGGCAGGCGGACGCAGTCGAAGCCTACCGTGCGGCCTATGCCACGCGCCCGGCTTTCGGCGATGCCTATTGGAGTCTGGCCAATCTCAAGACCTACCGGTTTACGGAGGATGAGATCGTCCGCATGGAGGCCCGGGAGGAAGATCCCAAAACGCCGCTTACGGACCGCTATCATCTGTGTTTCGCGCTCGGCAAGGCCCATGAGGATACACGAGACTTCGCTGCGGCCTTTTCCTATTACGAGCGTGGCAATCGTCTGAAGAAGGACGAGCTGCGCTACAGCGCCGACCGGATGGAGGCGGAACTCAGCCTCCAGCAAACGGTCTGTACGGACGAACTGTTCGCAAAACAGGCGGGCAAGGGCTGTGACGCGCCGGATCCCATCTTCATTGTCGGCCTGCCCAGGGCGGGCTCGACCCTGCTGGAGCAGATCCTGGCCTCCCACACCCAGGTAGACGGGACGCTGGAACTGCCCAACATCCTGGCCATGGCCCACAGGCTCAACGGCCGGCGCAAGGTGACGGACGAGCCGCTCTATCCCGCCGTCCTCCACGATCTCGATGCGGAGGATTTAAGGACACTGGGCGAAAGCTATCTGGAGGAGACCCGCATCCACCGGGCGGGCGCGCCCTTCTTCACCGACAAGATGCCCAACAATTTCCGCCATATCGGGCTCATCCATCTGGTCCTGCCCAACGCCAAGATCATCGATGCGCGCCGCCATCCCCTGGCCTGCTGTTTTAGCGGCTTCAAGCAGCTTTTCGCGGAAGGCCAGGAATTCACCTACGGGCTTGAGGAGATCGGCCGTTATTACCGGGGCTATGTGGATCTGATGGACCATTGGGACCGGGTGCTGCCGGGCCAGGTGCTCCGGGTTCAGTATGAAGAGGTGGTGGCGGATCTGGAAACCCAGGTCCGGCGGATCCTGGATTTCTGCGGCCTGCCCTTCGAACAGGCCTGCCTCGATTTCCACAAAACCGACCGGAGCGTGCGCACCGCCAGTTCAGAACAGGTCCGCCAGCCCCTCTACCGTTCAGGCGTTGAGCAATGGCGCCATTTCGAGCCCTATCTGGATCCGCTCAAAGCCGCGCTCGGCCCGGCCTTGACTGATCAGGATACCGCGTAACGTCTTTTCCGCCCGTGACGCAGATTTTTCTTTTCTCTTAAAGAGTCCCATGATTTCGTTCCGGAACATTTGACCTCCGGCAAGGTGATCCCATGCGGACCGTACTGACAGCCTTTCTCTTCCTGGCCGCCGCCGCTCTTTCCAGCGCCGGGGCCCAGACCCAACCGGCGGCGGATGCGCAGCCAGCCCCTGAACCCGTGCCTCAGGTCGCGCCCGCCAACACGGTCGCCTCGCCTTTGATCGAACGCTACATCCTGGATGAGCTCAAAGCCCTGCGCTCGGACATGCAGAACCTGCGTGTCGAGGCGATCCGCGAGATCACGGACCGGGAACTGGACGTGGCGGACAAGGCGGTCGGCTATTCCAACAATACGGTGACGTTCTTTTTCTATGTGTTTCTGGGTGTGGCGACGATCCTGACCCTGTTCGGCTGGAACTCGCTCAAGGAACTTAAGAATTCCTTCGCCAAGATCGCGGAGGAAGAAGTCAGCCGGGTGAGCAAGGAATATGAGGCGCGGCTGACGGCGCTCGAAACCGAGCTTCAGGCGCGCGGCGAGGAAATCCTGGAAAACCACCGGCAGATCGAAAAGACCCAGACCATCCGCTCTCTGTGGCTTCAATCGAACCAGGCCAGCAACCCGCGCACCAAGATTGAGTTCTATGACCGCATACTGGAACTGAATCCGAGCGATACGGAAACCATGGCCTATAAGGCCGACGCCGCTTTGCAGCTTGGCGAACGCGACTGGGCGCTTTCGCTCTGCAACAAGATCCTGGAAGAATATCCCGACAGCAGTCTCGCCTATTATCAGCGGGCCTGCGCCAGGGTCGGCCTGGACACCACGGAGGCCGTCCTGGCGGATCTCGCCAAGGCCATCGAGCTGTCGGAAACGCTGCGGGATCAGGCGCGAACGGAGGAGGAATTCAACCCGCTGTTCGACGATCCCGGTTTCCGCAAGCTGGTCCTATTGCCGGAACAGATGGTTCCAAAGGCCGGAGCCCCTGAGTCCAATGTGACGCAGCTTTAGATCTGTTTAGCTTTCCGGCAAAGCCGTCGGGGCGCCGAGCGCTTGGTAGAGGTCGATGACCGCGCCGGCGAGGTCGGCCTCGGCTTCCACATAGGCCTCCCGGCTGTCGATCAGCGTCCGCTGGGCATCCAGAATATCGATGAAGCTGGCGAGACCCTCCCGGTAAAGAGCATTGAGCTGGTTGAAGGCCAGCTCGCTCGCCTCGATGGCGCGCAACAGATCGTCCCGGCGCTGCTTGAACCCTTGAATGGCGGCGAGCGCGTTTTCCACCTCGCTCAGGCTTTGGAGCACCGTGCGTTCATAGGTCAGGCGCGCCGCTTCGGCACGGGCCCGGGCCGCGCGCACTTCCGCCCGCCGCCGTCCGGCATCAAGTGCCGGGACATCGAGCACGGCGCTCAAGACCGCCGTCACGGTTCCGGCCATAGCCTGAGCCCCGCCCAGCCCGACGCTCACCTGGCCGGGCAGGCGTAGCGCGGGGTACAGATCGGCGACCTCGACACCGATGGCCGCCACGGCTGCTTTCAAACCCTCTTCCGCCGACAGAACGTCCGGCCGCCGCCTGATCAGAACCGCGGGCACGCCCGCCTCGGGTCCGCTGCCGTAAACGGGAATGGGATCGGCATCGTATCCAGGCGCCAGACCGTCGGCGGGCGGTTCGCCCAGCAGCACGGCCAGCGCGTTTTCCGCCCGCGCCCGGGCCGCCGCCAACGTGCCCCGCTGGGATTGGGTGCGCGCCAGATCGGCCGCCGCCCGCTGATAATCGAGATCAGCGGCCAGGCCCGCCTCGAACCGCTGGCGCACGATCTGCAAGGTCTGGCGCTGGAGATCGAGGGAGGTTTCCAGAAGATCCAGGCGGGCCTGGGTACGCCGCAGCTCCACATAGGTATCGGCGACGCTCGCGACCGTCAGGCGGCGGACATCTTCCAGGCTAAAGCCCGCCGCTTTCGCCACGGCCCGCGCCTGCTGGATGCGCCGCTTCTGGCCGCCGAAAAGATCGGCATTGAAGGACAGCACCGCGCCCGCCGTGCCGCTCGAGAGGGCATCGCTCTGCGGGCCGTCGCGCAAGGTGCCGCTCGCCGTGCCGTCCAGGATCGGAAACAGGTCGGAAAACTCAGCGCGGGCCAAAGCACCGGTCTCGGCCAGACGGGCGAGCGCCACGCCGATATCGAGATTGTTGGCGAGCGCTTCGTCGATCAGCCCGTCCAAAGTTTCGTCCTCGAAGCCCTTCCACCACAGATCGTCCGTCGCCGTCTCAAGCCGGTAGTCCGTACGATAAGCGGCGGTGACCTTGATCTCGGGCTGAACATAGTCGGGACCGACCACGCAGCCCGCCAGACCCAGCAGCGCCGCGACCAGCGAAAGACGCGCCGGGCGGGTCATGGGCGATCGTCCCGGTCGAAAGCGCTTTCACGGCGTTCGGCCTCGGCCAGTTCCTGCTCCAGCGCCTTGGCCTGGACCGAGCGCGGTTTGCCCAGGCGGGCGACCCCCAGATAGATCACCGGCGTCAGGAACAGGGTGAAGATCGCGGCGAGCCCCAGGCCGCCGAACACGGTCCAGCCGATGGAGGCGCGCGCTTCCGCCCCCGCTCCGCTTGCCAGGATCAGCGGCACGGCGCCGACCACGGTGGAGATCAAGGTCATCATAATGGGGCGCAGACGGATGATGGCCGCCTCGAACACCGCATCGCGCACGTTGCGCCCTTCGACCCGCAACTGATCGGCGAACTCGACCAGCAGCACCCCGTTCTTCGCCATCAGGCCGATCAACATGACAAGCCCGATCTGGGAAAAGATGTTGAGCGAAGTGCCGGTCAGGAACAGGGCGTAGACGGCGGCGGCGAGCGCGAACGGCACCGAGAGGATGATCACCATGGGGCTGGTCAGGCTCTCGAACTGGGCCGTCAGCACCAGGAACACGATGATGAAGGCAAAGGCGTAGGTGAGCGCCAGTTCCTGCGAAGTCTCACCGAGGGTTTCCGCCTCGCCCTGAAGCAGCATGTCGATATTGCCTGACAACACCTCATCGGCCAGACGCTCGATCTCGGCCACGGCATCGGCCAGAGGCACACCGGCGGCCACATCGGCTTCCAGTTCGATGGCCCGGCGCTGTTCGGTGCGGTCGAGTTCGGCCGCAACCCCTTCCTCCACAATGGTGGTCAGGCTCGACAAGGGGATGAGATTGCCATTGTCCGAACGGACGAAAAGATTGCGCAGGTCGGACGGGTCGTCGATCGCGCCGGTGGCGGATTCCAGAAAGATCGGGATCGCCTGATCGCCCACATTGAGATCGATGATCTCATCGCCGCCGACCATGACCCGCAAGGTGACGGACAGCTCGTCCAGAGGCACGCCCAGATCGGCGGCCCGGCGCCGGTCGATGCGGATCGACAATTGGGGCTGGGTCGGCTGATAGGAAATCTCCGGGTTCGACAGAATCTCCGAATTCGTCTCAATGGCATCGGAAAGCGCGCGGGCGGCCTCGAAGATCTGCTGATACTCCGGACCGGTCAAAGCCACTTCGAGACCGGAGCGACGCCCCCGCCCGATGCTGAGGCTGCCCCGGCCGAAGACGCTGGCGCGGGATCCGGGGATCTGGGACAAGGGCCTGCGCAGTTCGGCGATGATCTCCTGCTGGCTGCGGGTCCGTTCAGACCAGGGCGCCAGCGGCGCGGTGATGAAGATAAGGTTCGGATCCCAGCGGCCCACGACGCTATAAAGCGAGGTGATCTCACCGCTTTCCAGATAGGGTTCGAGCACTTTCTCGACCTGATCGGCCTGGCGCTGCATGTAATCGATGCCGACACCGTCAGGACCCGACGCGAAGATATAGATGACGCCCCGGTCCTCGCTGGGCACCAGTTCCTGATCGAGCGCCGAATAAAGCAAGGCGGCGCCGATGGCCGAGGCCACCGCCAGACCCATGGTCAGGACCGGCACGGCGAGCGCCAGCTTCAGGAGTTTCTCGTACATCCACGCCAGGCCGTTGCCGAGACGCGCCAGGGCACCGGGATTGTCCGTGTCGTCATGAAAGGTGAGCCGGGCCGCAAGCGCAGGCACGAGCGTCAACGCCACGAAGGACGAGATGATCACCGACAGGGCCAGGGTGAAGCCGAACTCGCGGAACAGCCGCCCGGCCGTCGACGGCAGGAAGGATATGGGCACGAACACCGCCACCAGCACGGCGGTGGTGGCCACGACGGCGAAAAACACCTGCCGCGTGCCCAGCACGGCCGCCGCGCGCCGTCCCAGCCCTTTCGTCTGCAGACGGTGGATATTCTCCAGCACCACGATGGCATCGTCCACGATCAGACCGGTGGCGAGCACCAGCGCCAACAGGGTGAGCAGATTGATCGAAAAGCCCGACAGCCAGATCCCCGCCAGCGCGCCGATCAGGGCCGTCGGAATGGCCGCGCTCGGAATAAGCGTCGCCTTGAGCGAGCCGATAAAGAGCCAAATGGTACCGACCACGATCAGCACGGTGAAGCCCAGGCTGATCAGCACTTCGCGCACCGAGCCCTTGATGAACACCGCATCGTCCGACTGGACCACGATCTCGATATCATCAAAGCGGTTGTTGAGCTGGCGCACCCTTGCACGCACCGCATCGGAAATCTGAATGGTGTTCGACTGCGCCTGGCGCACGATGCCGAGACCGATGATCCGCTCGCCGTTCAGACGGGTGAAACTGGTGGCATCGGCGGGCGCGAAAAAGGCTTCCGCCACATCGCCGATGCGTGTCTGGCCGGAAATGATCACATCCTTCACCCGCTCGGGCGTGGCCGCCGTCGCCTCAGCGCGCACGATCAGTTCCTGATCGGTGGAGCGGAAACTGCCCACGGGCACGTCGAACGGCGCCTGCTGGAGGGCGTTCACCACATCGGCGACCGTCAGGCCGAACCGGCTCAGGCGCAGGGGATCGAGCACGACCCGGAGCTGGCGCTGGCGGGTGCCGAACAGATCGACAGTCGCCACCCCTTCGACCGCCAGAAGCTCCGGCACCATGTCGTTCTCGATGATCCGGGTCAGTTCTTCTTCGTCATAGGACGGACCGACCACGGCGAGCTGCACGATGGGATCGGCATCGTCATCGGCCTTGGTGACGCGGATCTGTTCGACCCGGTCGGGCAGTTGGCGGGTGACCCGGCTCACCGCCTCGCGCACATCCGCCGCCGCCGTATCGAGGTTGACGCCCGGATTGAACTCCACGCGGATGCGGGCGTTGTTCTCCTCGCTCGACGAGCGGATCTGGCGCACGCCGGAGACCCGTGCCGCCGCCCCTTCGAGAATGCTGGTAACTTCCGCATCCATGGTTTCAGGCGCGGCGCCGGGCAGATTGGCGGTCACCGATACGATGGGCCGGTCCACATCGGGCAGTTCGCGCACTTCCACGCCGAATATGGCGGCAAGCCCGGCAATCACGATCAGCAGATTGAGCACGCCCGCGAAAAGCGGCCGCTTGACGGACAGGGATGGCAGATCGTTGCGGCTCTCGCTCATTCCGTACTCCGCTCAACGGCACCGCCGATATCCGTGACTTGCGTTCCCTCACGGACTTTCTGTACACCCTCGGCCACCACCAGGGAGCCTTCCGGAATATCGCCGCGCACCAGCACCTGCCCTTTTTCGCGGGATATGATGGTGACGGGCACTTGGCGCGCCGCGCCCTCGCGCACGGTCCACACATAAGAGCCGTCGCTGCCCCAAATGATCGCCGCTTCGGGCACCGCCGGATAGGCCTCGCCTTCGAAGGTGACGGCGATCTGGAAGCTCATGCCCGGGCGCAGAATGTCGGAGGCGTTGTCGAGGGCGGCGCGCACGGTGAAGCTGCGCCGGTCCGGATCGATCCGGCTGTCCACATTGATGACTTCGGCCGCGTAGGTCCGGTCGGGCTCGGCGAAAGGGGCGGCCTCGACCGTATCGCCGACCTGCACCCGGGCGAAAACCTGTTCGGGCGCCTGAAAATCCACATAGAGCACGCGCCGGTCGTCCAGTTGGGTGATGGCCGTGGTCGGCGTGATGCGCGCGCCCGGATCGATATCGGTCAGTCCCAGATAACCGGCGAAGGGCGCGGTGATGGTCCGTTCGGCCAACGCGACCTCGGCCTGTTCAAGCTGAATGCGGGCCGCCTCGAGGGCCGTCTGGGCCTCATCGATCTGGCTGTCGGACACAGCACCCGTATCCTCGATCCGCCGGTAGCGGGCCAGAAGCTGCTCGGCTTCCTTGACCGCCACCTCCGCCAGCCGGACCGCGAGCCGCTCCTGGCTGTCCTCAAGACGCACGAGCGGCGCGCCTTCTTCCGCGAACGCGCCGGCCCGGAACAGGATCTCCGTCACCGCGCCGCCGGTTTCCGGATACAGGATGGCGCTGGCGCGGGCCCGCGCCGTACCCACCGCCTCAACGCGGGTTTCCTGGCGGACATAGGCGACTTTATGGGCGATGATACGTACGGGCGCGGCGTCGCGCGCCCCCCGGCGGCCGTCATTGGATTGGGTCTCCTGGCTGTCGCATCCGGCCAGCACAAATACTGCCGCAACCGCAGCAATATACAAACGATACATGTAAAACCGCACCTTGACGCCCCATGATCAGCCCTTGAGAGGTCTGATCGGCCCCCCGGGGTCTCATTCTTGCGTCTCAGAGGATAGTGCGTTGGCGCGCCCCTGCAACGATGAACGACTCCAGGGGGCTTGCCGGGCGCGGGTTTGGGCCTCTCTGTGGCGTCAGATCCCCAGCTTGAAGCCTGCGGTGATGCGGTCCGCCCGGTCGAATTCCCCGAAAACGCCGAGCGGATCGCCGTAAAACAGATCGCCGCCGATGGTCACGGTCAGCGCATCGCTAAGTTCATAGGCCAGGGACACGCGCACCAGCCCGTCGCCATCGTTGAGATTGCTCAGCCACTGCACTTCCGGACGCAGACGATCGTTGGAAAACCGGCCGCGCCAAGTGAGCGTGGCAAAGCTATCGACCCGCGAGCGGGGAAGCCCGCCGGGATCGTCCAGAACCACATCCTGAAAGAGCTGGGCGCTGATCACGCCTTTCGGGAGACCGTAATAATCAAGACCCAGAACATAGGAGAGATTATCCGACTCCGCGATTCCGTCAGGCGCGATATCGAGCGTGACATTATAGGCCCGGCCCCATGTGAAGCCAATTTCCGTACGCAGAACGAAATCGCCGAAGGCATTGCTGGCCGTCACGCCCGCCAGATGGACCCGATCGTAGATTTGAGCGATTTCCGTACGCTCCGCAAGCCGGGTGATTTCAAAGACCGGACGATCTTCATAATGATAAAGATAGAGCGCGGAGAGGTCCCAGCCGCCCCAAAAGGCCGACAGCCGGATACCTGCATCGCTGTCGCGCACCGGACCGTTATCGGGCCGCTCGATCCTGAAGACGGCCGGACGGTCGAGGGCGAATGGCGGCGGCGTGAAGCGCGGCGAGGTCAAGGCGAATGTGGCGCCCGGTTCCGGCAGTTCGTGATAGGTCCGGTCTGGGATCCAGACCGCCTGCACATCGATGCCGGCGATCCGGGTCTCCAGATTGACCGTCCACAGAGGAATGCGCGACACATCGAAATCATCGAGGATAAAGGCGCGGAAAGACTGGGGATTGACCACGTCGAGCACTTTAAGGCCGTCCGCCTCGCCCCACACGACCTGCTGCTTGCCCAGCCGGTAGGTGATGGGCCCGGCCGAGCCCGTCAGATAGGCTTCGCGCAGCTCGACGCCCGCCCGGTCGCCGACCAGAATCCGCCGGTTGCCGGAAGACCGCTCCGTCTGTCCCGGCCGGCCCGGTTCCAGCCGGTCATAGCCGTCGATTTCCAGGCGCGCGATGCCGGTGAAAGTGCCAAGCCCGCCCAGATCCATATCAGCGCGCGGCTCGAAGCGCCATTCCAAACGATCGCCCCGCTCCTCGTCCCAGGCGTAAGCGCCCTGGGTCTCGAGAATGGCGGAAACATCCGTGACGGTTATGCCGTCTTGTGCGTAGGCGGACAGACTGATGCCGCCCGCCGCCAGGGCGCTCAAGGCGATACCGGCGGAAACCGTCCCCATGCGACGTTTAAAGCCCACGGCGCAATCCCCCTTGCGTCAGCCGGTCGTCCGGAATATCGGCTTCGTAATTCACCTCATTATAAAGCAATTCCGTTTTGTGGCCGGTCTTATGGTTCTCCGCCGTGATGCGCATCACCGTCCAGATGCCCTGGATCTGGCGCACATCGCTCAGCGTGATTGTTTTCAAGAAGTTATCGTTGGTGTCCCAGAAATCGGCCTTGCGGGGCATCCAGTTTTCCGGATCGACCCAGGTCACCACATGGCTGTAACCCAGTTCCTTGGCGATCTTCGGGCTTTGGGGTTGAAGATCGAGCCGGTAAAGCGTGGCGCCGTCCACCATGTCCTCGCCCGCCAGCGTGAAATGATAATCATCGAGCGAGAACTTGGTTGAATCCTGAATGTCCTGATACGTGAAATCGGTACCGATGAAGTAATCGCCCCGGTCGGAGGCCGAAATCCGCCGCACACGGCGCATAGCTGGCAGATAGAGCCAGCGGTTATCCGTCCGCGCGCTGTCTTTATAATCATAGGTCAGAAACGCCGTGCCTCTGACATTGGTCGGCTTCAGGAAGAATACGGCGATGCGGCGCGCTTCGTCATCTTCCTTGCGTAAGATGACAGTTTCGCGTGTCCGCACGGATCCGCTCCGGTTGGTCAGGGTCATGGTCAGGTCATAGCGCACCGTCACGCCGTCCGGCCGGTCGGAGATGTTCCGGGCAATGGCCGGTCCATCGAGGGGCTCGTCGGCCCGCGCATCGCAAAGCGCCAGCACCGATCCAAGCACCGCCACAGCGATCATGGCCGCGGCCCCGCCGCCGCCCCGGCGGAAGATCTTGATGGAAAACCCTTCAAGCCCGCAGAATTTCGGCCTCAAGATCGTCACGAGCGCGGGCAGGAAAATCACGGCACTGATGAAATTGGCGGCCATAGCCGCTGCTATGAGCGTGCCCAGACGATAAAGCGGCGGCATCTCGCTCATTACAAGCGCGCCAAAGCCGAGAAACAGAGCCAGAAAGTTGAAAAACAAGGCGCGGCCCGCACTGGGATAAAGCGCCCGGCAGGCATCCCGCAAATTCAAACTCTGCTCCCGGATCAAATACCGGAGGCGGTCGATGATATGAATGGGGAAATCGACGCCCAATCCGATGGCGATGGCGGCGAACATGGAGGTGGCGGGCTCAAGCCAGATGTTCGTGAACCCCATGACCGCATAAACCGAAAGGACGGCCACCAGGACGGGAGCGACCGTCAGAACACCGCCCACGAATGAGCGGAACAACAAGGCCGACATGGCAAAGACAAGCAGTAAAGAAACGCAGATTGACAGAAAATGATTGCGGGCGAGCGGCATCATCCAATGGTAATCCACATTGAGGCGCCCGCTTAGATTCGCTGTCAAATCCTCCGTAGAAAAAGTTTCTTTAATATAGTCTTCTGCCGCCTGAACAATCTCGATATCGGTGGAGTATCTGCTGTCATTGATCATGAAGCGGACCAAGGCACGGCGATAGTCGTAATCGATTTCCTCCTGGAAATCGGTCGGTCCGCCCATGGCGGAGTAGAGCAAAAAATACTGGGCGATCAGATCGGGATCATCGGGCAGACGGTAAAAGGCCGGATCGTTGCCGTTCATCGCCTTATGCATCTGTTTCAGGTAATCGACAATGGACACGCTGTCCTGGACCCGGCTCATGCCTTCCAGATAGGTTTGCAGCGCTTCGATACGCGCCAAGCGATCCGGATCGAACAACCCTTCGACCTCGGGCGTCTCGACGACAATATCCAGATAGCTGGTGCCGCTAAACCGCTTATTGATCTCAGAATGGGCCTGATAGATCGGCGCCGAGTCTGAGAAATTCTCGATCCGCGCCCGGTCGGTCTTCAACTGGACAAGGCCGGCAATGCCTAAACCGACAAGTACGGCGCACAGCACCACGATCGTCTGTGCCCGGTTGATCGAGAAAAGCCCGATTTGCCCAAGGAGGCGCGCGAAGGTGTCGTAGCTTTCGCCTTGCGCATTGGGCCGGAAGGCGGGACTGGGACGGGCTTCGAACAGGCACATGGCGGCAGGCAGGAAGATCATGGAATAAACAAGCGCAAAGAGAACACCGATAATGGCGAAGGCGCCGAACCAGAACATGGGCGGCATGCCCGAAGTCGCGCTGATCCCGGCAAATCCAGCAATCGTCGTCAGGGAGGTGAGGACGACCGGCCGCCACATGACGGCCATGGCGCGCACCACGATGGTTCTTTGCTCCGCCTCCGGATCGATGGCGAGCTCTTCATAGTAACGGCTCAATAAATGGATCGAATCGGCGACCGCGATACCGATCAGAATCACAGGTAAAGCCGACGTAATAATGTAATAAGGAACGCCCGCTGCTCCCATGAGTCCCATAGATCCGCCGACGGTCGCCATGATGATCGCGATCGGAATGAAAAAAGCTCTCCGGCTGCGGAAGGCAATAGCCATGACCACGAGAATGATAAGGAAAGCAATCGGCTGGAGCTTACGCGCGTCTTCGTTGAGATAGATGCTGAGATAGCCGCCCACGGCCCCTTCGCCTGCGATCAGCACCCGATGATCCTCAGTCTGTGCATCTGCGATCAATGTTTCAATGTGCTGATAGGTTTGACCGGCCGTTAAAGGATCCACGACTTCCGCCATGATCAGCGTGCCCGAGCCGTCCTTGGCAACCAGTGTTCCCATATAAAGAGGAATGGCCTGGACGGCGAGCCGCACCCGCTCCGCATCCATGGGCGTCTCGGGCATGGGATCGAGGAAGGGCGTGACGACGAGCCCATCCTCCGTACCCACGATATTTTTTTCCGTGGCCAGACTGCGGACCCGTTCCGGATCGATGTTCTCGATCCCCTTCACCGCTTCGGTCAGACGCTCGACCAGCGCCAGGGACACCGGCGTGAAGACGCCGCCCGGCTCGTCCCGCAACACGGCAATGACAATGGGATCGCGCAGGCCGAAGATCTCCTCGACCTTGTCCCGGTAGACCAAGGCCGGATGGCCGGTGGGCATGAACGCATCCACCGTCGTGTCGCGCACGATGGACAGGATCTGGCTGGCGGTCAGAACCAAAACGATCAGGCTGACAATGGTAATCGCACGAGGAAAGCGGGTGACGGCGCGAAAAAAAGCCGTCGCGCGAGGGGCTGAGGCCTCCGCGGACCGTGACACTTCCATGACAGACTTAGCCCCCAACAAGCCGACTCGAAACCAACAATCCCCAACGTCTTGCCTGCTTGCCGTGGCACGCGCACAGAGCACCCGCAATGCGCGTTTTATATTTATGGCAAATCTACTTTCAGCCGCAAACAATACACTCTTTAGTGTATGGCGTTATCCGGCCGGTTCGAGAATCGATTTGTACAAGGATAGAAATTTGCAGTAATCGCAAAGCCGATTTGCATAACCGGCAAACCAATGCGTCCTGCGGGAAGGTGATCCAATCCGGATACGGTCAGGCCAGTCATGAACGCATCATCGCAGTGTCACGATTTTGTCTTCGAACGCTTTCTGACGTATCCGGAAATATTGAATTTCCGGTAAGGACATAAGCCAGTCGCAAAAGCACAAGACCGCCGGTTTGGATTCCGCGTCCGGCGCAAAGACCAGATGGAAGCCGTCGCCGGTCGCGATCTCGATATCGATCGGCCGGATCAGATGGCCCGGTTCCAGCAGATCCTTGTGCAGAACAGAATCGACAAGGGCAATGCCAAGCCCTTGGCAGGCAGCCGCAAACAGCAGATCCGCATCGTCGAAATAACGGTCGGCGGCCCCTTTCAGCCCCTTGCATCCGGCGGCCGCGAAGAACCGCGCCCACCCGTGCGGCTCCTGGCGGAAATGCAAAAGCGTATGCCGGTGCAAGGCCTCGACGCGCCGGGGAATATCCTCTCCATAGGCCAAGCGCGGCGCGCAGGCCGGTCCTCCGGACATCAAAAACAGCGTCTTCATCAAGAAACCGGGCCAGTTGATCCCGAAGCGGATGGCAATGTCTACATCGGAGTGGCGCAGGTCATAGACATGCGGATTGGTATCGAAAGACAGGCCGATCTCCGGATGGCGCTCTTCGAACTGAGCCAGATACGGACTGATGAACATCTTCACAAAGATATGCGGTGCGGTAATGTTGACTTGCTGAACATTGGAGGCGTTGATGGTTTTCCGTGCCGCCATCAGAATCGTCAGCGCCCGTTCGGCCTCTTCCAGATAGGCCTCGCCCACTTCCGTCAGACGGACGCGCGTCTTGCCGCGGATAAACAGGATCTTGCCCAGATACTGTTCCAGGCGCTTGATGCGCCGGCTCAATGCGGACACGGAGATATCCAATTGGTCCGAGGCCTGGGTGAAACTGTCGGCCCGGGCAGCGACCACAAAGGCTTCGATCGATTTCAAGGGGGGCAACTGGTGCAGATCGAGCGTCATTCACGGACCTGATACGGAGACGGGCATAGGATTTCCGGGAACACTCGTACCACCGTTTGACACCGAACGCACCGGTTTGGGTCATGCCTTGCAGGATTATTAACCCTTTTGTCAGACCGTTTCAGTCACCGCGTCTTTGTCAGTGGCGGCGGCTGTGGGCGATTTCAGACATGAGGGCGAACAGGGTGGCGACGTCGGTGGGCTCCGCCTGCCCGGAATATTCCCGGTAGAGTGTGGCCACATTGACGGCGATGCGTTCCGCGTCGATCCAACTGTCGAAATCGCCCAAGGCAATGTCATGGGCGGCATCCTGCACGGACAGGCCCGCTTCGTAACGCTTGCGCGCCTCCGCGTCGATATAAGTGAGATACTCCAAAACCCGGCGCACGCCGGACTTGTCCGTCACCGGACCATGGCCCGGCACGATGGTCTCGACATCGAGGTCCAGAATGCGCTCGCAGGCGCGGATCCAGTTATGCACCGTGCCCGCCCACATGACCGGCGTGCCGTCGATGAACAGAATATCGCCCGTGTAAATCAGCTTGTCCTGGGGCACATGGACGAGCGTGTCGCCTTTAGTGTGGGCGGGGCCGACCTCGATCAGGTGCACGTCCTTATCGCCCACTGTCACGGTCATCTGCCCTTTGAAGGTTTCATCGGGCAAACGGAAACGCACGCCTTCGAAATCGAACGGCGCGAAACACTCTTCCAGATAGCTGCCCAGATCGCCGAGCTGGGGCGCCAGTTTCATCATCTCCGCAAGGCGCTCCGGCGGCATCTCCTGCATCTCTTCCGCCGTCGCTTCGGATGCGATGATCCGGGCCCGGTCCACCAGGCTGTTGCCATATGTGTGATCGCCATTGGCGTGGGTGTTGACCAGCGTCGTGATATCGGAGGCTTTCAGACCCGTGGCATCGTCGATCCGGGCCAGCATATCCGCCGTCAGATGTTCATCGAACAGTGTATCCACCAGCAGGGATTCCTCCCCGTCGATGACAAGGCCCGCATTGCTCCAGCCCCAGCCGCCATCGGGTTGAAGATAAGCCCAGGCATTGTTACCCAAGCTGTGAAGGCCCTTCGTGTACTGCCAGCGCGCCATGTCCCCGCTCCTTTTTTGTCCGCTTTTGTGGTTATCCGCGTGCCGGACAGTATCGCACAAATAGTCTGGGATCAGGACCCTAAGGCAGAAGTGCCGTAATCCGGTCGAGCGGCACCAGCTTGAAATTCTGATGGGCAGGCGCGGCCGGATCGTCCGTGTCGTTCACATCGTCCTGGGCGATGAACAGGCCTGAGGCGAAGGCCCCGCCCAGATCGGCGGCGATGGCGTCGATCCCGTCGGTCTCTGTCACCGCGTCGATGCCGTCTTCTGTATTCGGACCGATGCGGAAACGTGCTGTCAGGTTCAGACTGTCGAGATCGAAGACCGCATAGGTGCTGTCGCCCTGGCTGGAGGCGATCAAGAGCCCGCCTGTTTCCGTATCGTCCGGAACAAGGGTCAGACCTTCCACATCCGCCGTCAGACCATCCGCGTCCACACGGGCGAACAGGATCGGCGCGCGCACCGGATCGCCCGCTTCCTTGCGCGCGGGTGGCACGGCCTCAAGCCGCCAGATGCCCCCATTCTCCTCGCCCACATAAAGCGCGCCGGTGCGGTCGTCCGCGACGCAACCTTCCGCCTGGGACGGCACTTTATGATCGTAGATATGGCTGCCTTTGACCCGGGTGCCGTCGAACCACAGGGAATAGACCGGCACCGCCCCCGTCTTGTCCGGCACCACGGCGAAAAGCGTGCCAAGCTCCACATCCAGATGGAGACAAAGCCCATAAGGTTCCGCCTGAATGGTTGCGATGCGCCCGGCCTCTCGCAATTGCGCCGTCTGCGGATCGATCAGGAAGGTGGTCAGCGTGGCATCCGAGCGATTGCTGGCCACCACGATCGGCACCCCGTCCACGGTGCGCACATCCACATTGTTGAGCCGCCCCACGGGCAGCGCCTGGCGCTGGCGGCCCTGAAGGTCGTAGACCACAAGGCCGGTCTGCTTGTCGGTGGCGATGATCAGGCTTTGGGCGGGGTCGTCCGGATGGCGCCAGATGGCGGCATCGTCCGCCGCATCTCCGCCCGCGTCCACGCTCACCGTCTCCACAACGGGTATGACGGCAGGCACCGATAGATCCGGCACGGGCTCGGGCTCAGCTTGAGCCAGGGCGGCAGATAAGGTCGGGCCCGCAACCAATAGGAACAAGGTTGTCGCCCAACGGACACAAGTTCCGGATTTCCTCATAGCGCCTGCCTTTCTCTGTTCGATTGCAATGAAACTGTCACAGCACACGCGCATGACAGTGCCATGAAGGCTTGCGCCTTGTGAACGCAGCCATTTTCCGGTGACGAAGGGGTTTTCCGACCATGAAACGGACCTGTTTTGCGAGCGTCTCAACGCTGGCGCTGATGACGGCGCTGGCCGCTCCGGCTGCGGCCCAGGATGACGAAGATATCGACATTCTGGAGATGGACACCATCACGGTGCTGGGCTCGGTCATCACCCGCAACCGGATCGACAGTATCAATCCGGGCCTGGAATACGATCAGGAATTCTTCGCGCGCTTCCAGCCGCTCTCGGTGGGCGATGCCTTGAAGCGGGTGCCGGGCGTCTCCTTTTCCTCCGATGTGGGCGAATTCGACGAAGCCCGCCTGCGGGGCCTGGGCGCGGGTTTCACCCAGATCCTGATCAACGGCCGGCCCATCGCCAGCGCCGGCGGCGAAGACGGTATCGAACGGGTCAGCTTCGTGGACCGGATCCCGGCCGAGCTGGTAGAACGCATCGAGATCATCCGTTCTCCTTCAGCCGATGTAAGCAGCGAAGGCGTGGGCGGCACCATCAACATCATCCTGCGCGACGGCGCGCGCCTGCCGGAAGGCGGCTATGTGCGCGGCGGTGCTCTCTACTATCCGCCGAATTTCGACGGCGCCGACGATGAGTTCGGCGGCCTCGGCAGTGTGGGTTATTTCGGCCGCGCCATGGACGACCGGCTGGCCTACTCCATCACCGGCAATGTGCAGCAGCGCCGCAACAACAAGTTCCTGATCCAGGAAGAATTCGGCGCCGACCGGGGCAATGTGGACCGGGCGCGCGGCCTGCTGGCGATCAACGGCCGCAACTCCGTGATCGGCGATGGCGAAGTCCGCGAAATCCAGCAGGACACGCGGGACAATCTGGACTTCTCCCTCAATGCCAACGCGACCTACACCTCGCTGGACGGCGACCTGTTCGACATCCGCGCCTATTACATCAATACGGACCGGGAAGAACGGGAAGACACGCTGGTCTTCGAGGACGCGCCCGACAATCTCGACGCGATCGAAGCCCAGGACACCACCTTCGACCAGTTCAATGTGGGCGTCATCGCCCGCTACGAACACCAATATAGCGACACGGTGACCTTCGGGCTCGGCGGTGCGGTCAGCTATTTCGACAATGAAACGGAAGAGCGGAACTTCGAGGCCGATCTCGATACGCTCCCCGTTCTGCCCACGGAGCAGGATTTCCTGCGCACCTTCTCGGTCGCCGATTTCGGTGTCGAGCTCGATGGCGTGGAAAGGATCAACACGGAAGACCTGGATCTTCAGTTCGACGCGGATGTCACCGCGCAACTGCCCTGGTTCGCCGATATGCTGGGCTTCAACGGCGTCACTGCAAAGGCTGGTTTCCAGGGCCGCCTGCGCAACCGCGAGACCACTTTCGAGGATTTCAGTTTCACCAGCTTCGAGATCGACGAAAACCGCTATGACGGTTTCGTGCTGGCCGAGTGGTATGTCACCAATGCGCTCAATGTCGAGACCGGCGTGCGGTTTGAATACACCACGACGGAAAACACCGATCTGGAAGGCGGCGGGACGGAAGAAACCGACGATTTCCAGGTCAATCCGTCCGTCCACCTGCGTTATGACCTGACCGACTGGGTCGCCCTGCGCGCGAGCTTCGCTCGCACCGTGCGCCGGCCGAATTTCAACGACCGGGTGCCCTTCGGCCTGGGGGGCGAACCGGATGACGGCGACATCACCACGGGCAATCCGGATCTTGAGTTCGAGACCGCCGACGGTATCGATGTGGGCTTCGACTTTTCTCTGCCCGGCGGCGGCGTGATGGGGATCAACGGTTTTTACCGGCAAGTGGACAATCTGATCCAGGTCGTCAACACCGGTATTCCGACGGAAGACGATGGCGAGATCGGCACCCTGTTCCGCCCGGAAAATACGGGGGAAGCGGACATTTTCGGTTTTGAATTCGACCTGTCCACCTCGCTTGAATTCATCGGCCTGCCCTTTACCGGTATCTTCGCCAACTACACCTGGCTCGATTCCAGCCGGGATGTGCCGCTGGCGGGTCTGGAGGACGTGCGCGTCAACGGCCAGCCCGAATTCATCTACAATGTGGGCGCCACTCAGGACTTCCCCGATCTGGGCGTGACGGTCGGCTTCTCCTATCAGAAGCAGGGCGAGGAAACCCAGTTCTTCTTCGACGAAATTCAGGGGGCGGTCTATGACGCCAATCTGGAGGCCTTTGTCGAGAAGCGCTTCTATGACTGGTTGGTGGTCCGGCTGTCGGGTCAGAACCTGCTCGATGCCGAAGTGAACCAGTTCGAGCGGAATTTCGACGGCTCCATCGCCGGTGGCGAGATCGACAATTTCGAGATCGAGCGGGAAGAAGCCCAGCAGGTCATCCAGCTCACGGTGCGGGCGAGCTTCTAAGCCGCTTACGGCTCACTTTCCGGACAAGAAACGGGCCGCCTCGCGCGGCCCGTTTTGGTGCATGGCCTACGCATCCTCTTTATGCGGATAGTAATAGCCGGTGAAATAGGCATACCAGTCGCCGCCCTCTTTGCGGTGCCGGATGGTGTGCTTGACCCCGCCCTCGATGGGGGTCCAGACGACTTGCGCCTCCTCGGCCGTGCCGTCAGGGGCAATGCTTACCCCTTCCATGCGCATGGCGCCATCTGAGAACGTGCCTTCATAGCGCACCACACCGCCGATCTGGCTGACCCAGTTCTGCTTCCATGTCCCGGACTGCGGGTCCAGATAGTTGATGCTCTCGCCCTGAATGCCGTTGGCGCTCGTCCACAGCTCGCGCAGGAAACAGCCGTCCATCTCCTTAGTGATGACATTGCGGCCGACTTTCTGTGTGCGGTCTTCATCGGCATAGACATCCCAGTCGCCGATCCAGAAATCGAAGACGCGATAGCGCGCCTCGTCTTCGCAAATGCCGATGGGCGGGGCCGGCGGCGTTTGTGGCGTGGTTTGAGCCAGAAGCGGCGGCGCGGCCAGGCCAGCCGCAAGAATGGCAGACAGTGTTGTCCGGGTGATCATGGAAACCTCCCCTGTTCAAGCGTCCGCATAAGCGGCAACGGCCAATCGTAGGTCCGTTTTTCCACGGCGATCAACCGGTTCACGCCCCATGAGGCCGCTTCCTGACCCTCCGTGAGGAAATCTTGAATGGGCCCGGGGTGCCAATGCCACGAACCGCAAAGAAAAAGCCGCCGGCGGAATGCCGGCGGCTTTGCGTGATGGGACCCCGTTTGCGTCTTAGACAAACTCGAAACTGTCGGGCACGGGCAGCCCGAGCGGCAGGTCGTCCACGCCAATGAAGGAGAAGTCGTCCGCGTCGAAATCGGCGCCCGCATTGTCCAGAATATTCGCCTGGAAGCCGAAATTCGTGCTTTCGCCCGGATCGAGGCTCTCATTGTAGGTCTGCGGGAAGAAGAAGATGTTGCCGTCGAACTCGACCGCCTGAGCGCTCCAGACATTCTGCAGATCGAGATTGTCGAGCTCGCCCGCGTCCAGATCGAGCTTGACGATCCAGCCATCGACCGTCTCATCGCCGATATTCCGGATACCGACCTGCTGCACCAGGCCCATGCCCCAATCGTTGAGGCTCAACTGGGTGAACTCCAGCCCGGCAGGATCGCCCGCATCGGGCAGCACCGGATCGTCATCGAGATCGTCGAAGCTGACCGTAACGCCCTCTTCGTCGAAGCCCGCGCCCAGGACCTGGATGGCGAAGGTGATGGTGTCGCCCACTTCAAGCTCCTGCTGGAAGCCCTGATCGACGGTGGAGAATGTGCCCGTGGACGGATCGAACGAGACCGGAGCGTTGAAGCCTTGCGTCCAGCCCGTGTTGAACGATCCGTCCTCCACGTCCACATCCAGTTCCCAGGCCTTGACCGTGCCGTCTTCCACATCGTCTTCGGTCAATGTCAACGTGTAGGTGGCGTTGTAGCCGCCCCGGCCCGTTTGTTCATTGAACCAATCATTGATCCGGACCAGCTCCAGATCCTGGGCCGGTTCCGGCGCCGTCAGGTTCAGGCCGACAATCACCGGATCGTGGTCGGAGGCGCGGAACGGCACGGTGCCGTCGAAGATGTCGCCCGGCCGGCCGAAATCCAGATTGTAGTCGATGGCGTCCGCCTCATCGGCATTGATATGCCATTCGGTGATGCCGGTGACCTGGGAGGTCAGGCTCGACGAGCTGAGCGCATAGTCGAGCGCGCCCGCCTGACCGTCGAACACAAAGGAATAAGGTTGCGCGATGCCGAACGTGTCGAACAGATTGTCGTAGGACTCCTCAAGCGTCGTGATCGGATCTTCCTGGGGATAAGCGTTCAGATCGCCGATGATCAGGAAATCCTCGTCGCCGCTCCCAGTGGGATCGGTGCCGAGCCAGGCATCGAGCGCCTCGGAAGCCTGCGTGCGGCGGACATTCCAGAAGCCCTGACCGTCGAGCTGATCGAAATTCGGGCTCTCCGGATCGAACAGCGGGTCGGACGGATCGTCGAGACCGGAAGAGCCTTTCGACTTGAAGTGATTGACCACCACGGTCACCTCGCCGCCCGTGTCGATCTCCTCGAAGGTCACGGCCAGCGGATTGCGGTTGGTGGCGATACCGTCGAACACGGTCTCACCACCAAAATCGAGACCCAGGCCCGGCAGATCCGCGTCGCTCAGGAATTCGACCGTGGTGCCGTCGGCGATCTGGACCTTGTCCTGGCGGTAGATGAAGCCCTGGGCGATGGCGTCGGTCCCGATAGTGTTAATGCCCGGATCGACGAAGGCGAAGAGATCCTGGGCGAGCGCCGCGTTCAGGTTTTCCACCAGCACTTCGATGGCTGCGTCGCCGTCGAAGTTGAAATCGTTCTCCAGTTCGATCAGGCCGATAATATCCGCATCGAGATCGATGATCGCCGTAGTGAGCTTTTCAAGCTGGCGGTCGAACTCGTCGAAACGGCCGATGGTCTCGTCGAAACGCGAGAGGTCGTCGGCGCCGCGCGGCTCCAGACCCACATCGGTCAGCGTCGCGCCGTCATCGATCGTGGTGAAGAAGTTCAGAACATTGAAGCTCGCCACCTGGAGCGAGCCGCCCACATCCTCCGGTTCCTCGGGGCGCGGATTGCCGGTCTCGAAAACCGGGTCGAGGGTCGGAATGATCCGGTAGGTGTCGGCATTGCTGGAACTGGTGTTGCCCAGCTCATTGGACGCTTCCTTGAAGCTCACGACGCCGGTGAGGCCGGTGACCGTATCGCCCATGCGGAAAGAATCCGCCGTATCCAGAGAGCCGTCCGGATAGGGCACCGGGTCCGGGTTCTGATTACGGAAGCCGTCATCCACCGTAATGGTGCGCGACGCGATATCTTCCAGATGGGCCGCGAACCCGGCCACGCTGGGCGCGTTGTCGTTGGTGAACTGGAAGAGCCGTCCGCCTTCGGACAGGCGGAACTCGCCGAAGCGGTCCAGATTGAACAGTTCCGTCACCGTCAGCTCTTCCGGGAAGGTGACCAGCATGCCTTCGACGGCTTCCAGATCCGGAATGAGATCGCCCAGCCGGTTCGTCACGGTGCCCGCCGTCGGCAGATCGATGGGCGTCGCCGTGGGCAGCGTGTTGCCGGAAGAGACGATCTCGACGGCCGCGCCGGACAGTTGGGTTTCGCCCTCGAACTCAGCGACGGTGCCGGTCACCCGCACCAGATCGCCGGCGGTCACGGACGAATTACTGAAGACGAAAAGACCTTCCGAGGTCGTGTCCAAGCCGTCCTGGTCCGTATCTTCTTCCTGGATGAAGAAGCCGCCCAGATCGCCCGACTGGCCGTTGTTCACGGAAGTAACGATAGCCTCGACCAACACTGCCTCGCCGACCCGCGTGCTTTGGGCGCCAGAACCCTGAATTTCGGAAATCAGGACCGGTTCGGGATCGCCGACATCGCCGGTGCCGGCGGTGGGCGTGTAGCCGGACGAGTCGCCGAATGCATGAATCTGGAACGGGCCCGTGCCTTCCGGATTACGGAAACCGCCCGGCGCCAGGAAGCTTCCATCCGGACCCACCACATTCGGCGAATAGGTGATCGGGCTGCCGGCTTCAATAAAAGCCACACTGTCGGTGATCGCCGTCCAGGGCGTCACGTCGATCGCACCGTCGTCATTGGCATCGATATCGGTGCCGGAGGCGCCGGTGAAGCCCTCCACCAGAAGATAAGTCTGCGAATTGTTCGTGAAGGTATTGTTGGCGATCTGCAGATTGCCGGTGACGCCCAGATCGGCTTCCGCCTCGGGGCTCGCGCCAAGGAAATAGCCGTTGTCACCCAGAGCAAAACCGGTGAGGTCGATAACCGTATCGATCTCGCCGCCGCTTTCGACTTCCAGAAGGGCGAAACCGTCGAGCGATCTGCCCGGCTCGCCCAGGAGCTCGAAGAACTCCTGATCGATGCTGGCGGTCGAGACGATCATTTCATTGATCACGAGCGGCTGAACGGGAGCCGGCACATTGGTCGCGCCCGGCGTGTCGCCGCCGTCGGCCGGATTGAAATTGCCGATCTGGAAAGCGCCGGTCGCATCGGGATCGCGGAATACATGGGCCGGCACGAAGCCGCCGTCAGGTCCAACTTGTGTCGGGCTGTAGACCCGGTCGCCGCTGCCCGGCGTCTCGATCAGCGCCACGCTGTCCAGGATCGTGTCCCAGGGCGTCACATCGAGGATGCCGTCATCATCCGTATCAAGATCCTGTTGATTACTGCCCGTGAAGCCTTGAACCAGCAAATGGGTGACATTGTCGCCGTTCTCGAAGTTCAGCGTCGTCGTCAGATCGACGCCCGTAGACAGGGTGAACGTGCTTTCCGCCGCCAGGAAGAAACCGTCCGCCGGGATACTGAAGCCATCGAGCGCCGTGACATTCTCGATCACGCCAGAGCCGCCCGCGCCGTCGCCGATGACGAGATAGGTCAGACCATCGAGCGATGTACCCGTATCGCCGGTCAGCTCGAAATATTCGTCATTATCCGTACCCGGCTGATCGATCCGGATCTCGTTGATCGCGATTGCCGGAACCGACGGACCGGCCGTTCCCGTGAACGCGATATCGTCCACGAAGATATTTTCCACACCCGCATTAGTATCCGTACTGATCACAAGCGACAGCGCCGTCTCGTCAAGACTGTTGGCGGCAATCAGCGCATCCAGATCGACGGTGAAACTCTGCCAGGGCGTGTTCAGACCGTCCGCAGAGGCCTGGGCTTCCAATTCCGGCTCACCCAGCGTCAATAGCGACACCGTGGTCGTGCCGTCGCTCAACGCCGCGGAGAAGGAATCATCCGCCTCATAGCCGGTGTCGTTGATCCAGTAATTAAACGCCAGTTGACGGCTCGAAAAGCCGCTCGCGTCAACGGTCTCGAAGATCAGATCGATCCGGCCATCCGTATCGTTGAACTGGAAATTCCGCTCGGACGTGCCCACGGCCGTACCATCGGCGGCATTATCCGGGGCGTTCGATCCCGAAAAGCTGTTCACGCCGATGAAGTCGCCGCTTTCCGCACCGACCGAGGGGCCCGCGCCGACGCCGCGCGTATCGATCCAGAAACTGACGAAATCGAGACCCGGGCCGCCAGTGTTGAACGACGCCGTATTGGTGAGCTGGGACCCGCTGGGCAGTTGATCGGTCGTGGATGTGGTTCCCGTCAGATCATTGAAATCCTGCACCGCATCGGTCAACGAAATCGGCATAGCTGCCCCCTGTTATCGCTTGAAAGCGTTTGAGTTCCGCGCGCATGCGGAACGGTGTGTTCCGGCCCCAAAACACGGATTCTGATCGTAAAATATCTAACGCGGCTTTGCGACATTGGCGTTACAGGCCGGACCTGCCGGCCAAAAACACTGGGTATCGATCCTCCGCCCAAGAACGCAAGTAGCAGGATTTATAACCCGCTATTTGGGTACCAGTCGTCGGCACACAAACAAAAAGGCCACGCCTGAGGATCAGACGTGGCCGTATTGGTGTCAAGCTGATGCCGCCAGGGACATCAGACCAGAGCGAAGGCGTCGCCTTGCAGCTCTTCGCCATTGGCGCCTTGCTCGAAGAGCGAGACCACCTGATCGGCGCTCAGGGCTTCGTCGAAGATGGCGATTTCGTCCATCTGACCTTGGAAGAAGTTGACCAGCGGATCGATCGTCAGATCGCCCGACCGGCGCTGGCTGGCACCGAAGGTCCACGCTTCTTCGTTGCCGCCGAGGCCGCCCGTGAAGTCGGACGTATCGGCCAGCACACCATCCACATAGAGCTGGAGGCCGGTCTCTTCGCCGAAATTCACCACCACATGGTGAGGCTGACCTTCGGCAAGATCACCGCTTTCGACCGTGAAGCTGGCATCGGCGCTCTGCAGGCGGACTTCCACCGCATTGTCGTCCAGCTCGATATTGAGATGGCCGCCATCGTCGAGACCCAGGGAGTCTTTCGACACCAGACCCTGATCGCCCTCGACATCGGTGAGGAACCAGAAGCTGACCGCGCCGTCCGCAAGATCGAAGTCGGCCGAGTTGGCAACCACGGCCACATCGTCCACCCCGTCGAAGCTCAGGCCCGCACCGGCGATACCGCCGGCCACGACCGCCGCGCCGTTCAGGAGCGCGCCGTCATTGCCGCCGATGACATCGCTCAGCGTGTCACCGCCCACATCGCCCGTACCCGGATAGGCCGCGACGAACGGCAGGCTATCGTCCGAGCCCGACAGATCGAAGCTCGCCACCACCGGCTCGTGGTCGGACGCGAAGGCCGGGAAGTCATTGTTCACGTGAACAATGTCGATCTCGGCGCCATCCACCAGACTGTCGGTGACGAAGATGTGGTCGAGCACCTGGCTGTTGCCCTGGAAGACGAAGGTGTAGGCCTCGTCGCCCGGCAGAGCGTCGATCAGATTGGTGAGCACCCGCTCATCGCCCACGCCCGGCAGATCTTCCGTCAGCTCGTCGGTGAACTCGAAGGTGTTGAGATCACCCAGAACCACCACATTGGCCTCCGGATCGTCCGCCAGCAGAGCATCGACCACCTGGTTGATCGCCGTGGCCTCGGCTTCCCGCTCGGCTTCACCCGCCTGGAAGAAGGGCTGCGGGCCGCCGAAGATCGGCTCGGAACCGAAGCGCGAGGTGAAGTGGTTGTTGATGAGCGTGATCTCTTCGCCCAGCAGCGCATCGTCGTTCAGGCTGATCTGGCCGCGCAGTTCGCCACCCATATTGGTTTCAGTGTGAAGGTTCAGATAGAAGCCTTCTTCCGCCAGGGTGGCCGCTTCCTCGTCCGTCAGGGTGAAGGTGCCGGTGAAGCTGCCCGAACCGTCGCCATTATCGGTGACGGTCAGGTTCCGCGCGATCGGACCGTTGGTGCCGGCCGCTCCCGTATGCATGTGAAGAGCGCTTTGCGGATTGCCTTCGACATCCGCCTCCGGTCCCACATTGAAGAGCGGGCTGGTGAGGTCGGCGAAGGTGCCGTCGATGCTGAGCACATTGGTATCGGCATCGAACGTTACGTCGAAGGACGCATTGGCCGCCGTATCCGGGGTCGGCGTGACTTCCTGAGCCTCTTCCATGACGAGACCGGAGGCGGCGTTGTCGAGATTGCCGAAGCCGGTCACTTGCGTGAAGGAACCGAGCAGCGGATCGCGGGTGCCGTCGAAGGTCGTCGGATCCGTGACACCGAAGGCCGCCAGTTCTTCGGCTTCCAGCGTGACGATCTCATTCGCCACCACACGGGCCGGATTGTAGAGGTAGGCGTTGCGGATATTGCCGCCCGGCACACCGCCGGTCTCGCCGTCCTCGTCCACTTCCGCGCTGGCGAAAGCGTATTCCGGTCCGCCCGCCGCGGCGATCGCATCGACGATCGCCGTGAGCGTGGCCGTGGCATCGAGCGTGCCATCGTCGGTGACGCCGCTGTCGTCCTGCACTTCCTGCAGGGCGATGATGTCCGGCGCGCCCAGATTAGTGACGATTTGATCCGCCAGCAGATCGATCTGCTCGGCATCGCCGTCATCGGGGTTCGCCGTCACGTTCAGGATGTTGTAGGCGGCAACCGTCAGCCGGCCGCCGTCGTTGCTGATCGTCGTGGTCTCCGGCGTATTGGCGCTGGCTTCCTCGATCTCGAAGGCTTCCGTCACCAGAACCTCGAAATTGCCGAAGGAATAGCCGACCACACCGGTCACGTCGGACAGGTCGTCGCCCAGCGTGATGTCCGGGGGCGTGAAGCCGTCCGGCAGCAGATCGAAGAAGGAGTCGTACTGGATCTGCACCCGTTCCGGGTTCAGGTCGCCGAAGCCGTCCGCATCCGCATTGAGGTTCAGGCCGCCCCGGTCGTTGAGACCGTTCGACGGTGAGGTCACGCCTTCGCCATCGTCGGTCACGACCCAGGTCTCGTCGAACCGGTTGGTCGCCGAGATCGCGACCGGGTTGTCCACCGTGACGCGCATGCCTTCCAGGCTCTCATAGAAGTCGATGCCGTCCGTCTCCGGATTGAACGTGCCCGGAACCTCTTGCAGGTTCACCGGCAGTTCGTCCTCGGAGATGATCACGTCGGTCGGGGCCGGGCGGCCGGCCGCGCCGATCACCACCGCATCCGGCAGCTCGTTATCGGAGGACAGGACCAGCGCATCCGCCGTCGAGATCTGGGTGGTGGACAGGTTGCCCGTGCCGGCACCGCCCGGAATGAACTCGGACACCGTGCCTTCGATGCGCACTTCGTCGCCCACGGCCACCGGCGAAGACGTGCCCGTGCCGGTGAAGACGAAGATGCCGTCGGAGGTGGCATCGTCGCCGTCGCCACCGTCCTGCAGATAGTAGCCGTTGAAATCGACCGCCGTGACGATGCCCGTGGTGGCCACCGTCGAACCGACGAACGCAGACACATGGCCGGCTCCCTGGATGGCGCCGATCGAAATGGTCGGCTCCGGCGTCAGATCGTAGACCACCGTGGACCCCGAGATCTCGTAGGAGACCGCGATCTGGGCATTGCCCGTGGTGCTCTCGTCGCCGGAGATGAAGGTGATGATCTCCGGACCGTGGCGGGCGATTTCCCCCTCGGCCGCGTTGTCCACGAAAATCGGCGGAATGTAGTTCACGAAGAACGAGTCCGACGGCTCCGTGATGTCGTAGATCATGATGCCGCTGTCGCGCTCCAGGCCGATAAAGGCATAGAGGCGGCCGTCCACATCGCCGGTGGTGATGGCTTCCGGCTCCGGACCCTTGGCATCGGAGCGGTCTTCGCCATCGTCGCCGTCATCGTCGTTGAAGCGCTCCGGCGCCCGCTCGGCGATGATCTTCTCGAAATCGGATCCGCTGTCGAACACTAGAGTGCCGTCGGCGTCGAAGATCGAGAAGGACCGGGAGTTGAAGGCGTGGATCACGTCGATATCGCCGTCGCCGTCCGTGTCGCCGTCGATGGTGGAGACTTCCAGACGCTCGATGCCGATATCCGTGTCCGGATCTTCGTCGATCAGGCCGTCGGCCAGCAGTTCCTCGACCAGACCCGGATCCAGACGGCCGTCCTCGAAGAGATCGGCCACCCGGTCTTCGTCGAAGTCGCGGCTGTCGCCTTCATTGGCCGTGGCCACATAGGTCTGACCATTGGCCTCGAAGCTGGCGATGGAGTCGGCCATCCGGAAGCCGACCAGATTGTCGAAGGTCCGGATATTGATGATGCCATTGTCATTGGCGTCGATCGCAACTTCGCTGAAGTCTTGCAGACCCAGGCTGAAGATATCCGTGGTCTCGCCCGACGCCAGGTCGATCTTGGCGATGGCGTTGTTTTCCTGAAGCGACACGAAAGCCGTGGTGCCGTCCGGGCTGACCGCCACGAATTCCGGCTCCAGATCTTCCGCGATGCTCACACCCTCTTGAACGCGGATGCCAGCCTCGCGGGCCGCGTCTTCCAGACCGTTGAAGGCTGTGAAGTCGAGGATTTGAGTGGACGGCGCCGTCGGGTCGGTGACGTCGATGACGGCCACGGTGCCCAGCGGATTGTCGTCATTGTCGCTGTCGTCGTTCTTCTCGCCTTCGCCGGCCACCAGAAGGGTGCCGCCGTCGGCGGAGAAGGTGAGCTGATCCGGCAGGTTGCCCACATCGACCGTGGACAGAAGATCGCCCGACGCGGCGTCGAACAGGGCCACAAAGCCCGGCTGGGACAGGGAGACATCGGTGCCGAAAATATCCGCATCGGTCACATCGCGGGAGATGGCCGCGGCCACCACGCCATTGGCCACCGCCACGGACTGCAGACCGTCGAAGCCGTCAAGGCCCGTCAGGTCGATGAAGCCGTCCTGGCTCTCGGTCGCGATGTCGAAGATGTCGATGCGGCCCAGTTCGCCATTGGTGACGTAGAGCTTGCCGCCTTCATGGGCGACCACTTCCGAGGCGCCCTCGCCGCCTTCGCCCTGGAACTCGGCAACGGCCTGGAAGCGCAGATCGTTGGTGGCCACCGGCGCGTCCGCCGTGTCGGAGCGCTCATTCAGGTTCTGAATGCGGGCGTCCCGGCCGGCTTCCGTGTCGGCGATGGAGAAGAACTGGTCGCTGTCCTCGGGGAAGTTGGCGCGCAGGAAGTCGGACAGGGCCTGCTGCTCGCCAACGCCCAGATCGGTCACGTCGGAGAAGTCCGAGAACGGATAACCGTCGCCACCGCCCGCGAGGAAGTCGAGCGTCACCACCTTGATGGAAGACGGCGCGCCGTCCACCACTTCGCCGTCGCGCACGATGGCCCGGCTCGGATTGCCGTCGGCATCGAGCAGGGTGATGTTCTGAACGCGCGTGCCTTCGGTCACGACCGTGCCGCCGTCACCCAGAACCTGGGCCGTGCCGTCCGGATCGAAAGAGAAGTGCAGGCCGCCCACTTGCGGGAACTGACCCGGCGTCGAACCCGGCACCGTCGCCGACACGCCGTGCTCCAGAATGATCTTGAGCTCTTCCGGGGTCAGATCGACGGTCACCAGACCGTTGTTGAAGCGCAGGGCATTGTCGATGTCGAGTTCGGAGATTTCGCCTTCTTCCTTGCCCGACAGCGGGTTCGGCTGGGTCACCGTGCGGATGGCTTCGCCGTCACCCTGGTCGATGATGGCGCCGATGGGCGCGCGGATGCCGCCGCCGTTCTTCAGGGAGACGGTGACTTCCGGATCCACGGCCTGGGCCGCCACCAGATTGGCGTCGGCGGTCAGGTTACCGAGATTGGTCTCCTGGGTGCGGACTTCCGAGCGCTCGCCGTTCAGATAGACCGAGGCCTGACCGGCAATGTCGGCATCCGTGGCGGTCACGATCTCGACCACCGAGTCCGCCAGGTTTTCCACATCCGTGGCCTTGTCCGAAGCGGCGATGGCTTCGGCGGCAGTCGCCGCACCCGTCACATCGACCACACCCTGATCGTCGGTGGCGAAAGCGCCGGACACGTCCGCGTCGATGGAGGAGGCATCGACCACGCCGTTTTCGTCGAAGGTCACCACGAGGCGGCCCACATAGGAGTATTCACCGTCCGTGGACAGAAGAACTGTCGGATCGCCGTCGGCATTGGTGACCGTCACCGGGTACGGAGCGTCGGCCTCGTCACCGGAGCGCAGACGGTCTTGATCATCGGCCAGAAGCGTGTCGGAACCGCCGGCCACGATCACGTCGATGCCGCTCAGGAGACCGGCCAGTTCGGTTTCCAGGGCGAACTGCTGCAGGTGGCTGACCAGCACGATCTTGTTGACGCCTTGCGCCACCAGATCGTCGATCACCGGCTGAAGGACGGCCGCCAGAGCCGGCATGTCGTTCAGGCCCGGGCTGGAGATGTCATTGATAGTGCCGGTCGAGGAGATCTGAGCGATGAGCTGGGTGGTGGCGCCCACGACACCGATCTGCTCGCCGTCCCGCTCCACGATGGTCGCGGGCGCGATCTTGGAGTCGTTGGAGTCGGAACCGCGCTCGGCCGGATCGGCCGGATTGTCCCGCGCGCTCAGGAGATCGGACTGGAAGGCCGTCGAGGGCAGGATCTCGTTGGTGAAGAGCGCGCCCACATCGAAGTCCTGGCTGAAGTCCAGGTTCGCCGTCAGATACGGGAACTGAACGCCGGGGGTGTCCACTTCCTGCAGGAAGTTCGGCGTGCCAAAGCGGCCGCCGGACAGGGAGTTTCCTTCCTCGGAGTCGTAGTTGATGATGTTTTCGAAGGCATCGGTGCCCGCGTCGAATTCATGGTTGCCCACGGCCGAGGCATCGAAGCCCAGGGCGTTCATGATGGCGATATCGACCCGGCCTTCGAAAGTGTCGATTTCCTCGAAATAGTCCTTGAAGCCGTCACCGTTCACATCGGTCGTGTAGATATCGTCGAAGGTCACCGAGCTGGTGGCGATGAAGGCTTCGATTTCGCCATTGTCGAAGAAGCCGTCGCCATTGGTGTCGGCTTCCGGCGCGATCACGCTCTCGTCGATCAGGCCGAAGAAGGCGTTGTAGAAGCCTTCATAGGTGGCCGCGAGGCTGAAGTCGCCGCCCGCATTGAAGAGCGGGCCCGGAATGTAATTGTCGCCGGCCGACAGCAGGATCGACTCGATACCCTGCTCGGCGGCATCGCTTTCCAGCGCATCGACCACGGCCGCGAAGTTCGGTGCGTTGTCGATGGCCGCGACGCCGCCTTCCAGATCGGACGCATGCAGAATTTGCAGGGTGAAGCTGTCGTCGCCTTCCGGCAGCACCGTGTCGGCGGTCACCGCGTTCAGGTCCTGGATGCGGGTGTCTTCAGAGGCCGGAACATCGGCCCGGTCGAAGACCGTGCCGTCGGAGAAATTCTCCGCCAGGAATTCGGCCAGGGCGTCCTGCTCCGTGCCGGACGGCGCGAAGGTCGCCACGCCCTCTTCGCCGGTGCCGGCCAGATCCTGGCGGTTGGCGAAATCGGGATCGGCGGTCACGAAGTCCGGGAACGGATAACCGTCGCCGCCATCGGCCAGGAAGTTCAGGGTCACGATGCGGATTTCCGCAGGCGCGCCGGCGGCCACGTCACCGTCGACCACGACCGGGGTCAGAGTGCCGTCTTCGGCTTCCAAAGCCACATTCACCACGCGCTCGCCGACCGCGAAATCCGGGTCGTAGGAGAAGCGCAAGCCGCCCCACTGGCCGAACTGGCCGGGGGTCGCGCCGGGCGCCGTGCCCGCCACCGAGTGCTCGATGACTTCCAGGAGCTGGTCCGGGGTCAGGGTGATCAGGGTCAGGCCGTTGTTGAAGCGCAGCGCGTTTTCGATGTCGAGCTGGCTGACTTCGCCTTCCTCTTTGCCGGAGAGCGGATTCGCCTGGGGCGGCAGATCGTTGCCGGCCGCGTCCACTTCACCGATGGGCGCGCGGATGCCGCCGCCATTCTTGTGGGAGACCAGAACCGTGTCGTCGAACTTCCGGGCTTCGGCCAGATTGGCGTCAGCGGTCAGATTGCCGAGATTGGTTTCTTCCGTCCGCACCGACGCACGCTCGCCGTTCAGGTAAACGCTGGTCGAGCCGAAGGTGTTGCCGTCGGTGGCGATGACGACGCCTTCGGCCGCATCGGTCAGGGTCGAGACCCGGTCGGCCTTGCTGCCTTCCGCGAACAGATCGGCGCCGTCGGCGACCGAGGCCACCACGTCGTCGAGCGAGGCGAAAGCGCCGCTTTGGGCTTCGTCGATGCTGTCGGGCAGGATCACGCCATTGTCGTCGAAGGTCACGACCAGACGGCCCAGATAGCTGTATTCGCCGGCGGTCGAGACCACGGCCACCGGATTGCCGTCGGCGTCGGTGCCCAGGAACGGATAGCCTTCCTGCGCCGTGTCGCCCGGACGCAGCACGTCGGTGGCGTCGGCCTGGATGGTGTCGGAGCCGCCCGCGATGATCACGTCAACGCCGCTCAGCAGACCGGCCAGCTCTTTTTCGAGCGCGATCTGCTGCAGGTGGGAGACGATGACGATCTTGTTGACGCCCTGGGCGGTCAGATCGTCGATCACCGGCTGAAGAAGGCCGGCCAGTTCCACCATGTCGTTCTCGCCCGCGCCGATCACCGTGGTGCCCGTGGGCGAGGAGATCTGCTCCAGGATCTGGGTGGTGGCGCCGACGACACCGATCTGCTCGCCCGCTTCCTCGATGATGGCGGCAGGCGCGATTTTCGGGGTGCCCGTGCCGGCCAGGCTTTGGTCCGGGCCCGTTTGGAACGCCGTGGTCAGCAGGATGTCGGATGTGAAAAGATTCGCCAGGTCGCCGTCGTTGCTGAAGTCCAGATTGGCCGAGAGGAAGGGGAATTGAGAGCCGACCCAGCGGTCGTCGGCCAGGCCGTCGCCGCGGAAATCGGGTTCGATGATGCTTTCGAACGCATCGGAGCCAACGTCGAATTCGTGGTTGCCGATTGCCGAGGCATCGAAGCCCAGCACGTTCATGATCGAAATATCGACCCGGCCGCTGCCTTCGCGCAGGCCGCCATACCCGTCGGCGGCGCTCAGGCTGAAGAAGTCATTGTAAAAGTCATTAAACAGACCGCTGTCGCGGAACGTCGCCCGGTCGCCCGCCGCGTTGAACAGCGGTCCCGGGATGTAGTTGTCGCCCGCCGAGAGCAAAATCGATCCGATCCCCAGATCGGTGGCGTCCGCTTCCAGACCATCGACCAGAGCCGCGAAATTCGGCGCATTGGAAATGGCTTGTACGCCACCTTCGAGATCGGACGCGTGGAGAATCTGTAACGTGAACATCGTGTTGGGCCCCCTCGGCGATGTCAGCGGTCGATGCGACCGCGTTGAAGTCAACCAGCTATAAAACGACAGCTATAGAACGACCGGCGCACTGCGTCCCAATACGGAACACAGAAACCTGAAGCTGCTGTACCAGCGAGTTTTTTCAGTTTTGTGACGGGCGGCGGGGTCGGCGTTCACTTTTGGCGCGTTCCGATTTGTGACAGACCGTCAAGACAGCGGCCGCGCGGCCTGAATTTTAGGCAGGCAATCCTATTCCGTCGCCAAGCCATCCAATCCTTGGCGAATATGACGGGATTGAAAGGCGGAGTGTTATTTTCCGCTAAAGACGCGCGGCCAGGCGATAGGTCAAACCAATCGAATTAAGCGCCGGACTGTGGCCCAATCGCCGCATCAAAATTTTGTCTGTGGATACCCGCACCCTTTTTGGAACGTCTGAGGAATCAGACGGTTACCAGCCCCCCGCCGAAGCGCCGCCGCCACCGGAAAAGCCGCCCGAGGAGGCGCCCGACCCGGTCGATTGCGTCGTGATGGCGGGCAGGATCGCGGCCGTCATGGTGCTGGTGCCGTCGTCCCGGTATTTCAGGCTCTTGTACCAGTCGAACAGGGCCTGGACGTCGAGATCGTCCGCTTCTTCCAGATCGGGCCCGAACCGCGCCGCCCAGGCTTCTTCCGCGTCGAGCGCCACGGCATAGGCCAGCAACTCGAAGAAATGGGCGGGCAGAGCGCGGCGCGCCGGCAACGGATCTTCAGCACTCAGATAGCGGCGCAGGCCTTCGATCTGATCGCGCACCAGCCGTCCCGCCCAGGTGGGCGCGCGCATGACCTGGACATAGATCAGGATCAGAAACGGGCTCAGGACGAACGCCATAATGGCCAGGATCAGGGCGACCCGGTCGCGCGGGTCTTCCAGGACTTCCTGGACGAACAGATAGATGAGCGCGGCTTCGACGGCGAAAAACAGGATCCAGAAGCGCTGCCAAACGGCTTTGTTGTCGGTGAAATAGCGCTCCCGGTATTCCTTTCTGAGGGCCCGCCTGAGCGCCCCGGACGCCTTGCCGATCCTGGAATCCCCAGGCTTCAGGGTGACGCTGTCGCCATTGTCGAACAAGGCCCCCGCCAGCGCCCGCTCGCCCGGCGACAGCTCGGCGCGCGGGCCCGTGCTCTTGGCGATGGTCAGGCTCTTATCGTCCCGCTCCAGGGTGATCGCCCGTTTCGTCACCAGGCTGACGAGTGCGGCGACGAAAGCGGTCATGTCAAAGCCCATGCGCGTGACATAGCGTGACGCCGCGGGCGACAGACCGGCCGGCGGCGTGGAGGACGCCGACACACCGGTCGGTTTGGTGTCGCGCCCGACCGACATCCAGCTCAAATGCAGATAGGCCCACAGGAAGGCGAAGCTGATCAGCGCCCAATAGCGCAGCAACTCGTTGACACGGGCATAGCGGATCGCACTTTCGGGGAAGGTCTCGCCGGGCCAGGTCAGGACAATGGCGCCGCTCTCGAACGCCTCGCCGTCATCGGCCGTGCCGATGGGTCCGCGCCAGATCCGCTCATATTGCTCCGCAGACGCCCCATCGGGACCGAGCCCGCGCGGCCAGCCGATCGTCAGGCGCGCTGTGCGCCAGGGCAGCTCGAACTGGCCCGCCAGCGGCGTCCAGGACAGGCGAATGCGCCCGTCGTCCCGGCGCCAGAAGGGACGCTCGGCCCGATAAGTCACCACATAGTCGTGGCGGCCGGTTTCCAAAAACACGTCCCGGTCGCCGATGCGCAGGGTCTCGTCGTCATCGCCGACCAGATCGAAAGGTTCCGCCCGGCCGTTCCGCGTCACGGTGAAATCGGACAGCCTGCCGAGCCGTTGGGGCAGCTCAAAGAAAATGCCCCGCTTGATTTCGCCGCCTTCCGCAAAGGCGGTGATCGCCTGACGGACCGTGAGCGCGCCGTTTTCATCGAGCGTGAGCGTGGTTTCGATCGACTCGATCCGCTCCTCGGCCCAGGCCAGAGCCGGAAGCACCAGAACAGCCATCAGTATGAGGACGGCCCGGCCATACCATTGATGCAAAATCATGACGCGCTTTCCCCCATGAGCTGAGCCGGACCGGCCGATCGCCAGCCCGGCGGCACATGCTTACTGTCTCACTCTCTTGCCCAGTCTGCCACAGGCCGGAACGCCGGGCGTTCCGCTCTTCCAGACAATCCCATTAGGAAGACACTCCCTCAGCGGCGCGCAGCAGGCGGTTCAATGCCTGGTCCCTTTATCGCCGCCCTTTCCCGGTGACCCTGCCGCTGCGACACTTGCGCCGCGGAGCGAAACTTTTTTCCCGCTTGAAAATTCCTGAAGCCCGAAGTCTAACCCACGACAGGAATTGCGCAAATCAGCGCACCCTCCGGACGAGCTTGATGCAAGTCAATGGCGGAATGCGGCAGTGCGATATTGTTAGCCATTGATTCAAGGACCATCGCCATGGTCCATGGCGAAGGGCTGCCATGGACCGATTTGGCTGTCCGGCAAGGGCCCGGAGTGGGCTCTTTTCGATGGACTTCGCGGCCCGCGCGCCGCAGGCCCGGACGCACCACGGTCCGGGCCCGATTTTGGGGGTATGCCTCATGAGCGACCACGCAGCCTCACTCCGCAGCCGGGGCGCCGACAGTCTGATCGTTATGGTGCTTCTGGTCCTGGGGATCGCCTGGGCGGGCCTGACCATCACGCGTACGGAAGATACGCTGATGCTCGTTCATGGCGTGCTGTTTCTCGGCGCCTTCGCCCTCGCCGCCCTGGCGCTCGGGCGCGGCATGCTGCGGGGCTTCCGGCTCGATCAAGCGGAATACGAGAACGCGCTCATCAAGGTGGGCGTCTTCTTTTCCATGCTGTGGGCGGTCGCGGGCCTGCTGGTGGGCGTCATCATCGCGGCCCAGTTGGCGCTGCCCAATCTGTTTTATTTCGAGGATTTCGGCTGGACCAATTTCGGCCGTCTGCGGCCGCTCCACACCTCGGCGGTGATTTTCGCGTTCGGCGGCACGGTGCTGATCACCACCAGCTTTTACGTGGTCCAGCGCACCTCCAAGGCGCGGCTGTTCGGCGGCGTGCTGCCCTGGTTCGTGATGATGGGCTATCAGCTCTTCATCGCCGTGGCGGCCACCGGCTATCTCATGGGCGTCACCCAATCCAAGGAATATGCCGAGCCCGAATGGTATGCCGACCTGTGGCT
>CAZTCJ010000016.1:0-20426 GCA_964612085.1 uncultured Alphaproteobacteria bacterium
CCACACACACAACACCCACAAGGACACCAATCCCCCATAAACAAAAGAAAAAGACTTAATTCAATGACCAACGGCACCGCTTTAGCGGTGCCGTTTTTTTGTGTCTCGTTGAGGCGGAGGGCTGTTGACCGTCTTAGCCGAACCGCTCTACCGGTTGCCAGCCCGTCAGAACGAACAAGACGAAAGCCAGGAAGATAAAGAACAGGGCAAACCCTTCGCCTACAGTCAGGCGTTTGCGTGTACTGACGAAAATCATCACCATGATCGACATGAAAATCACCAAGAGCATGGCGATGGAATAGATGGACGGCTCGATCCCGATCAGGTCGCGCAGCCACCGTTGAATCTCCATATCCCGAGGCGCAGACAGGATCAAACCCTCGACCTCCTGGCGCCGGAAGCCATCGCGCGCGGCTTGTTCCGGCGCCAGGAGCGCGGCGATCGGCAGTATGAAGAGCAGATTGACGACAGCCGAGGACAGCACGGTACTCAACATGACGCTGGGCAATTGGAACGGGATCGATCTGCTGCATTTCAGATAAAGGATGAAAAAGATCTCCGGCAGCAGGCAGCCGAAAGCGATCAGCACAAGCGCCACCTGAGACCAAGCCAAATCGAAAAGCAGTCCGAAAAAGGCCAGAGGCGTCAAAATCGCCGGCGAGACCAGGAAGATCAAAGCCAAGCAGACGATGATCCAGGTCAAGGACCAGGCATGGTTTTGCAGTTTTTTCTTGGAACCGTCGCCGCCTGTTCCGCCTGAAGCGGTGCCGCCCGGCACCGGTAAGGATTTTGGTTTTGTCTTCAGCCAGACGAGTGGCTCCGCTTTGGGGCGGTCCGGCTCCTGAATACTGGCGTGGTGCCAGCCAAAGCGCTCCAGGCACTCGCAGCGCTCCCGCAACTGAACGTCTTCACGCGGATTACAGCCGAAACAGGGCCGGCTCCACTGGCAACAGTCGTGTTTGCCGTCCGGGCTGCTGCAGGTATCGTCGCAAGGCGCTGGCGGGCAGGGCTCTGGAGGATGGCAGGGGTCATAGGGGCGGCGGTAGCCGGGCCAACAGTCCATTTCCGGACGCGGCATGGGCGCGGGGCCCCCATGGCCCCAAGGATAGTACGCATGCCGGTGATGCGGCGGATGCGGCAACATCCGGTAATGGGCTTTGGCTTTCGTCTCCTGTTTGGGCCGTTGCGGCAACAGATCCGCCTGATTGATCAGAAAAAACGGCGGCGCGGGGCACAGCATCTGAAGGGCTTCGGGAGGCGGAGCGGTGCCGCCGCCCGGTCCTGGCTCGCCGTCTGTCTCTTCGCCCGCGCCTTTCTCCATGGCTTTGATGCGCCATCCGATAATGGCCATGGAAACGACGAAAAGGAGGAACAGGGCCAAGCTCAGCCAGGCCAGGGTTCTGCTGTACAAAGAAAACGGTTCGCCAATGGCGATGATGACAATAATCGCGCCAATCGCGAGAAAGATCAGGGGAGTGAAGATAAAGAGCAGCCCCCTGAGGGTCAGGGTAATCGCCTTGGGCCAGATCCAGGCCACAATGGCGGTTGCCAGGCCCAGAACCGCGATCGCCTGTCCGATCAGGGTACCGAGGAGCAGTTCCGTATCGAAGAAAGGGGCAAGAGGCTGGCCGGATCTAAGTGGCGCGTCGAGAAACGTTCCTGCCGGATAATAGCTTTCGAAAACCACATAGAGCGCAACGGACAGTTCCGGAATAATGACGGCAAGGGCGGTGCTGGCCAGAACGGCCGCAATGAAGCGCATATGCGTGTCCGGACGTTCGGGCACGGTCGCATTCGTCAGCACCCGCATGCCTAAGAACAGCGCAAACACACCAGTGATCACGAAAAAAAGCGCGATCCACACATCTAATGCTTCGGCAGTCTCCATTGCCTATGTCCAATGTTGACAGTTCAGTGCCGTCATGCGCGACAGATTAACCCGTTTGCCACTTTGCCTTCTTTTGGCTTTTACATAAAATTGACTTGAGAAGAAACAGCGCGTTGGTGGCATTCACCATATTTGGCAACGGTTTTGCACGGTCCTCTTTCGAGTAACAGGCCCGCTCACGCGCTGTTCCGGCGTATAGGGAGTATTCCGGCGGGGCAAGAAACCGGGTGACGGACGGCAATGGCGGGGTTTTGGCCTTTCACAACACAGTCAGCACGGCCTGTATGCGGGCAGGGTGGCTCTCTGGTCTTCCGGAGCGCGGTCCGTCTTTGCGGCATCCGTGACCGGTCCGTGTGCCGATTTGGCACGGGACTATTCCCGGCTCTGATGATGATGATGGCTTGCCTGTTGGGAGCGGATTGGGCAAGGGCAGTCGATTATACCGATGCTGTCGGTGCCGAAACCCAAACGCGCCAAGTTCAATTGTTGCGCAGGGCAGCTTGGAGAAACAATGACTATCTAGCCCAGTTCGCTCTTGGTGAAACTTACGCCAATCAGTCAGCGAGTGAGTACGATCCCGTCGAGGCCTATGTCTGGTATTTCCTGGCGTCCACCAATCTGGCGATCCAAGGGACGTCCAACCCTGCAGCATTCCGATATGACGATACACTTGACGACGCTGCGAATGGGCGCCGGAGTATGTTCAGTCGTCTGAGTGCGGTCGAGAGGGCGGAGGGGGCCAACCGTATTACCTATATTTTGGCTTGTCGCGGAGCCGTCGGCTTGATGCGGCTGGGCGAGTTTTACGATCCTGAAGTCGGTGAGTTCGGAAGAGGCGCGCGCAGCGGCAACGGCAATAGCCGGTTTGACCGGTATATCGGGTTGCGACAGGAGCGAGGCCGGGGACAGGCTGATAGGGGGGCTTTGCCTTCGAATGCCACTGAGGCCTTGTTATTTTACAGTCTCGCGGAAGACATGGGCCATCCTTATGCTCAGACCGCAAAGGCCAATTTGAATGACTACCTCAACGATATTTCACCGTCCACCGCTGCGGATATCCTGGCCCGCGCGGAAGAAAACGCGACATCCTGGCTGCCCCCTTTCGAAATCTACGCAAACGGAAAATATTCCGATGAATGTCCTGAGAGCAATCATCGGGAACATGCGCTGCGCCGTGTCTATCATCTGCGGCCCAAGGATATTCAGCATGCGCTGAAGTCACTCGGTTATTATCACGGGCACGTGGATAATGAATTCGGCAGCGAGACCCGCCATGCGATCGAAGCGTTCCAGCGGCATTATTTCGGATTTCCCACCGGCCATCTGCTGCCTCGTGAACTGGCTGCGCTGATCCGTCTGTGTGCGGCGTCGGGCGATTCCCATTGCCTGACCACGCTCGGCTATATGTATGCCTGCGGCATCGGCGTCGTGGGCGATGAATACGAAGCGCTGCGCCAGTACAAGCTCGCCTATCGTCAGCGTAACCCCTTGGCCGCCTACAATATCAGCCTGATCAAGCGCAAAGAGGATACCACCCACAAATGCGCGCCCAAAAAGCACAAGATCCGCAAGGCGCCGGACGACGATCACGAGGCGGCGCGGTATCTCCGGGATGCCAAGCATTGGGGCTTCGATCACGCAAAGCATCATGAGGCCAAGCGTCTCGACCGGCCGTCAAAGCCATGGCATTGACACAGTGTGACAGGAGAGTCATATGATCTGTCTACTGAAAGAAAAACAAATCCTGGTGCGCTGGGTGACCTTCAGCGCGCTTCTTGCCGCCTGTCTGCTGGCGGGGCCGGTGTCTGCCTATGCGGATGAGTACAAGCACCGCACCCATCCCCATCACCCCAAGCACAAGACCCATAAGCCGCATCTGCTGCTTGATGCGTATCCTTACCATCACCCCTATCATAAAAAGAAAAAGAAGAAGGACGACGAGCCGCCGCGCAGCGTGACCGTCGATGGCAAGGGCGAGAAGAAGAACCATTTCAAAACTTTCGCCGGAGCTCTGAAAGCGGTGAAGGCCGGGGGCACGGTGATCGTGGCGCCCTTGCGTCCGGGCAGCGGCGGGGTCAAGGGCTATGGCGCGTATCGGGAAAGCCTCAAGATCGGCAAGCCGGTCAGCATCATCGCCCGGCTCGGCACGGTGCGCAATCATACGGCCCGAGTGATCATCGAGCCGCCGGCCGGAACGCCGTGTGCGGACATCAATATGGGCGGGACCGTGATGATCCGCGGCATTGACTGGGTGCCGGCCCGCGGCGGCAACGCCGATTGCATCGTCGCCCATACGGGCCGGGTGGTGATCGAGGACAATTATTTTTCCGGCTCCGGCGCTGGCGCGGCGATCCGCATCAAGTCCCATGAAGCTGTCCTGACGGAAAACGAGATCGCCCATGCGGGCATTGGCATCGCGATCGAGACCGATCCGGTGGCAGGGCACAGGCGTGCCCAGGTCAAGCGCCACTACACGCTCCACAAGAACCATATCTATAAATGCGGAGACGGCATCCGGATCTCGGGCTCTGAGTTGACCGACTACGATCTTGCCCAGCCGGATCTGCGCCTGGCCCATAACGAGATCACGGAATGTTCCGGCACCGGCATATCGATCGAAGGCTTCGGTCAGATCAGCATGGAAGGTAACGAGATCAGCGAACAGGGGCAGGACGGCCTGGTGCTGATCAATGCGGGCGGCGCTATTCGTGACAATGCGGTCTTCCTGAACGGCCGCCACGGGCTGGTGCTGGGCCGGACCGAATTCCGTCTTGAGCTTGTGAACAACAAGATCAGCGATAACGGGCATTACGGTCTCTTTTTGCAGGACGGCATCCGCGACGGCCGGCGCGCCCGGTTCCTGCGGAACTTCATTTTCGGCAATTACCGCTGTTCCGGACCGCGGTACAACAAGCGGGGCATCAAGATCGACTGGCGCTCCTGCTTCAAGAACGGCCGCCGCCATCAGCGCCGCCGGCCCTATCCCGATTGAGAAAAACGCCGCGCCTATCGGCGGTCTTGTGTTTCGGGGCTGAATGCTCTTGTCTATCGGCCTGAGCGTGGCTGAAAAGCAGGGGCGGACATGGATTGGCTTTTTCTCCTTTTTCTCGTGATCTTCGTGGTCCTCGCGGTCCAGCCGACCCTGGCCATGCGCCGGTTGCGGGAAGCGCGGACCCGCATGATCCGCCGTCTGGAACGCCGCCTCGGGGCGCGCGTCATCACCCTGATCCACCGCCAGGAACGCGCCAATATCTTCGGCATGATCTCCTCGCGCCATATCGATATGGACGATGCCCAGGCGGTGATGCACGCCATCCGCACCACGCCGCCCGACAGACCCATCGCCATGATCCTGCACACGCCGGGCGGGCTGGTGCTCGCGGCCACGCAGATCGCGCGCGCGTTGAAAGCCCATCCTGGGCCCGTCACCGTTTACGTGCCGGTGTTCGCCATGTCCGGCGGCACCTTCCTCGCGCTGGCCGCCGACAAGATCGTCATGGGGCCGTTTTCCGCTTTGGGTCCGACGGATCCGCAGGTCTATGGCTTTCCCGGCGCATCCATCGCCAATGTGAAAACGCAGAAACCCGCGTCTCACATCCATGACCTGACCATGGTCCTGGCGGATGTGAGCGAAAAGGCCATCGCGGAACTGCGCGAAGAAGCGGCCGAACTGATGCGGGACCGCATGGGCGAGGCCAAGGCCCTGGAGATTGCCGATACCTTGACGCGCGGCACATGGACTCATGCCTATCCCATCAGCGCCCGCGAGGCCATCGATCTGGGCCTCACTGTTTCGACCGATCTGCCTAACGAAGTGCTGGAGCTGATGACGCTCTATCCCCAGCCCGTGCGTCAGGTGCCGTCGGTCGAGACCTCGCCCGCGCCGGGCGATGACGGCCAGCGGGTCAAAATCGGCCCTTGGTCCTTTTGATCAAAAAACCTGACGCCCTCAGGCTGTCCGCTGGCGGACGAAGTCCGTCCGGATGCGGCCAATCCGGTTTGCGCTCTATTCCCTAACACTTTGAATCAAAAGCCTTTCCGGTCCTGGCATAAGTGTTGCCCTGTGAAAGGAAGCCGGTTGGGCGGACTTTTAAGTCAGGGGAGAGCCATGCGGGCATATGCTGCAGCGCTTATGATCGTCGCCGTTATTGTGGTCGTGACCGTGATCGGCGCCTTCATCTGTTTCGGCGATCCGCGCCTGGGCTTGGCGCAAGCCCCCTTCTGTCCGTCTCCCGCCGTGCTCAGGCCGGTCACTTCCTCGCCGCTGTTGCCCTTGGGCGGATAAGACGCTCAAGTCATGCTGGCGCCGTCTTTCCGAGTCATCCATTGTGCTTGTCTGCAATAAGCCTATGGACAAAGCGAGGGCATAAATGGCGGCGCGTGCTTCGGACTATGCGGCGATACACAAGGACTTCACCGCTCCGATCTCGACCCGGATCGATTGCGGGCGCAAATGCGCGCCCTTGAACGGCGGCATGCCCGTATGCTGCTCGACGGAGCATGCGATCCCGACCATCGCGCGGACCGAAGCCCAGCATCTGAAAGCCTTCAAACATGTCTGGCAGCCCTTCAAGCCGTTCGATGCCACGTCCCGTCAGATCGTCGAGGAGCTGCACGACAGTTGCGTGGCGCTTGAGTGCAAGATCGCGCCTTATTGCCAGCGGGACGCGCGCACCCTGGCGTGCCGGTCCTTTCCGTTCTTTCCCTATTTCACCAAGGACGAAACTCTGGCCGGCATTGCTTATTACTGGACTTTCGAAGACCGCTGCTGGGTTTTGTCCAACCTGTGGTGCGTCGAGGCGACGTTCATTCGCGAGCTGATCGACGCTTATGAGTTTCTCTTTTCGCGCGACGACGACGAACGCCAGGCGTTCATCGATCAATCGGCGAGCGCGCGGCGGGTCTTTTCCCGCTGGAACCGGCCGCTGCCCGTATTGGGGCGCGACGGCGCGGTCCTGAAAGTGCTGCCCAAGGCCAATGGGCGGATCGTTCCGGCGAAGATCGAGGATTTTCCCGCCCATGGGCCTTATGCGTCCGACGCGGCTTATGCCGAGGCGGTAGAAGAGGCCGGCGGGCAGCTTTAATGCCCATGAATGGGGCCTTTGGACTCATCCCGGTCCGGATCTGCCGAGAAACGCCGCCAGCCATAACGCCCGACGATTGCGATCGCCGAAAGCCATATAAATAAGATCACGCCATAGATGAACGGCTTGCCGGGATAAAGCACGGCAAGGCCCGCGACACTGATGTTATAGACCGCATGGGCGATGAAACAGATCAGCAATGATCCGCGCGAGGCTTCATAAAGCCACGAAAACACGATCGCCAGCGGCATCACGACGATGAAATAGGCGAGGGCGTAGCCGGGCAGGAACGCGGCGAAGGCATCTGGTCCGTCTGCGAACAGAACGCGCCACTGGAGCGGACCCATGTGCCACAGCGCCCACACGAAACCCACGACCAGGGCGCTGGGCAGAGCGCCGTAGCGGTTTTGAAGGATCGGGTAGGCGTAGCCGCGCCATCCCGGCTCCTCGCTGATGCCGCCGTCGATAAGCGCCAGGGCCAAGAAACCTGCGATGAAGATGGGCGCCGAGTCCGTCATCGATTGGAACAGATAATCGAAGGGGCCGATCGATTCATAGGTCAAGGGCGCGTATTTGATGGACATCAGCGTGACGCGCGCTTCGCCGGAGACCAGACGCTGCACCCCTTCGCTCAAAAGCGCCGGGCCTTCGATCATGGCAAAGATCGTCACGGTCAGGAGCGCCGCAGCCGGGATCGCCAGGAGCGCATAGGCCCAATAGACGGCCGGAAAGCGCCATTGGACGAAGCGGCCCAGATACGAGGCGAGGGCGGCGCGGCCGCCGGCGCGCATTGTGAAATAGAGCCCGAAGATCAGTGGTGAGAAGACCCCGAGCCAGGCCAGCTCGAAGGGCCAGGGAAACGGCAGGACGCCCGCCGCCCGCGCGCCCGCTGGGATCCACAAGAGCCAGGAGACGAAGATCGCCAGGAAAAAGGGCAGGACCGGATGCGTCCTGCCGGGACCGATTCCGGTCCACCCGTCTTGCTTCAAAGTCATGACCCCACTCCTTTTGCTGCGTTTTTGGCGAGAAGCCGTTCGAGCGCGTCGATACAGGCCTCCCGGTCGAAATCGTCGTGGAACGCACTCAGCACCATCAGGCCGTAGAGCGTTGCGACCAGAACCTGTGCGAGCGCCTTGGCGTCTTTCGGCTTGGTGTCCGAGGCGAGCAGCCCGGCGAAGCCGTCGATGTGGCGCCTGTCGGTCGCGGCGAGGATCTCGCGGATGGCCGGCATCGACACTGCATCGCCCATCACGGCGATATCCCCATGGAGCCGCTCGCGCCCTTCTTCGCCGTCGGTAAACTGCATCAGTGTACGCACCACATCGCAGGCGACTGTGTGGGATGGACGGCCTTTCTCGACGGCATTGCGGGCCTGCGCATAGGTCGTGTCGAAGCCGGTGCGCGGCTGGGCGGCAATCGCCAGGACGATCTCTTCCTTGCTGCGGAAATGGCAGTAGAGCCCGCCGATGCTCACGCCGGCCTGTTTGCAGATGTCGCGCATGCTGGTGGCGCGAAAACCGTTGCGGGCAAAGCAGGCCATGGCGGCGGCGAGCAGGGCCTCGCGGCGTTCGGCCATGGCTTCGGGGCTCAGGGCTGGCATGGGACCTCATAAAAAACAATCGTTCGTTTTTTATGAGGTCAAACGCGGCGCGCGTCAAGCCCGGCCGTCCTTAGGCTTGTCTTGGACATCGGCTTTTCCCGCTGGAGAGGACCGTTTGGATGAGCCCGGTCACGGCAATCCCGCCGTTCATCCCCTGAAAGACCGCGCCTGATCGCAGGCTGCCCGTGTCCTTATCAAAAAACCGGGAGCGTTTTGTACGTACGCGGGGGTTTTCAAACCGCGAACAGGGGCCCTTGTCCGTAAGCGGACGGGATGGCTGTCCGCAGGCGATCAATCCGCTGGCGGATAGTTCAGGCGGATTTATATAACTGCATGTTTCTATTGATTTTTCATGGCTGGCACGGCGGTTGCCTAGAGTAACCTTGTCCGCGCCACGGGGCGGGCCGACGGGACAGGAGGTCCCGCGCAACTGTGAAATGCCAAGGAGACTGTCATGAAGACCAAGGCCTTGTTGATTGCCGCTACCGCGTTCACCCTGACGGCCGCTGCCGTGCCTGCGGCGACGGCGTCCGATGCACCGTTCGGCGTGTCCATGACCACCGAAGCGATGGGCCGGACTCAGGCCATGCGCACCCTGAAGGCGTATTTCCGCGATCGCGGCCGCGATGTGAAGATCGCCCGCACCTGGACGAAAGGCGACACGTTCTATGCCGACGTGCATCGCCGCCGGGGCGGCCGGATCGGTACCTATGCCATCGATCTCGACTCCGGGCGCATCAAGCGCGTGAAGTAAGATCCTCCGAGGAGCGGGCGCGCTGTATTCAGCCACCAGTTGCGCCTGCCGTCGGATGGGCCGCTCTCCAAAAGAGGGCGGCCCTTTTTTGTGCGTGACGATCAAGAATGCTCCTTCAACAGAGTATGATCTAAAATCTTGATCCTCAAGAAGCGCCGGCCCCGGGGTTTTCGCTGTTGAGCCGATAGCCGGCCCATTCATCGCGAATATCATGCGCTTGATGATAAATACTCTTGATACAAAGCGTTTTCGTCTTTATCTTTAGTCCATGGTACGATGTGATGATCGTACTGTCCGTAAGCAGACAGAGTCTTGTCCGCTAGCGGACGGATAGGCTGTGGTTCCATCGCCTGCCGTCACCTAAGTCATTGTTTTTCATGTAAAATACGCTCTGGCATGGCGCTTGCCTCGTATGCGGACGGCCCTCGCGGCCTTGACACAACACGCCACGGAGAACGTCATGACCATGAAGACACGGATGATCGCTGCCGCCGCCCTGTTCCTATCCGCTGTAACGGCTCCGGCCGTCACGCCGGCGGCCGCTGCCCCCGCCAATGCGCTTGAAGCGGCGGTGACCGTTGAGGCCATGAGCCGGGTGGAAGCCCGCCGCGCCTTGCGCGCTTATTTGAGGGACAAGCGCGGCAATCTAAGAATCCAGAAGACCTGGACGAAAGACGGCGTCCTTTACGCCCGAGTCAAGAGCATGGGCGGTGTCCGTTCGGCGACCTACGCGGTCGATATGGAGACCGGCAAGATCAAGCGGGTCAAATGATCCGCCACGGGATGGACCGGTACAGACGAAGGCCGCCCGTTCGGGCGGCCTTCGCTTTTTGGTTTGTTCAGCGCGCCTCTTACGCGCTCATGGCCATATCGGCGTTCTGAGTCAGGTAGAGCATGCGGTACTGGCCATTGGCCTTGGCCATCAGTTCCGCATGGGTGCCCTGTTCGACCACCGAGCCGCCGGAGAAGACCAGGATCCGGTCCACCGCCTGGATCGTGGACAAGCGGTGGGCGATCAGGATCGTGGTCCGGCCTTTCATCAGCTCTTCGATCGCTTCCTGGATGTGCCGTTCCGTCACCGAGTCGAGGCTCGAGGTCGCCTCGTCCAGGATCAGGATCGGCGCATCCGCCAGGAAGGCCCGGGCGATGGCCACTCTCTGGCGTTCGCCGCCCGAGAGCTTGACGCCCCGCTCACCGACCATGGTGTCATAGCCGTCTTTGAGCGAGCGGATGAACTCGTCCGCATGGGCCTTGGCTGCCGCCCATTCGATCTCCGCCTGGCTGGCGTCCGGCCGTCCGTAGGCGATGTTTTCGCCCAGCGAGCGGTGGAACAGGATCGGATCCTGCGGCACCAGCGCGATCGCCTTGCGCAACGACTCCTGGGTGACCTGCCGGACGTTCTGACCGTCGATTAGGACGGCCCCGGCATTCACGTCGTGAAGACGCTGCACCAGCTTGACGAAGGTGCTCTTGCCCGAACCCGATTTGCCCACCAGGGCCACTTTCTCGCCCGGCGCGATGTCGAGCGAGAAGTCCTGATAGACCGGGACCGGCTGGTTGGCATAGCCGAACACGACCTGATCGAACCGGATCCGTCCTTTTCCGGGGACGAACTGTTTCGCGTCAGGCTCGTCGGCGACTCCCAGAGGCATGTCGCGAAAGTCCACCACATCCTCGATATCGTTGATCGACTGCTGGAGATGGCGCATATGCATGCCCAGCTCCCGCAAATAGCCGTTCAACATCAAATACATGGTGAGCACCGTCGTGACCTGGCCGGGCGTGGCTTGGCCTTGGGACCAGAACCACAAGGCCAGCGCCAGAAGGCCGCCTTGCATGATCAGCAGGACAACGAATTGCCCGCCCATCGTGTTCACATGCCGGCCCCAGGACCGGATGGTGTGATGCCGCCAGCGCTCGAGCTGATCGACGGTGCGCGCCTCTTCCCGCCGTTCGGCCGCGAACGCCTTGATCGTGGCGTTGCAGGTGACCGCATCGGCGAGCACGCCCGTCAGCCGGGAGTCCTCTTCGGCGAAGAGCTTGTTCGCCGGTGCCACATACCAGCTCGCCATCGCATAGTTGGCCGCGATATAGACCACGAGCGACACACTGACGAACAGACCCATCACCGGCCATTGCAAGGCCAGCACGACGGCCATGCCGATGGTCAGGATACCGGTCGGCAGGAAGCCGTAGACCAGGGTGTCTCCGAAGAGATCCATGGCCCACATGCCGCGCGTCATCTTGCGCACCGTCGCGCCCGCGAAATTGTTCGCGTGCCATTCGGTGCTGAAGCGCTGGGTCCGGACGAACGCATCCTGCACGAGCTTGGCCATGCAGGTGCTGGCCAGTTTCGCCCAGACATGGTCCTTCAGGACATGCGCCAGATAGGCGATGAAGATCACACCGATCATAAGGCCGAGCGTCCAGATGGCCGGCTCGAGCCCTTGTCCTTCGGTGGCGATGGCGTCGATCAGCCGGCCCGCCAGCACGGGCTGCAGAAGCTGCGCGCCCGTGCCGATCAGCAGGCCGGCGATGACACCGGCCAAGGAACCCGGATAGTACTGCCAATAGCTCCAGGTGAAGGCCAAGACACGCCGGAACGTGATTCTTTGCTGTTTTTGAGTCATGTGTCCTTGCGCCGTGCGTCACGCAGCGGCGCCCTCTCTCGGTATAAGGCATGGGTGAACCGGGAGATCCGGAAAGGCGATCCGTCCGTTACCGCCCCGAAGCGGTCAGCATCGGAGACGGTCGGTAGGCCAATCATCGCCGGATCATGGGATGCGGCGGCGTTGACGGATGGATTGGGAAGGGCGGATTGCGATGCCCGGACCTGTTTTGCCCGGGCGGCGGCCTGTTACAGGAGCCAGACCCGGGAACCGAAATAAGGCAATTTCATTCGGTTTCCCTCATGGTGATGAATATATCCGCTTCAAGTGACGGGCGGGCAGAATGCCACAGGTTCCCCACGGATCAAGCGGAAAATGAAAAAAAGTCGCACCCCATGCGGATCTGCGGCCCAAAGGCCACAGTTTTCCTCAGCCCTAGGCGCTTATCGGCCGAGAGCGTAGGTATGCGCGCGCAGAAAGGCGGCGAGCTCGGCCCGGTCGCTCATATGCTGAAGATCAGCAAACGGAAGGGGCGCGCCGATCCGCACGTCGATATCCGTGCCGATCCGATCGTGCACTTCCTTGAACAGGAGCGAGATCCGCAGCGTATAGCTCAGACGGCTGGCGATCTGAAACAGGCGGCTGTTCTGGCCCGCGAAAAAGACCGGCAGAACATCGGCTTCGGCCTCCTGGATCAGCCGGGAGGTAAACGGCTTCCACTCCGGATCCTCGGCCCGGCCGAAGGGCGATTTCGCTGTGGAGACCGTGCCGCCGGGGAAGATCACCACCACGCCGCCGTTTTTCAGGAGCGCGCGGGCATCGGCCCGGGATTTCAGATTGGTGCGGGTCGCCTCGCGGGTTTCCGCGAAATCGATCGGCAGCAGATAGGGCCTCAGTTCCGGCGCCCGGTAGAGCACGCTGTTGGTCAGGATCTTGAAATCCGGGCGGACCTTGGAGATCAGCCAGCTCAGAACGATGCCGTCGAGCACGCCGAAGGGGTGATTGGCCACCACCACGAGCGGCCCGTCCTTGGGCGCGGCTTCAAGCGCCTCATCGCAATAGCGCACATCGAGCGCCAGATAGCGGATCGCCGCGTCCCAGAAGCTTTCGTCCTCGCGCGGGTCGTCCCGGTTCTGCAGATACATGCGTTTCAGGCGCGGCTGTCCGGTCGCGCGCTCCACCGCCCGGATCAGCATGCGCTTCATGCGCCCGTCTTCGGGCGAGGCGTAGCTGAAATAGGGCAGGCCGCTTTCGTCCGTTTCCGGGTCCTCGAACGCACAGACGGGCGGGGCCTGCAAAGCAGGCGGATGGGGCAGCGTTTCTGTATCCAGGCGGGGCACCATTCGACGGTCACTCCTCGCAATCGTTTTTGTCTTTCAACAGCAAGCCATGTTCGCGCGGTGTTTGGAAGTCTTTCCTTTTCAAGAAAGGGATAACTGAGTGTTACGATTTGTCAGGAGGGAATCTTACGTCCCATAAGAAACGCCCGGCCAGCGTGTGGTCCGGGCGTTCCGATACTTTGTCAGGTTATAACGGAAAGATCGTTTTACTCAGTCATCCGCGTCTCGTTCTCACCGTCTTCTCCTTCACCGGCGGGGCTGAGAGCCTGGATGTAGCCTTCCTCGTCAGCCTCGATCTCGTCCATCTCGTCGTCTTCGCCCTTGCGCTGCTCCACCACAAAGCGGGCATGCTCAAGGCTTTCCACGCGCTCCACATCGGTCACGAAGCAAAACCGGCTGCGGCGGAACAGCAGGCGGTCGCCCGCAAAGCCGCACAAATCCGGACCGAAGCGGGTAAAGGGCTTGAGGCCGATGGCGAAGCGCAGGCCGATGCAATCGCCCGCGACCGTCAGCAGAAAGGCCCGGCGGCGCGTCTCATACAGCACCACATGGCGGTTATCGATCACCGAGAAATTGCGGACCCGGCGAATGTTCACGCATTGGCGCCGGGGTTCCGGCCAGTCGGCCCGTTCTTCGGCCGCTTTTTCGTCTGTTTCGGTTTCGGCCCGTGCCTGATCCGGCGCCATGCTCAATGCGAAAGCAGTGAGAACGAAGCCGAGAAAGAACACGCGCATATGGAGAAAGGTTTGCTTTATCATGGCGTTTTGCCTCATGAATGGTCGCACTCAAGTTTAGGACAAGGCCCCGTCCCAAAGCGGCGGGGCGGCCCATAGACTAACGGCATTCCGGGGAAACGGCATACTCACGGCGGCGTCACGATGATCACATTTGGCGATATTCAGACCGCCCACGGGGCGATCCGCGATCAGATTGTCGACACGCCGTGTTTGAAATCCGACACGCTGTCGGCGGTGTTCGGCGCCGCGATCTATCTGAAATTCGAGAATCTTCAGTTCACCGCTTCCTTTAAGGAGCGGGGCGCGCTCAACAAGCTGCTGCATCTGTCCGCCCAGGAGCGGCAAAAAGGCGTCATCGCCATGTCGGCGGGCAATCATGCCCAAAGCCTGGCCTATCACGCCCAGCGGCTCGGTATTCCGGCGACCATCGTCATGCCGAAAGCGACCCCTTACGTCAAAATCCGTCAGACCGCGCATTTCGGCGCCAAGGTCATTCTGGAAGGCCAGACGCTCGCCGATGCCGCCGATTTCGCCCATGTGATGGCGGAGCGGGACGGGCTGACCTTCGTTCATCCGTATGACGACGATCACGTGATCGCCGGGCAGGGAACGATCGCCGTTGAAATGCTGAATGCGATCCGCGATCTGGATATCCTGATCGTGCCGGTGGGCGGCGGCGGCATGATCGGCGGCATGGCCGTCGCGGCGAAAGCTTTGCGGCCGGACATTCACATTATCGGCGTCGAGGCGGCGCTTTATCCATCCCTCCATGCGGCGCTCAACGGCACCAACGCGGAGTGCGGCGGCAACAGTATCGCCGAAGGGATCGCGGTCAAGCGGGTGGGGCAGCGCAATCTGGCCTTGGCCCGTCAGTATGTGGACGATGTGGTCGTGGTCAGCGAAACTGAGCTGGAACGGGCCATCTATATGCTTCTGACCATCGAAAAGACGGTGGTGGAAGGGGCGGGCGGCGCGGGCCTGGCCGCCGTCATCGCCAATCAGGAATTTTTCCGGGGCAAGAAAGTCGGCATACCGCTGTGCGGCGGCAATATCGATCCGCGCCTTTTGGCTTCGGTGATCACGCGGGAACTGATGCGGGAAGGCCGCATCGCGCGTTTCGGCGTCGATGTGGCGGATTCGCCCGGCCAGCTCGCCAGGGTGGCGGGCATTGTGGGGGATTACGGCTGCAGCGTCATCGAGGTTTTTCACCACAGGCTGTCGCTCGACATGTCGGCGAAGCACACCATGCTGGAAATGATGATCGAGGCGCGCGACCAGGTGCAGGTGGCCGAGATTATCGAGCGCCTGCGCTCGGAAGGCTTCACGGTCAAGACCGATAACACGCCCCAGCATCCCGAACTTCCCTGACACAGATCAATAAGGGGTCTTCCGATGCTCGATGCATCCATGCGCCGCTATATCGACGGGCCGCTGGCGAAAGCCGCCACGGTTTTCGTCCGTATGGGGATCTCGGCGAGCGCGGTGACGGTCGCGGGCTTCGGCATCGGGCTCTTGGCGGTCCTGGCTTTGTCCCAAGGCGCTTATCTGCTCGGCCTCGCTCTGATCGTCATCAACCGGATCATGGACGGCCTCGACGGCGCCATTGCCCGCCAGACAAGGCTCTCCGATGTGGGCGGCTTTCTCGATATCGTTCTCGATTTCATTTTCTACGCCGGCGTCGTGTTCGGCATGACGGTGAGCCAGCCGGAAAATGCTCTTTATGGGGCGTTTCTGCTGTGGAGCTTCATGGGTCCCGCAGCCACTTTCCTCGCTTATGCGATCCTGGCCGCCAAATACAATGTCACCACCGAAATCCGGGGCTCGAAATCGCTTTACTATCTGGGCGGCCTGACCGAGGGCACCGAGACGATCATCACCTTCGTGCTGTTTTGCCTGTTTCCGGCCTGGTTCCCGGTCATATGCGTCGTATACGGCGTGATGTGCTGGATCACCACGCTGACGCGGATCCTGGCAGCGGTGCGCACCTTCGGCCGCGACAAACCGGCGCCGGACGCCTTGGGCGGCAATGGTCCGTAAGGCGTGCCCACCCCTTTTCGTGCCGCGCGCGGGACGTATAGTCTTTTCCAGCGGAGCATAGGGCTCTGAAGGACGGGTTTTGATGAAACTGGCGATTATCGGCGGCGGCATCATCGGTTTGAGCGCGGCGTGGTATCTGAAGCGCGCGGGCGCCGATCCCATCGTGTTCGAGCGGGACGTCCCGGGCCAGGCCGCGAGCTGGGCGGCGGCGGGCATGCTGTCGGCCCATATGGAGCATGAGGCGGGCAATCCGGCGTTTTTCGCTCTGGCGCGCGCCGCCCTGGTGCGCTGGCCCGGGTTCGCCGACATGCTGGCGACCGCCACCGGCCAGGATCCGGGCCTGAGGCTCCACGGCCATCTGGCGGCCGTGTTCGATGAGGCGGCGGCGGCCGGCTGGCAAAAGGCCGTCGAGGCGCGCCGCCGGTTGGGCGCTGATCTGTGCTGGCTGTCGCCTAAGACCATGCGTGCCCGCGAACCGGCTTTGTCCGATGAGGTTCTGGGCGGGGTCTGGAGCCCCCATGACGGGCAGGTCAACAACCGGGCCGTGGTCGGCGCGCTCACCGATCTGCTGCGCCGCCTCGACGTGCCGGTCCATGCCCACACGCCCGTCCGCGCCCTGGAGTGCACGGGCAATCGGGTGCGGGCCGTCATGACGGAGCGGAACAGGATCCCGGTGGACGGCGTTGTCCTCACTGCGGGAGCCTGGAGCGGCATGCTTGAAGGTCTGCCCCTTGGGCTGATCCCGCCTGTTCGCCCGATCAAGGGCCAGATGGCATCGCTCGCCTGGGATCAGGCCAAGGCGCACGTGCCTTATCCCCAAACCGTCCTGTGGGGCCCCGGCATTTATGCGGTGCCCAGGGTCGACGGCACGCTTCTTCTGGGCGCGACGGAGGAAGATGTGGGGTTCGACCCCGGTTTGACGGCGCAGGGTCTTGGCGGTCTTCTGCAGTCTGTGCGGCGCTTGCTTCCCGCGAGCGCATCGCTCAGTCTCACCGCTGCCTGGGTCGGCTTCCGCCCGAAAGCGCCCGATGGGTTGCCGGTTCTGGGCCGCACGGAGATCGAGGGGCTGACCTTGGCCACGGGCCATCACCGCAACGGCATCCTGCTGGCCCCAGTGACGGCGGAGATCGTCACGGATCTTGCGCTTGGGCGGACGCCGCGGATCGATCTGTCCGCATTCGCGCCGGACCGGTTTGGCCGCTATCGTGGCGCCTTGACTCGGGCCCCTTCGACCGTGTTTTGAGGGCGAGCGTTTGGCTCTTGGACTACATTAGGATTTGTGACGGGGGAGCGGGGCCTTTTCGGCCCGGCCGAGGAAAAAGGATTGTCGCATGTGGGAAACTGCTGAGCCGTATGTCTGGGTCGCAGGGGGGCTTGGTCTGCTGTTGATCGGCGGTGACTTCGTAGTGCGCGGCGCGGTCTGTCTGGCGCGCGACATCGGCGTCTCCGAGCTGCTGATCGGTCTCGTCGTGGTGGCCTTCGGCACCTCCTCGCCAGAACTGATCGTGGCCCTTCAGGCCGCCTCCCAGGGCTCGCCCGACATTGCCATGGGCAATGTGGTCGGCAGTAACATCGCCAATATTCTGCTGGTGCTGGGTCTTGGCGCGCTCCTTTTCCCCATACCGGTCAACCGCCGCGCGGTGGTGACCCGCGACGGCATCGTCGCGCTCGCGGCCAGCGCCTTCCTGCTCTATCTAGGCTATGAGGGCGTCATCACCTTCTGGGCCGGCATCGTGCTGGTGAGCGCGCTCGTCATCTACATTCTGTTTTCCTACATCACCGAGCGCCGCCAGCTCTCCGACGCCACCGCGACGCGGGTCGATCACTTCAAGACCGTGAATGGCGGCACCGTGATCATTCATGTCGGCACGACGCTGCTAGGCTTTGCCGCCCTGATGTATGGCGCCCATCTGCTGATCGAAGGGGCTGTCGATGTGGCGACCCGCTTCGGCGTCAGCGAGGCCGTGATTGCCGTCAGCGTCGTGGCGGTGGGCACCTCCGTGCCGGAACTGGCGGCGGTCTGCGCAGCGGCCTGGCGTCAGTCGCCGGAAGTGGCGATCGGCAGCATTGTCGGGTCCAACATCTTCAACATCATGGCCGTTCTGGGCATCACCGCCATCGTCATGCCGATCCAGATCACCGCGTCCTTTGCGGCCTTCGATCTGTGGGTCATGGTGGGGGTCATCATCATCTTCCTGGTGTTCCTCACCACCGAGCGCAAACTGACCCGGTATGAGGGTCTGCTGATGTTGGCCGCCTATGCCGGCTATATCGGCGTTCTGTATTCGGGCAAACTGCCCATCACGATTCCCTGAGGCGACGAGTAGCAGCTCTATGGATTTTTCGATTACGGACGATCAGCAGGCGATCGTCGATGCGGTTTCGCGCATCTGCGCCCGCTTCGATGACGAGTATTGGCGCGCGCGCGACGAAGACGGAGTGTTCCCGGAAGAGTTCGTCAAGGCCATGGCGGCGGGCGGTTGGCTCGGGATCGCGCTCCCCGAAGAAGTGGGTGGCTCGGGCCTGGGCGTTACCGAGACCGCGCTGATGATGCATACGGTGGCACGCTCCGGCGCCGCGTTGCAGGGCGCGTCGTCCATCCATGTGAACCTGTTCGGTCCCATGCCCGTGGCGTTGTTTGGGACGGACGAGCAGAAAAAGACCATGCTGCCGCCCTTGATCGCGGGCGAAGACCGCATGTGTTTCGGCGTCACCGAACCCAATTCGGGCCTCGATACGTCCTCGATCGAAACCAAGGCGGAGCGGGACGGCGACACTTATGTGATCTCTGGGCGGAAGATCTGGACCACGACGGCCCAGACCGCCAACAAGATCATCCTGATCGCGCGCACCACGCCGCGCGATCAGGCCTCCAAGCCCACGGCGGGCATGAGCCTGTTTTACACCGACATGGACCGGCGTTTCGTCGATGCCAAAGTGATCCCGAAAATGGGCCGCAAGTCGGTGGAGTGCAACACGGTCTTCATCGACGGGTTGCGGGTGCCCAAGGAGCATCTGATCGGCGAGGAAGGCAAGGGCTTCCAGTATCTGCTCCATGGTCTGAACCCGGAACGCATCCTGTTCGGCATCGAGGCCATCGGCATCGGGCGCGCCGCGCTGGAGAAGGCGGTGACCTATGCCAAGGAACGGGTCGTGTTCGGACGGCCCATCGGCCAGAACCAGGGCATTCAGCACCCTTTGGCGCGCTCCTGGGCGGAGCTTGAGGCCGCTGAAATGATGGCCATGAAGGCCGCCGCCCTGTTCGATGCAGGCCAGCCTTGCGGCGCGGAAGCCAATGCGGCGAAGCTGTTGGGCGCGGAGGCGGGCTTCAAGGCCTGCGAACGGGCGGTGCTTGCCCATGGCGGCATGGGCTATGCTAAGGAATACGATGTGGAGCGCTATTTGCGCGAAGTGATGATCGCCCGCATCGCCCCCGTCAGTACCGAGATGATCTTGAACTTTCTATCGGAACGCGTCCTGGGCCTGCCACGGTCTTATTGAGGAAGGAATAGTCTCATGGCTGAACGGATTTCGACGTTTTTGTTGTTCGAGGGCAAGGCCGAGGAGGCCATGACATTCTATATGTCTCTCATCAAGGACTCTAAAGTCGAGAGCATGGAGAAGTACGGACCCGGCGAGGATGGACCTGCGGGATCCGTCAAACACGCCGTGTTTGCCATGGCCGGCCAGAAATTCATGTGCATCGACAGTCCGATCAAGCATGAGTTCACCTTCACACCCGCGATCTCGCTCTTTATCGATTGCGAAAGCGAGCAGGAACTCGATCGTCTGTATAAGGCCTTGTCCGAAGGGGGTGAGGCTTTGATGCCGCTTGGCGAATATGGCTTCAGTCAAAAGTTCGGCTGGGTGGCGGACCGGTTCGGCGTTTCCTGGCAGCTCAACCTGCCGAACCCCTCATGAAGAAACCGCCCGGATTGCTCCGGGCGGCTCCCATTTCGTCCGATGGTTTAGCGCTTACCGGCAGCGGTTGTTCGGCACCACCCGTCCGCCGTCCCGGCGGCAGCGGTCCCGGCTGGCGAAGTAATCGCGGTTGCCGCGCTGGCAGCAGATCCGGGCTTGCTGGTTGCCGTCCCGACAGCGGGACGTGGCGACGACCCGGCCGCCGGCGCTGCGGCAGCGGTCCCGGCTGGTGAAGAAGTCGCGATTGCCGCGCTGACAGCAGATGCGGGCGCCGTTCTGGCCTTCGTTCCGGCAGCGGGAGTTGGCAACAACGCGGCCACCCGTCCGGCGGCACCGGTCCCGGCTGGTGAAGAAGTCCCGGTTGCCATCCTGACAGCAGATCCGCGCGCCATTGCCGTTGCCACCGTCGCGGCAGCGGTTATCGGCGACGATGCGTCCGCCGGTGCGGCGGCAGCG
>CAZTCJ010000016.1:20526-58396 GCA_964612085.1 uncultured Alphaproteobacteria bacterium
CGGCGGCAGCGGTCGCGGGTGGTGAAGAAGTCACGGCCATTGTCCAGGCAGCAGATGCGCCGGTCGTCACGGCCCGAGCGGCACTTGTCGAGGCGCACCTGATCGCCGCCGGAGCGGCGGCATTCATTCGCCGTGGTCAGCCAGTCGCGCCGGCCCTTCTTGCAGCAGATCTGGCGTTCATCGCGGCCGCTGCGGCATTCCCGGTCGGACACCACGCGTCCGCCCTGGCGGCGGCAGCGGTCTCTCGATGTGAAGAAGTCCCGGTTGCCGGTCTTGCAGCAGACGCCGCGGGCCCGCCGGTCGTCCCGGCAGCGCCGGGCGTCCACTTCGCGCCCGCCGGCCTGACGGCATTCCCGGGCCGAGGTGATCCAGTCCCGGCTGCCCTTGAAGCAGCACACTTCGTTGCCGCGCTGGGCCAGTTGAATGAGCGTTTCAGCGCCGTCCGCCTTGGCCTGGCTGGCTGCCCCCGGCAGAGCCAGCATCAGGACCGCGCACAGCAGGATCCATTTGGTGATGAGCTTTGACATGATGAGGTCCCTCTCTTGCGCCGACTCTGGTGTCGGCCCGATCAGGATAAGAGGACTCTCAAAAAGGGCCAAACCAAGGTTTCAGCACCACCTTAGAGTGTGACGCTCAGGCCATGGGTATTTGCGTATCGTTGAGCGCGTCCTGGCTGTAGGACAGGCCGAAACCCGGCGCGTCGCCCAGGTCGAGCCAGCCCTGCTCGTCGGGCAATAAAGGCTCCGCCAACAGAAAATCCCGGGTATCCGGCCCGAAGCTCGGCGGGTCGATGGCGTATTCGAAACAGGGGCAGGCGCCCAACGCCGCCGCCAGATGGGCATTGGCCATCATGGTGATGCCGTTCGACCAGGCGCGCGGGGAGACCATCAGCCCCCGTTCCTTTGCCCGCTGGCCCAAGGGAAACAGTCCCGTGATGCCGCCGGTATGGGCCGCGTCGGCCCTGAGCACGTCGATGGCGTCCCGGACGATCAGATTGCGGATGTCATGGAGTTCCAGGGCGTATGCGCCGCCCGCGATATTGGTGTTGGTCTGCTCGCGCAGGTCGGCCAGGCCCTTGTAATCGGCCCGGTGCAGCGGGTCCTCGATCCAGAAGACGCCCAGCTCTTCCAGCGCCTTGACCAGGGCGACCGTATCCTCCGGACTGCGCGTGTCTTCCGTGCGCCAGGGCAGCGGCGCGCCCCGGCCGCAATCGGCGAGCAGAACCAGGTCCGCGCCCACCGCCTCGCGCACCGCCGCCATGCAGTCCGCGTCGGCCTTCCAGTCCTGACCGTTGAGGCGCACCAGCAGCGCCTGGAAGCCGTCGGTGATCACGTCCTGGGCGAGGCTCGCCAATTCATCCGTGGGCCGCTCCACGCCGAGGGCCGCATAGGTGCGCAGGCGTTGATCCGTACCGCCTAGCATGCGCCAGACCGGCTGTTCGTGGATATTGCCCGCCAGATCCCACAGCGCCAGATCGAGCGCCCAGGCGGGCCCGTGATGGAGCGACAGGCTTTCGATCACCCGGTTGTGGCGCTGCAGATCCAGCGGATCCGCTCCGATGAACAGATCCATGTGGTCCGGCAGATAGGGAATGGGCGCACCGGCGCCGATGCCGAGCATGCCGTCATCGGTCTCGACCCAGACCAGATCCACATCGAAGGAGTCGCGCGGATGCGCATCCCATGCGGTCTGGATGGGCGGGTCGAACGGTATCCGGTGACGGGTCTGCACGATGCGTGCGATCCGCATGAGAAGGGGTCCCCTGATCGCGCCTGCGGCCCCAGCCGGCCGGACAGGCATGGCATTTGCTCAATGACCGGGCAAGGAGGCGTTCGATGACCCTGATCCATGCCCAGACAGCGCCGGTCTCCTCAACCCAGGAGCCCGGTCCGCGCACATCCGTGATGGCCGCCCTGCACGCCGCGTCCGAACGAACGGGCGTGTCTTTCGACTATCTGCTGCGCACTGCTCAGCGCGAAAGTGGCTTGGAATCGGGGGCCAAGGCAAGCACGTCGAGCGCATCCGGGCTTTTTCAGTTCATTGACCAGACCTGGCTGGGCATGGTGGCGCGCCATGGGGACAAGCATGGGCTCGAAACCGAATCGGCGGCGATTACGCAAACTGCTCAGGGCCGGTACGAAATTGCCGACCCGGCCGCGCGGGAGGCAATTCTTGCCCTGCGCTTCGATCCCGCTGTCGCGTCTGTCATGGCCGCCGAATACACCCGGGAAAGCGCCGACCGGCTGGAGAGCCGTCTGGGCCGCGCGCCCAGCGAGGGCGAGCTTTATGTGGCGCATTTTTTAGGTGCGAACGGCGCGGCCCGCCTGATCGAGGCAGGCGAGGCGGACCCCAACACCTCCGCTGCGACGTTGTTCCCCCGCGCGGCAGAAGCGAACACAGCGATTTTCTACGGCAAAAGCGGCGCGGAGCGGTCCGTGGGCGAGGTCTTGGCGGTGCTGAAGCGTGAAACGCCGGGTCCCGATACTCCACAACCCGTTTATGCCCAGGCCGCGCCCATGCGCTCCGTCCACAGCGCGCCCGCCATGACCTCCCCGTCGCGCGCCTATTTGCTCAGCCCCGGGATGATCGAAATCCTGGCCAGCCTCGATCCCCTGCGCGCCACCGACCGGGAGACGATCCTCAAGGGATGACCTTGTGGCTCTTCACCATGCCGTATTCATGCAGGATACGGATGGACCCCTCGTCATAGCCCAGCTCCCGCATGATCTCGACGGAGTGTTCGCCTACTTTCGGGGCCGGGCCCTTGGGACCGTCATCGGCGCCGTGGAAGCGCACGGGACTCGCGGGCGTGCGGTAGGGCGTCATGGCTTCATGGCCGGGAATGTCCGCGAAGGCGCCCGCCGCTTCCGCCTGGGGATCGCTGGCGACTTGCGCGGGTGTTTGAACCGGCGCCCAGACCAGTTCCTCGGCATCGAGGCGCGGGCCCCATTCGGCCAGATCGCGGGTGGCGAAGGCGTCGTCCAGGGTGCGGATCAATTCCGCCTTGTGATTGCGCCGGGCCTTTGAATCGGCAAAGCGCTCGTCCGTCTCCAGATCTGTGCGGTCCAAAGCCGCCAGGATCCGCTTCCAGTCGGTGTTGCCCTGGCGCGGGATCAGGCACAGCCAATGGCCGTCCTTAGTCTGAAAGAAATTGTTGAGGGGCTGAACGGCGTCCTCGCGGGCCCTGGTGGAGGCGACGCGCCCGAAGCGCAACTGGATCGCCATATCCGACCCGAGGGAATAAATTCCGCTGCGCAGAAGCGAGGTTTCGACCAGACGGCCGGTGCCGGTGCGTTCGCGCTCGTAGAGCGCCGCCAGAATGCCCGCCGCCGTGGACTGCCCGGTCACATGGTCGCCGAAAGCGGTGCGCAGGGGCACCGGATCCTCGCCCTTGGGCGCGAACAACCGCCCGACGCCCGCCCGCGACCAGAACGCCGCCATGTCGAAGCCCGGCCGGTCGCATTCCTCGCCGAACAGGCCATAGCCGGTGACGCTGGCATAGACGAGCTTCGGGTTGAGGGCGTGGACCGTGTCCCAGTCGAGCCCTGCGCGGGACAGCGAGCCGGGGCGCAGATTGGTCAGGAAGACATCGGCCCGTTCCAGAAGCTTGGAGACGATCCCGGCGCCTTCCGGTACCGAGACATCGACGGCGATGGAGCGCTTGCCCCGGTTATCCAGTTCGAACACCGGATTGTCGTCCAGCTCCACCGCGAGGGAGGCGAAGAACTCCCGGATCGGGTCGCCGCTCGGCGGTTCGATCTTGATCACGTCGGCGCCCCAGTCGGCCATCATGCCGCCCGCCGACGGCGCGGCGATATAGGTGGCCATTTCCACGACCTTCAATCCTTCGAGCATCGGTCCTCCTCATCTTTTCTGGCGTCATTGTCTGTCAGAACGGCGGGGTCCGGCAAGCGGCAACCATGGCCTTGAGCGTCTGTTAACGCGGGTCTGCTAATTCTCTCTATCCATGAACAAGTCCGGGTAACGTCCATGCCATCACGCCTGACACGCGACGATCTCGCCCAGCTCACCGCCGCGCCGACGGAAGACAAACGCATCGATATCGCGTCCCGCGTCGTCGATATGGTGCGCTATGGCGGTCTGTCTGCGGAAGAAAGCGCCTTGGCCGACGATATCCTGCGGCTGATGGCCCAGGACGCGGCGCTGAAAGTGCGGGCGGCCTTCGCCGAGATCGTCGGTTCCGTGCCGGACATTCCCAAAGACGTGGTTCTGTCCCTGGCGGACGATTTCGAGCGGGTGGCATTGCCTGTCCTGCGCCATTCGCCGGTCCTGAGCGAACAGGAACTGATCGATCTTGTCCGCCGCGGCTCCCCCCAGAAACAAAAGGCCATCGCCGAACGGGCGGAGGTCTCCGAAGCCGTGGCCGAAACCATTGTCGATGTGGCGGGCGAGGAGCCGGTCTCGGCGCTGATGGGCAATCCGGGGGCGTCCTTGACGCCGGTGATCATGGGCAAGGCCTTGGACCGGTTTCCCGATAGCGAGACCATCGCCGAGGGCATCGCCATGCGCCCTCATCTGCCGGTGACAGTCGCCGAACGGCTGGTCGCCGTCGTCTCGGGCCGGTTGAAGGAGTATCTGCTGTCGCGGCCCGACCTGTCGGAGCCTTTGGCCAAGGTGGTGACGGAACATAGCCGTGCCCGCGCCACCCTCTCGCTTCTGGACACTTATGGCCGGGGACGGAACATTCCCCTGATCGTCAGGCAATTGGCGCAAGCGGGCCGGCTGACGCCCACCTTGGTGCTGCGGGCGGCCTGTACCGGCGACATGGCCTTTGTGGAAACCGCCTTGGGCGAACTGTCGGGCTTCGACACGCTGGAAGTCTGGCGCCGCGTTCACCATACCGACGACGGCGCGTTCGACGAGCTGGTCTCGAAAGCCGGACTGACGCCTTCCGTCGTGCCGGTTCTGAAAACCGCTTTCGATGTCTACCAGACCATGGATTTCGACGGCGAGCCCATGGACTGGGAACGGTTCCGCACCCGGATGATCGAGCGGGTGCTGACCCAGTGCCCTGAGATGGAGACGGACGACATCAACTATCTCTTGTTGAAGGTCGATCAGCTTTCCCAGAAAACGCTGGCCGCTTAAGCCACATTCTCCAGGTGTAGGGCGTATTGAGCGTCAGCGAAATGCGCGTGCAGCTACAGAGATGTCCACGGATAATCCCCTTTAAGCCACATTCTCCAGCGCCTCCAGGAAGGCCCGGCCGAACCGGGCGGCGCGGCCCGATCCCATGCCGGGCAGGGTTTTAAGGGCGTCGAGACTGCCGGGGCGGGCTTCGGCCATGGCGTGAAGCGCCCGGTCATGGCAGACCAGATAGGCGGGCAGCCCAGCCTGAGCGGCGAGGTCCGCCCGGATGCGTTTCAGCACCGCGAGCGCCGTGGGTGCATCGTTCGTGCAAGGAGGGTCTTCAGCGGTATGGGGAAGCGGCCATTCGCGCCGCATCGTGATCTGCGCGCCCGTTTTCAGGGCCTGGTAGCCCGGACCTGAGATCTCAAGAGCGCTGGTGAGCGTGTCGGCGGGCTGAAGCAGGCCTTTGGCCACGAGCTGGCGGAGGACGGACCGGTTCATGGCCGGGTTGTCCGTGCGCAGCGTTTCGATGATCCTTGAGGGTCCCATGGGATGGCCCGCCGCCGCCAGGATTTCGAGGATCGCGCGGGCCGGACCGCTTGCCTCGGTCCGCTCCACAGGCGTCCGGCAAACATCGCATTGTCCGCATGGGGCGGTTTCGCTTTCGCCGAAATGGGCCAGCACCTCCTGGGAGCGGCAGCGCACCGTTTCGCAATAGGCGATCATGGCGTCGAGCCGTTCGCTCGCTCCGGGCGTTGGCGGGCCCTCCCGGCGGGCGACACGGCGGCGCAAGGCGATCAGCTCCGCGAGACCGTAAGGCAGAACGGCGTGGGCGGGCGCGCCGTCCCGTCCGGCCCGGCCGATCTCCTGCCAATAGGCTTCCAGACTGTCGGGCAGGTCGAGATGGGCGATCAGGCGCACATCCGCCCGCGACAGCCCCATGCCGAAGGCGACTGTGGCGGCGATGACGGGCGCGGGCGCGGTGAGAAAGCGCTCTTCCACGGCGCGGCGGTGGCTGGCCTCAAGGCCCGCATGATAGGCGAGGGCGTCCACGCCCGCGCGGCTGAGGGCGGCGGCGACCTGCTCGGTTTTCTTGCGCGAGCGGCAGTAGAAGATCGCCGGCCCCGGTCCGTATGCGGAAAGGATCCGATCCGCCTGGGCCGCGGCCCGCCCGCCGCCGGGGATCACGCGCAGCGCGATATTCGGCCTGGCGAAACTGGTCTTGAAGACCCGCGCCTCGTCGAGCCAAAGATAGTGTTTGATGTCCCGCAGGGTCTTGTGGTCCGCCGTGCCGGTCAGCGCCAGCCGGGGAACGTCCGGACGCAAACGCAGGAGCCGGTCGAGGCCCCGGTAGCTCGGGCGGAAATCGTGACCCCATTGGGAAATACAATGGGCTTCGTCCACCGCGATCAGGGAGAGGCGCGCCTGCCGGGCCGTGTGCAGGAAGCGGGGGGTGACCGCCCGTTCCGGCGAAACATAGAGCAGATCGAGGCCGCCCGTTTCCAGCGCCTGGAAACAGGCCGCCATCTCTTCAGGGCTCTGACCGCTAGAGAGCAGTCCGGCCCGCACGCCTTTGGCCCGCAGGCCCGCGACCTGGTCGTGCATCAAGGCAATCAGGGGGGAGATGATCAGCCCTGTCCCAGACCGGCACAGGGCAGGGAGCTGAAAGCAAAGGGACTTGCCGCCGCCCGTCGGCATAAGGACGATCCCGTCGCCGCCGCCGGTCACATGGCCGATAACCGCTTCCTGCAACGGGCGGTAGGACGCTATCCCAAACACGTCGCGCAACACCCGCGCCGGATCGCACCCGTCCATTCTGTGCCCCAGCATCCCTTCTGTCATGGGACCAAGGCGGGTATCCGACTCGCGCGGCCATGGCAATGGACAGCGGCGGCCGGTAGGATGTCCGCACAGAATAATCGAAGGAGGGCAAAGATGACTCACGCTGACGCAACGGCAATGGCTGTCCCGTCGTCAACCATCCTGCTTTTGCGGGACGGCGCGGACGGTCTGGAAGTGTTCATGGTCGTGCGTCACCATCAGATCGATTTCGCCTCCGGCGCGCTGGTGTTCCCCGGCGGCAAGGTGGATGCGGGCGACCGCGTTCCCGGCCTGCGGGCGCGCTGCGTCGGCGCGGACCGCCTCGATGACGAGACCCTGGCGGTGCGCATCGGCGCCATCCGGGAAGCCTTCGAGGAATGCGGCGTGCTGCTCGCCCGGGCGCGCTCCGGCGGTCTTGTGGAGCCGGCCGCCCTGCCGCATCTGAGCGACTACCGGACCAAGCTCCACAGCGGCGCGATGCCGATCGGCGATTTTCTGGAAGCGGAAGACCTGACCCTGGCCCTCGACCTGCTGGTGCCTTACGCCCATTGGGTGACACCCGACTTCATGCCGCGCCGCTTCGATACGTACTTTTATCTTGCCGCCGCGCCCGTGAGTCACGATGCCGTCCATGACGGCACGGAGTCGGTGGATTCCGTCTGGATCAATCCGGAGCGGGCCATGCGCGAGGCGGACGACGGCAAATGGACGATTATTTTCCCGACACGGATGAATCTGATGAAGCTGGCGCGCAGCCGGACGGTCGAGGAGGCCTTGGCCAAGGCGCGGGACGAGGCGATCGTGACGGTCAAGCCCTGGATCGAGGAGCGGGCCGGGCAGAAGGTTCTCTGCATACAGCCGGATGCGGGCTATGGGGATGTGACCGAGCCCATCGACCACCTGCCCTGATGCGAGACTAATGGTAGAATTGTTCCTTCAGGATGCGCTCGTCTAAAGAGTGCCCTTTGTCGAACAGCATGGTCATGCTGATCTCCCGCGCCTCGCAGACATCGACGCTGAGCACATGGCGGACCTCTTCGTTGTCGGCCACGGCGCTGACGGGCCGTTTTTCGTGTTCCATGATTTCGAAGCGCACATGCGCCTTGTGGGGGAGCAGGGCGCCGCGCCAGCGGCGGGGCCGGAACGCCGAAATCGGCGTCAGCGCCAGCAGCCGGGCGTCGATCGGCAGGATCGGTCCGTGGGCGGAAAGGTTATAGGCCGTGCTGCCCGCGGGCGTCGCCACCAGGATACCGTCGCAGACAAGCTCGCTCATGCGTTCCTGGCCGTCGATAAGGATGCGGATCTTCGCCGTCTGATGGGTCTCGCGCAGGAGGGAAACCTCGTTGATGGCCAGCGCTTCTTCCCGTTTGCCCTTGTGATCGCAGGTGGCCATGCGCAAAGGATGGATCACCGCCGGTTCGGCTTCCGCCAGACGCTGATAGAGATCCACATTGGTGTGGTCGTTCATCAGGAAGCCGACCGTGCCGGAGCGGATGCCGTAAATGGGCAGTTTGCGTTCCATGGTATCGTGCAGGGTCTGAAGCATGAAGCCGTCGCCGCCAATGGCCACGATGACGTCCGCGTCTTGCAAAGGCGTGTCGCCATACCGGTCGCACAGCTCGGCATAGGTGCCCTGGGCCCGCTCGGTGGCGCTGCAACGGAAAGCAGGTTTGTGAAAAGCCATGGGTACCGTGTCTTTCGGAATGGGGTCCATACTCAATCACTGTCGCGCCCGTGTCCCGTCCCTTGTGATGCAAGACGCCTGCCGCCATAGTGCCATCGCTGACCATCACTTTGGAGATTTTCATGACAGCCCGCAAAACCCCGTCCGCCCAGCGATGCCGAAAGGCGCGTCTCGCAGGGTTCGTCTTGAGCGTTTTGGCGGGCTTCGGCCTGTGCGTGAGCGACCGTGCCGCCTGGGCGGGGGAGGGGGATCCGTCCTGTCCCATCGACCGGCCCGTCATGTTCGGCGGCCTGGACTGGGAAAGCGCGGCCTTCCACACGGCCGTGGCGGTCTTCATTCTGGAGGAAGGCTATGGCTGCGAGACGGAAACCATTCCGGGCTCGACCATTCCGCTCCATACGGGCCTGCGCCGGGGCGACCTCGACGTCCTCATGGAAGTCTGGATGGACCGGGTCACCCGCGTCTGGTACGAGGGCGTCGAGCGGGGAGAGACGGCGAGTGTCGGCATCAATTATCCGGGGGCGGTGCAAGGCTGGTATGTGCCGCGCTACCTGGTTGAAGGCGATGCGGACCGGGGCATCGAGGCGATGGCGCCGGGCCTGCGCTCCGTATACGATCTGAACGATCACTGGGAACTGTTCAAGGACCCGGAGAACCCGCGCAAGGCCCGGTTCTACAATTGCATTCTCGGCTGGTCCTGCGAAATCCTCAATTCCAAGAAACTGGACGTCTACGACCTTTCCGACCGGTTCGTGAACTTCCGTCCGGGCACCGGCGCGGCGCTCGCCGCGGCCATCGCCTCCCATTACAGAAAGGGCGATCCGTTCATCGCCTATTACTGGGACCCGAGCTGGGTGACGGGCTCGTTCGATCTGCTGCTCTTGGAAGAGCCGGCCTACGATCAGGCGGTGTGGGAAGCGTTCGCCGAGGCCCGCCGTCCGAAAGAGACCACCGCCTATCCAAAGGTCGATATTCATGTGGGCCTGAACCTCGCATTCCGCGACGCCAATCCTGAGCTTGCCCGCTTCTTCACCGCCTATGAGACCACGCTCGACCATGTGCGGGATGCCCTGACCTATCTGAACGACACGCCCCAGGCCGAGGCGCGGGACGCGGCGCTGCGATTCCTGAAAGCCCATCCGGAGGTCTGGCGGGCCTGGGTGGCCGGGCCGGTCGCGGACCGGGTGGCAGCCGCCCTCCAGGAGAGCCAATAACACACGCCAAGGTGTTTTACGTTTGCGTGCCACGTCCTGCTGGTGGCGTGCGCGATTGACACAGTCGCGCGGCGCAGGCAGGCTAACCCTAGTGTTCCCTTGCGTTTATAAGAGGGATGCAAAAAACGCAGAGCTGGTGTACGCTTTTTTGTATGGGGTGTATCGAGCTCTGAGCGTGGACATAAATTTCGCAGGTCAAAAATTCACAGGTCAATGGCTGAAACCGCCACCATAGCCTCTTACGGCACCGGCCGATCGCCGGAGGAACTGCGTGTGCGTCAGGATCTGGCGGCAACTTTCCGGCTTATCGCCATGCAGGGCTGGGACGATCTGGTATTCACCCATGTGTCCGCCCGGATCCCCGGTGCTGACGGCCATTTCCTGGTCAATCCCTTCGATATGCTGTTCGAAGAGATAACGGCGTCCGCGCTGGTGAAAGTCGATGGGCGCGGCGAACCGGTCGAGGAGACCGCCAGCCCCCTCAATCCGGCGGGCTTTGCTCTGCATGGCGCGATCCACGAGGCGCGCCCGGATATCGGCTGCATCATTCATCTTCACACGGATCATGGCGTTGCCGTCTCGGCGCAGAAACACGGGCTCTTGCCCATGTCTCAGCAGGCCATGACCCTGTTCGAGCGCATCGGCTATCACGATTACGGCCGCATGACCCTGGCGCCGCAGGACCGCCAGCGCCTGGTGGACGATCTGGGCGATCATCCGGCGTTAATTCTGCGCAATCACGGAACTTTGTGCGTCGGTGTTACCTGTGCTGACGCGTTCTTAGCTGCATATACGTTAGAGCGGGCCTGCGCGATTCAGATAAAAGCCCTGACGGGCAGCGCTGCCTGGACGCGGCCGGATCCGGCCGCCGTGCGCGCGACCGCCGCGCAAGGGCAGGGATTGTTTTCCGGTCCGGCGGGCGATCTCGTCTGGCCCGCCCTGGTGCGCAAGCTGGACCGGATCGATCCGGGGTATCGGGAGTAAGAGAACGGCCCGCGCTCTGCGGCCCTTTTGAGCGAAAGGGCCTCAGGCATACGCGGATTTGAAGGGAAACAGGTCGGATCATCGGCCGTATTCGGATGAAGCTCAGTGGATAGGGGAGACTTTCCGTGACCGACGACGTTTTGCCGAAGAGCACGAAGAGAAAACTGGAGAGCCGGCGCAAATTGCTTGCGGCCGCACGGCAGTTGTTTGTCGAACGCGGCTATCACGATACGCGACCCCAGGACATCGCGAAGCTCGCCGGTGTCGGACACGGAACGTTTTATCTCCACTTCCCCGACAAGCGGGCGTGCTATTTCGCATTCGTCGATGAGGCGAGCATGGAACTCGATGAGGTCATCGGGCGCTGGCAGGCGGGCAAGCACGATATGGGCGAGCGGGTCGAAGCCACGCTGATGGCCATTTTCGAATATCATTCGAACAATCCGGGTGTGATGCCGGCGGCCTTCTGCAATCCGGGCGTCATCGCCGCCGGTACCGATCACACCGTCGCCATTCTCGACAGTTGGGCCAAGCAGTGGGCGGATTCTCTCAAGCTCGGTGTCGAGCAAGGGGCCATCCGCAACGACTACGACCACGACATTATCGGCTCGGCCCTGGTGGGCATGGTGCACTACGTGACCTCCTGCTCGCCGGTGAAGCCGGAAGATTGCCCGCGTGTGGTGAGCAATCTGAAGCGCCTCATCGTGAGCGCCATGGCGACGACCCAGGCGGCGGCGCCCGTTTCGGCGCCACAGTCGGAAGGCGTTACCCCGGCCTGACCCGCCAACCGGCGGCCGGCTCCTTTTCCGGTCGAGGCTTAACGCTCAAAAGGGGTACGCCGATTTTTTCGGCCTGTGGCATCGGCGCATGGTGCCCGGGCCGGTCCTGGCTGACTCCCCCATTTGCCTTTATCTTTGATGCCAAACCTGTTTGACCGGCTGTCTCCGATCGGCGGCATCCGGTCTGAATGCGGTGCGGCCGCCTGTACCGGGCTTCGGGATCGCCCCGATCCGGGCTATACGTAATATTTGTGAACGGGCGGGCCATGGCATTGTGTTTGCGAGGCTTGTCCAGGGGCGAGACGAGGGGAGTATCGGCTATTCATGAGTGGAACCTGGGCCCGGCCGGGGGCCGTCTTGACACGGATGTGTCCGATGGTGTGCGCCGGGGCGTGTGCGAGTGCGGGACACTCAGGCTTGCGGCTGTCCTGATCAGCGCCGTAACGGGCGGCGTGTGGGCCGGTGGCGCTCATGCCCAAAGCGCGCCCACGCCCGATCTCACGCCGTCGCCCAATCTGGTGCTCGCCCAGACCGTCCCGCCCACGGTCGAGCCCCGCGATCCCCGGCGGGACCTGCTGGCCCCTGAAAGACAAACCCCGTTTCCCGAACTCGACGTGCCGGCCTATCGCGGTGTGGTGCCGCCGGGCGCGGAGCGTGTGCGTTTTACCCTGGCCGATGTTCAGATCACCGGCAACACGGTGTTCTCCCGCGGCGATTTCGATCCGGTCTTCGCGCCGATCATCGGCCAGGAGATTGCCCTCGATCAGCTTTATGCGGCCGCGAACAATCTCCAGGCCTTTTACCGGGCGCAAGGTTATCTCCTGACCCGGGTGGTGGTGCCGGCCCAGCGCATGACCGGCGGCGTCGCCCGGCTCCAGGTGGTGGAAGGCTATATTTCCAATATCCGCGTCCAGGGCGATATTGGCGGGGCGCGGACATTGGTTGAATCCTATCTGAAGCGGGTCACCCGCTTCCGGCCCGTGCGCACCCGCGATCTGGAACGCTATCTTCTGCTTGCGAACGATATTCCGGGCGTGCGGGCCTCCGGGGTCCTGCGCGCGGATCCGACCGCGACGGGGGCGGCGGAACTGATCGTCGAAGTGCGCCGCAAGGCGTTCGATTCCTTCTTCACCATCAACAACCGGGGCTCCCAGTTCACGGGCCCCTGGGCCACGGCCATCGGCGGCGGCGTCAACAGCTTCACCCGCATGGGCGAGCGGGTCGAAGGCCTGTTCTACATCACCCTCGACAATCAGGATGAAACCATCCTGGGCGAGAAGGGCGACGGGCCGGAACAGGACTTTCAGCTCATTTCCTACGAGGGCCGGGTGGGCTCGGAAGGCACGCGCTTTAACATCGAACTGAGCCAGGGCGTCAGCCGCCCGGGTTTCTCGCTGGCGGATCTGCAAATCCGCAACCGGATCTGGCGCTATACGGGCCGCGTCGCCCATCCGCTGATCCGGACCCGGAGATTGAACCTGGACCTGTCGGGCGAGCTGGAACATACGCTGGAGCGCATCCGCGTTGCCGATCAGCTCGTGGGCCGGGACCGTCTGACCATTCTGAGCCTGGGCGCCCGGCTCGATTTCGCCGATACCGCTCTGAAGGACGCGCGCACGGAAGTCTCGCTGCAATTCCGTCAAGGCCTGCCCCTGGGCGCCTCGAAGGCCGATGACGAGGAGCCTCTTTCCCGGCCCCAAGGCACGGCGGTGTTCACCGCTTTGCGCGGCCGGGTGGAACGGACCGAGACCTTGACGCGCCGCATCGAGGCCCATGCTTCGCTCGCCGGTCAATATGCCTTCGATACGCTTCTAAGCCAGGCGGAATTCCGGGTCGGCGGCGATGAATACGGCCGGGCGTTCGACCCGTCGGAATTGGCAGGAGACCGTGGTTTTGGCGGCGAAGTGGAGCTACGCTACAATGGTACGTTGCCGCTCAAGGATATCCCCGGCTATCAGGGCTACGTCTTCTATGATTACGGTTTCGTAAGCAATGACGACGAGGGCTTCAGGGCCCAGGAATCCTTGGCATCGACGGGTGCGGGGGTCCGCACCGTTATAAAGGAAGACTTCTATCTCGATGCGGAATATGCCCGCACCCTGAACAGGGCGTTGGGCTCGCGCGCCGATGGGAAGGCGACCAATCAGGTCTATGTGCGCTTCACCGCGCAATTCTAGGCCTTGTTTGGAAAAGGGCTGGGCTAAGCAATCGGAAAAGCGGCTGAAGGCGCATTTCCTAACGAATGATAAAATCTGGGGCTGAACGGGTATATGGGGACCTGTGTCCATAAGGACGGCAAGGCCCGGCGGCGGATGATCCGGCCGGCGGCGATCGGTTTTGCCTGCGCGCTCGCGCCCCTTGTGGCGTTCGCCAACCCCCAGGGCGGCACCATCGACGGTTCCGGCTCGGGCGAGATCAATCAGATCGATGCCCAGACCCTCGAAATCAATCAGTTTTCCGACAAGCTGATCATCGACTGGGCCAGCTTCGACATCGCCGAGGGCGAAGTCACCCGCTTCGTGCAGCCCGGTACAAATTCCATAGCGCTGAACCGGGTGGTGGGCGGCGGCGGCCCGTCCGCGATCATGGGGCGGCTGGAGGCCAACGGCTCGGTCTTCGTTATCAACGAGGCGGGCATCGTCTTCGGACCCAACGCGGTGGTGGACGTGCACAGCTTCGTGGCGAGCACGGCCAATATCGGCAATGCGTCCTTCCTCGCCGATGATTTCACCTTCGATCAGGCCAGCGCCATCGCGGGCGCGGAGATCGTCAATAACGGCTCGATCACGGTCGCCGATACCGGGCTCGCGGCCCTGGTGGGCCAGCGGGTCATCAACAACAACATCATTGCCGCGCGCCTGGGCAAGGTGATCCTGGGCGGCGCGGAGACCTTCACCATCGATCTGTATGGGGACGGCCTTCTGTCCTTCGCGGGGCCCGCGGGCACGGACGCGCCGTTCGTGGAGAACACCGGCACGCTCTCCGCCGATGGCGGCGTGGTGCTGATGACCGCCCAGACCGCCTCCGATATTGTCGATACGGTCGTCAATATGTCCGGCGTGGTCGAGGCGCGCACGGTGAGCGTCGATGGCGGCGATGTGGTCTTGACCGGCACGGTCATGATCGCAGGCGGCGAGGGCGGCGTGACCGATGTCTCCGGCACCGTCGATGTCTCCGGCGCGGATGCGGGTGAAACCGGCGGCGCTGTCACGGTCTCCGGCGAGACGGTCGATGTGAACGCGGCGACCATCGCGGCCTCGGGCGCTGCGGGCGGCGGTTCTCTCACGGTCGAGGCCAATGAGATCCAGGTGGTGACCTTCGTGCCGCCCGGCAGTTCCGCCACCACATTTGTCAGTACCGCCCTGGTCAGCACCGCGCTGTTGGACGGCGTCGCCGTGACGCTCCATGCGGACACAACCCTGTCGCTCGGCCTGTCCAGTGACATCGTCGCCACGGCAGGCGCGGGCGGCGGCGCGCTGACTTTGCGCGCGCAGGACACGGTTTCCCTGCTGACCAATTCCGACATCACCCTGGCCAATACGGCCCTGACCATCGAGTCCCTGGCGGGCGATGTCTCCATGGCGCCCAGCGCCGATATCGTGGTGGACAATGGCGCGGTTCAACTGGCGGCCCTAAACGACGTGACCATCGGCCAGTTGACGGTCCGCCAGTCGGGCAGCGGCGCGGCGGGGCTCGATGTGGATGCAGGGAACGCCATCGACCGCTCCTCCACCAGCGGGCCCACGATCAGCGTGGAAGGCGAGACGCCCGTTGCCCTGACCGCCCCGGAAATCGGTCTCGACTCGGATGTATCCATCGCCACCACCGGCACCGCGCCGAGCCTGGCGGCGGAAACCCTGGCCGGGTCCGGGGGCGGTATCGATCTGACGCTGACGGATGCCGACTTCGCGTCCCTGTCCGTCACCCTCGCCGATACGGCCCATACGGTGGATCTTGATCTGGCGGGCGCCAATGCGCTGGAGGTCACGCCGTCGGCGACCACCAGCACGGTGAGTGCCGATCTCACGGAAAGCGGCGCGGATCTCACCTTCGCGCTGACCGATACGGACGGCGATCTCGCCATCGAGACCGGCACCATCGCGTCCACCGGCGATGTGACCCTGTCTTCCGCACGGGATCTTATCATCGGCACGGGCGCGGGCGAGGCGGTCGCTCTGACGGGTACGGACCTTCTCTTAAGCCTCGCGGCGGGCCGGAATATCGTCAATGGCGGCGGCACGCTCGATCTGGGCACCAACGGCGCGTTGAGCTTCGATGCGGGCGGCTCCGTCGGCACGGCGGTCGCGCCCGTCGATGTCTTTAATGCCGGTGCCGTTGCCGCCCAGGCGGCGGATGGTCTTTATCTAACGCGCGCCGATGGCGGCCTTCTGACCATCGGCACGGCGGGCACGCTGACCGGGCTCTCGGCCACGGCAGGGGATATCGCCCTCACCGTGGATGATCTGGCGGTGAACGCGGCCGTCTCGGCCCATGGCGATGTGATCATCACCACCCTGACGGACGGCACGGCCATCGTTCTGAACGGTCTGACCTCGAGTCTCGGGCTCGATCTGGCGGAACTGCTTCAGATCGACGGCTCGACGCTCGCTTTCGATGCCCAGGGCGGCGCGCTGACCATCGGTGAGGCGGGCGATCTCGATCTCTCCGCCAGCGCCTTCGACCTGATGCTGAGCGCCGGGGACATCACCTTCTTCGATACGGGCACCTTGATCCTGGCCGATGGCCGCACCCTCGATATCGCGGCGGCCTCGATTACCGGCGGCGGCGACCGCGCCGATATCACCATCGCCAACGGCGCGCTTCGTCTGACCGTGCCGGGCACGAGCGTTCTGTCCACGGAGGTCGCGTTCCTTTCGGGCACGACCGGACCGCTGACGCTGACCAATGCAGGCGCGCTGACCTTGGATCAGGTGCTGACCACCAGCGGCGCGACGGATCTGACGGCGGACGGCGATCTCGTCATGGCCGGGACCGGCGGCATCGATGCCAGCGGTCACAATGAGCGGGTGACGCTTGCCAGCACGTCCGGGGCCATCGACGCGGACCAGGGCACCATGGCGTTCGCCAGCAACCAGGTCGTTCTGACCGCCTCCACCGATCTGGCCTTGAGCGCCACTTCGAGCGCCGGTCAGACCGTGGCGCTGTCCGCCATCAGCGAGACCGGAGCCATCACCTTGCGTCTTGCTGGCGGGCGTTTGCAGATCGCCGATCTGGGCCCGGACGCCACTGGCTTTGCGGCGGACCAGGGCACGGTCCGGATCGAGACGGACGATCTCGACGTGGCCGCGCCGGTCACGGCATCCGAGTCGATCGAGATCGCCGGTCTCACGGACGGGACGGATTTCAGCCTGCCCGATGAAGGCGACGGCCTTGCCCTGAGCGCGGACGAACTCAATCGTCTGGAAACGGACGGCGCCGTCCGCTTCGTTCCGGGCGCGGGCGGCTCGCTCATTCTGGTCAATGACCAGACCGTTGATCTCACGACCCGGACCTGGCAGCAACTGACTCTTGAAGGCGCCAGCATCCAGGCCGGGGCATCATTGCTGACGGCGGGCACGCAGATCCTGTTCGACGCGCCGGTGGTCCTGACCCGGAGCGTCACTGTCGATACGGCCGTTGATGCGGACGGCGCTCCGATCACTTTCGCGGAGACGCTGGGCACCGCCGCCGATGGGCCTTACGGCCTGACCGCGCGGGCGGGCACGGGCGCGGTCCTGTTCTCTCTTGCGGCGGGCACGGAAGCACTTCCGCTCGCGAGCCTCGACGCCTCCGGCGGTACGGTCACGGCAACGGACATCTTCAGTGTTGGGCCGATTGCGCTCAGCGGCAGCAATGGGGTGCTTCTGGCCAATCCGGCGGCGGCCCCTCTGGTGACCTTGGAAACCGACGGCGCGCCGATCACCATTGCCGGTCTGCTCGATCTCGACGGCGACACCTTGTTCGACACGGGCGGCGCGGCGGGCCTGGGCGCGGACATCACGCTCGACGATGTGGCCCTTGACGGCTTCGCCTTCACCCTCGATGCGGGCACCACCGGCGCGGTCGCCATGGGTAGCGTCTCGGACGGCTCCGATCCGCAAACCGGCAGCCTCACGCTGGAGCGCGCGGGATCCGCCGCCATCGCGGGCTCCATCGTCACCGATGCGCTGAGCCTGCTCGATATCGCCGGTGAGGCGGTGGTCTCCGGCGTGCTGACCCTTCGGGAACTGATCATCGGCGCCTCGGACGCCGCCGTGCGCCTGTTGGGCGGCGGCTCGGTCGAGACCCAGGTCGAGGCCTTGAACACCGGCGGCCTGACCCTGGGCGATGGCGACAGCTTCACCTTCGCGCAAGGGATCATCGCCACGGCGGGCACGACCGCGACCCACGGCACGATCGGCGCGGGCGGCAGCGGCATCCTGTTCGGTCCGGTGGTTCTCGACGGCGACACGGTCCTGACCACGCTCAACGGCTCCGACGTGATCCTGGGCGCGGTGACCGGCAACGGCCAGGCGCTTACCATCGATGCGGGCGGCACGGGGCTCATCACCCTGGCGTCTCTGCTCAATCAAAGCGCGGGCGCGCCGACTGGCAGCCTCTCGGTCGCCAATACGGGCGGCTTCGAGGTCACCGGCAGGATCGAGACGGCCACGCTGACGCTCGATACCGGCGCTTATGCGGTATCGCTGCTCGATGGCGGCGAGATCTCGGACCCGGTCGATTTCGTGAATTCCGGCGGCGTCACCCTGGGCAATGCGGCGGACGACAGCTTCGTGTTCGCGGGCGGCTTCACTTCGATAACCCTGGGCGCGACCACGCTCGCCGGGCAGTTCGCGACGCAGAGCGCGCCGATCCTCCTGGAACGGACCGTCCTCGGTACGGATACTGTGATCAATACCCAAGGCGGCGGTCTGGGCGGCGACGTGACCGTGCGTGGGCTGATCGATGGGCTGACCCCGGGCGGCTCCTCTTTCGACGTCACGGCGGGCCCGGGTGGCACGATCCTGTTTGAAACGGCCGTGGGATCCCAGGCGCCGCTGCGCCGGGTCGATCTGTCGGCGGGCATGATCACGGTCTCCAGCATCACCACCACCGACGGCCAGAGCTTCATGGCCCGCCTGCCGGACGGCACGCCCGGCCTCGTCACCTTGAACAGCGATTTCGTGACCGGCGGCGGCGATCTCGTCATCAGCGCCAATCTCACGGTCACTGGCGATCTCGATATCGATACGGCCTTGGGCAGCAGCGGCGGCGTCATCACCATCGGCGAGGACGGCACGGTGATCACCGTCGACGGTCCTGGCGGGGCGACCATCGATCTTCTGGGCGGCGGCGCGGTCCGCGTGCTCGGCGTGTTCTCCGAAGAAGGCGATCCCCTGAACGCCCTCAACATTCAGTCGGCGGGCGATGTGGAACTGGCGGGCGGCACGTTCGGCAATGTGCTGACGGTCAATGCCGGTGCCGTCGGCGGCGATCTGCTGGCGGTGCCGGGCCAATCGATCCTGGTCACCGGTCCGGTCGAGGTCACCGGCGCCACCACCTTGACCGCCACGGGCGACATCGCCTTCCTGGAGGATCTCTCGACCTTCAGCCTGCTGATGCAGCTCAACGGCGCCGCCACGAGCCAGAACCGCTCGCGGATCTCGGTCATCGATGATTTCGTCATCGGCGGGCTGACCGACGGCGAGGGTGAGTCCGATCTCAGGGGCGACGTGCGCGGCGTGCGCTCCGATCTCGCCGCCTCTTTCGCGCGCCAGCTCGGCGAGCGGCGCTCCGACCGCTTCCTGCTCAATGGCTGCGTCATCGGCGTCGGCTGCAGCCAGTTCGACCGCTCCACCATCGTCTTGCGCGCCTTCGATATCCAGGTGGATCCCTTCCGCCAGGATGAGGAGGCCGTCCAGATCCGTTTCTCCGATCTCGGCAATTTCGAAATCTTCCGTCAACTCGGTCTGACCAATGACTGGGCCGATGACGAGGAGGAGGACGAAGAATGAGCCGGATCCAGCGTTTTGCGCGCGCGGCGGCATCGGTCCTGTTGGCGCTGCCGCTGTTGAGCGCCTGCGCCGCGCCGGGCGGCACTGTGCGGGTCAACTGGACCGACCCGGAAGATCCGTTTTTCAGCGCGGCGCCGCCCCGCTCGGAAACCGCGCCGGACACCGGGCCCGCAGCGGACGGCCCGTCCGTCTTGCCGGACACGCCCGCGCGCCGGTCCGGCCAGCGGGTCACCCTGACCGGTGTCGGCGTCAATGCGGTGGGCGAGGCCTGCCGCCTGAGCCGCGATACGGAGGCCTTCTCGGAAGAAGGCGAGTCCCATTACGTCGTTTTGTGCGGCCAGTGGACAACGCCGTCCGCCTGGATCGTGTCCGTCTCATCCGACCGGGCCCTGACGCCCGATACCTCCCTTTGGGGCCGGGTGGTCGCCCAGGACGTGGTGTGCGGCCCGGAGACGCCGACGGTACTGTTCGATGAAGTGCCGGCCCGGCTGTATGACTGCCGGTTGAAGCGCGGCGGCTGGTCCATGGTCGCCTTGTCGGCGCAGACCGGCGGCACGGCCTATGTGGCCCGCGGCATCCCGGCGGCGGTGGGGCCGGTCGAGACGGCCATCGGCATTCTGTCGGACCGGATCCGGACGGATGATGATGACGGCGGCGCGGGCACGGGCGAGCGCTCCCGGGCCATTGCCCGGCTCGAGGCCCAGCTTGGCAACCGCCTGTTCAACGCGGGCGATATCACGGCTTACGAACAATTGATGAAGGTCGCGGCCTATTACATGAGCATCGGCAATTACGCCACCGCCGAGCAGAACTATCAGGAAGCGCTCGCTATCTTGCGCCGGGGTATGGAGCCCTCCGATCCCGCCTTCGCCGATCCCATGATGCGGCTGGGGCTCGCCTTGAGCAGCCAGGGCAAATACCGCGATGCCGAGACCCTGTTCGACAGCGCCGAAGGCCTGGCGGCCGCCGATATCGACGAGCTGAGTGCGGCACGCCTGGTGATGTACCGGGCCCAGCATCTGGCCCACCAGAAGGACTGTCCCGGCGCGCAAGGGCAGCTCGACCGCGCCGAACGCATGCTGATCGATTTGATCAATAAGGATGGCGGCGGCCGGGAAGTGGTGATCCTGAGCGGCAGCCGGGCCGGGGCGGCGGTGGAGCTTGCCTTGAACCGGGCCCTTCAGGCGGCCATCCATCTGTGTCTCAACCAGTTGGATCAGGCGGAACGCGAGATCGATATCGCGCTTCGGGAATTGAATCAGTTCGAGGTGGTGCCGCCCGAATGGCGGCCCCATTTCCGCTCTCTGAAAGCGGAAGTGTTCCGGAGGCGTGAGGCCTATGGCGGCAGCCAGGCGTTTCTTAACGCGGCGATCCGGGAACGCCGGGAATCGTATGATCCCGCGCGGCCCGAAGCGCTCGACCACCTCTATCTCGGCCAGATCTATGCCCTTGAAGGCGAGGACGACAAGGCGGTGCGTGCCTACCGCACCGGCCTTGAGATCATGGTGGAGAACAATAACGGCGTCTCCCTCGATCAGGTGCTGCCCTTCTTGAAGATCCTGAACCGGCGGGCTCAGCGCGCGGGTACCAGCACGGCGGAAGATCTCTATGCGGAGATGTTCGCTACAGGTCAGGTGGTGCGCGGCTCCGTCACGTCGCAGACGATTTCCCAAACGACGGCGCGGCTTGCCAGCGGCGACGAAGCCGTGGCCGGGATCATCCGGGACTATCTGGAGACCCGGCGCCGCATCAACGAGCTTAATCTCGCCATCGACCGGGCCCAATCCCGGCCCGACGCCAATCTGCGGCGCGCCGAAATCACGGCCATGGCCTCCGAGCGCGAACGGCTGCGTGAGGAGCGTTTGTCCATCGAGGGCCAGGTGCAGGCGGCGGCGCCCAATTTCTACCAGCTCACCATGCGCCCGGTGGCGCTCGATCAGGTACTCGCCAGCCTGGGGCCGGAGGAAGCCATCCTGCAGGTTCTTCTGGGAACGGAAGAAAGCGTGGCGTTCATCGTCACGGCGGACGGCGTGCGTCCGGTGTTTCAGAATATCGGCGCGTTCGAGGCGGCCCATGCCGTCCGGGTGCTGCGCCAGGGCGTGGAAATCAGCACCGAGAACCGCCTGGGCGAGTTCGACCTGGACATGGCCAATGCCCTTTATGAGGCCTATGTAGCCCCGTTCGAGGCCGATCTTCAGGGCAAGTCCCATCTTGTGGTGGTGCCGAGCGGCCCGCTGTTGAGCCTGCCGTTCGGCCTCTTGGTGCGCGAACCGGCGCGCGCGCCCGGCGGCGATTACCGCGGCGTGCCGTGGCTGGCCCGCGATTTTGCCGTCAGCACCGTGCCGTCGGTGCGCAATCTGGTCGATCTGCGCGGATATGACGACTCCGTGGTCACCGGCAGCATCGCGCCCAATCCGTTCGTGGGCTTCGGCGATTTCCGCATGCCCGAGACCGATCCGGGCCCTGTCAGAACCGATAGCTGCATCGAGCGGCTGAAATGGATGGTGCACAACGCGCCGCCCTTGCCCGAGACCGGCGAGGAGCTGCGCGATGTGAGCGCGGTCTTCGGCTCAGCGGGCGCATCGCTGCGTCTCGGTCCCCGCTTCACGGAAGCGGCCGTGCGCTCTGCGCGGCTCGATGCCTATCAGGTGGTCTATTTCGCCACCCATGGGCTGATGCCCGCCGATGCGGGCTGCCGCACCGAGCCTGCCCTGGTCACCTCCGCTAATCCGTCGAGCACGGAGGAAACCGACGATGGTCTTCTTCTGCTGTCGGAAATTCTGGGTCTGAAGCTCGATGCGGATCTGGTGGTGCTGTCGGCCTGTAACACCGGCGGCGGCAACGGCACCGGCGGCGAAAGCCTGTCGGGCCTGGCGCGGGGCTTTTTCTACACGGGCGCGCGCGCCATGCTGGTGTCCCACTGGTATGTGGAAAGTGCCGCCGCCCGCGATCTGATGGTCGAGACCTTCCGGGCCCTCGACCGGCGGCCCGATCAGGGCATCGCCGAGGCCATCCGGACCGCGCGCATGGCGGTGCTCAACAGCTCCACGGGTCTGCGCGCGGGCGACCGCTCCCATCCCGCGTTCTGGGCGGGCTTCACCCTGGTGGGCGATGGCCGGCGCACGGTCGGTGCATTGCGGGCTGAGTGATCATTTCAGCACGATGGAAATCGTCGCGCCGGTCTCGCCTTCCTTGAGGCGCGCCTGGTGCCAGGCCACAAGCACATCGTCCGGATAGCGTTCCGCCAGGGTCTGGAACATGGAGGCCGAGTCCGGGTCCCGCCGTTTCATCCGCTCGAACGCCGCATCATAGGCGCGCAGCCATTTGTCCGTATCCGCGTCCATATCGTCCGGCTCGGACCCGACCGGCTCGAAAGTGGCGATGGGCTGGTTCTTGCCCGGCAGGATCAGGTCGCCCACCGGCCGGTAACGGATGCGGGTCGTCGCTTCGACCGTGGCCGCGCTCACCAGGATATTGGTGCCCGTGACCTTGTTGGCCGCCTCGAGCCGCGAGCCCGTGTTCACCGCGTCTCCGAGCGCAGTGTAGTCGAACCGGTCGTGCCCGCCGAAATTGCCGACGATCGCCGTTCCCGTATGAACGCCGATCCGGGTGCGGCCGATATCGATCCCGCGCGCCTTCCAGGTCTCCTGAAAGGTCTTGCTGAAGGCCTGGATCCTCAGGGCGCAGAACACCGCCTTGTCGGCGTCTTCCGGCGTCGATTCCGGGGCCCCGAAGAAGCTCATGGAGCCGTCGCCCAGGAATTTGTCGATGGTGCCCCCTTCGCTCAGGATGATATTGCCGACCCCGTCCAGATAGCCGGTGATGATCTCGCCCAGTTGCGCCGGGTTCAGACCTTCTGACAGGGTCGTAAAGCCCTGGAGGTCGGTGAACAGCAGGGTGATCATCCGCCGTTCCCCGCCCAGCACCAGACGGGAGGGGTCCTTGTCCAGGCGCGCGACCACCGAGGGCGGCACATATTTCGTGAAGGCGTGGCGGATCAGGGCGCGCTGTTCGCGTTCCTGGCGTCCCAGATAGACGGTGGCGGCGGCGGCCACCAGCACAAAGCCCAGGACCGGCGACATGATCGGCATCATCGGTCCGCCGTAATAAAACCAGAGGACCGCGCCGATGGGCACCGCGCCAACGAGGGTCAGGCCCACAAAGAGCTTGGCCCAGAGCGGCCAGCGCGTGAACGAGATCAGAAGGCCGAGGCCGATCATCAGGCCGACCAGCAGGATCTCCTCAATCAGCGTGAACATGCCGAGCGTCCGGCCTTCCAGCAGCTGGGACAGGATATGGGCATGGATCACCACGCCCGGCAGTTCGCTGGAAATTTCGTCCTGCCAATAGGCGGCGGAAAAGGGCGTACGGTGATAATCGATATCCGCCAGGACGGGACCGACCAGCACCACCTTGTCCTTGAACCATTCATCGGGCAGCACCAGTGCGTCATCGGCCCGGTATTGGATGAAGGGCGGGATCACATCCTCGCCCTCCGGACGGCCGTGCCAATCGATCCGCATATTGCGCTTGGCCGGCACATCGACCTCCAGCGCCCGCGCCATTGCGGCGGAAAACTGCCAGCGCACATCGCCCGTCTCGCTCCACACCGGCTGGAAGAAGCGCACCGTGCCGTCGAAACGGCCGCGCAGGACCATGCCGAAACCGGTCGGGCGCTCGCCGATGAATTGCTGAAGGATTTTCCGGCGCTCTTCCGTGGTGCCCACTTCCTCGTTGGCCCAGATCGGCATGACGACGGTCTGAGCTTCCTCGATCGCCTGGATCAGCGCCCGGTCTTTTTCAGGCTCGGTCCATTTGTCGAGCAGGAAGTCGATGCCGATGGCCCGCGCCCCCGCGTTATCGAGCTTTTTCACCACATCGGCCAGAAGCGCCCGGTCCACCGGCATGCGGTAGGGGTATTGATCGAGCACATCTTCGGTGATCGAGACGATCACCACATTCTCGTCCTGGGCTTCGGGCGGCGTGAAAACGGCGATGCGGAAGTCGCGGGTCCATTCATCGACGGCTTCGATGGCGGCGACATAGCGGGTGGCCACGATGGCCAGCACGAGCGAAACCAGGGCCATGGCAATCAGCCAGCGGCTCGTGCGGATCGGCCCGGCGGTGGCGCGCTCCTGGCCCGCGCCGCCTGTCTGCCCAATCGTTTCGTCTGCCATCTCTTCAGCGCCCCCGGCGGTATGGCCCGTTTAGTCGGAAAGGGCGCGGTATTTTGAACGCTTCGGCTCGAATTTTCAGACCCCGGCCCCTGGGAGACCGGGGAAGCGCCCCGGTCCTATCGACGGCCACCCTTAGAACAGGATACAACGAATCGAATCTCTTTCGCTAACGGCGAAGAGTATAGTGTCGTGTCTGCGCCTTCCGGGTGCCTGTTGCATAACCGAAGGGCCATGCCAGGGGAAACGAGCATGCAAACCCGCAGCATCACTGAAGTGTTCCGCACCGTCCGGCCCGCGCGCATACGGCCCGCGATCTGGGCGCTTTGCCTGGGTGTCATGGCCTTCGCCACGGCCGCCAGCGCCGCCAGCGTCACCGTCATCCGCTCGACCGCCCCGGACATCAAGCCCGGCGATGTCTTCGACCTGGGCCAGCGCATAGAGCTGCCCCAGAACACCAGCGTGGAACTGGTGTCCATCCAGGGCACCCGCGCCACCCTGCAAGGGCCTTATGCCGGTCCGGTGGAAGTGCGGGGCCAGCCTTTGGAACGCAGCCGCCTCGATGCGGTGCGCGACGCCATTTTCGGCCTCGACGCGGGCACGCGGGTGCTTGGGGCAACCCGGCGGGTGCCCCGGCCCGACGAGATCGACGGCGGCGCCACCATCGAGCCAGACCGGCGGCCCCGCGTGATCATCGATGTCAGCACCGACGGTACCTGGTGCGTGTTCGACGGCCTTGAGGTCACCCTGACCCGTGGCGAATTCGGCCGCAATCAGGGCACCCTGACGGCGCTCGCCACCAGCAAGCAGGTGGAACTGCGCTGGCACCACTTCCTGAAAGAGCACCCCTGGCCGGACGATATTCCCATCGAGAACGGCGCCCAGTACCAGGTGCGCAACGATGGGGCGGATCCGGTCGTGTTGACCTTACGGCAAGTGGAGCGGGGCGATAATGCGGCCCAGGATCTCGTCCGCATGGCCGCGGCCGGCTGTACCACCCAGGTCGGACAGGCCATCGCCGTGCTCGACGAGGCGCCCCAGGCCGAGTAACCGCGCCCGGTTCACAGAGACCTATACTGCTGGTGTGATGGGCGGGTGGCCCGGAGATGCGTCATCTCCGCGCCATCACGCCCTTGTTTGCGCTGGTTTCTGGCCCAGATTGCTAGGGTGCAGCCGCGCCACTGCATCTGAAGACAAAGGGATGACCCGCATGTCGGCATGGAGCCGCTACTTTTTCCTGATCATTGTATGCGGCGTCATCATCGCGGCGGCGGTTACCGGCGTCCTGATCTATCAGAGCCGTGAGACCGAGAGCGCCAGGCGGGGCGGCGGGCCGGTGCCCGTGGTCGTGGCGCCCGTTCGCACGGAAACCTTCGTTGACCGGATCGAGGCGCTGGGCACGGCCCAGTCGAACGAATTCGTGTCGATCACGGCCCAGGTCACGGAGACCGTGCGCGAAGTGCGCTTCGAGGACGGTCAGACCGTGTCTCGCGGCGATATTCTCGCGGAACTGACGGACGAAGAAGAGGGCGCCGAACTGGCGGAAGCCCGCGCCACGTTGTTGGAAGCGGATCAGCAGCTTGAGCGCATCGCCGATCTGGTGGAACGCGGCAACGCCACCCAGGCACGGCTCGACCAGGCGGTTTCCGTGCGCGATCAGGCGCGCGCGCGGGTGCGCGCCATCGAGGCCCGTTTGTCGGACCGTCTGATCCGCGCGCCCTTCGACGGGCTTTTGGGCTTGCGCACCGTCAGTCCGGGCACGCTGGTGACCCCCGGCACCGTCATCACCACGCTCGATGCCATCGACCCGATCAAGCTCGATTTCTCCGTGCCCGAAACGTTTTTTGCCGCCGTCAGGCCGGGTCTTGAAGTGACCGCCCTGGCCGACGCCTATCCGGACGAGACCTTCAGCGGCCGGATCACGGCGGTCGATACCAGGCTGGACGCGGTCACCCGGTCGTTCCTGGCGCGCGCCGAGATCCCCAATGGCGATCTGCGGCTGCGGCCCGGCATGCTGCTTCGCGTCGAGATCGAAAAGAACGCCCGCCAGTCGCTCATGGTGCCGGAAGAGGCCATCGTGCCGCTCGACACCCGGGTCTTCGTCTTCCGCGTCACGGGCGAGAACACCGTTGATCGGGTCCAGGTCGAAGTGGGCGCGCGCCGGCCGGGCGCGGTCGAGATCCTGTCGGGCCTGGAGGCAGGCGACCGTGTGGTCGTCCAGGGCACGAACCGGGTCCGCCCGGGCGCGCCCGTGAGGGTTTTGGACCGGTCCGCGGACGGATCAGACGCAACCGGTACCGGCATGGCCGGACCGGGCGCCCAATAGGGGTCGCGCATGTTCTTATCCGATATTTCGGTCAAACGGCCGGTTCTGGCCATGGTGTTCAGCATCCTGCTGGTTGCCTTCGGCGTCTTGTCGTTCCAGAGCCTGCCCTTGCGCGAACTGCCCGATATCGATCCGCCGGTGGTGTCGGTCGAAACCACCTATCGCGGCGCCTCGTCCGACATCATCGACACGCGGGTCACGCAGGTTCTGGAAGACAGCATCAGCGGCATCGAAGGCATCGAGGAGATCGAGTCCACGAGCCGGGACGGGCGCTCCGATATCAACATCACTTTTTCTCTGAGCCGGAATATCGACAACGCGGCGAACGATGTGCGCAGTTCCATCGCGCGGGCCATCGATAACCTGCCCCAGGAAGTGGATCCCCCGGAAATCTCCAAGGTGGAGGCCGATGCCAACGCCATCATGTGGTTCAATCTGGCATCGGAGACCATGAACCGCCTGGAGCTGACCGATTACGCCCGGCGCTATATCGTCGACCGCCTGTCGGTGGCCGAAGGCGTGGCGCGGATCATCGTGGGCGGCGCGCAGGACTATGCCATGCGCATCTGGCTCGACCGGGCGCAGCTCGCGGCGCGGGGGCTGACGGTCGCCGATGTGGAGCAGGCGCTCCGGGCCGAGAATATTGAACTGCCTGCGGGCCGCATCGAATCCGTCGAGCGCCAGTTTACCGTGCGGATCGCCCGGGCCTATCAGACGCCGGAGGATTTCGCTTCCCTGGTGCTGGGCGAGGGCGAGGATGGCTATCTGATCCGTCTGCGCGATGTGGCCCGCGTCGAGCGGGGCGCTGCGGAAGTGCGCAGCGACTTCCAGGGCAACGGCCAGCCCATGGTGGGGCTCGGCATCGTGCGTCAGTCCACCGCCAATATTCTCGACGTGGCCAACGCGGCCAAATCGGAGATCGCCCGGATCCGGGAAAGCCTGCCGGAAGGCACCAATATCTTCGACAGTTACGACAGTTCGGTCTTCATCGACTCCGCCGTCAACGAGGTCTACCGCACACTGCTGATCGCCATCGGCTTCGTGATCCTGGTGATTTATCTGTTCCTGGGCTCGATCCGGGCGGCGCTGGTGCCCGCCGTCACCGTGCCGGTCTGTCTGGTGGGCACCTTCACGGTATTGCTGGCCTTTGGCCTCTCCATCAATCTGTTGACCCTGCTGGCGCTGGTGCTTTCCATCGGTCTGGTGGTGGACGATTCCATCGTGGTTCTGGAAAACGTCCAGCGGCGGATCGATCTGGGCGAGCCGCCGCTCGTCGCCGCTTACCGGGGCGCGCGCCAGGTGGGTTTCGCGGTGATCGCCACGACGCTGGTGCTGATTTCCGTCTTTGTGCCGATCATCTTCCTGGAGGGCAATATCGGGCGGCTGTTCTCCGAACTGGCCATCGCCATCGCCGCCGCCGTCGCCCTGTCGAGTTTCGTCGCCTTGACGCTCTCGGCCATGATGACCTCGAAGCTCCTGATCAAGGGCGAGAAGGCGGGGCTTGTCGCCCGCGTGGTGGACCGGGCAGTCGGCGGCCTCAACAAAAGCTACATGCAGTCGCTCGAAGGCGTGCTTCATCGCCCGCGCATCGTGGCGCTTGCGGTCATCGCCGTCATGGGCGCGACCTATGCTCTGTTCACCACGGTGCCGAGCGAACTGGCGCCCGACGAGGACCGGGGCTCCTTCTTCATGACCGTGCGCGCGCCGGAAGGGGCGAGCTTCGACAACACCATCGCCGTGATGCGCGAGGTGGAACAGATCCTTCTGCCTTATGTGGAGGCGAACGAGATCCAGCGGGCGCTGTTGCGCACCCCGGGCTTCGGCGGCGGCGAGGAGTTCAACAACGGCATCGGCATTATCGTGCTCAGGCCCTGGGACGAGCGCGACCGGGACGGCATCGTCATCATGAACGAGATCCGGGGCAAGCTGAACGGCGTACCGGGCGCGCAGATCTTCGCGGTCATGCGCCAGGGCTTCGGGCGCGGCTCCGGCGGTCAGCCCGTGCAGTTCGTGATCGGCGGCACCGATTACGGCGAACTGGCGGCCTGGCGCGATCTGATGATCGAGGCGCTCAGCGATTATCCGGGCATCGAGAATATCCAGTGGGACCTGCGCGAGACCAAACCGCAGCTTAAGATCCGTATCGATACGAACCGCGCGGCCGATATCGGCGTCTCGGTGGAAGAGGTCGGCTCGACCCTTGAGACCATGCTCGGCGGGCGGCGCGTCACCACCTATATCGAGCGGGGCGAGGAATATGACGTGATCCTCGAAGGCGAGCAGGACGACCAGCGTCAGCCCACGGATCTGACCAATATTTTCGTGCGCTCCGACCGGACGGACCAGCTCATTCCGCTCTCCAATCTGGTGAGTATCGAGGAGATCGCCGATCCGGCCCAGCTCATCCGCTATAACCGCCTGCGCGCGGTGACCTTGAGCGGCAATCTGGCCGAGGGCTTTACTTTGGGCGAGGTGCTCGACCATTTGGCGGGAACGGCGCGGGAGGTGCTGCCGGACGTGGCCCAGATCGACTACAAAGGTCAGTCGCGGGAATATCAGGAGTCCCGGGCCTCCCTCTTCTTCACCTTCGGCATGGCGCTTGTCATCGTGTTCCTGGTGCTGGCCGCCCAGTTCGAAAGCTTCATTCACCCGCTCGTCATCATGCTGACGGTGCCGGTGGCCATCGCGGGCGGGCTTTACGGTCTGTTCGTGGTGGGCAGCAGTCTGAACATCTACAGCCAGATCGGCATGATCATCCTGGTGGGGCTGGCGGCCAAGAACGGCATTCTGATCGTCGAGTTCGCCAATCAGATGCGCGACGCCGGGCTCGGCGTGAAGGAAGCGGTCGTGGAGGCGGCGCGCACGCGCTTCCGGCCTATCCTGATGACGGGCCTGTCCACCGCCTTCGGCGCGGTGCCGCTGATCATCGCGACGGGCCCAGGCGCGGGCAGCCGGATCACCATCGGTGTGGTGATCTTTTCCGGCGTGCTCTTCGCGACGCTGCTGACGCTCTTCGTGGTGCCGGTGTTCTACCAGGTGCTGGCCCAGTTCACCCGGCCGCCGGGCTATGTGGCCCGCGAGCTGGAGACCTGGGAACGCAAATACGATCAGGAAGACGCGCGCCCGTGAACCAAAGCGGTGGTTGACGGGGACCGGCCCGATGGGCCACCACAGGGCAGCATTCGTCTTGAAGAGAGGTTCGCCATGGCCGACAGCGGCGCGGGATATCCGAAATTCACCAATGATGTAGGCGTCAAGGTCATCCGGGTCGGGGTGAAGGAATTCGCCTGTATCGGCGCACGTCCGCCCCAGGATCATCCCCATGTCTATCTCGATATGGGCGACGATAACGAGATATACTGCCCGTATTGCAGCACTCTGTACCGGTATGATGACAAGCTCGGCCGCCTGGAGTGCGACCCGCCGGAATGCTTCTATGAGGTGGTGGACCGGGCCCCGGAAAACGTGGCGTAACGACAACGCGGGCTGGCCTCTCCAGGGCCGATGCGGCTAAAATCGTGAGCGGGAACCGAATGGCGGGGAGGGTACGTTTTGCCGAATTCGAGCCGAAGAGACGGGCGTAGCAACCGGTGGCATGTGCTGGGCCTGGCCGTGTGCACGGGCCTGGTGCTGTCGGCCTGCGGCGGCAAGCCCACGCCGCCCGGCGCCCGTCACCTGTCGCCCTCCCAACAGTATGAGCAGGCCGTCGTCCTGATGGACAAGGGCCAGTGCACCGAAGCGGTGCCGATTTTCACCGCCTTGTCCAAGGTCGGCCGGGGCTGGGAACTGGCCCAGGTCAATCTGGCGGACTGCCTGATGCGCATGGCCGAGACCGCCGGGCCCGCCAAGGCGCCGGATCTGGAAGCCCAGGCGATCGGCTGGCTGATGCTGGCCGCCAACTCCAACGAGCCGCGCGCCCAGGCCCGCCTCGCGCTCGCCTATGCCGAAGGCCGCGGCCTGCCGTTGAACGGGGTCGAGGCCGCCAAATGGTATGCGCTCGCCACCCGCCCGACGCTCGAGGCGGTTGTGGATGTCCAGGAATACCCGGAAGGCTTCGAGACGCGGGTGCGCCGGGGCGTCTCGGAGGCCGACTGGCAGACGGGCACGGCCCTGGCGGCGGCCTGGAATCCCGATTATCAAGACCTTAACGCAGACTTGATCAAGGAAGACCCGCGCTGGCGCCGGGCCAGGCAGCAACAAGAACAGCAGCAACGGGTTATCCGTCGCCGCTAGCGGACTACTTAAGTAAGCTGGTCTGGGTTAAGAGGCTGGAGCGCTGGTTGCGTTGAGGGGGCGCTCTCCGGGTACAGTTAGGATCATGGGGCTCGAGTCGCGCAGTGTCTGCGCCGGCCGGCCCGCTCACACGGAGGCTCACGTGCTCTTTTTCGTGTTCGTCTTGTCGGTTTTTCTCGGTGTCGAGCTGATCCGGCGCATTCCCTCCCAATTGCACACGCCCCTCATGTCGGGCTCCAACGCCATTTCCGGCATCACCCTGGTGGGCGGCCTGCTGGCGGCGGGCTCTGAAGGGACCTTGTCGGTCATTCTCGGCACCCTCGCGGTGGTCTTTGCCACCATCAATGTGATCGGCGGTTACCTCGTCACCGACCGCATGCTCGCCATGTTCAAAAGCGGCCAGGACAAATAAGGGTTTTCCCCATGGAGAACGGCACGACCGAAATCGTCACCGGCCTGCTGACCATCAGCATGCGGGATCTCGCCTATATCGCCGCCACCATCCTGTTCATCGCGGGTCTGAAAATGCTGGGCAAGCGCGAGACCGCGCGCCTCGGCAATGTGGTCTCGGCCTTCGGCATGCTGGTGGCGGTGGTGATCACGCTCGGCGTCGGCGGCCTGAGCCTGGGTTGGATCGTGCTGGGCTTGAGCGCGGGCGGGATCATCGGCGTCGGCCTCGCATATGGTGTGCGCATGACCTCCATGCCGGAACTGGTGGCGTTATTCAACGGGTTCGGCGGCGCGGCCAGCCTGCTTGTGGGTCTGGCGGAATATCTGCGTGCCGATGATGTGGGCGGCATCGTGGCGCTCGGCATCGGTCTGGCGATTCTGGTGGGCGGCATCGCCTTCACGGGCAGCCTGATCGCCTTCGGCAAGCTTGCCGAGATCATCACCGGCCGTCCGATCATTTTCCCGCTCCAGGTAACCCTGACCGGCCTGTTGTTCGCCGCCGGCATCCTGGGTGTGGTGGCCTTCGTGGCGCTGCCCGCGTTCCGTATGGAAATCGTGATGGTGCTGACGGGTCTTGCGCTGCTGCTCGGCATTCTCGCCACCATCCGCATCGGCGGCGCCGACATGCCCATCGTGGTGGCGCTTTTGAACAGTTATTCCGGCATCGCCGCCAGCATGGCGGGCTTCGCGCTCGGCAATACGGTGCTGGTGGTGACCGGCGCGCTGGTCGGCGCCTCCGGTCTGATCCTGACCCGGATCATGTGCAAGGCCATGAACCGCTCCCTGCCCAATGTGCTGTTCGGCGGTTTGGGCGCGGAAGTCTCCAAGCCGGGGTCTGTTGAGATCCAGGGCGAAGCCAAGCCCATGACGGCGGATGACGCGTATTACGTGCTCGAATCCGCCACCAATATCGTGGTGATCCCCGGCTACGGCATGGCGGTGGCCCAGGCCCAGCATGCGGTGAAGGAACTGGCTGATCTTTTGACCAAGAACGGCGCGGAAGTGCGGTATGTCATCCATCCGGTCGCGGGCCGGATGCCGGGGCACATGAATGTTCTGCTGGCGGAAGCCAATGTGCCGTACGAGCAGCTCGTGGAACCCGACGATGTGAACCCCACCATGGGCACCGTGGATGTGGCGATTGTCATCGGCGCCAATGACGTGGTCAATCCGGCGGCCACGGAAGACAAGGGCAGCCCCCTTTACGGCATGCCGATCATCCAGGCGTCGGAAGCCAAGACCGTCTTTGTGCTGAAACGCTCGCTCAATCCGGGCTTCGCGGGCGTGGAGAACGCGCTCTTCTTCAAGCCCAACACCTATATGATCTTCGGCGACGCCAAGAAGACCCTCAACCAGCTCGTGGCCGAGTTCAAGGATACGGACTGACTGCCGGGGCTTGACGCTCGCAGGCAAGGCCCGATTGTCCTAGACTGCCTTCTGGATCAACAGGGGGCAGGGTCATGACCCATGCAAACCTAAGGCACAGCCTGGCGCGCCTGGCTTTCGGGACGTTGGCCCTTGTTTTGGCCATGGCCGCCCCGGGCCTGGCCCAGGAGCGGCCGGATCTCCAAAGCTTGACCGATAGGCTGCTGGCCGACAGCGGCGCGCCGGGTGTGGGCATCGCCTTTGTCGATCGAGGCGCGATCTCGGTGGCAGTTGCAGGCGAGCGCGCCAAAGGCAGCGGCGTGGCCATCGAACCCGACGATCTGTGGCATATCGGCTCCAACACCAAATCCATGACGGCCTTGCTAGCTGCGCGCCTGGTCGAACAAGGCACGCTCTCCTGGGATATCACTGTGGCCGATGTCCTTGGCGGCGAAATCACAGATATCCACGAGACTTATCGTGAGGCGACGCTGGTGCATCTTCTGGCGCACCGGTCTGGCCTGCCCGCTAATCTGGGCATGGCCCAATCCATGACGCTCGGCGGTGCGGATGCCCAGCGCGATGCATCCCGGGACCGGATGCAATATGCCGAATGGATTTTGAACGACGAGCCCGTGGCCGCGCTGGGCGCTGAAGATCAGTATTCGAATGCGGGCTTTGTTATTGCGGGTCTGATGATCGAACGGAAGGCCGGTCAGCCTTACGAAGCCCTCATGGCGCGGGAGGTTTTCGGACCGCTCAAGCTGGCGTCGGTTGGGTGGGGCCCGCCCGGCACGATGGAAGCGATCGATCAGCCGCGGGGACATTCCATGTTCGGCATGCCCCTGCCGCCGGGACCGTCTGCTGATAATCCGGTGGCGATGAATTCAGCGGGCCGCGCGCATCTGTCTTTGCGCGATATGGGGCGCTATCTGCTGGCGCATCTCAAAGGCGCGCAAGGTCAAAACTCGGACTATCTGCCGGAGGAAATCTGGACCAAACTGCACAGTCCGGCCTTTGGTGGACGCTTCGGGTTGGGCTGGATCGTGACCCCTTACGGGGTCATGCATGGCGGCTCCAACACTTATTGGCTGGTTACCTTCGCCATTGCGCCCGAGCAGGGCCGCGCGGTGGCCATCGCCGCCAATGACGGCGACATACCGCGCCTGCGGCCTCAGTTCTTTGCCGTTCAGGAGGCGCTGTTGAACGGCGCACCTTGAACGGTCCTGGACCGGTCACAGGAGGTGAAAAGGCGTCATGGAACTCTTGGTCAAAATCGCCTGGGCAGCCCTGGCGGCGGTCCATGCGGCCCCGGCGGCGGTCTTGTTCGCGCCGTCCCTGGTTGAAAAGCTCTACGGGGTGAGCCCGGACGGCGAGGCGGGCCTTCTGATCGTCCATCGCGGCGCGTTGTTTCTCGCCGTCATCGCGGCGGCCCTCTGGGCCCTGATCCAGCCCACGGCCCGCCAGACCGCCACGATTGTCGTGGCGATCAGCATGCTGGGTTTTCTGTTCGTCTATGCCCGCGCCGGCTTTCCCGTCGGCGCGTTGCGCAAGATCGCGGTGGCCGATGCGGCCGCCCTGGTCCCGCTCGCCATCGTCCTGTGGGATGCGTGGGTCTCCAAGGCCGGCAGATAGTCTCAGCTCTTTTTTCCGCCCACGGTCAAAAGCGTGTCGTGATGGCGCAGCATGAAGAGCACGACAATCGCGCCCAGGGCCGGCACGGCCGCCCAGAACAGGTGGTTCACCCCTTCATAGGGATTAATCAGCCGCTCCCAGGTAGAGAGCGTCGAAAGGCCGTGCATCACCATCAATAGGCCGGTAGACCAGAGCTTGGCGATCCCCAACAGAAACAGGATCAAGACAACCGCCTGCACCGCGCCGATGGCATAGGACGCCTCAAGAGGCAGGCCGTCATAAAAGTAAAACGCCTTCCAGATGGCGACGGTGGCTTCCGGCTTGACGAATTTCTCGATGACCCACACGGCGAAGAACGCCGCAACGGTCAGCCGCAAGATGAGAAGCGCGGGTTTTAGTCCCAATGGTACCGACATGTTCAAGACCCCCAGCCGTTTCACTAAAGAGTGCTGAGGCTAGCATGGGAGCCGGTCCGGCCCGTCATCATGGTTGGTCGAGCGCTATTGTCCGGCGCTGGCCGTGCCTTGATTGACACAGGTCACCGACGCGATGCGGTGGCAGAAGCGGCCATCGCAAATGGCGCCGTCCTTGATCGTCTTGGTGGGCGGCGCGTCCCGTCCCACCACGAAATCCACGGCCGTCGTGAACCCCTGGCTTTGGCAGAAGGCATCCGCCGCTGGCTGGCCGCAGCCATGGCCGTTTTCCAAGCACAGATCGAGGCCCAGGGAATCGCCGATCGAATCGGTCCCCAGGGTGACCTGCTGGAAGGTTTGGGTGTCGCCGGGGAGCACCGTGTCCTTGACGCCCGACACGCAGCACTCGCTGGTCCAGGCCGGGGTCAGCGCGTCCTTCAGCCAGCAGCGGGCCTTATTGCCCTGAAAACCGGGCTTCACATAGGAGTAGGCCTTGCATTTGGCGTCATCCAGACAGAGCTGGCGGCAGGCCTGAACATCGGCCGGTTCGATTTTCAGTACATCATAAGTGGAGCCGGGCCGCTCCTGGCCTTCCGCGAGCGTAGCCCCTTGGGCGCTGCCCCCGAAAAGCAGCGGCAGAAGGAGAAAAATCACCAGACCGTGTCGCAGAGCATGTGACATTGAAAAGGTCCCCATGGCTTTTGTTCGGCTGTTCCGGCGCGCAGACTCAAACAGTGCACTCAAAGCTTACCTCATAGAAATCGATTACGCCCTTTAGGTGGCGCGGTGTTCCGCAGGCTCTCGATTTTCACCGGTCTGGAGACGCATTCGCGCCAGTTCTCCCGCGCACAAAACATGACTATAAGGTAAGGTGTCACAACGGCCCGAATGGGGCACACGAGTTACGACGGGGTAACAATCTAAGAGTTCTTAGGGACAGAACTGACGGAGAAGGGTCCGGTATGAGCGCGGAGCGGCGTACCGGGACGCGCCATGCGTTCCGGGTCGCATCCAGATTGGTGCTGTCTATGTGTCTGGGTTTGTCTGCGCCGCTGGCCTCCGCCGTGGCGCAACAGCAGCAGGGGCAACAGCAACTGACGCCTGAAGAGAGGATGAAACTCCTCGAAGAGCGTCTGCGCCAGCAGCGCGAGGCCGCGGGCCAGCAAGGTCAGGCGCCCGCGCGCCCTCAGCCGCAAGCCCAGCCTCAACGCCAAGCCGCGCCCGCGCAGACCCAGAACCTGACGCCCGCCCAGCGGCTCCAGCTCCTCGAACAGCGGCTCCAGCAGCATCAACAGAAACTGTTGCAGCAGGAAAAGGTGCTGTTCGAGCAGGACCGTCAGATCCGCCAGCAGTTTCAGGCTATTCAGAGCCAGGCCGATGTCATCCGCCAACAGCAGAGCGTGATCGATGCCCAGCGCGACGAACTGTTGACGGTCCGTACTCAACTCAATCTCGGCCGCAGTCAGGCCCAGCCCCAGCAGCGCGCAGGCACTGCCATTCCGAGCACGCCCTTGCCGGAAAGCCAGACCCGCTCGCCCCAGCAGGCCCAAACGGAGGCCCAGGCCCGGCGCATGGCGGAACTCAAGCGCGCTGAAGAGATCGCCCGTCAACTCGCTCAACAACGCCAGCAACAGCAACAGCAAGGACAGGCCGCCGGTCAGCCCCAAGCCCAGCAGCCCCAGGCCCAGGCCCAGGCGCGCGGGGCAACGGACTCCAATCCGGAACTGGCCGCGAGCGCGCCCGCGGAAGGCTCCGCCACCCGGCCCACCCAGGATCTGCCCGATGTGGAGGCGGTGCCCGACGCCGCCAGTGTGCTCTCGCCGGTGGGGCAGGTCGGCCTTGAACTGGCGCTCAACTACACCTTTTCCAATGTGAACCGGGTGGAGGTCGCGGGCTTCACCGTGCTGCCCGCCATCGCCATCGGATCGTTCGACATCACGGAAGTGGACCGGCAAAGCTTCGTCGGCTCGATCGCCCTCAACTACGGTCTGGCCAGACGGATCGAGGTCGAGGCCCGCATTCCCTTCATTCAGCGTACGGATGACACGATCGGCCGCCCGGTCCTGACCGAGTCGAGCACCGATGTGTTCAATTCGCTCTCGGGCGCCGGTATCGGCGATGTGGAAGCCTCGATCCGGACCCAGCTCAACCAGCCCTCGGCGGGCTGGCCGTTCCTGCTCAGTTCGTTGCGCGTCAAGGCACCGACAGGCAAAGACCCCTTCGAGATCGAGGTCAATCCGGCCACGGGCCAGGCCGAGCGCCTGCCCACCGGCTCCGGGTTCTGGTCGGTGACGCCGGGGATCACGGCGATCTTGCCGACCGATCCGGGGGTGATCTTTTCCTCGCTCAGCTACACCTACAATATCGCGCGGGATGTGGGCGACGGGGTCGGCACCATCAAGCCCGGCGATACGCTGTCGGCAAGCGTCGGCCTCGGCCTTTCTCTGAATCCGAAAATTTCGCTCAGTATCGGAACGAGCTACGCCATCACCTATCGGACGCGCCAGAACGGCGTGCCGGTCGATGGCTCCACGCGGCTTTACTCGGGCTCCATGTCGTTCAGCTATTCCTACCGCTTCAACGAGAAGCGCTCGGTGACCTTCTCGTTCAATCCGGGCTTCACCTCGGACGCGCCGGACCTGTCCATGGGCCTGCGGGTGCCGATCCGGTTCTAAAAAAAATCGAAGAGTTTTTCTTAGGGTCCTGA
>CAZTCJ010000017.1:0-55854 GCA_964612085.1 uncultured Alphaproteobacteria bacterium
AAGCGGGGGACGCTTTCCTTGAGGCGTGGCTCGTTAATGGCGGCGCGGATGCGGGCGCGCCGGGTCTGCGCCCTGAATATACCCCCACCTATTACGCAGCCTTCCTATTCGATCCGGACGGGAACAAAATCGAGGCCGTCTGCCATGGCGAAGGCTGACAGGCCAGACGGCCGCTGCCCCTGGTGCGGCGACGATCCGTTTTACGTCGCCTATCACGACGAGGAATGGGGCGTGCCCGAATGGGATGACCGGGCGCTTTTCGAAAAGCTGATCCTGGACGGGTTTCAGGCGGGGCTCTCCTGGATCACCATTCTGCGCAAGCGGGAGCATTTCCGCTGCGCCTTCGACGGCTTCGATCCGGAAAAGATCGCCCGCTATACGCCCGCCAAAGTCGAGCGCCTGTTGAAGGACGACGGCATCATCCGCCATCGCGGCAAGATCGAAGCGACCATCGGCAATGCGCGCGGCTGGCTTAAGATCATGGAGGAAGACGGCGGCTTTTCCGGCTTCCTGTGGGATTTCGTGGACGGCGCGCCGGTCCAGAATACATGGAAGACCATGGACAAGGTCCCCGCCGAAACGCCCATGAGCAAGGCCCTGTCCAAAGCGCTCAAACAGCGCGGTTTCAAATTCTGCGGCCCCACCATCGTCTACGCCTTCGCCCAGGCCGTCGGCATGGTCAACGACCATCTGGTGACCTGCCCCCGTTATGAGGCGGTCGCGGCCCTGGCCGGGAACCGGCGCTCCCCCGGAGCTTGACGCCGCCGGTTTGCCGCCGCCCGAACGCCCCTTTATAACGGTCGCAGAACATGTGAGTCGGAACCAAGAAAAACGGGGACAGCCGGTGTCGGACGTCATCATCAGCGGGACAGGGCTTTTCACGCCGCCCAACAGCATCAGCAACGAGGAACTGGTCGAAGCGTTCAACACCTATGTGGAGCGTTTCAACGCAGCGAATGCCGAGGCCATCGCGCGCGGCGAGATCGAGGCGCTTCAGCCCTCCAGTTCCGAGTTCATCGTCAAGGCCTCGGGCATCAAAAGCCGATACGTGATGGAGAAGGAGAATATTCTCGATCCCGACGTCATGGCGCCGCGCTGGCCGGACCGTCCGAATGAGGAGATTTCCGTCCTCGCCGAGATCGCCGTCGCGGCCGCGCGCCAGGCGATGCAGCAGGCCAACAAGGAGCCCCAGGATATCGATGCGGTGCTGGTGGCCGCCTCCAATATGCAGCGGCCCTATCCCGCCATGGCGGTGGAGGTGCAAAACGCGCTCGGCATCGGCGGCTTTGGCTTCGACATGAATGTGGCGTGTTCGTCCGCCACCTTCGCGATCCAGACCGCAAGCGACATGGTGCGCTCCGGCAATGCGCGGGCCGTGCTGATCACAAACCCGGAAATTTGCTCCGGACACCTCAATTTCCGCGACCGGGACAGCCATTTCATTTTCGGCGACGTGGCCACCGCCGTCATCGTGGAGAACAAGCGCTTCCACAAAGGCGGCGAGGCCTGGGACGTGATCGGCACAAGGCTCGCCACGCAGTTCTCGAACAATATCCGGAACAATTTCGGCTTTCTCAATCGCACATCGCCGGAGACGGCGGCCGATTTCGACAAGCTGTTCGTGCAGGAAGGCCGCAAGGTGTTCCGGGACGTAGTGCCTTGGGTCTCGGAACTGATCCTGAATCATCTGGCCGAACACGGGCTCAAACCCGAAGCCATGCGCCGGCTCTGGCTGCACCAGGCCAATATCAACATGAACGAACTGATCGCGCGCAGGGTGTTGGGGCGCGATCCTCTGCCCGCGGAAGCGCCGGTGATCCTGGACGAATACGCCAACACCAGTTCCGCTGGCACGATCATCTGCTTCCACAAATACCGGCAGGATCTGGAGCCCGGCCATATGGGGCTGATCTGTTCCTTCGGCGCGGGCTATTCCGCCGGGAACGTCATTGTGCGGCGGGTGTCGTAAACGCCCCGACGGTCAGACCGGCTTGACCATGACGATCCGGAAGGGCTGCAGCTCGCCGTCTTCATCCGTGACCGAAACATAATCGCCTTGGGTCAAGGCATGACGGTCGAGCTTGAACAGCGGCTCGTCCTCGTCCATGGGCTGACCGTCATAATGGAAATGCCAGCCCCGGCCCACATGGGCCAGATGCCCCTTCTCGTCGTCTTCGCCTTCCCAGAACCGGTGCACATAGCAATGGTCTTTCTGGGCGCGCCATTCTTCCGCGTCCAAATGACCCTGATCGTCCAGGGGCGCGACGAACTCATAGCCGCGCGCAGGATTGCCGTTGGGGAACTCGTGGGTGCGCGCCAGTTCAAGACGAATACGGTACAAAGCCATGAAGAAACCTCCTTGGTCTTCTTTTTCTGGATCAATGAGTCTGGTCTGATCAGTGCGCCAACAAAACCGGCAGGGCCGCGTTGGCGAGAACGTGACGGGTCGCGCCGCCGAGCAGAAGCTCGCGGATCCGGCTATGGCCATAACCGCCCATCACCAGAATGTCGGAGCCCGCCTTGACGGCTTCGCCCAACAGAACCTCGCCGATCGCCCGGCCTTCCGGATCGACCACATGCTCTTCGCTGTGCAGGCCGAAAAAGGCGAGATAATCCGCCAACGTATCGGTGAGCGTGGTGTCCTTGGCGCCGCTCGTCACATTGACGATGCGGATGCGCCGGGACTTTTGCAGAAACGGCATGGCCGCCCGCACCGCATGGGCGGCCTCGGCGCTGCCGTCCCAGCCGATGGTGGCGTCGGTGCCGATCTGGCTCACTTTCGTCTGGGGCGAGAGCAGGATCGGGCGGCCCCGCGCCATCAGGCATTCCTGAAGCGCGTCCGCATACCCATAGCCCTCATTGGGATGACCGTTCTCGAACACCACCAGATCGCACAACAGCGCGCGTGCCCCGACCACAACGGCGAACGGCCCCATATCCTGAACGAAGGACATGGTGGGCGCGCCGGGCCCGCGCGGTGCGTCGAGCATTTGAAAGCCGCTGGCCTGGGCATGTTTTTCGACCGTGGCCTTGGCGCGGGCGGCGGCGTGATCAGCGGCATCCTTGGCCGCGCTCAGAATGTCCTGAATGACCGGCCCGGCGACACCCTCGCCCATGAAGGGCAGGGTTTCATTCGGGTCCGGACGAACGAAGAAGCCCTCCACATGGGCCCCCAGCTCTTTGGCGGCAACCGCCGCCATGGCAAGGGCACCGTCGTCGCGCTCGGCGCCGACCAGAGGGACAAGAATCTTGCGGATGGTCATGGCGTACTCCCGGATTTTGGCGGGTTGGATCCTGACTCACAGCCCTGTCATCTCGCTAATACAGAGCACCATCCCCCGTCAACAGGCGTTGACACAAGTCAAAGCGGCAAGCCCCCGGGTGCGGGCGTTCAGAACGGCCACCACCGTTTCCGGGGCGGAGTTTTCGCCCCGCCGCCCCCTGCCTCGCCGCCATTGCCCCGGTTGCCAGCCAGCTCTTTCAGGCGCCGTTCGACCATGCCGTAAACCGTGCCCGATGGATGATTGCCGTTTTCATCCGGGGATCCTGCAGGCACGCCCGTGAGAAGCTCGATGCCCTGTTCGATCGTTTCGATGCCGTAGATCTGGAACTTGCCCGCCCGCGCGGCCGCAACGATATCCTCGCGCAACATCAGTTGGCGGATATTCCCCGCAGGGATCAGGACACCCTGATCGCCGGTCAGCCCGCGCAAGCTGCACAGATCGAAGAAGCCCTCGATCTTCTCGTTGACGCCGCCGATCACCTGCACTTCGCCGAACTGGTTGACCGAGCCCGTGACCGCGAGCCCCTGCCGGATCGGCAGATCCGCCAAGGCCGACAGCAGCACGTAAAGCTCCGTCGAGGACGCGCTGTCGCCGTCGATGGCCCGGTAATTCTGTTCATGGGCGATCGTCGCCGCGAACTGAATGGCGCGGTCCGTGGCGAAAGTCGCCAGAAGCCAGGCGCTCAGGATTTCCACGCCCTTGGAATAGATGGCACGCCCGAAGCCGACGGACCGTTCGATATTGATGACCCCATTGCCGCCCGCGCGCACCCGCGCCGTCACCCGCGACGGGCTGCCGAAGCTGTAATTGGGCAGGGAGCGGACGACCAGCGCATTGATCTGACCGGTGCGTTCGCCATCCGTCTCGATGAGCTGCATGTCGTCATTGATATACTCCAGGAAGCGCTCGCGCAGGCGGTCGGCCCGCGTCTCCTGGCTGTCGAGCGCCTCCTGGACATGGGCCGCCGTGATCACCGCCGCGCCCGCCTCGGCCGCGCTGAAATCCGCTTCACGCAACAGATCGCGCAAGGGCTCCATCAGGATCGACAACCGTTCGCCGTCTCCGGCGAGCCTGGAGCTGTGTTCGATGACGCGCGCGATGCCCGCCGGGTCGAGCGGCCGCAAACCCTCGTCCCGGGCCGCCGTACCCAACATCCGGGCGACCTGCTGATGGGCCTCTTCGTCGCGCTCGATACTGTCGGAAAACTCAACCTGCACCTTGAACAGTTTCGGAAAATCCGGTTCCCGCCCATTCAGCATATGATAAAGCGCGGGCGGACCGAACAGTACCACTTTGAGATCGATGGGGATCGGCTCGGGCTCCAGCGTCAGCGTGCTGATCATGCTGTACTGCTCGCCATAGGACTCGATCACCACTTCCAGGCGGCGCAGACTCCGCTTCAAGGCTTCCCACGCCATGGGATCGCGCAGGACCTTCAAGGCGTCGATCAAGAGATAGCCGCCATTGGCCTTGTGCAGAGCGCCGGCGCGGATGAGCGTCGGATCGGTGACGAGCGCGCCCATTTGCGAGCGGTGCTCGATGCGGCCGACCAGATTGCCCAGCGTGGGATGGTCCAGCATGACCACGGGCGCGCCCGTGGTCTTTTCATTGTCCACGAACAGATTGACTTCATAGCGGTGAAATGGATCGCGCCAGGTGGCGCTCGACATATCGCCCTGGGGGGTCACTTCGTGCAGGCCCTCAGCCGCCTGAGGCGCGAAGATATGGACCTGCGAGACCACATCGTCGTGGAGACCCGTCAGCCAGGCGAGAACGGTCTCATCGTCCTCGAACGCCTTGCGCAGGTCGTTGATGGAATGGCCCACGGCGAAATCGGCGAACTCCTTGTTCAGCCGGTCAAGCTCATCGACCCGTTCCGCTTCCCAGCGCGGGATCTGCTGAAAGATATCCTCGATCGAGCCCTGAATTTCCTCGATCAGCCGTTCGATCCGGTCCCGCTCTTCCTCGGGCAGCGCGGCATAGTCTTCCGGCGACATGACCTCGCCGTCCTGCATGGCCGCGAAACCGATGCCGCTCTGGGTGCTGACAAGCGCGATCCCTTCCGCCTCAGCCTGGTACTGCAGGGCGCCAAGCGCATCCGTATGCTTCTTTTCGAACGCGTCTTCGATGGCCTTGCGCCGGCCGAGATATTCCTCGCTCTGAAAGATGGCCGGCAGGGTGTTGCGCAGGTCGGTTACGAACCCGGCCACCCTGTCGCGCAACCGCCGCCCGTCGCCCCGCTTCAGACGCAACGCCTGCGGACGGTCGGGATCGGTGAAATTGTTCACATAGACCCAGTCGAAGGGCGGCTCTTCCTCCGCCGCCAACTGGCGCAGCAGGCCTTCGACCGCTTCATCGGCGGCGGCATCGCCCGGGCCCAGGACGAACAGATTGTAGCCTGGATGGGTAATCCGCGTGCCGAAACGGATGGCCTCAAGCGCCCGGTTTTGTCCAAACAGCCCGTTGAGCGCCTGTAGCTCGCCCGTGTTTTCGAAGGAGAACCGCTCCGGCGTACAGCGGTTGTACAAAGCATCTGGCGCAAGAGGAGAAACCGGCATGGAGGACAGCCCCGTTAGATACCCACGCGGCGGCTCTCTTTCCCGGACCCGCCGACCCATTACCACTATATCAGGGCTTGGACCGGCGCGCAGCGGGCCATCGGCGTTTAACCCGCCGGGGTATCTCAACGAAAAGTGAGGCTTGAGCCCGGGCGCCCGCGCGATTAGCGTGCGGCTCGCTCTGCCGTGCCTGCCCTGCGCCGGGTTGCCGCGCGGCGGCTTGCCTCTTAAGACAAAGTCTCTTCGCAAGACCAACACGAACATCAGGACGAACCGCACATGCCCACGCCGCGTGCCTTTGATGACCGTCCGCGCGCCTGGCAGCGGATGTTGAGCGGACGCCGGCTCGATCTGCTCGATCCGTCGCCCCTCGATATCGAGATCACCGATATCGCCCATGGGCTCGCCCGGGTCGCGCGCTGGAACGGCCAGACCCAGGGCGACCATGCCTTTTCCGTCGCGCAGCATTCGATCCAGGTGCTGGAAATCTGCGAGCATCTGCGGCCCAAGCTCGATCCGGCCGCCCGGCTGGCCGCCCTGCTCCACGACGCGCCGGAATATGTGGTGGGCGATCTGATCAGCCCGTTCAAGGCCGCCGTCGGGCTCGACTACAAGACCTTCGAGAACCGGCTTTTGACCGCCATTCACATCCGCTTCGGCCTGTCGGGCGAAACGCCCGCGCCGGTGCGCGCGCTCATCAAACGGGCCGACCGCACCAGCGCCTATTTCGAGGCGGTGCAGCTCGCCGGTTTCGCCGCCACGGAAGCCCGCCGCTTTTTCGGCTCGCCGCGCGGCGTGCCCGAACCGGACCTGACGCCGCTGCCGGCGGCCGACGCCCAGACCCGTTTCCTCGCCTGTTTCGAGAGCATCTGGACGCAAATTCGCGGACCTTTGGAGCCATGCCCGACATCGTGACAGCGCATGCGCGCCAGGACGGCCCCCTTTCAGCGGCTAACGCGGAACTCTTCGGTCGAAACCGGTGACTCGTGGTACAAAGCGCTGACATTCAACGGCTGTCATGCCGCTGCCAGGAGTTGCCGGATCATGATTTACGTGACGTCTCTTGAGAAACTGGAGACGACGCTCGAAAACGTGCGGCCCGCGCGCCTTGTCACCCTCTTGCCGGAAGAGGAATTTTTCGACACGCCGCATCCTCTCGAACCGCATCAGCATCTGAATATCGGTATTCACGACATCATCGAGCCTTTGCCGGATCTGGTGGCGCCCGATACCCGCCATGTGGAAGCGCTGATCGCCTTCATTCAGGAGTGGATCAAGGCTACCGAAGCGGGCCATGAGACTGGCGGCATCCTGTTTCACTGCCGCATGGGCGTGAGCCGGTCGGGCGCCGCCGCCTACATCGCCTTGTGCATGCTGGGCGAACCGGGCAAGGAGCGCGACATCGCCCGGACCATGCGCGCGCGGGGGCCGCATATTCAGCCCAATATTCTGATGGTGGAAATCGCCGACGATATTCTGGGCCGCAACGGGCGCATGGTCTCCGCCATCTGGGAACTGGGTCTGGGATCCGGCATGAATGAAATGGACTGGCTGGAGATGGAGGTCGATGACCGCTGATCCCACGCCGAAATCCGCCATGATGAACGATCCGGCACTGGCCGGCGGCGACGGACTGGCTTCCGGTACGGGGCGTCCGGATCATTCCGTGATCATCGGACTGAGCGCGGTCATCATCGCCGTACACGCGGAAACGCCGAAAGTCCAGGTGGTGCCCCGTCCTTACGCGCCGCTTCAAAGCGGCGAGGCCGGTGCTCATCATTTCATGGACGAGGACGGCACGGCACAGGCCGGAGGTCCGGGCACGGGCGACTGGTACGGCCTGCCCTTCGGGCCGTTCGATCCCGCCATTCACCGCACGCTTGAAATCGGCCTGCGCTCCTGGGTCGAGGAACACGCCCATTTGCAGGTGGGCTATGTGGAACAGCTCTATACGTTCGGCGACCGGGGCCGCTATCTGGCGGTGCAAGGCATTCCCCGGATCGTCTCGGTGGGCTATCTGGCGCTCACCCGCCTGACCGACACCGCTCCCGGTACGGACCGCAGTTGGGTCGATTGGTACCGGTATTTTCCGTGGGAGGACTGGCGCGACGGCGAACCCGGGATCATATCCGGGGAAATCCGCCGCTGCCTGAAGGACTGGACGGACGCCTCCCAAGGGGAAGGGCAAAAGACCCGCCGCTGGAACAGGGTCCGCGCCTGTTTCGGCTTCGACGGCGTGACCTGGGACGAGGAAAAAGTCCTGGAACGGTATGAATTGCTGTATGAGGCCGGGCTTGTCGCCGAAGCGGTCCGGGACCGGCGCGACCGGGCCAAGGCGCAGGCCGGTCTTGCGGGCGGCCTTCCGCCGGATGCGGACGATCACCCCGGACCCGGAGGCGCTTTCGGCGAGCCCATGCAGTTCGACCACCGGCGTATTCTGGCGACCGCCATGGGCCGCCTGCGCGGCAAGCTCAAATACCGTCCGGTGGTGTTCGAACTGATGCCCGCCACCTTCACCTTGTTCGAGTTGCAACGGACCGTGGAAGCGATCTCGGGCGTGCGCGTCCACAAGCAGAATTTCCGCCGCCTGGTCGAACGCAGCGGCCTTGTCGAAGGCACCGATCAGACGATCCAGACCGCCGGACGGCCGGCCAAGGCCTTCCGCTTCCGCCGGGAAGTTTTGACGGAACGTTCTACCGCCGGCGTGCGCCTGGCCCCGGCCCGCGCCGATCGCGGCCGGAAAAGCCATTGAAATCAAACGGCTTCAGGCAATCATGGATTTTGTGTATTGACACCTTAATGCTCCAACCTAGCATAAGGTACTAAGCCTATCCCCTTTACGGGGTTTTTTAGCACACCATATATGCTCAAACAGAGCATAAGGAGGGTCAGATGCTTGACCTGGACTCCCGTCCACTTACCCGGACAGCCGACGATCATATCGACACCGAAGGCCTTGCCTATACGGACGATGTCGCCAAGCGCATGGCGCCGCTTTATGACCGGGTCCGCCATGTGGTGCCGCCCATGGAATGGCCCGCCCTGGCGCCTTACGTGGATGCCATTCTCGAATGGAAGCGCAAGCGCAACGCCGTGATCCTGGCGCATAATTATATGACGCCTGAGATCTATCACTGCGTCGCGGACTTCGTGGGCGATTCTCTCCAGCTCGCCATGGAAGCCGCCCGCACCGATGCGGACGTTATCCTCCAGGCCGGCGTTCATTTCATGGCCGAGACCTCCAAACTGATGAGCCCGGACAAAACCGTGCTGATCCCGGACATGCGCGCAGGCTGTTCGCTCGCCGCCTCGATCACGGGCCGCGATGTCCGCTTGCTGAAGGAAAAATATCCGGGCGTGCCGGTGGTGACTTACGTCAACACCTCCGCCGATGTGAAGGCCGAGACGGATATTTGCTGCACCTCCTCCAATGCGGTCGAGATTGTCGAATCCCTCGGCGTAGACCGGGTCCTGATGATCCCGGACGAATATCTCGCCAAAAATGTCGCGAAACAGACGGATGTGGAGATCATCGCCTGGCATGGCCGGTGTGAAGTGCATGAACGCTTCACCGCCGAGGAAATCCGCACCTATCGCGAGGCCAATCCTGGCATCGTGGTGCTGGCCCATCCGGAATGCGCGCCCGATGTCATCGCGGAGTCGGATTTCGCGGGCTCGACGGCCGCCATGATCGGCTATGTCAAGGAGCGTGAACCCGCCAAGGTCGTCATGGTGACGGAATGCTCCATGAGCGACAATGTGGCGGCGGAAACGCCCAATGTGGAATTCATCCGGCCCTGCAATCTCTGCCCGCACATGAAACGGATCAGCCTGCCGAACATTCTCCGTGCCCTGCAGACCATGACCACGGAAGTGACGGTCGATCCGGATGTGGCGGCGCGGGCGCGCGGCGCGGTCGAACGCATGCTTGAGGTCTCCAGGGCCAAGGGCAAGAGTACCCCCGCCCGCAACTATCAGACGGCGCTGGCGCGGTAAGGCCGAACATCCGTATCCCTCTCTCAGGACCGATAGGATTGTAATGTCCGTACCAGAACGAGATGGCGGCGATGTCTTGATTGTCGGCGCGGGCCTTGCCGGGCTGTTTACGGCCCTGGCCCTCGCCGATGATCGCCACGGCACAAGCGGCCTGCGCATCACCCTTGTGAGCGCCGACGAGCCCGGCAAGACGGCCGCCAGCGCCTGGGCGCAAGGCGGCATCGCCGCAGCGGTCGGCGCGAATGACAGCCCTGGCCTCCATGCCACCGACACCATCAAGGCCGGGGCCGGCATCGTGAATGAGGCCGTCGCCTGCCTGGTGGCCGACGAAGCGCCGGAGCGCATCGCGGATTTGATCCGTTTCGGTGTGCCGTTCGACCGCACAGCGCAAGGCGATCTGGCTCTCGGACGGGAAGCAGCCCATAGCCGGAACCGGATCGTGCGCGTGACTGGCGACCGGGCTGGGGCCGTCATCACCCAGACCCTGGCCGGCCGCGCGGCTGAAACCCCATCCATCCGTATCGAGAGTGGTTTGCTGGTGCATGACCTGCTCATGAGCAAAGGCCATGTCGCGGGCGTCGTTGCAACGGATATCAGGACTGGCGCTTGTGTCGCGTTGCGCGCCGCCCATGTGGTCTTGGCGACCGGCGGTGCAGGCGCGCTTTATGCCACGGCCACAACACCGCTCGCCATGCTGGGCACCGGCCTGGGCCTCGCGGCGCGCGCGGGCGCCCTGATCGCCGATGCGGAATTCGTCCAGTTCCACCCCACCGCCATGATGCTCGACCGGGATCCCGCCCCGCTGGCGACCGAAGCCTTGCGCGGCGAAGGGGCGGTTCTGGTTACCCAGACGGGCGACGCGTTCATGCGCTCGGTTCACGTCCATGGCGATCTCGCCCCGCGGGACGTGGTCGCCCGGGCCATTCACAGCCGGATCATGGCGGGCGACCGGGTGTTCCTGGACTGCCGCGCCGCCATCGGATCCCGCTTCGCCGAACGCTTTCCCACCGTCTACGGACTATGCCGGGAAGCGGGGATCGATCCTGTCACCATGCCGATCCCGGTCGCGCCCGCCGCCCATTATCACATGGGCGGCATCGCCGTGGACCATGACGGCCGCACGAGCCTGCCGCGCCTGTGGGCTTGCGGCGAGGTCAGTGCCACGGGGCTGCATGGCGCCAACCGGCTGGCCAGCAACTCCCTTGCCGAAGCCATCGTCATGGGCGGGCGGGCCGCCGAGGCGCTCAAAGGCGAGACCATGGAAAGGGCCCCATCTTCCGAACCCGGCACAGTGTCCACGGCTGCCTTGCCGTCGCAGACACCGGCGCTTGCCCGGCTGCGCCAGACCATGACCCGCCATGCGGGCCTGGTACGCAGCGCTGGCTCTTTGAAAAAGGCCGCCCGCACGCTCACTGCCTTGCACGAAAAGCGCGCCTTGCCCGAAACCGTGACGGCGGCGGCCAGCCTGATCGTGGCGGGGGCCTATACCCGGACCGAAAGCCGTGGCAGTCATTTCCGTTCCGATTTTCCGCACCGGGATGAGCGCCAGGCCAAACGCAGTTTCCTGACCCTCGACGAGGCGATGGACACCCTCAACCATATGGCAGCCGATGAGGCGGCACCCCGAAAGGCGGCCCGATGACACGCTCCAACACGGACCAGGAAACGCTGCCCCCCCTGCCCCGGCTCATCGCCGAGCCCTTGGTCCGGCGGGCCTTGGAAGAAGATCTGGGCCGGGCGGGCGACATTACATCGGACAGCACGATCCCCGCCAGAACCCAAGCGCGGTTGCGCGCGGTCGCCCGCGAAAACGGCCGCGTCGCTGGCGTGGATATGGCCGCCCTCGCCTTCCATCTGGTCGATCCGGATCTGAGCGTTCATTGTCAGACCCGTGACGGTATGGAGGTCATGCCCGGCCAGACCATTCTCCATGTGGAGGGATCGGCGCGCGCCATCCTGACGGCGGAGCGGGTTGCCTTGAACTTTCTGGGGCATATGAGCGGCATCGCCAGCCTGACCACACATTTCGTCCGGGAGATTGAAGGCACTAAGGCCAGGGTCGTCTGCACCCGGAAAACAACGCCGGGACTGCGGGCCGCCGAAAAATTCGCGGTCCGCGCCGGCGGAGGGACCAATCACCGCTTCGGCCTCGACGACGGTATTCTGATCAAGGACAATCATATCGCCATCGCAGGCGGCATCGGGGCCGCTGTCACGGCGGCGCGCGCCCATGCGGGCCATATGGTCAAGATCGAGGTGGAAACGGATACGCTGGCCCAGGTCAAGGAGGCCTTGGCGGCGGGCGTCGACGCCATTCTGCTCGACAATATGGATCTGGACATGTTGAGCGAGGCCGTGTCCGTTATATCCGGCCAGGCGATTGCCGAGGCCTCAGGCGGCGTCACTCTGGATACCGCCGGCGCCATCGCCCAGACCGGCGTTGACCTGATCTCGAGCGGCGCTCTCACCCATAGCGCGCAGACCCTCGATATCGGCCTCGATTTCGACCATACGCTCTAAGCGCCTTTGTCTTCCGCCCACAGATCAAGCAGTTTTCGGGCTTGAGCTTGCGTTGCGCTGAACGGCTTTGAAATCAGGGCCTCCCGCTGCACGTCTTGCGCCATGATCCGCTCGGAGCGGGCGAGGCCTTCCCGGCCAAACCGGTCACGGATCGCACTGCGGAAATAGCTGACGGCCTGGCTCTGCCTGCGGCGCCCCCGATTGCCCGCCTGATCGAGCCAGGCGCCATGGGCATCGATGGCGGCGAGAACCTCCGCAAGCCCTTTGTGCTGTTGCGTCGAGACGGTCATGACACGGATCTCCCAGCCGTCTTCAGGCCGCGCCACCAGGCCGATCGCACCTTCCAGATCGCTGCGCGCCCGTTCCGCCGCAAGCCCCATATCCGCCTTTGTCACAACGGCCAGATGGGGAATTTCCACGATACCGGCCTTCATGAACTGAAGCGCATCGCCCGATCCCGGCTGCACGCAAAAGATCACCGTGTCCGCTAGATCCGTAATCTCGGTCTCCGACTGCCCCACACCGACGGTCTCGACAATGACGATATCATAGACCGCGCGCATGACGGTCATGGCCGCGAATGTCAGGTCCGCCAGCCCGCCCAGCCGGTCACGGGCCGCCATGGAGCGGACGAAAACGTCCGTATCCTCCGGATCTGCCGTAATCCGCGTCCGGTCGCCCAACAGCGCGCCGCCGCTTGCGCGGGACGACGGATCGACCGCGATCACGCCGACCGAGCGGCCGGACTTGCGCCATAGCGAGACCAAGGCATTGATCAGGCTCGACTTGCCCACGCCCGGCGGACCGGTGATGCCGGTCACATGGCCTCGCGCGCCGCTCCAGGCCCGATCGAGCAGCGCGATGACCGCCGGATCGTCTGCATGGGTCTCAATGGCCGCGAGCACGCGCGCAACCGCTTCCTTGCGCCCCTCTTGAAGCGCTTCGAACGCAGGAAGGCGCACGCCCGTCACGATGCCTGCCTTTCGATCGTGGCTTGGGCCGCTGCCAGGCGGGCAATCGGCACGCGGAACGGCGAACAGGACACATAATCGAGTCCGATTTCTTCACAGAAGGAAATCGATGCCGGATCGCCACCATGTTCCCCACACAGACCGACACTGAGATCGGGCCGCGCCTCCCGCCCCTTGGTCGTCCCGAAATTGACGAGCGTGCCCACGCCCTCCCGGTCGATGGTGACGAACGGATCGGCATCCAGGATGCGCTGGGACGTATAAGTGTTGAGGAACCGGCCCGCATCGTCCCGGCTGATCCCGAAGGTGGTCTGGGTCAGGTCGTTCGTCCCGAAGCTGAAGAAATCCGCCGTCTGAGCAATATCATAGGCGCAGAGAGCCGCGCGCGGCAGTTCGATCATGGTCCCGACCTTATACTCGATCTTGCGCCCCTTCTCCGCCTCGACCGCATCGGCGATCGCGTCAATCCGGTTCTTGATCGTATCGAGTTCCGTCTTGGTGGCGACCAGCGGCACCATGATTTCCGGGATCACCGGCGCATCGCCGGAGACATCGATGGCCGCCTCCAGGATGGCCCTGGCCTGCATTTCATAGATTTCCGGATAGGAAATTCCGAGCCGGCACCCCCGATGGCCCAGCATGGGGTTGAATTCCTGCAACTCAGCGATCCGCATCCGGAGTCTTTTCAGATCGACGCCCAGAACATCCGCCATTTCCTGAATATCCGTTTCACTATGGGGCAGGAACTCATGGAGCGGAGGATCGAGCAGGCGCACGGTCACGGGCAGGCCGTACATAATGGAAAACAGTTCCTTGAAATCCTCGCGCTGCATGGGCAGCAGCTTGGTCAAGGCCGCGCGCCGCCCGGCTTCTTCTTCCGCCAAGATCATTTCGCGGACGGCCAGAATCCGGTCGGCCTGGAAGAACATATGTTCGGTCCGGCACAGGCCGATCCCTTCGGCGCCGAAATCCCGGGCGATCCGGGCATCGGCGGGCGTATCTGCATTGGCACGCACCCGCAGGCGGCGTTGACCGTCCGCCCAGCCCATAATGGTCGCGAAATCGCCTGACAGTTCCGGCTGCACGGTCGGAACGACCCCGGTCATGACCTGGCCCGTCCCGCCGTCGATGGTGATGATATCGCCTTTTTGCACGGTGAAACCGTCGGCCGTGAACTGAGCATTGTCGTAATCGATGCGGATGCCGCCCGCGCCGGAAACACAAGGCCGGCCCATGCCTCGCGCCACCACCGCCGCATGGCTCGTCATGCCGCCCCGGGCCGTCAGGATGCCTGCGGCCGCATGCATGCCATGGATATCTTCTGGGCTGGTTTCGATCCGGACCAGGATGACCGCCATATTCTGCTTGGACAGCAATTCGGCTTCTTCCGCGGAAAACACCACTTGCCCCGAGGCCGCGCCGGGCGACGCCGGCAGTCCGGACGCAATGACGAGGCGTTCAGCCTCCGGATCGAGGCTCGGATGCAGCATCTGGTCGAGCGACGCCGGGTCCACGCGCCCGATCGCTTCGGACCGGTCGATAATCCCTTCCTCACACAGATCGACGGCGATCTTCAAGGCCGCGCGGGCCGTCCGCTTGCCACTCCGGGTCTGCAGCATCCAGAGTTTACCGCGTTCGACCGTGAACTCGATATCCTGCATGTCGCGATAATGGGTTTCCAGACGGCGGTTCACGCCCTCGAGCTGGGCAAAAACCTCCGGCATCACCTCTTCCAGGGACGGCAGGTCGGATTTCATTTCCAGGCGCGCCCGCTTGGTCAAGGCCTGGGGCGTACGGATCCCGGCGACCACGTCCTCTCCTTGTGCATTGACCAGAAATTCTCCGTAAAGAGCATTTTCGCCCGTGGACGGATTACGGGTGAAGGCGACACCCGTGGCGCTTTCATCGCCCATATTGCCGAACACCATGGCCTGGATATTGACCGCCGTGCCCCAGTCTTCCGAAATACCGTGGAGCCTGCGATAGGTGATCGCGCGGGCATTCATCCAGGATCCGAACACGGCGGTCATGGCCTGCCAGAGTTGATCCTGCACATTCTGCGGGAACGGCTCTCCCGTTTCCTCCACGACAATCGATTTGTAGACATCGACAAGCGCGGTGAGGTCTTCAGTCGTCAATTCCGTATCAAGAGCATAACCCTGCCGGTCCTTGATGTCGTCAAGCGCGTCCTCGAAGGCGTGATGCTCGACCCCCAGAACCACATCGCCATACATCTGAATGAAGCGGCGGTAGGAATCGAGCGCGAACCGCTCGCCGCCCGCCAGCCGCGACAGGCCCTTTACGGTATCGTCGTTCAGACCGAGATTGAGGACCGTGTCCATCATGCCCGGCATGGAAACCCGTGCGCCGGAACGCACGGAAACGAGAAGCGGATTGCCCGGATCACCGAACCGCCGCCCGACGATCCGGCTGATATGATCCAGGGCCTGATCGATCTGCTGACGCAGGTCGTCCGGATACTGCCGGTTGTTGTCGTAGAATGCGGTACAGACTTCCGTCGTCACGGTGAAACCGGGGGGCACGGGCAGGTCGAGATTGCTCATCTCCGCCAGATTAGCGCCCTTGCCGCCCAGAAGATCGCGCATGGCGGCCGAGCCATCGGCCTTGCCGGCGCCAAATTTATAGACCCATTGCACCATGTCAGACCTCTGGAATATTGCGGGCGGCATCAGCCCTCGATTTTAGAAAAGTCCGCAACCGGAGCAAGCCCCGTACGGATTTGCGACAAGAGCGCCAGCCGGTTGCGCCGGACAGACGCATCGTCCGCATTCACCGTCACCTTATCGAAAAATGCATCGACGGGCGCCCGCAAACGCGCCAACGCGCCCATGGCGGCGGCGAAATCCTCGCGGGCCCCGGCAGCCTGGGCTTCCGCGCCCGCTTCGGCGATGCGGTCGAACAAAGCCCGCTCCTCGTCCTGATCGAATAACGCCGGATCGGCCGTGCCGTCATAGCGCGCCTTGTCTTTTTTCTCTTCGATCTTGAGGATATTGACGGCGCGTTTGTAGCCGGCCAGCAGATTGGCACCATCGTCCGTTTGCAGAAACTCAGCGAGCGCCGCCGCCCGGCGCGTGACCAGAACGAGATCGTCCTGGTCCGGCAGAGCGAACACCGCATCGATCAGATCGTGGCGGGTGCCTTGCTCGCGCAAATGCACTTTCATCCGGTCGGCGAAGAAGGAGAGGAGATCGGTACCTTTCCCCGCAACATCGATCTTGTCATTTGTGCGCTCAGTATACTGCTTCAAACCGGCAGCGAACAGATCACCCAAACGCAGACGCAGATCATTCTCTAAAATAATCCGGATCACGCCCAAGGCCGCGCGGCGCAGGGCGAACGGATCCTTCGAGCCGGTCGGTTTTTCGCCGATGGCCCAGAAGCCCGTCAGCGTATCGAGCTTGTCGGCCAAGGCGACGGCCATGCTGACCGGTTTATCCGGACAGTGATCGTTGGGACCGGCGGGCGCGTAATGATCGGCGATGGCGTCGGCCACCGCCTCCGGCTCGCCGCCATGCAGCGCATAGTAACGGCCCATCAGGCCTTGCAGTTCCGGGAATTCATAGACCATGTCGGTCACGAGATCGGCCTTGACGAGGCGCGCGGCCCGCTCCGCCTGATCCGGATCGGCGTTCACGTCTTTGGCAAGCGTGCGCGCCAGGGCGGCGACGCGCTCCACCTTCTCCGCGACCGTGCCCAGTTGCGCGTGGAACACCACGTCTTTCAGTTTGGGCAGGCGATCCTCAAGCGGCGTTTTCCGGTCCTGATCCCAGAAAAATTTTGCATCCGACAGACGGGCGCGCAGTACCCGTTCGTTACCCGCAATGATCTGTGTGCCGCCGTCCTGCGCCACCAGATTGGCGACCGTGACGAAACGCGGGGCCAGGCGTTTGGTCTTTGGATCGCGCACGGAGAAATATTTCTGATGGCCACGCATGGCCGCCGTCAGCACTTCATCGGGCAAGTCGAGAAAGGTCTCGTCGAACCGCCCCATGAGCGCCACCGGCCATTCCACCAGACCGGTCACTTCCGCCAGCAGGCCTGGATCCTCGACCAGCTCAAAACCCTCGTCCTTCACCAGGGCGCGGGCGTCCGCATCGATCCGGGACCGACGTTCCGCCGGATCGAGCATGACAGAACTCTCGGCCATCTTCGCCTGATACTCGTCGAGCCCCGTTACGGTGAACGGACCGCGCGCCATGAAGCGATGGCCTTCGGTCTCGTCTCCGCTTGCGATGCCCTCCACCTCGAACGGCACGACCGTACCGCCGAACAGACAGACGATCCGGTGCAAGGGCCGCACCCAGCGCAGCCGCCCCTCGCCCCAACGCTGGGACTTGGGCCAATGGAACGACTGGATCGTCTGAGTCACGATCCCGGCGATAACCTCCGGTGTCGGACGGCCTTTGCGTTCGATCACCGCGAAATAGACCGGGCCTTTATCCGTCTCCCGCTGTTCCACCTGATCGAGCGTGAGGCCCACGGATTTCAGAAAGCCGTCCACCGCCTTTTCCGGTGCGCCCACTTTCGGGCCCTTGCGCTCCTCGCGCAGGTCGGGCTGCTTGTCCGGCAGATCGGCGATCGCCGCCGTCAGACGGCGCGGTGTGGACCAGGTCTGGACCTCCACCGTCCCGTATCCGGCCTCCTTGAAGCCGTCCGTCAGCCTGCGGGCGAGTTCGGCTTGCGCACCTGCTTGCATGCGCGCCGGGATTTCTTCGGAAAACAGTTCGAGGAAAAGCTCAGCCATGGTGCGCCCCTTTCCTCACGATACGGACGGCGCGGCAGGCGCCGGTTTGGACGCCTCCGGCGACGCGCCGCCGAGCCCCGCGCCTTCCGTGCGCCCTTGGGGGCTTTCGAGCCAGGCTTGCGCGCAGCCCTTGGCGAGCGTGCGCACCCGGCCGATATAGGCCTGGCGCTCGGTCACGGAAATGACGCCGCGCGCGTCGAGCAGGTTGAACAGATGGCTCGCCTTGATGCACTGATCGTAAGCGGGCAATGCCAGCTTCGCCTTTAGCGAATGGGCGCAGGCACTTTCGGCCTCCGTAAACTGACGGAACAGAACATCCGTATCGGCATGTTCGAAATTGTAAGTTGAGAACTCCCGCTCCGACTGGTGGAACACGTCGCCATAGGTCACGCCCGCGCCGTTGAAATCGAGATCGTAGCCGTTGTCGATGCCCTGCACATACATGGCGAGGCGCTCAAGCCCATAGGTCAGTTCGCCCGCCACCGGATCGCAGTCGAACCCGCCCACCTGCTGAAAATACGTGAACTGAGTGACTTCCATGCCGTCGCACCAGACTTCCCAGCCCAAACCCCAGGCGCCCAGGGTCGGGCTTTCCCAATCGTCCTCGACGAAGCGGATGTCGTGGTTCGCCGGATCGATGCCCAGCGCCACGAGACTGTCGAGATAGAGGTCCTGAATGTCCGCAGGCGACGGTTTCAGGATCACCTGGAACTGATAATAGTGCTGAAAGCGGTTGGGGTTCTCGCCATAGCGCCCGTCGGTCGGCCGGCGGCAGGGCTGCACGTAAGCGGCCTTCCAGGGCTTGGGCCCAAGGGCGCGCAAGGTGGTCGCCGGGTGAAAGGTGCCCGCGCCCATTTCCAGATCGTAGGGCTGCAGCAGGACGCAACCGCGCTCCGCCCAATAGCGTTGCAGGGTCAGGATCAAGCCTTGGAAGGAGGTGTCGGCACCAGAGTCGGAGCGGGGGCCGGACGCCGTTTTGCGCGTCATGGGAAACCACACGATGTTCGAAAACAAAGGACCGGGTTCGATAACAAAAAACCGGTGCGGGCCGGTAGAACCCGCACGGTCAACGGCCCGAAAATACACGTTTTCCGCGTTCCATCGACCAAGCCGGACCGTAGCGATGCACTGCAAAACGGTCAATGACGGGATGGGGGACCGTAAGGACAATCCTGGCGGCCGCAGCCATGGGTCAGGCTTTGGGGCCGGAAGGTCTGGCAGACCGGGCATTCACGCATGTCTTCCACGGGACGCGTCTTTTGAGAGCCCGTCTGGGCGCGGGCGCGGCTTTGCGCGTTCTTGACCGCTTCCCGGCGCTCTTCGTTCATGGCGCGCAGGGACTTGAAGGCGAGATAGCCTGCGACGATCAGCAGGAATGTCACGAACAGATTGGCCATAGCCTTACTCTTGGGTCGCCATTGTGGCCGTTTTAAAGACCCTCAAGGGGCCCTCCAGCAGCCTTAAAGACCATAACGCGCCCAATAGGCCTGTGTCTCCGCTGTTTCGATCAGATCGCGAGCGCTGAACAGTCCCGCGCCGCCATAGCCTTGGCTCTGGCCCGACAACAGGCGGCGCAGCATGGATCCGGACTGCTTGGTGAACACCTTGAGCTTGACCTCGTCGCCATAGCGGGAGCGCATGACCGAGCGCAGATCGCCGATGCCGTCGATCAGGCCCAGCTTCTTGGCCTCCTCGCCCGCCCAAAAGGCGCCGGAAAACAGCTCCGTCTCATCGGCGCCGGCGATCTTGGCGCCCCGGCGGGTCCGCACATGGGTCTTAAAGGCCTCATGAACGCTCTCCTGGATCGCCTTGAGGCGCTCGATATCCTTGGGGTCTTCCGGCAGGAAGGGATCGAGCGTGCTCTTGTTCTCCCCGGCCGCGTAGACCCGCCGCTCGACGCCGAAGCGCTCCAGAAGCCCCGGAAAACCGAAGCCCGCGGAAATCACCCCGATGGAGCCGACGATGGAGGAGGCGTCGGCATAGATCTCATCGCCCGCGCAGGCCAGCCAGTAGCCGCCGGACGCCCCCACATCTTCCACGAACGCGAAGACCGTTTTCTCGTGCTCGACGGCGAGCGCGCGGATGCGGTCGTGAATGAGCGCGCTCTGCACGGGCGAGCCGCCGGGCGAATTGATGATCAGCGCCACCGCCTTGGCGGGTTTGCAGGTAAAGGCCTGCTCCAGCGGTCTTGCGACCCCGGCCAGGTTCAGGCCCTGCTCGAACCGGCCGCCTGAGGCAATGACGCCCGTCAACCGGACTACCGCCACGACCGGCGCCGGGTCCATGCCCGGCATCCAGGATTTCACAGTTTCAAACATGAGCCTGACCTATGATTTGAAGGAGCGATCCACAAGACACCGCAGACGCGTTTATTTGTCTAGCTGAGAGAAAGGCCCGCGCCGTCCCGGGTGATGGCCTGGAGCGCCGGTGTCGGGCCGCCGTCAGACCCGTGGAGCACGAGCCCCGGCGACAGCTTGGCGCCGGTCTGGAGGCCTTTGCGGCCCGTCACCATGACCCGCTTGGCGGCCTCCCCGGCCGCGGGCCACAGCGGAAACACCACGATCTCCCCCACGCCCTTAGTCAAACTCTTCAGTATGCGGTCGAGCTTGTCGGCCCGGTGGATCAGGGTCAGCCGCCCCTTGGGCTTCAACCGGCGCATGGAAAAGGCGAGCCATTCGTCAAGGTCCGGCCCCGCCGCCTCGCCCGCATGGGCCCGGGCGCGGGCGGCATGGGGAGAGCGGTTGCCCTCGTCCGGCGATCCGTAAGGCGGGTTGAGAACCACCTGGTCGAAACCGGCTGCCGCGATGGCGGGCGGCGGCGCCTGAATGTCTCCCGCCAGAATGGAAACGCGCTCGCCCAGACCGTTTTCGGCGATGTTCGCTTGAGCCAGCGCACAGGCGGTTTCATCAAGTTCCAGACCGATGATCCGGACACCGTCAAGCCGCGAGGCTGCGCACAAGGCGACCGTGCCGACGCCGGCCCCGGGCTCGAACACGGTCTCGCCCGGACGGGCGGTCAGGCTCGCGGCCAGCAGCACGGAATCGAGCCCGGCCCGGAAACCGTCGCGAGGCTGACAAATGGTCAACCGGCCGCCCAGGAAACTGTCGCGGGTCACCTTTTCGTGATCCAGCAGAGGGCATGACAGGCGCGGGTCCGGACCGTTCACGACGAATCTCCACGATCCGCCTTGGCCTGCTGCACAAGGATACGGGCGCGGGATTCGTCTTCTTCGGCGACCATCAAACGGCGGGGCAGAATACCCAAACTGCCTTCCAAAACGCTCATATGCTCGTCCAGCAGGACCGAATCGATCCCCTGGTCTTTGAGCAGGGCACGGACAAACGAAAGAAAGACGACGTCGTTGGTCTTCAAGATTTCGCGCATCAGTCCGGCCGCTCCCTTGAACGCACAGTGCGTGACCGGTATGTCTGTTTTCAGACAAAGACCATACGCGGACTGTGCTTATTCCTGCGTCACTTGACCATGTTACGCAAAGCTTTGTTTTGTCGTAACCCGGGATATCTTGGGCCAACGCGATAATGAATGGGTAGAAACGTGGTCCTGCCTTTGGCCAGCGAACATGACGATAGCGAAGCTCCGATCGAACGGCTGACATCGCTCCTGCGGTCGGATCTCGATGCGGTCAACGCCGTTATCATCGACAGAATGTACAGCTCGGTCGAGCTGATCCCCAAGCTCGCCGGGTATCTGGTGCAGTCGGGGGGCAAGCGCCTGCGCCCGCTCCTCACCCTGGCGGCGGCCGAGATGTGCGGCTACCGGGGCGACGGCCATGTGAGGCTTGCGGCGGCGGTCGAATTCATTCACACCGCGACCCTGCTGCACGACGACGTGGTGGACCGCAGCGAACTGCGCCGGGGCAATCCCACGGCCAATATCGTCTGGGGCAACAAGGCGAGCGTGCTCGTCGGCGATTTCCTGTTCTCCCGCTCCTTCAAGCTGATGGTGGAAGTGGGGGATCTTCAGGTCCTCGATATTCTCTCGACCGCCGCCGCCGTCATCGCCGAAGGCGAAGTGATGCAGCTTGCCGCCGCCAACAACATGGCCACGACGGAAGACACCTATCTGCAGGTGATCGAAGCCAAGACCGCGACCCTGTTCGCCGCCGCCGCCCAGGTCGGCGCGGTGATTGCAGGCCGTCCGCATGAAGAAGAAAAAGCGCTGCGCAGCTTCGGCATGAATCTGGGCATCGCCTTCCAGCTCGTGGACGATGCGCTCGATTATGCGGGCAAGGAAGCCACCCTCGGCAAGACCGTGGGCGACGATTTCGCCGACGGCAAGATCACGCTGCCCGTGGTGCTCGCCTACCGGCAGGGTACGGATGAAGAACGCGCCTTCTGGAAGCGCTGTCTGGAAGACCGCGATTATGGCGACAATGATCTGGCCCATGCCGTGAGCCTGATCGAACGCCACGGCGCCATCGCCGAGACGCTCGACCGGGCGCGCGGCTATGGCGAGATCGCGACAAAGGCGCTGGACGTCTTTCCCGAAAGTCCGCTGCGCCAGTCGCTGTTCGACATGATCGCGTTCAATCTGGCCCGGGCGCGGTAAAATTTCATCTTTTTACGGATTAATTGGCAGGGTGCAGTGCACGGCAGCGAAATGCACGGTTCCGCTGTCGTGCACTGCGCTTGCGCTTAGTGCACCCTACGGTTTCGTATCCTAGAGCGTTTTCAGCAGTGAGCACCAGCGAACATGTGCGTTCGGCTTCGCCTCACTGCGGTTCGAAAACGCGACAAAGCAAAGGCATAGAGCGTATTCAATGATCTGGACTTCATTGAATACGCTCTAGTCGCCTTTAAGCCCCGTCATCGGCGGGGCTTCGCGCAGGATTTTGCCCGCCCTGACCCACCAGGACGGCTGGGCCAGGCTCAACCGTCTTTCGGCCTCCATTGCCGCGTCTTGACTGTCGAACAGGCCGAAACAAGTGCCGCCGCTGCCCGACATGCGCGCCAGGCGGCAGTCCGGCAGGATACGGATCTCTTCGAGCACCTCGCGAATATCCGGCGCGACGGTGAGGGCCGAGGCCTCCAGATCGTTCCGTGTGCTTTTCAAGACATCGAGCAGGCGGTCCATATCCGACAGATCGCCGGCCTGCATGGCCGGGCTCGGTCTGGGGTCGAACCGGCTGGGATCGAGCCCCTTGAAGACGGCGCCGGTGGACACGCCCGTGCCGGAATTGACCAGCACCAGCCAGGCCTCCGGCAAAGGCGGCGCGGGCCGCAATGTCTCCCCGATGCCTTCCACCAGCATGGGCGCGGCGCTGAGGCAGACCGGCACGTCGGCGCCGAGATCGAGGCCGATTTCCCGTAAGACGGCCGTATCGGCGGGCAAATCCCAATGGCGGGCCAGCAGGCGCAAGGCTGCCGCCGCATCCGTGGAGCCGCCGCCGATGCCTGAGGCCACCGGCAAATGCTTGTCCAGATGGACCGCGCCGCCCCAGGCCCGTTTGCCGGTCCCCAGACGGGCTTTCAAGGCGCCGGCGGCCTTGTGAACCAGGTTTCCGGTGAGCGGTTCGGCCTTCAGGACCGGCCCGAACGGGCCGCCAATGGTCAGATCGAGTTTGTCGGCGGGCCGGACGCTCAAACGGTCGCCCACATCGACAAACACGATGAGGCTTTCCAGCTCGTGATAGCCGTCCGGGCGGCGGGCCAGAACGTGCAGGAACAGATTGACCTTGGCGGGCGCGAAAACCGCCAGCCCGTCGCTCATGGCTGGGCCTCGGTCGCCACGCTGACGGACGGCGCGTCGGAAAGCGTCGCGTCGCCCTCGGAGAGCCCCACCTGCAGCTTGCGCTCGGCGCGGGCGGCAACATCCGGGTCCGGATCGTGGGTCAGGGCATGGCTCCACTGGAAGCGGGCTTCCAGACGGCGGCCGACCTGCCAATAGGCGTCCCCCAGATGATCGTTGATGGTCGGATCGCCGGGCGCAAGCTCGATGGCGCGCTCCAGGGTCTCGACCGCCTTCTCATAGTCGCCGAGCCGGTAATAGCCCCAGCCGAGACTGTCGATGATGAAACCGTTTTCGGGCTCCAGAGCGGCGGCCTTCTGGATCATCTCCATGGCCTCATCCAGATTGCGGCCCTGATCGATCCAGGAATAACCTAGATAGTTCAGAACGAAGGGCTGATCGGGCTGCAGCTCCAGCGCCTTTTTCAAGGACACTTCCGCTTCGTCCCAGCGCTTGGAGCGCTCAAGCGATGCCCCGTGCTGGAAAAACAGGCTCCAGTGGCGCGGCTCGACCGCGTCGATCTGGGCGATGGCACGGGCGTAATACTCCGCCGCCGCCGCATAATGTTCGCTCGCCTGGAGCAGATCGGCGATCGAGGCCAACACGTCCTTATTGTCCGGGGCCATCTTGATCACGCCTTCGAGCATCTCGATGCCTTCATCCTTGCGGTCGAGACGGCTCAGCCCGTAGGCGGTGCGGATGCGCGAATTGGCCCAGAGCGGCGAGGTCCGGTCGACCTCGCGGTAAATCGCGATGGCATCTTCCGTACGGCCCGCATTTTCCAGAAGCTCCGCCATCAGGGACTGGGCGATGGCGAAGTCCTCATGGAGATAAAGGGCCATATGCAGATAAACGATGGGCAGGTCCGGCCCGCGGCGGTCGCGCTCGCGCGCCAGGGCGCCGGACAGACCGTAAATCGCTTCAGCGGCGCCCGCTTGCGGCGTCGGGATCAGCCGGGCCGGTTTCTCGCCGCCCGTGCGCGCCCGGTAGAGCGAGGCGGCGATCAGCGGATGGTTGGCGACCGTATCCAGATAATCCTGGTAAAGCTGAACTGCCTGGCGGCTGCGCCCGTCCCGCTCCAGGAACCGTCCGTAGGCCTCGACGATACGCAGGCTGCCGCCATCGCTCAGCTCAAGGGCCCGGTCGTATTCGGCCTCCGCCAGCGTCTCATAGCCGCCCAGATCGTAGATCAGCGCCGAGTGAAAAGCCTTGTAGAGATCGAGCCCCGGATTGCGGTCGAGGCCACTCAACGCCGCCACCGCCAGTTCCGTATGGCCCTCGCCCGCCAGGGACCAGGAGGTCAGTTGCAGATTGACCATGTCGGTCAGGGGGCCCTTGGCCGAGGCGGCGACATTGTCCCGGGCCGTGCTGAAGGCGCCCGAGCGGATCGCATGAACGGTCAGCACCAGCCGCGCCAGCCGGTCGTCATCGCGTATACGGATGATCCGCCGCGCCAGGCCGACGGCCTTGTCCATATTGCCCGCGCTCAGATCAAGCAGAAAGGCCCGCTCCAGGATCGACTGGTCGTTGGGCTGATGCGCGAGCGCCCGGGAATAATAGCGGGCCGCCGAGCGCATATCATTGGTCTTGCCAGCCTGACGCGCCGCCAGATAGCTGCCATAGAGCGAGGGGTTTTCGCCCATGCCGGCAAGGCCGCCCATGGGCATGGAAACACAGCCGCTCGCAGCCGCCGCCAGGACAGTCACGGCCACGCAGAGCACCATACGGTGTGCCAGGCCACGGTTCGCTCTTTCAGGATGGACCACGCCTGCTCCTGCTTTGATGCTGTTCACAAAACACGCTTACATGTTCGGATAGTTGGGACCGCCCCCGCCTTCGGGCACGATCCAGTGAATGTTCTGCGTCGGATCCTTGATATCGCAGGTTTTGCAGTGAACGCAATTCTGCGCGTTGATGACGAAGCGCGGATTCTCGCCATTGTCGTCATAAACCACCTCATAGACAGCGGCCGGGCAGTAACGCTGGGCTGGTTCCGCGTAATTGGGCAGATTATACGCGATCGGCACGTCGGCGTCCTTGAGGGTCAGGTGAACGGGCTGATCTTCCTCGTGATTGGTGTTCGAAATGAACACCGAGGACAGCCGGTCGAAGGTGATCACCCCGTCAGGCTTGGGATACTCGATCTTTTTCGACTCATCCGCCTTGCGCAGGGTCTCATGATCGGCCTTGCCGTGGCTCAGCGTGCCGAAGAACGAGAAATTGAAGAGCTGATTGGTCCACAGCTCCATGCCGATGAGCAGCGTGCCCATATAGGTGCCGTATTTGCTCAACAGCGGCTTGGCGTTCCGGACCCGTTTCAGATCCTTGTAGACGTGGCTCTTCTCGTATTTCTCCGTATAGGACGTAACCTCGTCGTTGGCCCGGCCGTCCTGCAGCGCCTCGAACACCGCATCCGCGCCCAGCATGCCGGTCTTCATGGCATTGTGGCTGCCCTTGATGCGCGGCACGTTGACGAAACCGGCGGCACAGCCAATGAGCAGGCCGCCCGGGAATGTCAGCTTGGGAACCGATTGAAAGCCGCCCTCGGTGATCGCGCGCGAGCCGTAAGCGATGCGCTTGCCGCCTTCCAGATAGGGGCGGATCAAGGGGTGAGTCTTGTAGCGCTGAAACTCGTCGAACGGAGAAATCCAGGGGTTCTTGTAGTTCAGATGCACCACGAAGCCGATGGAGATCTGATTGTCCTCGATGTGATACATCCAGGAACCGCCGCCGGTTTCCGAATCGAGCGGCCAGCCCTGGGTATGCAGCACCAGGCCCGGCTGGTGCTTGGCGGGATCGATTTCCCAGATCTCTTTGAGCCCGATGCCGTATTTTTGCGGATCGCGGCCTTGATCCAGGCCGTAATGGGCGGTGAGCGCTTTGGTCAGGGAGCCCCGCGCGCCTTCCGCGAAGAGCGTGTATTTGGCGTGCAGTTCGATGCCGGGAGTGTAACTGTCCTTCTGCTGACCGTCGCGCCCGATCCCGAAATCGCCGGTGGCCACGCCCTTGACGCTGTTATCGTCATTGTACAGAACTTCTGAGACGGCGAAACCGGGATAGATCTCGATGCCCATGGCCTCAGCCTGCTCGCCCAGCCAGCGGGTGAGGTTCGCAAGGCTGCCCGCGTAATTGCCGTGATTGCTCATGAGCGGCGGCATCAGGAAATTCGGGAACCGGGTCGCGCCTTTTTCGCTCAGGAAATAAAAGCGGTCGTCAGTCACCTCGACCGTGAGCGGCGCGCCCTTGTCTTTCCAATCGGGAATGAGCTCGTTCAGAGCGATGGGATCGATCACGAAGCCGGACAGGATATGGGCGCCCACCTCCGAGCCCTTTTCCAGAACGGCCACCGAATAATCGACGCCGGCCTCCTGACAGAGCTTTTTCAGTTGGATCGCCGCGCTCAAGCCCGCAGGCCCGGCCCCGACGATCACAACGTCATAGTCCATCGACTCCCGTTCCATCGCTCTCTCCCATGCCGAGCGGTTTCGCCTGCCATAAATGTAGGCCAGACTTATCATTTGACCCGCACTCCGGGTCAACCGGTGCGCCGGTTATAGCGCACCATACAGTGTGGCGGCTTAAGAGCGGCTGGTGTAGAGGTTAACAGGCATTCAAACCCTTGCGATTTCGTCGCACCCGCCCGTCCTGAGGTCATCTGCCCATGCCATCCGGTCCGCCCTCCTCCGGCATGCCCCCCTCCGGCCCGTCCCTGACACAGGCCGATGCCGTCAAAGCGCTCCTCGCCTGGTATCAGGCCATGGGCGTCGATGAGATTGTGGGCGCGGTTCCGCAGAAACGCTATGGCGCCGCGCCCGCCCGGAGTCCTGCGCAGACAGGGGCGCAATCCGCCGCCCCGGCCTCTAAAGCGGCGACGCGGACCGCGCCGCAAGCGCCCGATGCGGTCCAGACGGCGCAAAGCATCGCGCAAGGCTGCGACAGTCTGGAGGATTTGCGGGCGGCCATGGACGCATTCGATCTCTGCCCGTTGAAGAAATCCGCAAGCCGTCTCGTCTTCGCCGATGGCGCGCCCGACGCGCCGCTGATGCTGATCGGCGAAGCGCCGGGCCAGGAAGAAGACCGCCAGGGCAAGCCGTTCGTCGGCCGCTCCGGCCAGTTGCTCGACCGCATGCTCGGCGCCATCGGCCTCGACCGCACCAACAGCTACATCGCCAATATCCTGCCCTGGCGGCCGCCCTTGAACCGCAAGCCCGACCTCACTGAGATCCAGATGTGCCTGCCCTTCCTGCGCCGTCACATCGAACTGGTGGCGCCCCGGGTGATCGTGGCCCTGGGCGGCACGGCGGCCCAGCATCTGCTGGACACCGAACAACCCATGCGGGCATTGCGCGGGCGCTGGCGCACGCTCACAACCGGCGGCCATCAGGCCGACATCATCGCCACCTATCACCCCGCCTATCTGCTGCGCACGCCCATCGCCAAGCGGGCCGCCTGGCAGGACATGCTGGCCCTTTCGATTCGCTTGCAAGACGGCCCGCCATGACCGGACGCGACCGTTTCACCCGCGCCTAACCACCCGGGCGCTATGCTCGCGATCGAACTTCGCGCCAAGACTCAATGTGTTAGACTGTGAACAAATTGGGCGCTTGCTGGCCTGTGCCGGGCTCAGTACTGTCTCGCAGCGTTCTGCGTATCTGGTGGGTTAAAAAACATATGTCGATCAGCGTTAACGCGACCCTGGCGCAATGGGTATGGCGCCGGGTGATTTCTCCTCTTTCCGCCGGCCGGTATGTCCTGGCTTTCAGCCTGGCGCTTTGTGCCGCCTCCGATTCGTATGCGACGGAAGGGCCCAAAGGCCTGGAGACGGCGCAATCGTCCTCAAGCGAATCAATTGCCGACAAGATCAACAGCTCCAAACAGGCCGCACTCGGATCATCGCGTCTGTCGGCCACGGATATTCAGCGCTACCGCCGAATCTTCCTGTTACAGGAAAGCGGCAATTGGGAGCAGGCGGACAAATTGATCGCCGAGCTGGACGATCCGATCCTGCTGGGGCATGTCGAGTTCCAGCGCTACATGCACCCAACCGCCTACCGCTCGAAATTCAGCGAACTGAGCGGCTGGATGGAGAAGTATGCGGATCATCCGGATGCGGCGCGGATTTACCGACTGGCCGTGCGCCGCAAGCCTGCCCGCGCGAAAACCCCTCCCAAACCGGAGCGCCGCCTGTGGCGGTACGGCGAACGGCCCCGCAGTGCTTTCGAGGTTCACAACAGGAAACGCAGTGCGGCCCAAGTGCGCCAGCGCGGCCGCATCGAGCGCCATGTGCGCTCGCTTCTGCGCCGGGAACGGCCCACCCAGTCACTGGGCTATCTGGAAAGCGCCCCGGTCCAAAAGGCACTCACCGCCCTTGAAAAGGACCGGATCCGCCAGTGGATCGCCACGTCTTATTATGTGGAGCAAAAGGACGACCGCGCCTATGAAGTCGCCGCCGAGGTCGCCAAGCGCAACCGGGCCGGCGTGCCGCTTGCCGATTGGATCGCCGGGCTCGCCGCCTGGCGCCAGGGCAAGATCGAACTTGCGGGCACGCATTTCGAAACTCTGGCTCTCGCCAAGCATGTGGATGGCTGGGACCGGTCGGCAGCCGCCTATTGGGCCGCCCGCGCGTTCCTGAAAACACGGCGCCCGGAAAAAGTGCTCCCCATGCTGCGGATCGCAGCCGACGAACCTTTGTCCTTCTACGGCCTTCTGGCCCGCCAGCAACTTGGCCGGCCGATCGATCCGGGCTGGACCGCGCCCGACCCCCAATATGACACACTGCGCGAAATCGCGGCCTATCCGGCGGTGCGCCGCGCCATCGCACTTGCCGAGATCGGCCGCAAGGATCTGGCCGAGACCGAGCTTGTGTGGGCGCACGGACGGCTTGAAGACCGGCACGATCCGGCGCTTCTGGCGATCGCCAGCTCGCTGCGCCTGCCCCATGTGGAATGGCGCATCGCTGTTAATTCGGAGACGGAAGGCCTGCATGCCGGTCTTTATCCGCTGCCCGATTGGCAACCCGTGGGCGGCTATCAGCTCGACCGGGGGCTCGTTTTCGCCATCGCCCGGCGGGAAAGCAAGTTCCTGGAAACGGCCTTGAGCCGGGCGGGCGCGCGCGGCCTGCTTCAAGTCCTGCCGCTCACCGCCCAGGACGTCACTGGCGACCGGCGCTATCGCGGCTCCCGGCGCAAGGATCTGTTCGACCCGGCGGTTAATCTCCAGATCGGCCAGACCTATGCCAAGCGCCTGCTGGACGCCCAAGAGCCCAAAGGCAATCTCTTGAAGTTCCTGTCCGCTTACAATGCGGGCCCCGGCAATCTGCGCCGCTGGCTCGGCGTCGTTCAGTATCAGGACGACCCACTTTTGTTCCTGGAGAGCTTTCCGGCGCGCGAGACCCGCACTTACGTGGAAAAAGTGATGGCAGGCCTGTGGCTTTACCGCACGCGGCTCAATCAGCCCGCCCCGTCCTTGCAGGCTTTGGCGGAAGGCAAATGGCCTCTCTATGTGCCGCTGGAAGACCCGGCGAGCCGAGGCCGCGTCGCCGCTCTCGAGGACGCCGCCACAGCAGCGGGCGCGGCTTCGGGCAGCGGATTGTAAGAGGCGAAACGGCATGCCCGGTCTCGATGAAAGCCTGCCTTTTCTGCCTGTCCAGATCGCGGTCCTGACGGTCTCCGACACCCGCACGCCCGCCGATGACCGCTCCGGCGATACGCTGGTCGAGCGCCTTCAGGACGCAGGTCATACCCTCGCGGGCCGCGCCATCGTGCGCGACGATGCGGACGCTATCATCGCCCAGCTTGAGACCTGGATCGCCGATCCGTCCGTGGACGTTGTGATCTCGACGGGCGGCACCGGGCTCACGGGCCGGGATGTGACGCCGGAAGCCTTCCGCGCGGTCTTCGAGAAGGAAATCGACGGCTTTTCCGCCCTGTTTCATCAGATCAGCTATCAAACGGTGGGGACCTCGACCGTCCAGTCCCGGGCCTGCGCTGGCGTCGCGCGCGGCACCTATCTGTTCGCCCTGCCGGGCTCCACCGGCGCGGTCAAGGACGGCTGGGACGGCATTCTGAAATACCAGCTCGACAGCCGCCACCGCCCCTGCAATTTCGTCGAAATCATGCCGCGCCTGGAAGAGCACCGCCGAACCGGTTAGGCCTCCGTCCCGTCCCGCCGCTGACGCCAGCGCGCCCAATCCGCGCCCGTATCGATATCCATCAGCGTCTCCAGAACCGCCACCTTGTGGCGAGCCGGCAGACTCTTCAGCGTATCGTCCAGGGCATGGGGGCCGGACCAGCGCACCCCCTCGAACAGGCCCTCCGGATACGGACGGCGCTTGAGGCCGATCAGCCAGTAGCCGCCATCCTCCGCCGGGCCGAACACCGCATCCGCCGCTCCCAGCGCCGAAAAAGCCTGGGCGATATGATGGGTACGGATATCCGGTGTGTCGCTGCCGATGATCACGACCGGCCCCGGCGGCGGCGCCTTCAAGGCCCGGCCCATGCGCTGGCCCAGATCCCCGGGCCCTTGAGGCACGCGCGCAAGCCCGCGCGGCCAGGCCATGAGCCCCCGCCCCGCCCGGGCGCAGGCCCGGTCCGGCGCCACGGCCACCACCGTGCGCCAGCGCGGATCGCAGCCGACCTCAAAAAGAAGGCGCCTGGTCATGGCCCGGTAGAGCCGCACCGCTTCCGCTGCACCCACATCCCGGGCGAGCCGCGTCTTGACCCGGCCCATCACCGCATATTTGGCGAAGACGATCAGAGTACGGTGCATATCACTGATAAAGCCGCGCCAGCGTCGCGGGCGGCACTCTAAGGAAAAACAAGGTGACCAGCGCCAGGTTCCGCATGGGCCGCAGCCAATAACCGTCCCGGCGGAAACGTTCCGCGCTCGTCACCGCGCGGGTCTGCAGAATGGTCATGCGGCGTTTGCCGATCCGGCGCACCAGATCCACATCCTCCATCAAGGGCAGCTCGCGGAAGCCACCAAGCGCCTCATAGAAGCGGCGGGGCAGCAACAGCCCTTGATCGCCATACGGAAGACCGAACAGGCCACAGCGCCAGGAGACCAACCGTTCCACCCGGCGGGCCGCAGACGCGAAATCATCGAGCGCGAAGGTGAAGGCCGCCGCCCGGTCCCGCCCCGCCTGCTCGACGCTGTCGATGAAGCGCTCGGCCTCCGCCGTCCAGCCCGCCTCCAGCACCGTGTCGCCATGGAGAAACAACAGCCAGTCCCCTTGAGCCGCCCGCGCGCCCCTGGCCAGTTGCGGACCGCGCCCGGCCGCCCCCTCGACCACGACCGCGCCGGCCTCCCGGGCAAGCGCAATGGTGTCATCGCTCGAACCGCCATCGGAGATCACCACCTCTTTCAAGAGGCCGGACACGCTCGCTGGCACCAGCGCCGTCAGGGTCGGCGCCAGCCCGGCGGCGGCGTTCAAGGTGGGAATGACGACGCTCAACGGCGCCATGACCGGTCCTCTTCCTAAGTCTTAGGGTCCTGACCCTAGGGCGCTTAAGTAGCGGGCAGGCCGATTTCCGGCAACCGGACCGTTTTCAGATATCCACTGTTCCGCGCCAATGTTCTTTTTATGTTCCTGTTTTGTGCTAAATTATCAACAAAAGGGGTAGTCGCGAGAGAAATCGGAACATCTGATGACAATCAACAAATCAAAAGATCGACCTGTGGGCAAATCAGGCCCCGAAACAGCGGGCCCTAAGATCCCGGGCAGAGGCGCGCGCAGCAATGCCAGCGGCCGGTTCGAACCGATCGCCTATGAAGCGTTCGACGATGGCTGGGACAGGGCGGAAGAGGATCTGCCGCCCCTGCGCACCACGGTCTTTATCGACGGCACCCGCACCATCATCGCCCGCAACCAGTCGCCCGACATCTCCTTCGATCAGTCGATCAACCCGTACAGGGGCTGCGAGCATGGCTGCATCTACTGCTATGCGCGGCCCTCCCATGCCTATCTGGGGCTGTCGCCCGGGCTCGATTTCGAATCGAACCTGTTCGCCAAACCGGATGCGGCGGCCCTCCTCGACGAGGAGCTGCGCAAACCGGGATATAAACCTTCGACCATCGCACTCGGCTCCAACACTGATCCCTACCAGCCTCTGGAGCGGCGCATGGAAATCACCCGCTCGATTCTCCAGACCTTGAGCGATTTTCACCATCCCGTCGGTATCGTGACGAAGTCGAACCTGATCGTCCGGGATCTGGATATTCTGGCGCCCATGGCGGAGCGCAATCTGGCGCGGGCCGCGCTCTCAGTGACCACCCTCGACCGCAAGCTGGCGCGCGCCATGGAACCCCGGGCGCCGACGCCGCACAAAAGGCTCGAGGCCATCAAGGCGCTGCACGAGGCGGGCGTGCCCGTCGCCGTCATGGTGGCGCCCATCATTCCCGGCCTGAACGATCACGAAATGGAAGCCATTCTCGATGCGGCGGCGGAGGCCGGCGCGGTCAGTGCCCATTACGTGCTTTTGCGCCTGCCCCACGAGATCAAGACCCTGTTCCGGGAATGGCTGGAAACGGAGGTGCCAGACCGGGCCAACCGGGTCTTCAGCCTGATCCGCCAGTTGCGCGGCGGCAAGGATTACGATGCCCAATGGGGCACGCGCATGACCGGTACCGGCTCGATCGCCGCCTTCATCGCCCGGCGCTTCCGGATCGCGATCCGGCAACGCGGCCTCGACACCCCCTCCACGCCCCTCGACAAGAGCCTGTTCAGGCCGCCGCCGCGCGCGGGCGACCAATTGCCCCTGTTGTGAAACGCACACCGTGCGCATTTTTTACCCTTTCTCAAAGGTCCCGCGACTCCTATAGACTGGCGCTGCGGCCCATGACCTGCGCCGATACGCTCCGTATGCCGCGAGGAAAATGCCATGCTCAAATCCCGCTCTTCCCGTCTCGACCACCTGCTGTTCGCGGACAGGCCCCATGCGGATGGCCTTGAGGCCCTGGTCATGCAGGCTGCCGAGCGCGCGCCCGTGGCGGGTATCGATGAGGCGGGCCGCGGGCCCTGGGCCGGCCCTGTGGTGGCGGCGGCCGTCATTCTCGACCCGGCCCATGTGCCGGAGGGGCTGGACGATTCCAAGAAACTCTCCGCACACAAACGGGAGGCGCTTTACGGCGCGCTGCAAGAGCACGCCGTCATCGGCGTCGGCATCGCCGATGTGGAGGAGATCGACCGCAACAATATTCTGGGGGCGACCTTTCATGCCATGCAGCGCGCGCTGGCCGGTCTGGCGCAAGCCCCCGGCGCCGCCCTCATCGACGGCAACAAGGCGCCCGCCCTGCCCTGTCCTGCCCATTGCATCATCGGCGGCGACGGCTGTTCGCCCGTGATCGCGGCCGCCAGCATCATCGCCAAGGTGACCCGCGACCGCATCATGGCGGAGTTGGCGCTGACCCATCCCGGCTATGGCTGGGAAACCAATATGGGTTACGGTACCAAGGCTCATGCGGACGGCCTGGCGCGGCTGGGCGTGACGGCCCATCACCGCAAGAGCTTCAAGCCGGTCCAGGCCCTGCTCGGCCCATCCGCGTGAGGTCTTCTGCCTACCCCGCTTGGGGTAGACTCCTTGTTTCATTGACCGTTAACGCCGGGTTTCGCAGAATCACCCTCTCATAGAAGGTGAAGGGTCATGCCAGCACGCACATCATCCCGCCCGCGCCGGCGCGCCGGGCTGCCGCTCGATTCCATTTTGGAAGGCGACTGCATCGCTTTGATGGAGACGCTGCCCGAGGCCTGCGCCGACATGGTTTTCGCGGATCCGCCCTACAATCTCCAGCTCGACGGTGAGCTGTTGCGGCCCAACAACTCCCGCGTGGATGGGGTCGATGACGCCTGGGACCGGTTTTCCAGTTTCGCCGAGTACGACGGGTTCACCCGCGCCTGGCTCAAGGCCGCGCGCCGCGTGCTCAAACCCGGCGGTACGCTCTGGGTCATCGGCAGCTATCACAATATCTTCCGTGTGGGAGCGGCCCTGCAGGACGAGGGTTACTGGATCCTCAACGACATCATCTGGCGTAAAACGAACCCGATGCCGAATTTCCGGGGCCGACGCTTCACCAATGCCCATGAAACGCTGATCTGGGCCGCCCGGGACGACGGCGCCAAGGGATACACGTTCAACTACGACGCTTTGAAGGTCGCCAATGATGACCTGCAGATGCGCTCCGACTGGCTCATTCCTCTGTGTACGGGCGAAGAGCGCCTGAAGGACGAGACGGGCGCCAAGGCCCATCCGACCCAGAAGCCCGAGGCCCTGCTCCACCGGGTGCTGCTCGCCTCCACCAAGCCGGGCGATCTGGTGATCGATCCGTTCATGGGCACAGGGACCACGGGCGCCGTGGCCAAGCGCCTGGGCCGCCATTTCATCGGCATGGAACGGGACGCCTCTTATCGGAAGATCGCCAAGGCGCGGCTCGCCAAGATCAAACCTTTGAGCGGCGACAGTCTGGAGATCACCCCTGGCAAGCGCCAGGAACCGCGCATTCCCTTCGGGCAAATCGTCGAACACGGATTGATCCCGGCGGGCTCAACCCTGCACTGCCCGCGCGGTGTCCATGCAGCGAAAGTCCGGGCCGACGGCTCGCTCGTGTGCGAGGATGCCACCGGCTCGATCCACCGCATCGGCGCCCATGTTCAGGGGGCGGAGGCCTGCAATGGCTGGACCTTCTGGCACCACACGAAAAACAGGAAACGCGTGCCGATCGATCTCTACCGGCAGGAGCTGCGCGCTCAGCTTTATCCGGAAGCGGCAAAGCGTCTGGCCTAAGACGCCCGCTTACTGAACAACGGCCCGTCCCCGGTCATGACGTGGTCCACCACCTTGCGCATCACCGTGGGCAGACCGACCGTGCCGAGGGCATCCGCCGGAACCCACTGGCCTTGCGTCTTGGCCGCCGTCCCGGCACTGACCGTCGCCTCATAGACCGTCAGTTCCAGGTGGAAATGGGTGAAGGTGTGGCGCACCAGACCAGGGTGCTTGACCCATTGGGCGGGCAGCGGCGCGTCCCGCTCCAGATCAGGCGCGCCCTCGCTTTTGGCTGACCAGCCCACCGACGGCAGTTCCAGCATTTTCGCCAGGAGCCCCTTGGGAGGACGGCGGCGCAGCAGCACCGCCCCGTCGGTCCGGCGCACGAAAAAGGCGATGCCGGTCCGTGTGGGCTTTTCCGCTTTCGGCCGTTTGCGCGGCAGCCCTTCGGCAAGCCCTTTGGCAGCGGCCACGCAGGCCGCCTTCAAAGGACAGGCGCCGCAATCGGGACTACGCGGTGTACAGACGGTTGCCCCCAGATCCATCACCGCTTGCGCGTAATCGCCGGGCCGCTTTTGCGGCGTCAGCTTGGCCGCCAGACGGCGCAGCTCGGGTTTGGCATCGGGCAAGGGCGTCTCGACACCGTGAAAACGCGCCATCACCCGTTCCACATTGCCATCGACCACCACCGCCTTGCGCCCGAAAGCGATCGCCGCGATGGCGGCGGCCGTATAGGCGCCGATGCCGGGCAGCGCCAGGAGCTTTTCTTCCGTATCCGGAAAGCGCCCGCCATGGTCCTCGGCGACCGTGCACGCGCAGGCATGCAGATTGCGCGCCCGCGCGTAATAGCCGAGCCCCGCCCAGGCCGACAGCACGTCTTCGAGCGGCGCCTCGCTTAAAGCCGTCACGCCCGGCCATCTCGCGGTGAACGCCTCGAAATAGGGAATGACGGCGGCGACGGTGGTCTGCTGCAGCATGATTTCCGACAGCCAGATCCGGTACGGATCGGGAGGGACGGACGCGCCCGGCGCCACGCGCCAGGGCAACACGCGGGCATGGGCGTCGTACCAGTTCAGCAAGCGGCGCACGGGATCGGGCATGGGCGTATCCTACATAGAGAACTTTCAGAAACGGAAGGCGCGATTTGCCGACCTTATGCAAACCGCTCGATGCCTCTACATGCCGGGAAGACGCGGCTCCTCTATCGGCCGGTGAACCAGATCGTAAGGATCGGGCAACGGCTTTTTCTTGCGGACAGAAAGGCGCGCCTCGCGCAATTCCGTCCCTGCCTGATAGTACCGCCCTCTTTTTTCTCCGTGTGCATCTAATATCCCTTTATCGGACAGGGCCTTAAGATCGCGGGATGCGATATGGGTCGTGACATCGGCATCGTTTTGATACCGGGCATTGGTTATCCGCAGACCGAGAGCGGCATCAAAAAGCGGCAACGCCATACGATCGTGCAATTTCTCCCGTTCAATCAGCACTTCAATGATCTGGAAAAGAGCTTCATATTCTTCGCTTCGCCGGATGAGGGTCGAACACTGATGATAATGGGCTTTCAAACAGAAGCGTATCCATGGAAGCGCGTCATGGTGCGGATTCCATTCGCCCAGCCCGATGCGTGTCAGAATTTCGTAATAGTCGAGCGTGTTATGGCCCAACCATTCTTCAATGCTGGAAAACACCGGATGCAGGATGCCTTCGCGGGCCAGAACGAAGGTTTGCAAGGCGCGCGCCATCCGTCCGTTACCATCCTTGAACGGATGGATCATAGTTAGATTAAAATGAGCCATCGCCGCACGGACCATTGCGGAAGAGGATACTGACGCGTGCAGATAATCGACAAGCTCACAGACAAGGCCATCGACGAGATCGACATCCGGCGCCGTATAGACCGTTTCTCCGGTCTTCTTGTTAACCACAAAGACGGTGCCGCGCCGCCATTGTCCGGGATAAACGCTCAGATCATAGCCTGTCATCATGAAATGCAGGCTTTTCAGGAACTGCCTTGAAAATTCAAAGTACGGATCGTCCGCCGCCTGCATGACATATGTCATGGCCGCTCTGTAGCCATTGATCGCCATCCAGGTTTCGGTGCGCTCGTCGAGCGGCGGCTCTTCTTCGATGGCAGCCACAGCCTCATCGATGCTGGCAACATAGCCTTCGATACTGTTCGACCCCTGGATCGCGCGGGCGAAAGTGCTCCGGCGCAAGGACCCCACCCAGCGCCGTGGGCTGTTTTGCGTATAAATGCGCAGCTTGTCCCGTTGCCGGCCGATGAGAGCCAGAACGGCTTCATCCTCGCCGTGAAGGACAGGTTCTTGAAAAATCATGCGCGTTATCCGGATTCCTATCCGCTTTATGCAAATAAATAACGCGCATAAAGCGGATGTCAAATAAGATATCGCGCAGGCTTGACTTGGGATCTGAGTTGATGCGCCTTTGCCCTTTGCGATGACAGCGCCGGGGCACGGGCGATGGACGAACGCGACAGGGACACGAAAATCCGGGCGGCCCGGCTGAAGGCCTCGGCCGTGTTGCGGCGCGGCCTGGTGCACGCCCAAGGCCCGGCCGGCCTGAAGACCCGGTCGGTGGCCCGGCCCGCGCGCAAGATCGCCAGCGTCGTGCAAAAGGCGGCAGGCCCGGCCTATGCCAAGCACCGCCATTCGGGCCAAGAGCTGCAGGCGGTCTGGCCCGAGATCGTCGGGGAAACGCTTGCGGGCATGACCCTGCCGGAGCGCTACCAGCCGGGCACCGGCCTTGCCCATAACGGATTTTTGACCGTGCGGGTCGCGGGCGCGCTGGCGCTCGATCTCCAGCACATGGAGCCGCAGATCGTCGAACGGGTGAACGCCTATTTCGGCTATAAGGCGATCGCGCGCCTCAAAATCGTCCAAGGTCCCATTCCCAATCGGAAAAAGCCGGTTGGCCGGGCGGCGCTCAAGGCGTTGAGCCGTGCTGAAAAAGCGGACATCGAAGCGCGCGCGCTGGGCATCGCGGATGGCGATCTGCGCGCGGCTCTGGAACGGCTCGGTGAGACCGTTGTAAGGTCCCGGTCCTAAAGACTAAAGACAGAGCGTTTTTCGATTGCGAGAGACAGACAACAGAGCGAGGGCGGCATGAGCGAAGGCAAGACCGAGGAGAAGAAAACGGTGCGGACCCTGTCCTTTCCGAAGACGCTGGCCGTTCTGACCGTCGCCGTGGCGGCGGGGGCGGCCCTTTTGGCGCTCGATTTCGAGAAAGCCGAAACCGGCGTACCGGCCCTGGAGCAAGCGGACGCCGCCACCAAGGCGGATGTGCTGGCCAGCGCCGAGTTCGGCCGTCCCGGCGATATCGTTCTGGGCGAAGCGGACGCGCCGGTGACCATCATCGAATATGCCTCGACCACCTGCGGGCATTGCGCGCGCTTCAAGCTGGAGACTTTCCCGGCGCTGAAGGAAAAATACATCGACACGGGCCTGGTGAAATACACCTTGCGGGAATTCCCCACCGCCGATCCGGTGCTGGCAGCCTCCGCCTTCATGCTGGCGCGCTGCGTCAGCGAGGACCGCTATTACAATCTGATCGACGTGATTTTCCGCACCCAGCGCCAATGGGCCTATGTGCGCTCGCGCGAACAGGGCCGCGAGGAGTTGCAGAAAATCGCCAAACAGGCGGGCATCAGCGCGGACGCCTTCCAGAAATGCCTGTCGAACGAAGCGGAATATCAGCGCATCAAGGCGGTGCAGGAAGAAGGCGTGGAAGTGTTCAACGTGTCGGCCACGCCCACCTTCATCATCAACGGCAAGAACCATTCGGGCTACATGCCGTTCGAGAAATTCGAAGAAGCGCTGGCCGAGCATCTGCCGGAAGACGCCAAGCCGTAAGGCCTCGGCGCGTTATTGTAGCGACCGACAGGCCCAGCATGCCAGGACGGCATGGCTGGGCCTTTCTTGTAATGCCATACTGCTTTGCGTGGAGTGCGCTGGAGAATCAGCCCACACTCCTGTCTTCCTTTGGCACAGTGTTGTGGCGCCCGAAGGAGGACATGCGTGCGCGAAGGGGGCCGGGGTCGCGCGCATTCCTGACACCGAATTCACTGGCCTTTTATTGCGTTTGAGAAAGAAGATCCGCGCGTGAAATTCACCCGTCTGCGTCTCACCGGTTTTAAATCCTTCGTCGATCCGACCGAGCTTCAGATCGAGCCCGGCCTGACGGGCGTTGTCGGCCCCAATGGTTGCGGCAAGTCGAATCTGGTCGAGGCGCTGCGCTGGGTCATGGGCGAGACCTCCGCCAAGTCCCTGCGCGGCTCGGGCATGGAAGACGTGATCTTCTCCGGCACCAATGGGCGGCCCGCGCGCAACATGGCCGAGGTGGTGCTCTCCATCGACAATGCGGAGCGGCGCGCCAACGCCCTGTTCAACGATCTCGACACGCTGGACGTGACTCGCCGGATCGAACGGGACGCGGGCTCGGCCTACCGGGTCAACGGCAAGGATGTGCGCGCCCGCGACGTCCAGACCCTGTTCGCGGATCTCTCTTCAGGCGCCCACTCGCCCGCCCTGGTGCGCCAGGGCCAGATCGGCCAGTTGATCAACGCCAAGCCCCAGAACCGGCGGATGATCCTGGAGGAAGCCGCCGGCATTTCTGGCCTGCACAGCCGCCGCCACGAGGCGGAGCTGCGCCTGCGCGCGGCCGAGACCAACCTCACCCGGCTCGAAGACGTGGTCCAGGAACTGGAAGCGCAATTGGGCAGTCTGAAACGCCAGGCCCGCCAGGCGTCGCGCTACCGCAACATCGCCGATCACATCCGCAAATGCGAAGCGATCATGCTGTTCCTGCGCTGGCGGGATGCGAGCGAAGCGGTGCAGGTCAGCGAACGGAGCTTCCGGGAGCTGGAACAGCGCGTGGCCCAATTGAGCGAAGAGGCCGCCGCCGCCTCCCGCGCCCAGGCTGAGGCCTCCGAAGGCCTGCCGGACTTGCGCGAAGCCGAGGCCGCCGCCGCCGCCGCGCTCCATCGTTTGACGGTCGAGCGCGATACGCTCGATGCGGAGGAACAGCGCGCCCGGGATCAGATCGCCCGCAGCGAAGCGCTCTTGGAACAGATCGCCGGTGATATCGCCCGTGAGGAAGCGAGTGTCAGCGACGGCGATGGCGAACTCACCCGTCTTGGCGAAGAAGCCGAACAGTTGCAGGCCGACTCCGGCGGTCTCGATGACAAGACCCAAAGCGCCGAAGCGGCTCTGGCGGAAAAGACCACGGCGCTGAGCGATGCCGAAAGCGCGCTCGATACGGCCACCCATGAAGCGGCCCAGGCCCAGGCCCGGCGCACCGGCCTGGAGCGGCGCAAGGCCGACCTGGAAGCGCGCGGCGACCGGCTGATCCGCGATCTGGAAAAGGCCGTTCAGGAACAGGATGCCCTGCTCGCCGATGGGGCCGATACGGCGGAAATCGATGAGGCGCGCGGCGATCTCGGCCGCGCCGAAGAGGCCACCAAACAGGCCGAAGAAGAAGCGGCCCAGGCGGAAGAGCGCCGGGGCCAAGCGGTTCAGGCGGAAGCCCAGGCCCGTGAGCCCATGCAGGATGCCGACCGCACTGTCAGTGCCCTGAACGCGGAAGCCAAGACCCTCTCGCGCATGCTGGAAGCCCAGGAAAACGATCTGTGGCCGCCGCTTGTGGATGCGGTGACGGTTGAAACCGGTTTCGAGGCGGCGCTGGGCGCGGCCCTGGGCGACGATCTGACGGCGCCCACGGACGATGCCGCGCCCATGCACTGGAAGGCTTTAAGCGCGCTCGACCCGGCCCCGGCCCTGCCCGAGGATGCGCGGCCCTTGGCCGAAGTGGTCAACGGTCCGCCCGCGCTGGTCCGGCGCCTGTCGCAGATCGGCCTGGTGGATAAAGATCAGGGCGCGGCGCTTCAAGCATCGCTCAAGCCCGGCCAGAGGCTGGTGAGCGCCCAAGGCGATCTGTGGCGCTGGGACGGTTTTACGGTCGCAGCGGAAGCGCCGACTCCCGCCGCCGTGCGCCTGGCCCAACGCAACCGCCTGACCGAACTCGACGCGGAACTGAGCGAGGCCGAAGCGGCCGCCCGCGCCGCGCGCGAGGCCTATCACGCCGCCCGTCAGGCTGCGGAAGAAGCGGCCCAGACCGAACGGGACGCCCGCCAGGCCGCGCGCCAGGTGGCCCAGACCGCGGCCTCGGCCCGCAACCGGCTGGCGGAGCTTGAGAAGACCGCCAGCAAGCACCAATCGCGCCTTGCCGCCATCAACGATACCCGTCAGCGCCTCGAAGGCGAAATCAAGGACGTCAATTCCGGCATCGAGGAAACGGAAACCGCGCTTGGCCAGGAAGGCGACGGCACTGACCGCACCCAGACGATCGCTACGCTGAAGGACAGCGTGGCCACCCTGCGCCTGGAAGCCTCGGAAGCCCGCGCCGCGCTCGAAGGCCTGCGCCGGGAAGACGCCATGCGCCGCTCCCGCCTCGCCGAGATCGAAAAGACCCGCGAAGGCTGGCTCGCCCGCAAGGAAAGCGCCGCCGCCCAGCTTGGCCAGCTCCAGGCCCGCCGTGCCAAGACGGCGGAAGAACTGGAGTCCTTGCGCCAGATCCCGGCGACCATGGAAGAGCGCAAACGCGGCCTTCTGGGCGCGCTCGAGGAGGCCGAGGCCAAGCGCACGACGGCCGCCAGCGCCCTTCAGGAGGCGGAGAATGCGCTTCGCGAAGCCGATAGCGCCGCCCGCAAGCTGCAGGCCGATTTGAGCACGGCCCGCGAAGACCGGGCGCGCCAGGAAGCCACCCTGGAAGGCCTGCGCGAGCGCGTGGAAGACACCATCACCCATACCCGCGAGACCCTCGACTGCACGCCCGACAAGGTGCTCGATGTGGGCGGCGTCAAGGAAGACGAAGCCCTGCCGCCTCTGGACGAGGTTGAACGCAAGCTCGACCGGCTGAAGCGCGAGCGCGACAATATGGGCGCGGTCAATCTGCGGGCGGAGGAAGAAGCCGCCGAATATGCCGAGCGCCTTGAGTCCATGACCACCGAGCGCGAGGACCTGATCCAGGCCATCGACAAGCTGCGCGCAGGGATCTCAAGCCTCAACAAGGAAGGCCGGGAACGGCTGCTGGCTGCCTTCGACACGGTCAACACCCACTTCACGTCGCTGTTCACCAAGCTGTTCGGCGGCGGCACGGCCCATCTGGACCTGGTGGAATCGGACGATCCCCTGGAAGCGGGCCTGGAGATCTTCGCCCGCCCGCCCGGCAAGAAGCTGCAATCGCTTTCCCTGCTGTCGGGCGGCGAACAGGCGCTGACCGCCATGTCGCTGATCTTCGCCGTCTTCCTGTCGAACCCGGCGCCGATCTGCGTGCTCGACGAGGTGGACGCCCCCTTGGATGACGCGAATGTGGACCGGTTCTGCAATCTCCTCGATCAGATGACCAAGGAAACCGACACCCGCTTCCTGATCATCACCCACCACGCGCTGACCATGTCGCGCATGGACCGGCTCTACGGGGTGACCATGGCCGAGCGCGGGGTCAGCCAGCTCGTCTCCGTGGATCTTCAGGAAGCCGAACAGGTCGTGGCGGCCCAATAAACGCGCGGGCGGAGCTCCAGTCCGGCATGGCGCGCGATTCTGAGCATGCCCGGAATGGACCGCACACCTGTGACGGCGCGCCACAGCACCGGATCGCACGGCAAATCGCGTTTGTTTTCATTAGCTTACACGCCAATCCTGAGCGCTTGACTAGGAGTCAGGCTCTTTGTAGGTTGCGCGCGTCTCACGGGCGCGGTTGTTCACTTCGCGAGGGGGTGGGCTATCTCTGACTCACCGCAGGATAATCCTGACCGCAATGATCGCGGGAAGCAGGACGACCGGTCCAAGCCGTCCCCCACTTTGGAGGATGTTGCTCGGCGCCTGAAAGAAGCGCGGAGCGAAGCCGATCCGCAGGCTGATCAACCGCAGTCTGGCAAGGCATTGGGCGTCGCTTTGCGCTTGAGCACGGAATTTGTCGCCGCCATCGTGGTCGGCACGGGCATGGGATGGGGTCTCGACACTCTTTTGGGGACCTTTCCGTGGCTGACCCTGGTCTTTTTCCTGATCGGGGCGGCAACGGGATTTCGAAACGTTATTCGGACGGCCAACGAGCTCAACGATGCCGGCAACGGCAAGAACTCGGACGGCGCTTGAACAGGACAAGAAGACGGGAGCGCTTGAATGGCCAGCCCCATGGAGCAATTTCTCATCCGCCCGATCGCCGAGATCGAGGTGTTTGGGTATGATGTCTCCTTCACCAATTCGAGCCTGTTCATGGTGCTGGCATCCGTCGGCATCACCGCTTTCCTGACGCTGTCCATGTCGGGCCGCGCCACGGTGCCGGGCCGCTGGCAGAACCTGGCGGAACTCAGTTACGAATTCATCGCCGACATGATCCGAAGCACCACGGGCCCGGAAGGCATGCGCTATTTCCCGCTGGTCTTCTCGCTCTTCATGTTCGTGCTGTTCTGCAATTTGCTCGGCATGCTGCCCTATTCCTTCACGGTGACGAGCCATATCGTGGTGACCTTCGCGCTGGCGCTGATCGCGATTACCGCCGTGCTGGTCATCGGCTTTGCGCGCAACGGTCTGAAATTCCTGCGCCTGTTCGCGCCGTCGGGCGTGCCGCTGTTCCTGATGCCGCTGATCGTGGTGATTGAGGTGATCTCGTTCCTGACCCGGCCCATCAGCCTGGCGGTGCGGCTGTTCGCGAATATGCTGGCGGGCCACACCATGCTGAAAGTGTTCGGCGGCTTTGTCGTCGGTTTGCTGAGCATCGAGGGGATTGCCTCCCTGTCCGCCGCCATTCCGCTGGCGGCGTCCGTGGCGATCACCGCGCTTGAATTCCTGGTGGCGTTCCTCCAGGCCTTCATCTTCGCGATGCTGACCAGCATCTATTTGAATGACGCGCTGCATCCGGCTCACTGACGGTCCGGCGCTTCTGGAGTTCGATGGTTTCGTTTTCGCCGTGGCAGCACGGCACGCTTTTAAAGAGGAGTTCCACTGATGGAAGCTGATGCAACTCGCCTTCTCGCCGCCGGTTTTTACGCCTTCGCCCTGATGGGTGCGGCGCTCGCCATCGGCAATATCTTCGCCAGCTATCTGCAAGGCGCCCTGCGCAACCCGTCGGCCGCCGCGCAAGAACGCACCATGGTCTATATCGGCTTCGCGCTCGCCGAAGCGACGGGCCTGTTCGGCCTCGTGGTCGCGTTCATTCTGATCTTCACCTGATCGACGACCGGCCGGGTCCGGACGGTCCCGGCCTTGCGGTTTCGGTGCGGCACGTGAACAGGACGATTGGGTAATGGCCACAACGGATGCTGAAGACGCCTATCTGGAAGCGGAGTTGGACGCCTATGGCGGGGACTCCGTCGGCCTGCCCCAACTCGATCCGGACGGCAGCCTGTTCGTCAGCCAGCTCGTCTGGCTCGCGATCACCTTCGGCTTCCTCTATGTGATGATGTCGCGGGTGGCCTTGCCCCGGATCGCCACGGTTATCGAGGAACGCCGGGACAAGATCGCGCTCGATCTCGACCGGGCGTCGGAGTTCCAGCGCAAATCGGAAGAGGCCAAAGAGTCCTACGAGACGGCCCTGGCCGATGCGCGCTCCCGGGCGCAACGCACCATCGAGGAAACGCGCCGCCGCATCACCACCGAGATGGACCGGCTGCGCAAGGATTCCGAGGCGCAGATCGATGCCCGGCTGAAGGAAGCCGAGGCGCGGATCACCGCCACCAAGACCCAGGCGCTCAATAATGTGCGCGATGTGGCCGGCGACGTGGCGGGCAGCATCGTCACCACTCTGCTCGACAACGACGTGTCGGGCAGCGCCGTCGGCGACGCCGTCGAGGCGGAACTGCGTCAGACCAATCTGGCTTAAGGCGCGTTCATCCCCGCGCCCCGAGAGAGAGAGAAGGACAAGAGCCTCGTGTTTTCAGATCCGTCATTCTGGGTGGCCGTCGCCTTCTTTCTGTTTTTCGGCCTGCTGATTTATCTGCGCGTGCCCGCCATGGTCACGGACGCGCTTGACGACCGGTCGCGCCGCATCGCCAAGGAGCTGGAAGACGCCCGCCAACTGCGCGACGACGCCCAGGCCCTGCTCGCGGAATATCAGCGCAAGCAAAAGGAAGCCGAGCGAGAAGCCGACGCCATCATCGCGCGCGCGGAAGCCGAAGCGCAGCGCCTGGCCACCGAGACCCGTGAGGCCATCGAGGCCCAGGTGGAACGCCGCACCCAGCTTGCGGAAAAGAAGATCGCCCAGGCCGAGGCGCGCGCCATGATGGAAGTGCGGGCCGTGGCGGCGGAGGTGGCCGTGGGCGCGGCCCGGCGCATCTTGTCGGACCGTGTGGACGACAGCGTCGATGCGGATCTGATCAAGGCCGGCACGGCCGCCTTGGAGACCAAGCTCAAGGTCGTGAAATAATCAATCCGCGTAGGTCTCTGTCAGGTAGCGCCGGATGGCGCGGAACCCCTGATGCCTTTCTCCCGTACCAGGATCGTGCAAGGCCGGTGACGCCCCTGTTTCCGGTTGCCCCGTATGCAGAACATACGGAATTTCCAGGCTGCACAGGCGCTCGCGCACTAGGCGGGCGCGGGGATCGGCCTCCACGCCCCAGAAATGGAGCGGCTCAGCTATCTCTTTCGTTCGCGCCATGACGGCCCTGCCCTGCCCCAACCGGAATATCAGGCCCAAAGAGGCCAGCATGCCGTTCAGCGCTCCCAACCATAAGGTCAAAGGCGCCACCCGCCCGCCATAGGTCTTGTAGAGATAGCGCGCCACATCCGCGCTTTCATACATGGCCACATCCGTATTGGGATCGATCAGATAGGGGAACTGGGCCTTACCGCCCATCTCCGTGACCCTGGGCCGGTAGCGGGTGCCATTCTTGGGACATGGACGGATCTCCGCATCGAGCTGGAGCGCGCTCACCGCTTCCCGCGCGATCCGGCAATAGGGACAGCCTTCGAATTCATATAAAACGACAGGCCGTTCCGGGCGCTGCCGGGCAGACGTGCCGCGCCAGCCTGCCCAGAACCGGGTTGCCGTGGTGATCCCTGAGAGGCCCAGATTGAGCCCGTCGATCACTGCTCCAATCATGCGCCCCTCCCCTCAAAGTGCGGATCTTACTCCGCAGCCGGAACAGCCACTTTTTCCTCTTCGGAATTGTCCTTCTCCTTCCAGACCAGCACCGGTTTGCGCGCGGCCTGGGTTTCATCGAGGCGCGAGCGCGGCGCCAGATGGGGCGCCCCGGCGAACCGGCCAGTCCGTCCTGCCTTGGCATCCTGGGCGAGCGCCCGCATGGTGGCGATGAACTGGTCCAGATTGGCCCGGCTTTCCGTTTCCGTCGGTTCGATCAGCATGGCGCCGTGAACGACCAACGGGAAATACATGGTCATCGGATGATAGCCCTCATCGATCATCGCCTTGGCGAAGTCGAGAGTGGCCACGCCGGTGCCCTTGAGGAAGCTGTCGTCGAACAAAGCCTCATGCATGCACGGCCCTTCGAAGGCGGGCGTCATGACGTCCTTGAGGCTCGCCATGATGTAATTGGCATTGAGGACCGCATCTTCCGCCACCTGACGAAGGCCATCGGAGCCGTGGCTCATCATATAAGCGATAGCCCGCACGAACATGCCCATCTGGCCGTGGAACGCGGTCATACGCCCGAAGGCCGGCGCCACCGATTGGGAGGCATGCTCGACCAGGGTGAAGCCGTCCACTGTCTCCGCCACATATGGCAGCGGCGCGAAGGGCGCCAGGGCTTCCGACAGAACCACCGGTCCGGAGCCCGGACCGCCGCCGCCATGGGGCGTGGAAAAGGTTTTGTGCAGATTGATATGCATGGCATCGACGCCAAGATCGCCGGGGCGCACACGGCCCACAATGGCATTGAAATTCGCGCCATCGCAGTAGAAGAAACCGCCCACATCGTGCACGGCTTGGGCAATCTCCAGAATATCGCGCTCGAACAGTCCGCAGGTATTCGGGTTCGTCACCATGATCGCGGCGACATCGTCGCCCAGTTTTTCCTTCAGTGCTCGGACATCCACGCGCCCCGTATCGTCGCCCGGAATCTCGTCCACCGTATAGCCGCACTGCACGGCGGTCGCCGGGTTCGTTCCGTGGGCGGAGGTGGGCACCAGCACGCGCTGACGCCGTTCGCCCCGCGCCTCGATCGCCGCCCGGATCGCCATCAGCCCGCACAGCTCGCCATGGGCGCCGGCTTTCGGCGACATGGCGACACCCGGCATGCCGGTCAGCTCTTTCAGCCAATGGGCCAGCCGGTGAATGAGTTCCAGCGCACCCTGCACTGTCTTTTCCGGCTGAAAAGGGTGAATGTCGGCAAAGCCCGGCAACCGCGCCATCTTCTCGTTGAGACGCGGATTGTGCTTCATGGTGCACGAGCCCAGCGGATAAAGCCCGAGATCGATGGCGTAGTTTTTCTGGCTCAAGCGCACGAAATGGCGCACCACTTCCGGCTCGGAAAGCCCCGGCAGGCCGATCCGGCCCTCCCGCGCCAGGCCGTTCAACCGGTCCGGCAGATCGGCATCCGGCTCCGCCAGGTCGACGCCGCAATGGCCCGGCCGATCGAGTTCGAACAGGACCGGCTCCTCGATCATCAGTCCCCGGTGGCCGGAAACGGTCCGGACTTCTTCCAGTGCTGTGTCCGAGTCCGGACGGCTGGGACGTCCTTGGCGATTCATCATGACAGCACCTCCTTCAGCGCGTTGACATATTGGGCGCGCCCATCATCCGTGTTCATTTCCGTTGCCGCGACGATCAGCAAATCCGCGACCTTCGGATTGTCCGGCCACAGCCGTGACGCAGGCACGCCGCCGAGAACGCCTTGATCCACCAGGGCATCGACCACGTCGGCGGCCGGGCGCGGCAGCTTTACGGTGAATTCGTTGAAGAAGGTCGGCGTCAGCACCTCAACACCCGGTACGCTTTCGAGCGCATCGGCCAGTTTGACCGCAGACTGATGGTTGAGTTTGGCCAGGCGTGTGAAGCCCTGCTCACCCAAAAGCGCCATGTGGATCGTGAAGGCCAGACAGCACAGGCCGGAATTGGTGCAGATATTGCTCGTCGCCTTGTCCCGGCGGATATGCTGTTCACGGGTCGAAAGCGTCAGCACATAGCCGCGCCGTCCATGGGCATCGACCGTTTCGCCGGACAGGCGCCCCGGCATTTGCCGCACGAATTTCTCGCGCGCCGAGAACAGGCCCACATACGGTCCGCCGAAGGATAATCCGTTGCCGATGCTTTGGCCTTCCGCCACAACGATATCGGCGCCCATGGCGCCCGGCGATTTGAGCGCGCCCAAGGACACGACTTCCGTCACCACGGCGATCAGGAGCGCGCCCTTGGCGTGGGCGGCTTCGGCGATGGGCGTCAGATCGCGGATATGGCCGAACACGCCCGGATTTTGCACCACTACGCAGGATGTTTCATCGTCGATCTGAGCCGCGATGTCTTCCGCAAGCAGAGGATCCGGGTCGAGCCCCACCACTTCGTCCCCGCCGTAATAGGACATGTTCTCCACGACAGAGCGATAGTGAGGGTGCAGACCGCCCGACAGAAGCGCTTTTTTCCGCCTGGTAACCCGGTGGGCCATGAGCACCGCTTCCGCGCACGCGGTGGAGCCGTCATACATGGAGGCATTCGCCACATCCATGCCAGTGATCCGCGCGACCTGGGTCTGAAACTCAAAGAGATACTGGGTCGTACCCTGACTGATCTCCGCCTGATACGGCGTATAGGAGGTCAGAAACTCCGAGCGCTGAATGATGTGATCGACACTGGCGGGCACGTGATGGCGGTAAGCGCCACAGCCCAAGAAGAACGGCATGGATACGGCCGCCACATTGCGGTTCGACAGAGCGGTCAGATCACGCTCCACCTCCATTTCGCCCATATGGCGGGGCAGATCGACAACGCCGTCGAGCCGGGCGGCCTCAGGCACGTCCCGGAACAGGTCATCGACCGAGGAAACACCGATCCGCTCGAGCATGGCCCGGCGGTCGCTTTCTGTCAGCGGCAAATAGCGCATGGGTCAGGATTGTCCTTCCACGAAACTTTTGTAAGCGGCCTCGTCCATCAGTTTATCGGCTTCCCCCGCATCGGCGATCTTGATCTTAGCGAACCAACCCTTGCCGGTCGGTTCCTCATTGACCGTCGCCGGATTGTCGGTCAGCAGAGTATTAACCTCAATGACCTCGCCGCTGACGGGCGCGTAGATCTCGCTCGCGGCCTTGACCGATTCCACGACGGCCACTTCTTCCGTCTGCTTCACGGTCCGCCCGATCTCAGGCAGTTCCACATAGACCACGTCGCCGAGCTGTTCGGCGGCATAATCCGTGATGCCGAATGTCCCCGTATCCCCTTCGATCTGGATCCATTCGTGCTCTTGGGTGTATTTCACAGTGCTCATTGTCCGATTGCCCTCTTGAAGTCTCTCAATAATCAGGAGCCGCGATAATAGCGATGGGGAACGAACGGCATGGCCGCCACGCGAGCGGGCCGCACACTGCCTCTCACCATCAGTCCGAGGTCTGATCCTGTCTCGCTCAAACTTGGCGGCACATAGCCCATGGCGAGCGGGCCACCAAGACTTGGCCCGAAGGTCCCGCTTGTAATCCGTCCGATAACAGCACCCAAGCCATCGACGATTTCCGTCCCGGCCCGCGCCGGCGCCTTGCCTTCGGGCACGATGCCGACGCGTTTGCGGCTCACGCCGTCCCGCAGTTCTTTCAATATACGCTCCGCCCCCGGAAAACCGGCTTCTTCCCGGCGCCGCTTGCCGATAACGAAGCCCAGATCCGCCTCGATGGGCGTGGTGGTTTCATCGAGATCGCTGCCATAAAGGCAGAGCCCCGCCTCAAGCCGCAAGGAATCCCGTGCGCCCAGACCGATGGGCTCGACCGCGTCGGAAGACAGAAGGGCGCGGGCCAAAGCCTCGGCCGCCTGTGCCGGGACGGAAATTTCATACCCGTCCTCGCCGGTATAGCCGGACCGGGTGACGATCACGGGCACGCCGTCGATCTCGCCTTCCATCGCCGTCATGAACTTCAAATCACGGACGGACGGCAATAGGGCGCCCAGCACCTCGGCGGCAAGCGGCCCCTGGAGCGCCAGCAAGGCCCGGTCTTCCATGGGGGTGACCTGAAGATCCGGCGACAGACGGTCTTGCATCAGACGGATATCCTCCGCCTTACACGCCGCGTTGACCACCAGGAACAGGCTGCCGTCCGTACCGGGCAGACGGGTGATCATCAGATCATCGAGAATGCCGCCCTGATCGTTCAGCAAAACAGAATAACGCATGCGCCCCTGGCCCAGTTTCGCGATCTCTCCGGGTACCAGGGTTTCGAGCGCCGCCGCGACCGCGTCGTGGGACGCACCATCGAGCCGCACCTGGCCCATGTGAGAAACATCGAACAGACCAGCTTTGTCCCGTGTGTGCTTGTGCTCGCCCAAGACGCCCAAAGGAAATTGGACGGGCATGTCATAGCCTGCAAACGGCACCATCTTGGCGCCGCGCTCCAAATGGAGCGCGTGAAGCGGCGTGGTTTGGAGCGTTGGCGATGGATCAGCGGCTCCTGCCATGCGAAATGTCTCCTGCCCGTTGCGGCGCGGTCAGCGCGCCATAGTCCCATGAGTCGTCCGGACCGATTGCACGGTCCGGCGCAGAAGCGATACAGCCAGCGTTGCGGATGGCATTGCCCTCTGTCATGGAACCTGAGAGATTTCGCGAACCGGCGGAATGCCCTATCGGGCGGGCGGCCGGGCTTGACCCCGTCGGCGAGGCGCGGGCGGAAGCCTCAAGCGCCTACTTTCCAGAGTATCATCCCCCTGCGGTCCGGATGCCTGAGAGTTTCCGGGCAGTTGCTCCTTCGGCGCCGGACGTCAAAGCGCTCTCTTTCGTCCGGTCTCTCCCGCAGGGATCATGTGTATGGTTGCGCCAGCGCATTTCCCAACGGGCTGGAACGATGCCCGTGATGATATGTCGGCACGGCAGCGAGTCAATGAGTCCCTTTTCCGCCCTGCAGCGAACCGGTTAACGGCCGGTCTCTACATGCGGTCGGGCACATCGATCCCGAGAATGGCGAGGCTGCGCTCCAGAACCCGCAAAGTCAGCGCGCTCAGGCTGAGCCGGGACAGGCGCAAGCCTTTATCCGCTTCCGACAGGATATGATGTTCAGCGTAAAACCGGCTGAAGGCCTGCGACAACGTGTACGCATAATCGCACAGCACATTGGGCGCGCGCCGGTCCACCGCCCCTTCGATGGCGGGCGCGAGATTGGCGAGCGCCAGGGCAAGCTCGCGCTCGACCGCGCTTTCGATGCGGATGGGCCCGGTCAACGCCTCCGCCTCGGCGTCCGCCTTGCGCAGGATCGACTTGATCCGCACCGCGGCATATTGGAGATATGGCCCGGTCTTGCCTTCGAAGCTGGTGAAGCGGTCGAGATCGAACACATAGTTCGACAACCGCCAATTGGACAGATCGGCGAATTTGATGGCGGCGATGCCGACCTTGGCGGCGATGTCTTCCCGCTCCGCCTGCGGATAATCGCCCGCCAGCCCCGCCTCATCGAGCCGGGCCAGGGCCTTTTCCGTGGCCATCTGAATGAGATCGTGCAGCTTCAGAACGCCCCCGGCGCGGGTCTTGAACGGCTTGCCGTCCGGCCCGTTCATAGTGCCGAAGCCGATATGTTCGAGCACGGCCTTTCCCGTCAGGTCCGCCTTTTTCGCGGCCCGGAACACCTGCTCGAAATGAAGATGCTGGCGCTGATCCACCACATAAAGCATCAGATCGGGATCGTGGGCGGCGATGCGGTCCTGAATGGTCGCCAGATCCGTGGTGCTGTAAAGCGCGCTGCCGTCGGATTTGACCAGGATGAGCGGCGGCACCTCGGCTTTGTCGTCCTCTTCGGCCACCGGCACGATCCAGGCGCCGTCGCTTTCCTCCGCGATCGCCCTGGTCTTGAAGGCCTCGACCATGTCCGGCACCAGACCGTCCACATCGGCCTCGCCCTTCCACAGATCGAAGGTGACGCCGAGCGAGCCGAACTCCCGGCGCATGCCCGCGATGGAGACCGCCATGAAATGCTTCCACAGCGCGATATAGCCAGGCCGTCCCGCCTGCAGCGCCGCCGTGGCGGCCCGCGCCCGGTCCGCCCGCGCCTCGTCCGCCTTGCAGGCCTTGGAGGCCGCCGGATAAAGCTCTTCCAGATCCGCCATGGTGACGGGGGAGTCCTCCGGATACGGACCGGTGAAACCCTCGTCGAAATAGGGTAGATCGGGCTGGCGCTCCGCCAGTTCGGAAATCAGCATGCCCATGGGCAGACCCCAGTCGCCCATATGAACGTCCGAAACCGTCTGATCGCCCGCGAAGGCGAAAAGCCGCTGCAGGCAATCGCCGATGATGGAGGAGCGCAGATGGCCCACATGCATGGGCTTGGCGATATTGGGGCCGCCGAAATCGATCAGCACCGTCCGCGGCTCTTCACGGGCAGCCACCCCCAGGCGCGCATCGGCGCACAGATCCTTGACGTGTCCGGACAGATACGCGTCCGTCAGCGACAGGTTGATGAAACCGGGCCCGGCCAGCGAGACATCGCGCAGGATGGCGTTTTCCTTCAGGCGGTCCGCCACCTTCTCGGCGATCTGGCGCGGCGGCGTCTTGGCGGCCTTGGCCGCCTGAAGCGCGCCGTTGCATTGAAACTGGCCGAGATCGGGCCGGTCGGAAACCGTCACGATACCGAAGGATCCGTCGACACCGGCCTCCTGAAAAGCCTCAGCCGCCATCCGGCTTAAAAGCGTGGGCAAAGACGTCATACTCTCGTCCGAACATGGTTAAAGGCCGGGCCGCAAAACCCGGCATGCATGGGATGAAGAATGCCGGGACCGGATCAGAAGCGGTTTCGGCTCCGGTTGTATTCAAGCTCGGCACGGCTCAGTTCGAAGCCGACCAGGATCTGAACGGTCTTGGCTGCCGCCTTGCCTTCAATGGGCACGCGCATCTTGCGCACCTTGCCTTCCAGGCGGGCGCTGCGGCGCGTTTTCTTGAACTCGATCGCCGTCTCATAGGTCTGCTTGGCAACCACCGCGTCGTTTTGCGTCGCCGCCACGAAATACCGCACGGGCAACGGCTCGGCACCGGCGGCCGGCCCTCTCTGTGCCCGCATGAACACGTCCAGATCGAGAACGATCTCGTCCTTGCGCACTTTGCACTCGAGCGCGGCGGCGGGCATCTCCGCATCATAGACAATATCGGTCACGTCCCGGCCGCCCGGCTGAAACTTCACGAGCCGGGCCGTGTCGGCCAGCACGGCCACTTCAGGACAGCCCTTCTCTGAGCCGACAGCCACCTGTTTGGGGCTCGACGAACACGCAGCCAGTGCGGCGGCGAGGCCCAGAGCAACGCTTATCCGGGCGAGTTTCGATGCAAAGCAAGACATGACCGGCCATCCTCACACAGTGTTATGGCTGCCGTCGCACAAGGGTTCCCTGCCCGTATGCTTGCAGGCGCAGAAGAAAACGGTTCCGGCCTTATCAGCCGTATAGGCCATGGGCTCGAAGGACGTCCCCTGATGGGATCCATCGCAGAACGGCTGGCGCTTCGATTGGCCGCATCGGCACCAGTAATAGGTTTTACCGGCCTCGACTTCGACCGGAATGGGGGCTTTACCAGCAATTTGCGGCGCGGTCATCCTGTGATCTCCCTTATGCCAGAGGGCTTAAAGCGCCTATCCCAGCGCCGGACTGTAGCCAAGCTCGTCCCTGCCAGCAACAAGGCAAGGCATGGTCCGAAAGCCGTCTTGCCTCTTCACAACTGCGGACCGGCATACCGAAATCGCTGGACGCTGGCCGTGCCTGCCCCATCTTTGGTGTCAGACACGGATACGCTTATCGCCGTGATCGAGGGAGCCTCTGAGTTGCGTGCCAGTCTAAAGTTTGAAATGGTCCTGATAGATAACGGTTCTGCCATTACTATCGGTTCGAAGGTTTTCCATCAGACGAATATAGCGCACGATAGGATCCATGCCTTGAGACCATGTTTGAAACAAGGACCTTGGGCAAAGGAATGACCGGATCGCCCTTACATATTTTAATGGCCGCGCCGCGCGGGTTTTGCGCCGGTGTGGACCGCGCCATTCAGATCGTCGATCAGGCGCTGGCCCGTTTCGGCGCACCGGTTTATGTGCGCCACGAGATTGTCCACAATCGGTTTGTGGTTGAAGAGCTCGAAGCCAAGGGCGCCGTCTTCGTGGAAGATCTGGACGAGATCCCTGACGGCGTGCCGGTGATCTTCTCCGCCCACGGCGTTCCGAAATCCGTCCATGGGGAAGCCCAGCGCCGTAACCTGTTCTATCTCGACGCAACCTGTCCGCTGGTGTCGAAGGTCCATGTGGAAGCGGAGCGCCACCATGCCACAGGCCGGGAAATCGTCCTGATCGGCCATGAAGGCCATCCGGAAGTGGAAGGCACCATGGGCCAGTTACCGGACGGCTCCATCACCCTGATCGAGACGCCCGAGGATGCCCGGCGGTATACGCCGAAAGATCCCGGCAATGTTGCCTTCATAACCCAGACCACCCTGTCCGTGGACGACACGGCGGAAATCGTCGGGGTGCTCCAGGAACGCTTCCCCGATATCGCCGCTCCGCATAAGGAAGATATCTGCTACGCCACCACCAACCGTCAGGACGCGGTCAAGGCCATGGCCGCGCGCTGCGACGGCGTGCTGGTGGTGGGCGCGCCCAATTCATCCAATTCCATGCGTCTTGTCGAGGTCGCCACGCGGGCAGGCTGTCCCAAGGCCATGCTGGTGCAGCGCGCCACGGAGATCGACTGGTCCTGGTTCGAGGGCGTCACTTGCGTCGGCATCACAGCGGGCGCGTCCGCGCCGGAAGTGCTGGTGCAGGAAATCGTCACGGCCTTGAAAGAGCGTTTCGACGTTTCCGTTGAGGACATCACCGTGACGGAAGAAAACGTTCACTTCAAACTGCCGCGCGCGTTGTCCGACTGTCCGACCGCTCCCTGATTTCGCTCACTCCAAGGTTTTCCAATGACCACCGTGACCCTTTTCACCGACGGGGCCTGTTCCGGCAATCCCGGACCCGGCGGCTGGGGCGCGATCCTGCGCTACAAGACATCGGAAAAGGAACTGAACGGCGGGGAAGCGGACACCACCAACACCCGCATGGAGCTGATGGCCGCCATCAAGGGGCTTGA
>CAZTCJ010000018.1:0-53391 GCA_964612085.1 uncultured Alphaproteobacteria bacterium
GGAACGGCTTCGTCACGACACCGACGGTCAGGATGCCCTGATCCCGCGCGGCCCGCGCGATCACAGGAGCAGCGCCCGTGCCGGTGCCGCCGCCCATGCCCGCGGTGATGAACACCATGTGCGAGCCCGTGAGCTGGTCGATGATTTCCGGCAGGGATTCCTCCGCCGCCGCGCAGCCCACTTCCGGACGGGAACCCGCGCCCAACCCTTCGGTAATGGACGTGCCCATCTGGATCTTGCGTTCGACTGTCGAATTGGCCATCGCCTGCGCATCGGTGTTGGCGATCGCGAACTCCACCCCTTCCAGGTTCGACCGGATCATATTGCTTACGGCGTTGCCGCCGGCGCCCCCAACACCGAACACCGTGATCCGCGGCTTCAGTTCGGTTATGTCAGGCACATTCAGATTGATCGTCATCTCTTGCCTCCGCTCGGTACTTCTACTCGCCGCCCCGGTTACCGTGCCTGAACCCTCACGGCTGATCTCGATTCCGCCCACGCTGATTATTCTAACCTTTAACCCTTTATTTGGTTAAGATTTGTTAAAAGTTAGCCCTCAACCATTGTCCGAGTCGTGAAATCTGAGACAGATTCGCCGTTCCCGGACTGTCCGCACGCGGTGCTTCCGCTGGGGCCTTGACGGGATAAGCCACTAACCCCAGGCACGTAGAGAACGCCGCGCCGATCGATTGGTCCGGTACGCCAACCAAACCAAGGGGGCGCCCAATCCTTACAGGCTTGTCAAGAAGCCTCGAAGCGATTTCCCGCACGCCAGTCAATTCGCTTGCACCACCCGTTAGCACGACTCGCCGCCCCGCGACATCTTCCAACCCACTTCGCAGCACACGGTCCCTGACAATCTCGAAGGTCTCTTCGATCCGTGGCTGGATAATCCCCGTCAACAATGATCTGGGCACTTGATTCGCCATTCCGTCAAAGTCTTCTCCGATTTGGGGCACTTCGATCAGCTCCCGATCGTCCGATGGAGACGGCAAAGTGCTGCCGAACAGGGTCTTCATGCGCTCCGCATGCGACAGCGGCGTGGACAGGCCCCGCGCGATATCGCTGGTGACATGCTGGCCGCCAATGGACAGCACTTCCGCATAAATCAGCCGTCCGTCGAAAAAGACCGCGATGGTTGTCGTGCCCCCGCCCAGATCGATCAGGGTAACGCCCAGATCCATTTCGTCCTGCACCAGCGTGGAGAGCGCGCTGGCATAAGGCGCCGCCACCATGCCCGCCACGTCCAGATGACAGCGTTTGACACTGACCATCAGATTACGCAGCGGTCCCTGGGCGGCGCTCACCATGTGCATGGTGACCCCCAGCCGTTCGCCGAACATGCCGCGCGGATCGCGGATGCCCCGGCTGCCGTCGATGGAATAGGTCACCGGAATGGCGTGCACCAGCACCCGGTCGTCCAAATGGACGCTGGCGCGCGCCTGGGCCATCACCCGGCGCAGATCGTTGCTGGTGATCTCATGATCCGACAACGGCGCTTCCACCGTGGTGTGGTGGCTCGTCAGCGACCCGCTCGACACATTGACCCAGACTTTCTGGATCACCACGCCTGCGGCCTGTTCCGCCGTATCGACAGCCGCGCGGATCGCCTCTTCCGCCAACTGAATATCGACGACCGCGCCTTTCTTGATGCCGCGCGACACCGTGTGGCCGAGCCCCAGGATCTTAAGGCCGGTCTCGCCGGTTTCCTTGATGGTTTCAGGCCTGGCCACGACGCAGGCAATCTTCGAGGTGCCAATATCCAGACCCGCGATAAGGCCTTGCCGTCCGGCACCCAGAAAACGGTCACGCATGCTCGTCGCCTCAATCCCGGCTCTCACGCAGCCGGTTCTAACCTACAGTGTCGGGATCACGCCTTCCCCTTCGATGCGCGCGCGCATCAGGCTTCCCGCTCTTTCACAATGATTCGCCGGTCCCCTTCCCAGTCGGGATTGTCCGGCGTCTGCCCCGGCTGCAACGGCCGCACGATCAAAACGTCCGGAAGACGCAAATCGATGACGGCAATGCTGCGTGCCAGGAGTCGATGATTCGAATCAAGATCGGCGATATCCCGGATCGCCTTAGCAACATCCGTATCCGGAAGGCGGACGTCAATACCGTTGTCGAGGCGCAGGTTCCAGCGCCTGTTGCCGACCCGGCTTGCCGCCTTGAGCCTCGATTTCAGCGCGGGCGCCTCGCTCAACAGATCGAGCAGCGCGGCCGCGTGTTCGTTCGCCCCCGTCCCAACCACATGGGGCAGATGGGAGAATCGCTCCACATTGCCGTCCGTCACCGGTTCGGTCACGACACCGTCCCGGTCGATGATCAGAAACTCACCGGCCGTCTGCCAGATGGCGAAGGCTTGGCGCTCGACCAGCTCCACATGGATCCGGTCCGGCAGCAGACGCATGATCTTGGCGCTCTTGACCCAGGAGAGATCTTCCAGCCGCGTGCGCGCGGCCACCGTGTTAAAATCGAAAAGCAGCGTGCCTTCGCGGGCATCGAGAGCATCGAGAATGCTCTCTTCGGACACTTTTTCCCGTCCCCGGATGGTCACGGTTTCGATGGTCATGCCGGCGGCGTGGAGCGCCTGATCCTTGAGTTTCGGTATAAAGGCGCTGACCCGGTCCACCATTCCGTAGGCCCACATGCCGTAAGCCGCCAGGGTAACGACGGACAACAGGGTGAACAGCACCACCGGCTGGTGGCGCTCCAGATCCCGCCTGAGTCCCGAACGGAAATTCCGCAAGCGCACCGACAGCCGGCCCCAGAATCCGCCTGTGTGATGGGCCGTCCGGCGGCGCGGCGCGGCCATATCCTGGCGCTGGGCCGTGCGCACCACGGGCGCAGGCGGCGTCACGCGCGGACGCGCCATCCGGCTCGCGGCGCCTGGGTGCTCATTCTGGTTCGGCATTGGCCGCCCTCACTGTTCGGCCCGCGCAGCCGCCCGATACTCTGGACATGCTGAGCAGTGCTCCTCAGTGAGAGGATGGCAATGCCATGATTGGCGGAGAGTTAACACTCAACAAACCTTTTCCCGACGCCCGCTCCCCCAAGCCCGGTAACCGGCCGAGTATACGTGATTCACGAAATCGCCAGGGAGATGAGACTCCGGCCAGATCAGCCTTCCTCAGATCAGCCTTCCAGAGAAACACAGCCCATGATTACATGGTGCTGGCTGTTTTCATGGGCCCCGTCCAGCACAGCGGCCTTCAATTCACGAATCGATCGATCGGCAAGAGGGAGCCAAAACAATGGGACGGATACTGCTCAGTCTGCTTGCGGTACTTGTGCTCGGCGGCATCGTTTTCGTTTGGCTCATTACCCGCGATGGGCCTTTGGTGACACCCGAGGGGAACGGAACCGTTACGTTGGATGCGGGCACGTTCGAAGCCTTCCCGCTCCCGGATTACGCCGCGAACCGCGTCACGGACGCCTATAAGAGCTATTTCATCGAGGTCGAGCCGGGGATCAAAATTCATGTCCTTGAGGTCGGCTCCGGCTTCCCGGTGTTTTTAATGCACGGCAATCCGACCTCCGGATTTCTCTACCGAAAAGTGGCCGAAGCGCTTCCAACCGACCGCCTTCGGCTGATCATGCCGACCTTGGTGGGCCTGGGCTTTTCGAGCAAAGTGCCTGCGAGCCAGCATACGCTGGACAACCACATCCGCTGGATGAACACCGTTCTCGCAAGATTAGAGCTGACGGAGCTGGTCTATATGGGTCAGGACTGGGGCGGGCCGGTGGGCATGGGCGCGCTCGCGCGATCGCCCGAATTGCTCAAAGGCGCGGTGATCCTGAACACGGGACTCAATGCGCCCACGGAAAAGGCGAGCCTTTCGAGGGTTCACGATATCGCCAAGACGCCGGTCGTCGGCGAACTCGTCTTTGAGGTCTTTGTCTCGCTGTTCGACCGGCTCCATGAGGCCCAGGGGGATCCCGCGTCCATTCCGGCCGATGTGGCGGACCTCTACGGGCGGCCCGTTCTGGACAGCGGCAATGCCAAAGCGCCGCTGGCGATGATGCGCATGGTGCCCAACGGCCCCGATGAGCCGAGCGCTGAGCAGTTGAGAGAGATCGAGCGCTATGTGCAAGGCCTGGATATCCCCGCCGAGATCGTCTGGGGGCTGAATGACCCGATCCTGGCCAGGGGCCTGCCGGTCATGAAGACTAATTTTCCCGATGCACGCGTCACCGAAACACAAGCCGGTCATTTTCTGCAGGAAGAGGTTCCGGGCGAGATCGCCGCTGCCTTGCTGAGGGTCATCGGGCAGGTCCAGTAGAGCAGCGCCGATCAGACACTCTCGGCGGCCGGCGCGCGCCCGAGCCGTTTGATTTCCCAGTGAAGCTCGGTGCCGCTCGCCTCGCGCACCCGGGCGCGCACCTCCTCGCCCAGGCCTTCCAGATCGGCGGCTGTGGCGGCCCCCCGATTAATCAGGAAATTGCAGTGCAAGTCCGACACCTGAGCATCTCCACGGCTCAGGCCCCGGCAGCCCGCCGCATCGATCAACTGCCAGGCCTTGCCGCCATCGGGATTTTTGAAGGTGCTGCCGCCGGTGCGGGTCTTCACAGGCTGGGTCGCCTCGCGCGAGGCGGTGATCTCGTCCATGCGCGCAGCGATCTCCGCCTTGTCGCCCGGACGGCCTTCGAACAGGGCCTCGACAAAGATCCAGTCGAGCGGGGCTGCCGATTGTCTGTACGCAAACCCCATATCGGCCAGCGGCACCACATGGCGGGTGCCCTGCCGGTCGAGCGCCACCGCCTCGATCAGCACGTCCTTGGTTTCCGTGCCATACGCCCCGGCGTTCATGCGCAGGGCGCCGCCAATGCTGCCGGGAATGCCGCGATAAAACTCCAATCCGGCAATGGAGGCCTCGCACGCCGCCTTGGCGACGCTGACATCGAGGGCGGCGGCGCCTGCCCGCACGCGGCGTTCGCCCTCCGTCTCGATTTGCGCGAAGCCCTTGCCGAACCGGATGACGACGCCTTCGACGCCGCCGTCGCGCACCAGCAGGTTCGAGCCCACACCGATCACCGTCACCGGAATATCCGTAGACGTGTTTTTCAGGAAATCCGCCAGATCATCGGCGTCCTGGGGCATGAACAGCACATCCGCCGGACCGCCCACCCGGAACCAGGTGACATCGGCAAGCCGCGCGCCTGGCATATACCGCCCCCGGACGGACGGCAGACGATCGACCAGATCATTTGCGGGCTGAGCGCTCATGCCCGCACCTTCGCCCCGCGCCCACGCTTGTCGAGCGCTTCGAGCGCGCCCGGCAGGGCATTGGCCCAGGCGGTGATGCTGCCCGCGCCGAGGCACACCACCAGATCGCCGGGCTCGGCCACCTCGCGGATCAGCATGGGGAGTTTTTCCGGCGACTCCAGCGGCAGGATATGCCGGTGGCCGTGGTCGCGCAGGCCCGCGACGAGACCGTCCCGGTCCGCCCCTTCGATCGGCGCTTCCCCGGCGGCGAAGACATCGGCCACCACCACCGTGTCCGCATCGTTAAAGCACGTACAGAAATCATCGAACAGGCTGTCGAGGCGGCTGTAGCGGTGGGGCTGGACGACGGCGATCACCTTGCCTTTGGTGCTGGAGCGGGCGGCGCTCAACACAGCGGCGATCTCCACCGGATGGTGGCCGTAATCGTCGATCACGGTGACGCCGTTCCAGGTGCCCGTGCGGGTAAAACGCCGCTTGACGCCCCGGAAGGTGGCGAGCGCTTTGGCGATAGCCTTGTCCGAAAGGCCCATCTGCGCGCCCACGGCAACGGCGGCAAGCGCGTTCTGAACATTGTGCTTGCCCGGCATGGGCAGCTCCAAGCCTTTGATTTCCCTCTCTTTTTTCGCCTGCCGATCCTGCACCACCACGTCGAAAGTGGCCGAGCCGTTCTCAAACGAAATCTCTTGGGCGCGAATATCGGCCTGCGGAGAAAAGCCGTAGGTGACGATCCGGCGGTCGCGGATCCGGCTCATCATGGCTTGGACTTCCGGATGATCGATGCACAGCACCGCGAAGCCGTAAAAGGGGATATTCTCCACAAAGACGTCAAACGCATCGCGCAACGTATCGAAATCGCCGTAATGATCCATATGTTCCGGATCGATATTGGTCACGATCGTGACGGTCGCGGGCAGCTTGACAAAAGTGCCGTCGGATTCATCCGCCTCCACCACCATCCAGTCGCCGGGGCCGAGCACCGCGTTGGTGCCATAGGCGTTGATGATGCCGCCATTGATCACCGTGGGGCCTTTTTCCCCGGCATCGAGCACGGCAGCAACGAGCGATGTGGTGGTGGTCTTGCCATGGGTGCCGCCCACCGCGATGCTCCATTTCAAGCGCATCAGCTCGGCCAGCATTTCCGCCCGGCGCACCAGGGGCAATTGACGTTCGCGCGCGGCGATCAGTTCGGGATTGTCCGCCTTGATCGCCGAGGAGACCACGACCACCCGCGCCTCGCCCAGATTGTCCGCCTTCTGACCGACCGAGACCGGGATACCCAGGTCCCGCAGGCGCTGGACATTGGCGTTTTCCGCCACATCGGAGCCCTGCACGTGATAGCCCAGCGTATGCATCACTTCCGCGATGCCGCTCATGCCGATACCGCCAATGCCGATGAAATGAATGGTGCCGATGTCGAAAGGAATTGTTTTCATTAACCTATCCCGAAAGATCGTTCCGTGTGCGCTTTACGCGCCGGTGCGCGCGGTCTGTCCGGCCACCTGCTCGCGGGCATAGGCATGGCCGCGTGTGGCGAGCCCGTCCACCAGATCCGCAAGGGCCTGGGTGGCGCGGGGCATGCCGGCGGTCCGCACGGATTCCGCCGCCACCACCAGCTTGGCGGGCGCGCGCAGACGTTCGTCCAGATGCTGAGCGAAGCGCTCCACCGTGAAATCCTTTTCCGCGATCCGCCAAGCCCCGCCGCTGTCCTCGATAACAGCCGCATTATGGGTCTGATGATCGTCCATAGCCGCCGCATAAGGCACCAGGATGGCGGGCCGTCCGATCACGGCCAATTCGCTCACCGTCGAGGCGCCCGCGCGCGAGACCACCAGGTGAGCCTTGCTCAGGCGCTCGGCCATATCGGAGAAGAAGGGCGCCAGATCCGCGTCGATCCGGGCATCCGCATAGATCTCGCGCACCCGCTCCAGATCCTCCGGACGGCATTGCTGGGTCAACCGGATCCGTCTGCGTAAAGAGTCATCAAGCGATTGCAACGCCTCCGGCACCACGCGGGAAAAGATACTTGCCCCCTGGCTGCCGCCGAACACCAGCAGATTAAGCGGCCCGTTACCGTCCGGGGCCGTGTAATGATCGAGACGGCGCGCCGTGATGGTATCGCGCACCGGATTGCCGGTGACCACGACGCGCTTGCGGTCCTTCGCCTTGACCGCGCGCAGGCCCTCGAAACCGCAGGCGATGAGATCCACATAAGGGGCCATGGCCCGGTTCACCCGTCCGAGCACGGCATTTTGTTCATGAATGCAGGTGGGCAGACGGCGCAAGGTGGCCCCTGCCACGGCGGGCAGGGAGGGATAACCGCCGAAGCCGATGACGGCGGCGGGTTTGAGCTTGCCCAGAACCCACCAGGCCTGAACGATGCCGATGCCAACAGCGGCGAGCGCCCGGATCTTGCCGAACAGCCCACGGCCCGCGACCGTCGCCGCCCGGACCATCCAGATCTCCGCATCGGGAAAAGCGTCCGTATAGGTGCGGCCCCGTTCGTCCGTGATCAGCACGATGCGCGCGCCGCGCCGGGTGAGTTCCTCCGCCAGTGCCTGGGCCGGAAACAGATGCCCGCCCGTGCCGCCCGCCGCGATCACCACCGTGCGTGCCTGCGCGCCCGTCGCCATCACACCCCCCCTTCGCCCAAATGGGGCACGGACGGCCGTTTGCGAGTCAGCGCCAAGATCATGCCGAAGGTCAGCGCCACGGCCAGCATGGACGAGCCGCCATAGGAAATGAACGGCAGGGTCATGCCCTTGGCGGGCAGCAATTGCAGATTGACGCCCATATTGATGGCGGCCTGAAGACCGACGAGCGTGATGAGACCGGCGGCGGCGAGCTGAACGAACTGGTCGTGTTCGTTGAGCGCGCGGGTCAGCCCCCGCAGCACCAGAAAGCCGAACAGAGCCACGATGATCAGACAAAAGAGAATGCCGTATTCCTCCGCCGCCACGGCGAAGATAAAATCCGTATGGGCATCGGGAATATGGCGCTTGACCGCGCCCTCGCCCGGCCCCTGGCCCAGAATGCCGCCGGACATGAACGCATCGAGCGCCCGATCCACCTGATGGGTGTCGTTAGCGGACGGATTGAGGAAGGCATCGATCCGATCACGCACATGGGCGACGCTGAAATAGCCCGCGATCAGCGCGGCGGACGACACGACGCCCAACACGCCGACCCAGGCGAACGGCATGCCGGCGACGAAAAACATGGCGCCCCAGGCCGCCGTCACCAGAATGGTCTGACCGATATCGGGCTGGAGCACGAGCAGCGAAATCATCACCGCGAAGAGGCCGATGGCGAGCACCTGCCCCGGAAACCGGCGCCGCCGGTTCTTGAGCGCGAAAACCCAGGCACAGACAACGATCAGCGCGGGCTTGGCAAATTCGGACGGCTGCCAGGCGATGGGCCCCGCATGGAGCCAGCGGCGCGCGCCTTTGATTTCCGCACCGAACATCAGCGCCAGCGCCATGCCCGCCAGGGAGACAATCAGCAGGCCGATGGACAGGCGGCGGATCGACTCGGGCGTCAGCATGGACACGCTGACCAGAACGATCAGAGCCGGCACCAGAAAGACATAATGGCGCATGACGAAATGGTAGGCATCGTAACCGAGGCGCTGGGCCATGGGCGGACCGGCGGCGAGCGACAAGACCGCGCCCAGAAAAGCCAGGGCAAGCACGGCGGCGAGCATGGCCCGGTCCACCGTCCACCACCACTGGCCCAGCGGGCTGCGGTCGGTCCGCGCGATAAACATCATGAGGCCGCTCCCGGCTGACGGCGCAGGCGCGCGGTCTCCAGCGCCCGCACCATGGAGCGGAACGCATCGCCCCGGGCCTCGAAATCAGAGAACTGATCGAAACTGGCGGCCGCAGGCGAAAACAGCACGACCGCGTTGTCTTCGCCATGGCGCGCGGCGTCGGTAAAGGCCGCCGCCACCGCCCGGTCGAGGGTCTCCATCACGATCACTGGCGCTTTCCCGTTCATGGTTTCGGCGAAATCCTCCGCCGCCTCCCCGATCAGATAGGCCTTGCGCACGCGCGGGAAGAACGCATCAAGCCCTTCGATGCCGCCATCCTTCGCGCGTCCCCCTGCGATCCAGTATACCGAGTCGCAACAGGCAAGGGCACGGGCCGCCGCCGCGCCGTTCGTTGCTTTTGAGTCATTCACGAACCGGATACCGTCAACTCGCGCGACGGTCTCCATGCGGTGGGCAATGCCGGGGAAGCTCGAAAGACCTGCCTGGATGTGGTCCGTATCGGGAAGAAGACGGCGCACCGCCGCCGCCGCCAGGGCCGCGTTCTGCCAGTTATGGGCGCCCGGCAGGGCGGTCAGCCCGCGCAGATCGGCGATGACGGGTTCGCTCTCGTTTTCCGGATCGAACAGGATGCCGTCTTCCACGAACAGACCCACGGGCAGGCGGCGCGTCACGCTCACCGGCACCATGGCGATGTGGCTGTCTTCCGCGCGCTGGGAAACCACCTCGAACAGGGCCTCGGAATAGTCGTCGTCGATGCCGATGACCGCCATGTCGCCGTCCTGCTGGCCGTCGAAGATCCGGCCCTTGACGGTGGCGTATGCTTCCATGGAGCCGTGCCGGTCCAGATGATCCGGCGACAGATTGGTCAAGACCGCCACGTCGGGCGCCAGCGTATAGGTGAGATCGAGCTGGAAGCTCGACAATTCGATCACATAAACGGTATTCGAGCCCGGCGGCTCCATGGCCAGCACCGGCGCGCCGATATTGCCGCAGGGACGCGCGTCGAAACCGGCCCGTTGCAGGATATGGGCGATCAAGGCCGTGGTGGTCGATTTGCCGTTGGTGCCGGTGATCCCGATGATCCGGGCGCTGCGCTGGCCTTTCGGACCCATGGCGCGGGCGAACAGTTCGATATCGGAGATCACCGGCACGCCATTGGCCTGGGCCGCATCCACCACCGGATGGGGCTCGGGGTGAGTGAACGGAATGCCGGGCGACAGCACCAGCGCCACGAAGCGGGTCCAATCCACATCCAACAGATCGGCGGTGACGATGCCTTGGGCGCGGGCGCGCTCCAGGCCTTCTTCCGTATCGTCGCCCGCGATTGGATAGGCGCCGCCCGCCTTCAGCGCAAGGGCGGCCGACAGGCCCGTCTGGCCCATGCCGAAAACCGCAATCTCGCTCCCCCGGAAATCATCAAGTGGGATCACCGTTTACCTCAGCTTCAGGGTGGACAGCCCAATGAGCGCGAGAACCACGGAAATGATCCAGAAGCGGATGACCACCGTCGGCTCCTGCCACCCGAGCTGTTCGAAATGGTGGTGGATGGGCGCCATGCGGAAGACCCGCTTGCCCGTGGTCTTATAAGAGACCACCTGCACGATCACCGACACGGCTTCCAGCACGAAGAGCCCGCCGATGACGGCCAGCACCAGCTCGTGCTTGGTGGCGACCGCAATGACGCCGAGCGCGCCGCCCAGCGACAAGGAGCCCGTATCGCCCATGAAGACCATGGCGGGAGGCGCGTTGAACCATAGGAAGCCGAGGCCCGCGCCGATCAGCGCGCCGCACAGAATGGACAACTCGCCCGTGCCCGGCACCGAGAACAGATGCAGATATTCCGAATAGACCGCATGGCCCACCAGATAGGCGATCAGCCCGAAACTCGCCGCCGCGATCATCACCGGCACGATCGCAAGTCCGTCGAGCCCATCGGTCAGGTTGACCGCATTGGACGAGCCCACCACCACGAAAGCGCCGAAGAGCACGAAGCCGAAACTCAAGGGCACGAGCAGATCCTTGAAGAACGGAATGGCGAGACCGCCCGCCAGCTCCGGCGGGCTGACCTGCATGATCCAGAAGACCGACACGACGGCGATGATCCCCTGCAGCGCCAGTTTGGCCCGGCCCGACAGGCCCTCGGTCGAGCGCTTGGTGACCTTGCGGTAGTCGTCCAGAAAGCCGATGGCGCCATAGCCGATGGTGACCAGAAGCGTCGCCCAGACATAGGCGTTCGACAGATCCGCCCAGAGCAGGGTCGAGACCCCGACGGCGATCAGGATCAAAAAGCCGCCCATGGTGGGCGTACCCGCTTTGGTCAGAACATGGGATTCCGGCCCGTCGTCGCGGATCGGCTGGCCCTCGCGCTGTTTGGCCTTGAGCCAGCGGATGAAACGCGGCCCGTAGAGAAAACTGATGATGAGGGCGGTGATGACCGCGCCGCCGGTGCGGAAGGTCAGATAGCGGAAGACGTTAAACAGCGGGATCTGTTCGGATAGCGGCACAAGCAGGTGATAAAGCATGCGGTCTCAAGCCCCCCTCGATGACCGGACCAGACCCAAGGCCCTGTCCGCTCGCCCCCATCCAGACCCGTTTCGCGCCTGGAGCTTTAGTTGTCGGCGGTTCGACCGGGGTTCGTCAACACCGGTCGGGGACCGGCCGTTGCGCGCCCGGGAAAACTGCAGCTTAAGGGTGTATCCACGGGAGAACGCTAGCGCGCGCGATGGCAGCGGGTCAGGCATGAGGCGCTCCCTGGCCGGACGCCGGGCGCGTGGCCGTCAGAGCGCGCACCACCTCGGCATCATTGAAGGGATGCACGTGGTCGCCGACAATCTGGCCGGTTTCGTGGCCTTTTCCCGCCACCACCAAGATATCTCCGGATGAAAGCCCCTTGATGCCCGCCGCGATGGCCTCCGCCCGGTCGCCGATCTCGGTAGCGCCGGGCGCGGCCTCGAGGATCTCCGCTCGGATACGGGCGGGATCTTCAGAGCGCGGATTATCGTCCGTGACGATCACCCGGTCGGCAAGATCGGTGGCAATCTTGCCCATTTTGGGCCGCTTGGCCTTGTCCCGGTCGCCGCCGCAGCCGAACACCACATGGAGCTTGCCGCTCACATGGGGCCGCATGGCGGCGAGTACGTTCTGAAGCGCATCGGGCGTATGGGCATAATCGACGAAGACAGACGCGCCCGCCCTTGTGGCGGCCACCCGCTCCATCCGGCCCGGCGCGCCGGTCAGATGGTCCGTCAACGGCATGAGATCGTCCAGCCGGTCGCCGCAGGCCATGGCGAGCCCAAGGGCCACGGCCACGTTCTGGGCCTGGAAACCGCCGTAAAGGGGCACATCGGCACGCCAGCTCTTGCCGTCATGGCCGATTTCGAGGGCGATGCCTTTGGGGCCCGGCTCGGCGCTCAGGAGCGCCAGATCGCTGTCAGGCGTGCCGGTGGTCATGACGCGCACGCCTCTCTGGAGGCAGGCCTCGCGATACCAGGCCGCCTGCGCGCCCGCCATATTGATCACCGCCATGCCGTCAGGCTCCAGAAGCTCCGTGAACAGACGCCCCTTGGCCTCCTGATAGGCCTCGAAAGTGCGGTGATAATCCAGATGATCCCAGGTCAGATTGGTGAAGCCGGCGGCCCTGACCCGCACCCCGTCGAGCCGGTATTGGGCGAGCCCGTGGCTTGAGGCCTCGAGCGCCAGATGGCTGGTACCCGTATCGTGCAGCGCCTTCATGATCTGATGGACCTGCACCGGATCGGGCGTGGTATGGGCGAGCGGCATCGGCCCGTCCGGCGCCATGACGCCGAGGGTGCCCATGCTGGCGGCGCGGTGGCCGCGTGCGGTCCAGAGCTGGCGCAGGAAATTGGCGATGGAGGTCTTGCCGTTTGTGCCGGTCACCGCCACCACGGTCTCGGGCTGGCCCGCATGGAAACGCGCGGCCAGCAGGGCCAAAGCCAGGCGGGGATTGTCATGCTCGATTACGGGCACGGGGCACGGCACCGGCGGCGTCCGGCCCGTGCGCAGGAGTATGGCCGCCGCGCCGTTTTCCAGCGCCTTGCCGAGATAGGTCAGACCGTCCTGGGTCTCGCCTTCAAGGGCCGCGAACAGAAAACCGGGCTTTACCGCCCGGCTGTCGGCCGTCAGTCCCGTGACGGTCACGCGTCCGGCGGCATCGGGCGGTGCCTGCATGGAAGAATCGAGAAGGTCGCCAAGCCGCATCGCCATCCGCCCGTCATTGCCGGTAATGCGCTGCGACGAGCGGCTTCGAAAGATCGTCCAACCCGCGCTGGTCCGCATAGGGCTCGGGGGTGAGGGTTTCTTCCGCCGGCGGAAATTGCGGCGTCACACCGACCATGGGCGCCATGCGCTTGACGATCTGGGCCACGACGGGCGCCGCCGTCCAACCGCCGGTGGCGAAGTAATGGGTCTCCTTGGTGCCGCGCGGCTCGTCCAGGAGCACCAGCACCAGATAGCGCGGATCCTGCGCGGGAAAGACGCCCATGAAGGAGGAAATCAGCGCCCGCCGGTCATAGCCGCCGCGCTTGGCCTTTTCCGCCGATCCGGTCTTGCCCGCCACGGGATAGCCTTCCACATCCGCCTGCTTGCCGGTGCCGCGCTCCACCACATCTCGCATCAGCATCCGCATGGTGCGGCTCGTCTCCTCGGAAATCACCCGGTCGCAGGGACCGGGCACCGTTTGCGCGGTTTTCAGAACGGTGGCGCGGGGCAGGCAGCCGCCATTGACCAGCGCCGCCGCGCCCACCGCAAGCTGCAGCGGACTGATGGCAAGACCGTGGCCGTAGGAGACCGTCATGGTTTCGATCTCGCCCCAGCGGGCGGGCAGCAGAGGCGCCGCGGTTTCCCTCAGCTCGAAAGAGGGCCGCTCCAGCAGGCCGAAACGGGCGAAATAGGATTTGAAGGTCTCGGTGCCGATATCCATGGCCATCTTGGCCGAGCCGATATTGGACGAGTAATGGAAAATCTCCGGCACGGTCAGATAGCGTTTCTTCGCGTGGAAATCGCGGATCCGGAAGCGGCCATATTGGATCGGGTCGGTGGCGTCATAGCCGTCTTCCAGGGTCACCGTATGGCTGTCGAGGGCGGCGGCGACGGTGAACGCCTTCACCGTGGAGCCCAGCTCATAGACCCCCGCCGTCACCCGGTTGAAGCGATTGTCCGCTCCCGCCGCATCGAGCGCATTGGGCGAGAAGCCCGGCAGCGAGGACATGGCCAGGACCTCGCCCGTTTCCACGTCCAGAATGACGCCCGCCGCGCCCTTGGCGCGGAAGCGCTCCATGGCATTGGCCAGCTCGTTGTTCAGGGAATGCTGCACCCTGAGGTCGATGGACAAGGCCACCGGTTCGTCCGCATGGGTCCGGCCCGCGATGGCCTGATCGAAGGCCTTTTCCGCGCCCGCGATGCCGCTGCCGTCCACGTCCACATAGCCCAGCACATGGGCCACCGCCTCCCCATGGGGGTAAAAGCGCTTGCGCTCTTCGATGAAGCCGATGCCCGGCAGGCCGAGATTGTGAATCTCGAACTGATCCTGGGGCGTCAGTTCCCGGGCGATCCAGACGAACCGTCCGGTGCCGGACAGCCGCTTGGCCAGGCGGTCGCGGTTCACATCCGGCAGTTTCGCCGCCAGTTGATCCGCCGTGTCTTCCGGGTCCCAGACCTTCGAGGGATCGGCATAGGCGGCCCAGACGGTCACGTCGGTGGCGAGCAGCATGCCGTTGCGGTCGACAATATCGGCGCGCGGATGATCGGGCTCGCGGGCGGCCCTGAGGAAGGTCAGATCGTCCGGACCGGTCAAGGCCAGGCCCACGAGCCGGACCGCCAGAACGCCGAACAGCAGCATGAATCCCGCCGCCGCCAGCACGATGCGGTTGCGCCCCGCCGCCAACGCGCGGGTCTCCCGTTTGGTTTCCCGGCCCGACAGCGCCCAGATGGTTTCGCCTGCGGACGGCGCGACCGACGCGGACCCGTCCTCGGCGCGGGGCGGCAGAATTTCCGGATCCTGAACGGGCGCCTGGATATCGGCGCCGCCGGAAGACTGGCTCATTGGGCGCCCCCGGAGCGCGCCTGGGCGACACGGGTGAACGGATTGCGGCGCGGCACCACCGGCAGGGTAACGACACTCGGCGCATCGAGACGCAGGACCTGACGGGTGCGGGTGGCCTTCTTGACCGGTACTGGATGGGAGACAGGCGCGTAAGAGGCCAGCATCGGCTGGGTCTCGGGCGGACCGGCACCATCCTGCGCACGCACCGTATGATAAGATGAAGGCAGCGGCAGATCGGCGATATTGACGATCTGGGTGGCGCTCACCGGGACCATTTCCAGATGGTGTTCGGTCAGGCGCTGCAGGCGGTCCGGCTCGGTCCGGAGCGCCCATTCCGCCTGAAGCAAGCGCAGTTGCTGGCGCTCCTGGGCGATCTTATCGGTAAGAGCGGCCAGGTCCTTTTCCGCCGTCTGGGTTTCGTATTTCACATTGTAAAGGCCCACGCAGATGAGAGCGGCGCTCCCCAGAAGCAGGTAATTAAATCCGCTGATCATCGCTTGTACTCCTTTACCAGTCCGAGAGCGGACCAATCTTCCGGCCACTGGGGCGCGGCGGTGCGTTCGGCCCCGCGCATTTTCGCGGAGCGGGCGCGGGGGTTGGCGCCCACCTCTTCGTCCGTCGGCGTCTTGACGCCGCTGAACAGCAAATGGAAAGACGGGTTACGGCTGGCCGCTTCCAAAGGCGGCGCATGGCGCGAGCCTTGGGAGGCCTTGCCGCCGCGCGTGGCGAGGAAGGTCTTGACGATCCGGTCCTCGAGAGAATGGAAGGACACCACGATGAGCCGCCCGCCGGGCCGCAGCAGCCGTTCCGCCGCGTGCAGCGCCGAGGCCAGCTCGTCCAGTTCCCGGTTCACGTAAATGCGCAAGGCCTGGAAGCTGCGGGTCGCCGGATGACTGTCTCCGCGGGCGGACGGTCCCAGGACCCGTTCGACGATCTCCGCCAATTCGCTGGTGCGCAGAATGGGCGCCTTGGCCCGCGCGGCCACGATGGCGCGCGCGATGGGCCGCGCCTTGCGCTCCTCGCCGTAGCGGAACAGGATGTCCGCCAGATCGGACTCGCCCGCTTCGTTGACGATATCGGCGGCGCTCGGCGTGCCGTCTTCGCCCTCGCCGCCCATGCGCATGTCGAGCGGCCCGTCCTGGATGAAGGAAAAGCCGCGCTCCGCGTGATCGAGCTGGATCGAGGAGACCCCCAGATCGAGCACGATGCCATCGACGCTTTCGATATCGTCCTCACCCAGAAGATCCGCCATGGACCCGAAGCGCCCGTGCTTCAGGCTGAGCCGTCCATTGAACATTTTCAGCATGGGCCGCGCGGCCGCGATGGCCACCGTGTCCCGGTCAATACCGATGACCCGGCAGTCCGCTTCGTTCAGAAGCGCGCGCGCGTAACCGCCGCCGCCGAAGGTGCCGTCCACATAGAGCCCGCCGTCATTGGGCTCCATCACGTCAACCACCTCGTCGAGCATGACGGGTATGTGCAGACCGCCACTCATCGTTCACCCTTCCATGCAGCGCCCGGCAGGACGCCGCGCGCCCGCTCCGCCGGAGCCGCCGTCCCGGCGCCGGCCGCCGCCTTCACCGCTGCGCCGAACCGGGCCCGGCGCTCCTTGGCCAGCATGCGCGCTTCACCCGCATACGCCTTATAAGCCGCCGGATCCCAGATCTGAAACCGGTGGCCCAATCCCACGAAGGTGGCATAGTCCGCGATTCCCGCGTGTTCGATAAGCGCATCCGGCAACATCACGCGCCCTTCCCTGTCGAACGGCAATTCATGGCTCGAGGCCAGGATGGATTGGGCAAAGGCATCCGCGTCCTCATCGAACGGATTGAACTCCTGATCGAGCCGTGCCGCGTAGTCCGCTGCCTTGTCCAATGTCATGGCCTCCGCTGCGTTGAGCGTGAAGGAGGGAAAGGACACGAAAGAGGCCACGCCCTTCTCGGCGATCACTGCGCGGAACGGCGCCGGCACCGACACGCGGCCCTTTGAGTCCACCTTGTTCGTGACAGCCGACAGGAACAGGCTCATGGCGCTGCCCTCTCGCCGGTCCATCCGTTACCTGCTGTTTTGCGGCCCATGCGCACGCCCTCATCTCCCGATCACCTCGGATCCGTGCGGCAGAGGCGCAGACCCCGCTCATGGGATGATATGGGATATCATGGGAATACATGGCCGTCAATGCATTGACGGAGTATTTTCCTTAGCAATCAAAGTGTTAACCGGGTCTTAACAGGGGGTTAACCAAGAAATTTTTCTGTCTAACCTTGGGATCGTCTTCAAAACTGTAAAACAAAGCCTCAGTATAATCCGAAAGAGACAGGCCCTTATCCGCTTGGACTTAAAGGTCAGCCTAAATGCCGATCAGGCTTTCCAGGCCGGACGCACGCGAATCCTCGCCTCTTTTCAAAACGGCCCGCGTACAACTCTAGGGCGTTACCTCGAACGGCCTAAGCTGGCGCAATAAAACGGCTGTCACACCGTCCGGACTCTACCGGCGCGGGAACAGGCGCGCGGCTTCGGGCGTCGGATCGGCGGGGATCTGGGCGCGCTTGTAAAGCTCCATGCCCTCGCTCAGCATAGTCGTCAAAAGCGCGGTAAAGCGCACCGGCTCGGGCGCGGCTTCCCACAGGAAATAGCCGATGGAGCCGGGACACGGGTTCAGCTCGTTGAACCAGATCTCGCCCGTTTTCTTGTTGCCGATGAAATCGATGCGCGGCGCGCCGGAACCGTCCAGCGCCGTGAAGATCTTCGCCGCCCATTCGCGCATGGTGCGTTCCGTATCCGGATCGAGCTTGGGATTGATCTCGCGGGTCAGCGACAGCATGCCTTCGCTGCCCTGGCCCGGCTGTTTGGTGCCGGATTTGGTGCCGCCGCCCGACATGTATTTTTCCTTGAAGTCGAGCAGTTCGGCGCTGGTTTTCGGGCGCTCGATGGCGGAGGTCACGACCGTGCCGTTATCGTTGCGCACGGACACATTGTATTCGACCAGATTGTCCACGAACGGTTCCAGGATCGCCTTGGTGTCGAACCGGAAGAGCGTGGACAGAACCGCGCGCGCTTCGTCCACATCCTCCGCCTTGCCCACGCCGATACTGCTGCCCAGGGACGCCGGTTTAACCACCACGGGAAAACCGATATTGGCCAAGGCTTCGGGACGCACGATCAGGCTGTTGTCGCTCGGGCGGCGGATGGTGGCATAGGGCAGGGTCGGCACGTCGAGCCCTTCGACGAAGCGCTTGGTCGTGTCCTTGTCCATGAACACGGACGACGCCTTGATTCGCATGCCGGTATAGGGCACGCCCACGGTCTCCAGGAGCCCCTGGAACTGTCCGTCCTCCCCCACAAGACCGTGGAACGCGAGGAAAGCGATATCGAAAGGCACGGTGTCGGGCTTGCCGAACAGTTTCGAGGCTCTGCCCATCAGGACCGGCCGCCCGTCCTCGCCCAGCGACAGAGACACACGGACAAGCCTGTCGCGGGTGCCTTGATCGGGAAGATAATTGGCGCGGTCGCGCAACAGGTCGCCCACGAACCATTCGCCCGAGGGGGAGACATAAACCGGAAAGGCGTCGAAGGCCGTCGCGTCGATAGCTTCCAGAACCTGAAGCCCTGTGACGATGCTGACATCGTGCTCCGGGGAGCGGCCCCCGAAAAAGACTGCGACGCGTTTTCTCGACATGCGCGTTCTCTCCGTTCCAGACTAAATGAGTACCTCGTTGGTTGCATTTCCATGGGATTGTGGCAAGGACAAGGGCGCTGGCCCTTCCGGAATCGACTTTATGATGTCGCATTCTTGGGGGATGAGGCGGTCAAGCGCAGCGACGCGCAAACGGGTTTGGATCGGCGCCAATGGAACGTTTCACGCATGAGGGCAACACGCTCGCCTTCCGGTCTTTCGGCACCGGCGACACGACTTATGTCTGGGCCCATGGCTGGGGACATTCCCACGCCAATATGGCACCCATTGCCTCGGGCCTGGAGACGCTCGGCCGTCATGTGCTGATCGACTTTCCGGGCTTCGGCGAAGCGCCGCCGCCCACCGCCGACTGGAGCACCACCGATTACGCGCGGCTGACGGCGGCCTGGCTTGCCACCCAGCCCGAAGGCAAACGGATCTGGATCGGCCATTCCTTCGGCTGCCGGGTGGGCCTCGTGGTCGCCGCCGAGCACCCGGATGCGCTCAACGGCCTGTTCCTGATGTCCGCCGCCGGCATTCCCCGCCGACGCTCGGCCCTGGAACAGCTCAGCCTGAACGCGCGGATCTACAGCTACAAGCTTCTGAAACGGCTGGTGCAGGGCGATGAGGGCCGCGCCTGGTTGCAAAAGCGCTTCGGCAGCGCCGATTATAAGGCGGCGGGTGCCTTGCGCGGCTCGCTGGTCAAGGTGATCGGCGAGAACCTGACCGATACGGCCAAAGCCGTGCGCTGCCCCGTGCGCCTTGTCTATGGCGAGCAGGACGTCACCACGCCGCCCAGCATGGGGCGCGATTTCGAAACCCTGATCCCCGGCGCCAAGCTTCTGCTGCTGCCGGGCTTCGACCATTATTCGATCCTTGACCGGGGCCAGCATCAAGTGGCCCATCTCATCGAGCAATTCGCGAAAGAGACCCCATGATCGCCGTTCTCACGCTCCTTGCTTTTCTCGCCTTCGCCTGGAAACGCCTGCTCACCTATCTGCATATCTTTCAGCAGGAGGAATATGACGGACCGCGATTCCTGCGCTGGCTGGTGACGACGGGCTCGGTGGACAAGCGGCTGTCCGGTTTCGCGGCGGCGTTGGGCGTGTTCGCGCTTCTCGTGCCCTCCTTAGGCGGCGCCGCCCTGCTGGCGCTCGCCGCCGCTTTCGCCGCCGCCTTCTGGATCGAGAAGGACCCGCGCCAGACCGCCAAGAAGCGGCTGGTGCTGACGAAACGGGCGCGCCGGATCCTGATCTCCGCCGCTGTCCTCACCGTGCTGGCAGGGCTCGTGACGGCGATTGTCGCCACGAACCCGCTCGTCTGGCTGATCCCCATCCATCTGATCCCGGTGCTGATCGTGGCGGGCAATCTGATGCTGGCGCCCATGGAAGCGCGGGTGCAGAAGAAATTCTGGCAGGAGGCCCATGACAAGGTCCTGCGCCTGGAGACCACGGTGATCGGCATCACCGGCTCTTACGGCAAGACCTCCGTGAAGCATATTCTGGGGCATGTGCTGCAATCCTACGCGCCTACCCTGATCACGCCTGGCAGCGTCAACACGGTGATGGGCATTGCCCGGATCGTCCGGGAGCGTCTCTCGCCCCACCATAAATTCCTGATCGCCGAAATGGGCGCCTACGGTCCGGGCTCGATCAAGCGCCTGTGCGATCTGACGCCGCCTCATATCGGTATCGTGACCGCCGTGGGCCCGGCCCATTACGAGCGCTTCAAGACCTTGGATCAGGTCGCGATCGCCAAATCCGAACTGCCCGACGCGGCCTTGAAGAATGGCGGCATGGCGATCATCAACGCGGATCTGCGCGGCTACGGACCGTTCGAGGCGCTCCATGCGCAATATCCGGGCAAAGTGCTGCTGTGCGGCAAGGACGGCGATCTGGTCATGGGCGATGTCCGGCAGACGCCGGAGGGTCTTGCGGTCGAAGTCCAGTGGCAGGGCCAGTCATACACCCTTGAAGCGCCGCTCTTCGGCACCCATCACGGCTTCAATGTGGCGATCAGCTTCGCCATGGCCTGCCATCTGGGCATGGTGCCCGAGGATGTCATCCTGATGCTGAAGACCGTGCCGCAGATCACCCATCGTCTGGAGGTGAAAAGCCTGCCCAATGGCGCGCGCCTGATCGACGACGCCTATAACAGCAATCCGAAGGGCTTCAAGGCCGCCCTCGAAATGCTCTCGGTCCTGTGTAAGGAACCGGGGCGGCGCATCGTGGTGACGCCGGGCATGGTGGAACTGGGCACCGCCCATGACGAGGAACACGCCAAGATCGGCAAGGTCGCGGCGAATCACGCGGATATCGTCATCGCGGTGGCGCCGGAACGCATCGAGAGCTTCGTCACGGCCTATAAGAGCGCGAGCAATGGCAGCGGCGACCTGCTCCGTATGGAGAATTTCGCCCAGGCCCAGACCTGGCTCGACGCTAATGCCAAACCCGACGATGTGATCCTGCTGGAAAACGACCTGCCCGATCTTTACGAACGCCGCCTGGCGATCTGACGGCCCCGCCGGTCCAGGCTTGCCCGGCCCGCTCGGTTGCGGTGCCGCATCCGGCTGATACACTCATTTCCAGAAGTTTTGAGATTGGCTGACGGCCCCTGCTCACAAGACAGGGGGCTCAAGGGAGTTGGGTGATGGGGTCTTTGCATCTTCGGGTTGCGCGCTTTACGGCGGGCGCGGTTCTGGCGCTGAGCTTGGCAATAGGAGGCCCGGCGACAGAGCAGGCCTTGGCCAATGCGGAAGAGAAGGTCGCCAAATTCCGCCAGCTTGGCACCGACCTGCCGACGCCGAATGTCTACCGCAATGCGGCCGGCGCGCCCGGCCCCGCCTATTGGCAACAACAGGCCGATCACATCATCAAGGTGGCGCTCGACGAGGACGCCAAGCGCATCGCCGCCTCCCAGACCATCATCTACACCAACAATTCCCCCGATAGCCTGCGCTACCTCTGGGTGGCGCTCGACCAGAACCGCTTCCGGGACGATTCCACGGCGCGCATGTCGGAAACCGCCGCCACCTCGGGCACGCGGCGCACGGCGATCGGCACGGGCGATTCCTTGAGCTTCGGCGCGCTGCGCCGCCATCAGGAATTCAAGGATGTGGAGCACGGCTTCGAGATCGGCGCGGTCAAGGCCGCCAACGGCCAGGATCTGCCTTACACCATCGTTGATACGATGATGCGCATCGATCTGCCCCGCGCCCTGCGCCCTGGGGGCAAGATCACCTTCTCCATCGACTGGTCCTTCAACATCATCAACGAGAAAGTCGTGGGCGGGCGCGGCGGCTACGAGCATTTCCCGGAGAGTGATACCTATCTTTATTTCCTCGCCCAGTGGTTCCCGCGCATGGCGGCGTATACGGATTATACCGGCTGGCAGAACAAGCAGTTCCTCGGGCGCGGCGAGTTCACCCTTGAGTTCGGCAATTACGATGTGGAAATCACGGTGCCTGCGGATCATATCGTCTCCGCCACCGGCGAGCTTCAAAACCCGAACCAGGTCCTGAGCGCCGAGCAGCGCGCCCGCCTGGCGCGCGCCAACACGGACGAACCCATCTTCATCGTGACACCGCAAGAAGCGCTCGAAAACGAGAAGGACGGCACAACCCGCACCAAGATCTGGCGCTTCAAGGCGGAGAATGTGCGGGATTTCGCCTGGGCCAGTTCGCGCAAATTCATCTGGGACGCCATGATCCACGAACAGGAGGACGCGGAGCATCCGCGCGTGCTCGCCATGTCGTTCTATCCCCAGGAGGCCGAACCGATCTGGTCGAAATACTCGACCCATTCGGTCGTCCACACCATGGATGTCTATTCCCGCTTCTCCTTCCCCTACCCCTATCCGACCGCCCAGTCGGTCAACACCTGGGAACGGGGCGGCATGGAATATCCCATGATCACCTTCAACGGCTACCGCCCGACCATCACCGAAAAGGAGATGGCGGAGGGTGAAACGGGCACCCCGGAGGAACAGCGCACCTATGCGCGGCGCATCAAATACGGGCTGATCGGCGTCATCATCCATGAGATCGGCCACATCTATTTCCCGATGGTGGTCAATTCGGACGAACGCCGCTGGACCTGGATGGACGAAGGCTTCAACACCTTCCTGGAATATGTCGCCGAACTGGAATGGGAAGAGAAATATCCCGCCTTCCGGGGCAAGACCAATGTGCTCGACTACATCAGCGAATACATGAAGAGCGAGAACCAGGTCCCGATCATGACCCAGTCGGACTCGGTCATTCAGTTCGGTCCCAATGCCTATTCGAAACCGGCCGCCGCCTTCACCGTCTTGCGGGAAACGGTCATGGGCCGCGAGCTGTTCGATCACGCGTTCAAGGAATACGCAAACCGCTGGAAGTTCAAGCGGCCGACGCCCGCCGATTTCTTCCGCACCATGGAAGATGCCTCCGCCATCGATCTCGACTGGTTCTGGCGCGGCTGGTTCTACTCCACCGATCACGTGAATGTGGGCATCTCGGACATTCGCGAATACAAGATCTCCAGTCAGGATCCGGATATCGAGTTCCCGCTGAACCGGGAACAGGACGCCAAGGATCATCCCGAACCGGTGGGCGTCACGCGCAACCGGGAAGAAGGGCGCACCACCTATTTCCAGCGCAACCCGGAACTGGCGGATTTCTACAACGAGAACGATCCGTTCACGGTGTCGAACAAGGACCGCAACACCTATCGGGACTTCCTGAAAGGGCTCGACGATTGGGAACGCGAAACCCTTGAGCGCGCCCTGGCCGATGACGAGTTCGTCTATTTCGTCGATTTCGAGAACAAGGGCGGTCTGCTGACGCCGCTGCCTTTGGTCATCTCTTTTGAAGACGGTTCGACGGAAGAAATGATGGTGCCGGCGGAAATCTGGCGGCGCAACGGCCAGATGGTCACCAAGCTGTTGATCCGGCCCAAGCGCATCACCGAGATCGCCCTCGATACCCGTAATGAGACGCCGGATACGGACCGCAGCGACAACACCTTCCCGCCGAAGATCCGGCGCTCCCGCCTGGAGCTTTACAAAGCCAAGGACGAAACCCGCGATCTGATGGCCGACATGCTGGTGGAGCTGAAGGAAGACGGCAAGGACGGCGCGGGAAGCGGCAAGGCCGTGCCGCTCCAGCCCGCCGATGGCGGCGAATGAGCCCCAGGCCTATGCCTCCCGGGCAAATGATCACCCGGCGCGCGGGCCTCAAGGCCTTATGCGCCGGGCTCGCTTTGCTGGCCAGTCCTGGCCTCGCCTTGGCGCACCGGGCGCAAAGCGCGCTCACCACGGTTACCTGGAACGCCCGCACCCGCGCCCTCGAGGTGGTTCACCGGCTGCATATCCATGACGCTCTTCAGGCCTTGATGGAAAAGACCGCCTTCGCCGCCCCGGATCTGACCTCGGTCGAGGCCCGGGCCCGTCTCACGCTTTATGTCGCCGACAGGTTCGCGCTCCAACATGACGATGGCGCCCCCATTCCGCTCAAGGCGCTCGGCGCGGAGCTCGACGGCGATCACGTCTACATCTTCCAGGAGAGCTACCCCGACAGGATACCCCAGACGCTTTTGATTGGATGTTCCTATCTTCAGGATGTCTTCCCGGCCCAGGTCAATCAGGTGAATGCGGCCCTTGGCGGCCCCACCCGTACACTGACGTTCCGGACAGGCGACGGCGTGAAGGCGCTGATCGCCGATGCGCCTTGAAAATACCCTTAAAACAGCTTGGGTTTTTCCTCTTCACGCAGGCGTTAACGCCTCGTTAAACCCCTGGACATTTGTCCACAACCCGCGCATAGAATCACGGTTGAGGGTTGTAGCGGTTTGGGCCGGAAGGCGGAACACAGCACATAATTAAAGGTACGGGCCGCGGCGCGCGTGTTGCACGGGGCCTGTCACCATGAGTGGCGCCCTCGAGGGTGAGTATCAGGCTGAGCCAGTTTTTGGCCGCCGTGGATTAGGGGAGACGTGTCGTGCCGGTCGGAAATGTAAGAATCAATCTGATTAACGCGACAACCAACGAGATCGTGGCGGAGATCCTGCCGGATCAGGCCTATGATCTGGGCGACCTGCTGGACGGCGATGCCTTTACCGTTTCGGTCGACTATCTGGGTCCGGAACCGGTCGGCTCCGTGCGTCTTGAAATGAGCGGGCCCGGCGGCAACTTCGCCCGCACGGAAAACGGCGCGCCCTACACGCTGTTCGGCGACGGCGGGTCGGCTGCGGCGCCCATCTATGCCGGGCAAGTGCCGCCGGCCAACGGCACATACAGCTTCTCGACCACCGTTTTTGACGGCCCCGGCGGAACCGGCGCCATTCTGGAACAGCAAAGCTTCGACTTCTCCACCAGCGGCGTCGTCTTCGGCGGCGGAGGCGGCGGCAGCGGTGAGGGAGACCTCTATCTCGGCCAGGACGGTTTGCTTGTCGTCGAAGTGGAAGATCTGGGCCCCGATCCGCTGAGCGATTGGGTCTTCCGGGATGATGCGATCGAGCAGACCGGCGCCACCGGATCCGGCTTCTACGAATGGGATACGGGACTCGTGGGCGTCAGCGGTCCCGACATCGACGATGCTCTCTCCTATTCCTTCCAAGTGGATGAGGACGGCTGGTACGACCTGACCATCCGCGCGCGCCGTCCGGGCGTCGCGCCCGAGAGCGATCTGGAAAACGACGTCTGGGTCCGGATGATCGATGCCAATGGCGCGCTGGTCACCATGATCGATCAGGATGGCAGCGAATTCTTCCGCGACTTCACAAAACTCGCCTTCCCGGGCGGCAATCGCCAGACCTGGCTTTGGGCCCAAAATCTGGAATTCGACCGGGATGGCGAAACGGTCCATCCCGATGCGGTGTTCGATCTGCGGGCGGGCCAGACCTACACCATCCAGTTCGCCGGGCGCTCGACCCAGTTCCAGATGGACCGGTTCCACCTGAACAACGGCGTTGACAACACGGACGCCACGGAAGCCCCCTCGCCTAAAGGCGATAGTATCGATCCCGATAACGACGCGCCTACGGCTGTCAACGATACGGCCCGGGTGGACGAGGACGATACGGTCACCATTACCGTGCTGTCCAATGACAGCGATCCGAACGGTGACGATCTGGAGGTCCTGAGCGCCTCGGCCACCAATGGCACCGTCAGCGTGAACGGCGCCGAGCAGCTCGTCTACACGCCGGACGATGATTTCAACGGCCAGGCCATCATCACCTATACGATCTTCGACGGGCGCGGCGGCTCCGACCAGGCCCAAGTGACGGTGACCGTCGATCCGCAAAACGATGCGCCGACCGTCGGTACCCTGACCGACCTGGCGGCGACGGCGGGCATCGCTCTTGTCCCCGTCAATCTTTCCATCGCGTTCGACGATGTGGACATTGAGGATGGAGACAGTCTCGATTTCTTTGCCGCCGGTCTGCCGGCGGGCCTATCCCTATCCGAGACTGGCGTGCTCTCCGGCACGCCGGGCACGACTGGCACCTTCACGGTTACCGTGACGGCCGAGGACGAAGCGGGCGAGACCGTGACGGCGACGACCACCATCACCGTGGCGGTCGGCGATCAGACGGTGCTGAGCCTGGTCGGACCGGACGATCCGGTGCCGGAAGACCAGGACATCACCTTCACGGTGAACCGCATCGGCGACACCTCCGAGGCCCTGACCGTGCCGTTCGAAGTGGCGGGCTCGGGCACCAGCCCGGCAAGCGACAGGGATTTCGACGACGCCTTCCCTGGCACCAGCAGCGTCACCTTCGCCGCCGGTCAATCGACAACGACCTTCACCATTGCCGTGCGCAACGAATTCGAATTCGAGGATGACGAGGAATTCACCGTCACCCTCGATCCGGGCGGCACGCTGCAAGACGTGATCATCTCCCAAGGAACGGTCCAGGCCGTGATCGCGAACGAAGACCTGCCCAATCCGCCCCCCACGGCCCAAGCCGACATCATCGTCGGCGCGCTGGGCGGCGGTGCGGTCGGCGGCAATGTGCTGGCGGACAACCGCAACGGCCGGGATTTCGATCCGCTCGGGGAAAGCCTGGCCGTGACGGCAGTCAACGGTCAGCCCCTGTCGGGCTTTATCAGCCTGCCCAGCGGCGCGATTATCACCATGCTGGCCGATGGGAATTTCACCTATAATCCGCTCTCGGCCTTTGCCGGTCCGGGCAATGGCTCCGTCGTGGAAGACAGCTTCACCTACACGCTGGTGGACGAGGCCGACAACACGGAGACCGCCACGGTCACGCTCAGATTGACGAGCGCGCCGTCCAAAGGTACCGACGGCGACGATCTGGTCGGCGGCACCGCCGGCCGGGACAAGCTCTCCGGCCGTGACGGCGATGACGAACTCGTCGGCGGCGACGGCGACGACCGGACCAAGGGCGGCGACGGAAATGACGTCCATTACGGCGGCGCTGGCGATGACAGGCTGCGTGACAAGGACGGCAATGACGAACTTTACGGCGGCGAAGGCGACGACCGGCTGCGCGCGGGCGACGGCGACGACATCCTCTCCGGCGGTCTCGGCGAGGATGAGCTGCGTGGCGATGACGGCATAGACACCTTCATCTTCACCGGCGGCACCGACATCATCCGCGATTTCGAACCGGGCGTGGACAAGATCGATGTGAGCGCCTTTGCCGGACTCGATTTCGACACCCTGATCGCGGGCGCCCAGGAGGAAAAGAAATTCCTGATCCTGACCGTCGATGCGGGCGAGCAGATCTGGCTGCGCAAGACCGACATCAGCGATCTGTCGGAAGGCGACTTCATCTTCGCCTGACCGCACGCACAAACCAGCGGATACGGAAAAGGGCGCCCGATACCGGCGCCCTTTTTCCTTTGGGCTTAGAGCCCTTTTGGAAATCGGCATCACCGCGTCACTTGAAGCCGCGGGGATCGCCTTCAAAAGACGTCACGTCCGAGAACAGGTTAGCGGCCTTTTGCGTCTCGAAAACCTCCAGGAAGAACGCCTTGAGCGTGTCGGCGCTGAGATCGGGATCCTCCGGCAGGGTATAGCCGTCGAGCGCGATGCCGTATGTCTCCCCAAGAGCTTCGACCGCCTCATCGGCGTCCGTCTTGAAGGTGAGATAGAGCGTGAAGCCGTTGATCCCCGTATCCGTCCGTTGGAAGAGCGTCCGCTCGCCCGTCACCGTTTCCAGAAAGCCGTAGGTAAAAACCGTATCGTCAGCGCCGGACGGATCTTTACCGAGATCCGGCGCGGGCCTGTCGCCCAAGGAAAACCGGTCCGTCTGCGGCGGCCCGTCTAGAGTGAAGCCTGTGATCTGGATCAGATACAGATTGGGCTTGAGTTGCACGAAGCCCGTTTCCATGAGCGCATCGACCTCGCCGTCCCCGGTCACCGAGCGCACGGCGAACGTGCCTGACTGCCGTCCGTATTGAAAAATCTCCAAGGCATGGGTGGCCTCGTCATCGGTATGACGATAGGCGAAATAATTGAACGCCAGAGCCTCGAAATCGTCCGGCCCGAACAAAGGCTGCTTGGAGTCGAAATGACAAGCCGTCAGCCCCAGGATCGTTACCAGACCCAGAATGGAAAAGCGCCACATCGCTCGATCCTCCCTGTTGCGCGTTCAGCCCTTCCCGGCGGTTCGCAAGCCTGCCCGGCCCGTCATGCGCCTGGCAAAAAGCGCGAACCGGACGCACGGTCTTACACATCTTTAATTTGTACCGTAGACGAGCAGTATCCTAATTGGAACAGCGTGTTGTTTTTGCGGGCTGGAAAAGCCCAGCGTCGATCTCCCGCCGCGTATCTGGAAAGGGACACCCATGTTCTATCGCACATTCTCCGCCAGCGCCTTCGCTTCTTGTCTTCTGGCTTTTGCCCAACCGGCCGGGGCCGGCATGGCCGACGACAAGCTCTATGTGACGGGCTTCCTGGGCCTTCAGGTTGGCGGCGAACTCGAAGCCGAGACCGGCAGTGTTGAAACATCGATCGATAGCGATCCAGGCATCGCGGTGGGCGGAGCGCTCGGTTACGGTTGGGCCAATGTGCTGGGCGGACGCGGCAGCGTGCGGACGGAAGGGGAGATTTCCGCGCGGCGCGGCGAGCCCGACGTGCCGGGCTTCGATGTGGATGATAATTTCACGGTCCTGACTTTTCTCGGCAATGCCTGGTACGACATTCCGCTCAACGGCAAGGCCATTCCCTATGTGGGCGGCGGTCTTGGTCTGGGCCGTACCTCGTCCGACGGCGAGGGCGAGACCGGCTTTGCCTGGCAGTTGGGCGGCGGGGTCAATGTCAAGGCCACGGAGACTCTGCTGTTCGGCTTCAATTACCGCTTCATCAAGAGTAATTTTGATACGAACGGTATCGATGCCCATTTTGATGGTCATCAACTCACGGGCAGTATCAGCATTCCCTTTAACTGACATCCGGTCCCCTCAAGACCGCATGTCTTGGGACTTTGCGCCTTGAGACTTTGATTGAAGCGCTCTTGCGCATATGCTGATACCTGTTTTCCCGCAGTCCTGCGGCTTTCAATGGGGGTTTGGCATCATGAGCGCGCGGCGCATCCGTCTTTTGACACCGGCCGTCCTCGGATGGGTTCTGCTTTTTTTCGGCGTGTTTGGCGCCCATGCCGCCGAACGCTTCGAGGTCACGGTCAGCGGCACGCAAGACGCCGGGGCGCGGCCGATGCTGCTCATTCCGGGCCTTGCGTCTTCCGGCGCCGTCTGGGACGAAACCGCCGCCCGCTATGGCGACCGGTTCCAGGTTCACACCTTTACCTTCGCGGGCTTTGCCGGCGTTCCGCCTGCGGACGGCCCTGTGATCGACGGCATGGTGGACGCACTCGCCGCTTATCTGAACGACAAGGACCTGGAAGGCGCGGTGCTGATCGGCCACAGCCTCGGCGGCTTCACGGCCATGGCCGTGGCGCTCGAAGCGCCGGACCGGGTGGCCCAAGTGGTGGTGGTCGACTCCCTGCCCTTTCTCGGCCAGCTATTTCTGGGTGCCGCCGACGCGCAGGCGGCCGAACCCGGCGCGGCGATGATGCGGGACGGTCTGCGGGATCTGGATGACGAAACCTTCCGCGCCCGCCAGACATTCAATACACAGACGGTTCAAGTGACCGCGCCCGAGGACCAGGAGCGCGTGCTCTCCTGGGTTCTGGCGTCCGACCGGGACACCATGTCCAAGGCGCTCTATGAGTTGCTGACCGCCGATTTGCGCCGTGATCTGACGGAGATGAAAGCCCAGGGGCTGGTGCTTTATGCCTGGATCCCCAATCCCATGATGACCCAGGCGCAGATGGACACGCTTTACAAGACCCAATACGCCGCCTGGAACAGGGTGATCCTGAAACGCATCGACGACTCGAAACATTTCATCATGCTCGATCAGCCGGACACGTTTTTCGGCGCACTCGACGCATTTCTTAGGCCATAGGCCGCAGACGGTTTTCCCTGCCGGGCCGGACCGCCTAAAGTATCCGTATGAATGGACAGGCCCGGATCCAAACCCTGTTGCAGGCGGCCATGGGTGCCGCGCAACGGCGGGATTTCGCAGCGGCCGAAACGGCCTGCCGCCAGGCGCTCGCGCTCAATCCGGATCATGCCGACACGCTGCAAGTGCTGGGACTGATCGTGCAGGAATGCGGGCGGACGGATGAAGCCGTCCGGCTGATGCGCCGGTCGCTGGAGCGCGCGCCAGCCCAGCCACATGTCTGGAACAATCTGGGAAACGCCCTGGCCAAAAGCGCGGACTGGCGCGCAGCATGCGGCTGCTATGACCGGGCCGTGAGCCTCGCGCCCGGCTATGTGGACGGCTGGCTCAACCTCGCCCGGTTCCATGAACGCGCCGGGGACCCTGACAAGGCTCTCGACGGGGCCAACAAGGCCCTGGCGCTCAAGCCGGGGCATGCGGGCGCGCTCGGCTTGAAAGGCCGCCTGCTGAACACTCTGGGGCGGCCGGGCGAAGCCCTGCCGCTTCTGGAACAGGCCGTGGCTGCGAACCCGAAAGCCGTGGAGGCAATCCATAATCTGGGCGTCGCCTTGCGCCAGACAGGAGCGCCGGACCGGGCCATCGTCTGCTACCGGCAAGCGCTGGCCTTGCGTCCGGACAGTCCGGACATTCATTTCAATCTGGCGAACGCATTTTCCGATTGCGGCCGTTTCGACGAAGCGTTGAACGCCTACCGGACGGCTGTCACTCTGCGTCCGGATTATGCGGAAGCCCATGACAGGCTCAACAAGCTGCTCTGGGAACTGGGGCGGCGAGACCTTTTCGCCCGCTCCCTGCCCCCTGCCATCGCGCGAACGCCCCAATCCCCGGACCTCGCCCTGTTATACGGCCGTCTTCTGATGAAATCCGGCGATCTTGAAGGCGCGGCCGCCACGATCGAGGAGGCTGTGAAACGGATCGGAGCCGAGCCGCCCCTTCTGGCCCTGCAGGCCAAGGTCGAGGCCGATCAAGGCCACACGGACCGGGCCCAGGCGCTCTTTGAAAAGGTCATTCGGTCGGCGCCGGACGACATGACCTTCCGGCAGGATTATGCGCGTCTGCTGATCAAGCAAGGCGAGTACCAAGCGGCCTTGTCCCATTTGGACCGGGCGCGGGAGCGCGACCCGCTCGATCAGCAGATCCTGGCCTATCTGGGCCTGTGCTGGCGGTTTCTCGGCGACCCGCGCAGCGCCTGGCTGAACGATTACGAGCGGTTCGTGCAGCCCATGCGCCTTGCCGTGCCCGACGGATACGCCAGTCTGGGCAAGTTCAACGCCGCCTTGGGCCGCGCCTTGGACGGTTTGCACCGCATGCGGAGTCATCCGATTGACCAGACCCTGCGGGGCGGAACCCAGACTCAAGGTGCGTTGTTCAAACAGGCCCTTCCCGACATCCAGGCTCTGAAACGCACCTTCGAGCAGGCTATTGCGCAGTATGTCGACGGGCTGCCCGATGATCCGCATCACCCGTTTCTCAGCCGCAAGACCAAGAGCGTCCGGTTTTCCGGCGCCTGGTCCATCCGCCTGCAGACGCAAGGCTTTCATGTCAACCATGTGCACAGCCAGGGCTGGATCTCATCGGCCTATTATGTCCGCCTGCCCGATTGCGTTGCGGATACGGGGCAAAAACAAGGCTGGCTGACATTCGGCGAGACCAATCTGGGCCTTGGCGAACGGGAACGGGTTGCGCGTGCCGTGAAACCGGAGGAAGGCACGCTGGTGCTTTTTCCCTCTTACCTGTTCCATGGTACCCGGCCCTTCGATGCACCGCAGGACCGGATGACGGTCGCTTTCGACTGTGTTCCAGCGCACTGACCGCCCATAAGGAAACGGCGGACCCGGATGGATCCGCCGCCTGTAATCGTCATATCCTGTCCGTTCTAGAGCCGGATGGTCGTGCCCAAGAAGATCCGGGCGCCCAGCACGTCGAACAGCGGCACCAGCGTGTTGGAGTCCGTCTGGCTGTTGCCCACCCGCGGCGGTTCCACGCTGGTGATGTTCTCCGCGCCGATCCGGAACTGGACGTTTTCATAGGGCTCCCATGTGGCGGTCAGGTCCACATAATGCCGCCCGTCCACTTCCGGGATCGCCACGTCCGCATTGACGTCCTCAAGACCGCCGACCCAGCGCCAGCGCACCGAGAACTGTACCGGTCCCCGTTCCCAGGTCGCCCGGACGAAAGAGCGCATATCCGGTGTCGGATAGCCCGAGAAGGTCTGACCGCAGGTGCCGGAGAACTTACCGGCGCATTCGACGGGTTCGGAGAATTCCGTCGGTGTCAGGATCCATTCATTGACCCAGCCGAACGTGCCGAACACGGTCAATGAACCGGCATCGTCAAGACCGAATTCGTCCAGATCGAAGCCGTAGTTGAGTGATACATCAAGACCGCTGGTCTGGAACGACGAGACGTTCTCGTTGAGGCTCAACACCCCTTGGGCATTGCCGTCGCTCCGGCGCGGGATCAATCCGCAGAAGAACGAATTGACATTGTTCGAGGCCGCACACAGATCGAACACGCCTTGGCTACTGCCGCCCGCCTGGGACACCGCATTCTGCAGATTGATGTTGTACCAGTCCACGGTCAGCGACAGCCCTTCGATAAAGCTGGGCTGCAGCACAGCCCCGATCGTCCAGGTGTTGGACGTCTCTTCCTCCAGATTGGGATTGCCGCCGGTCAGGGTCTCGATCTGCGGATCCTCCTGGCTGAACGTGCCTTCCGGATTGACCGCAAGCGCATCCGGACCGAAAAACGCGGCCGGCACCCCTTGCGCGATACACAGATCCGCTAGGCCGTTGCTGACAGGGGATTGGCTGGAGTCGCAGAAATCGTCCACTTGCGGGAAACCATTGACCTGCGGACCGAACAGCTCAATGACGTTCGGCGCCCGGATGGCCCGCTGGAACAGGCCACGGACCCGGTATTCGTCATTGATCTGCCATTCGCCGCCACCCTTGAAGGTGACCACGCGCCCGACGGTCGAATAGTCCGAATAGCGCACACCGCCGTCGATGGACACGAGCTTGGCATAGGGCAGATCGGTGATCACCGGGATCTTGGTCTCGACATACAGTTCCCACACGTTGAAACCGCCGTCGAGCGGATCGCCCGCCGCATTGAAGCCGTCGATATCGCCCGAGGCCGCCACCGGATCCGGCGTGAAGTCCGCCGATTCTTCCCGGTATTCGAAGCCGCCCGCCACCTGCACGGCGCCGGAGGGCAGTTCGAACAGGCTGCCGGCCAGCGTGCCGGAGACCACTTCGGTCTGGGTATTGCCCACCGCCAGGCTTTGGATGGTGGCGAAGTTCACCATCTCCGGCGTGAAGTTGCCTTCGCCGAAGAAGTTGAGCGGCACGCAGCCATTGGCCTGGTTCTGGCAGACAATATTGCCATTGGCGTCTTCAGCCAGAAGCAGGCCCTGTTGCGACCGGGAGAGCTGAATGTTCCCAAGCTGAACATCCGTCAGTTCGGTCCGGCCGAACATGTAATAGACATCCCAGCGCCAGTCTTCGAGCCAGCCGCCGAAGAAATCGCCGAACTCGCCACGGAAGCCGCCGACGAAGCGGTAAGCGTTGGTGGTGAAGTTCTCTTCCCGCGCCCCCGATTCCAGCATGCGCCGGAACAGGCTGCCCGTATAGGTGCCGGTCGCCGGATTGTAGTTGTTGCTGGTACGGATGACATCCTTGGCCGCTTCCGTCAGGAACGGATTGATATCGACCGAGATCTCGAACTGTTCCGCCAGCGGCGTCGGCGCCAACCGCCCTTGGGACTGGGTGTTGACGAACAGCGCCTCGCTGTAAAACTCGATATTGTCATCGATCTCGTAATCGATCGTGCCGGAGATCGTATAGCGGTCGAGCGGGATCTGAATATTCGTGAACGGCGCGAAGTTGAAGACATCCGTCACGCCCGAGCGCTCACGCACATTCCCGTCCGGCAGGAACAGGATCGACCCGGCCGTACTGCCGTCCGGCAATGTAAAGCCGCCGCCCGAAATCCGCCCTTCGGGGATCCGGCTCGACCCGCCCCGGCGCAACACATCCCGTCCGTCCCCGCCCGGAGGGCCGCAAGTGAAATCGCCGCGATTGGACAAATCGCCCGCGCCATCATCGCAATCGAAGAAGGTGAAATCACGGTCCTTCGCCAGAACCTGGGTCTGGGTGTAATACTCGGCGAAGAACGTGATATTGCCGCGCCCATCGTCGAAATTCATGCCACCGAGCACGGAGAAATCATAGGTTTCGCCGTCGCCTTCATCGAGCAGATCGAACTGGGCGTTGAATTCCAGACCCTCGAAATTGTCGCGCGTGATGAAGTTGACGACACCGGCGATGGCGTCCGATCCGTACACGGCGGATGCGCCGCCCGTCACCACTTCGACCCGCTCCACGAGACCCGCCGGGATGGTGTTGACATCGGTACCGCCGAAACCGGCGCTGTTGTCGGCCGGAATCCAGCGCCGGCCATTGACCAGCACCAGGGTCCGCTGGTTGCCGAGACCGCGCAGATCGATGGTGGCAAAGCCCGCACCCGGATTGTTCGACTGGCTGGACGCGCCCGGCACCACTTGGGGCAACTGGTTCAGCACGCGCTCCACCGTCGAGTTGCCGGCGAACTGGAACTCCTCGGCATCGATGATCGTGATCGGGCTGTTGGCTTCCAGATCCTGACGCGGAATGCGCGATCCCGTCACGATGATGAGATCGCCCGGATCGTCATCGTCGTCCTGGGCCGCGACCGGCATCGCCGATCCGAAGACCGCCGATATGGCGATACCGGCCGTCGAGGCCGACATCAGCAGACGCTGTTTCAAAGACCGTCTTTTCATGGGACTCCCCTTCGCTAAAGACTGACATCACCCATCCTTCGGCGTGTCCAGCTGCCTCGCATCGCGGATCCATCGGGGCACATCAGTGCCTGTTTTGGGGCCATCCGTATAAACATCATTGTTATGCGGACCAGCGCCCCTCATCCGGCGCGAGACTGTGTCGTTTGCCAAACCCACCGCTCTCCGTCCCGTAAATCCAGTACACGGGAACAATCGGCCGTGCGTCAATCAAACGATCCGCCGTTCATCGCGTCCGCTTATCCATTCGTCAGCAGCAAGACGCCTTTGCGGGGCTTGTGACAAATAGGTTACAGGACGGATGAATGGATGACGGATGTCAGGGCGGGGAAACCGCCATGGAACAAGGTATACGCGCCGCGCTCACGGCGAATCGGCACCGCTTGCGCAAAAGAGGCAGACGGATCGTTTATCCTGTATACGGATGGAAAACACATGACGACGAATGGCAGAAATAAAGGCGAATAGCGCCCGAAACGCCATGAACGGCAAGGCCAGACCGTTCAGCACGCCTTTCCCGCCATTGGTCGCGTATATGCCCCGTTTCCGGCACACCGGCCAGGGCCTTGCAGAACAGCTTTCGGGAGTGTCAGGCGCTCAGAACCCTTCCAGGCCCTCGTCCAAGGGCACGCGGAATGTCTTCAAGATCATGCAAACCTGCGTATACTGACCCACCGTGAACACAACATCCATACACTGACGTGTACTGAAGGCTTTCGACAGCGCCGCCCAGGTGGGATCGTCGATCGCGGAATTGATGTAGAGCTGGTCAGCGGCATCGAGCAATGCCCGCTCCGCCTCGGTCCAGCGCGCGGCCTTGGCGCCCTCGCGGATCGCGGCGATCTCTTCATCCGTCAGCCCGCAGGACCGGCCGATCTTCACATGCTGCGCCCATTCATAAGCGGATTGCGCCAGCCAGCCCACGCGCAGGATGACGATCTCGCGTTCGCGCGCGGGCAAGGTGGAGGCCCCCAGAACATAGCTGCCCCAGGCCAGAAACGCCTTCAGCGCCTCTGGATGATGGGCGAAGGTCTTGAAGATGTTGAAGGCATCGCCGGTGTGGCGGGTGACGGGCGCAAGCGCCTCGCGCATGGCGTCATCCCAATCGGCGGGCTCGATGGGCGGAATGCGGGGCGGCTGATCCATAACGGGCCTCTCGATCATGCACGGGCCCGCCGGACGATCCGCGCGGGCCGTTGCTCACAAGCCTATCATGGGCCGTTCCGCCAGGGGGAGATGGCGCGAAGCGGCAGACCGCGACCGGCCCGCCGCCCGGCTTTGATCAGTAGGTCAGACGCAGCGTGGCGCCATAGAAACGCGGCGCGTTCGGATAGCCGCTGAAGCTGCCCGCCTGGGCCACGGACGGGAAGGCCTGGAGCAGATGATCGTCATTGGTCAGGTTGCGGCCCCAGAGCTGCAGTTCCCAGAAGCCGTCGATCGGCGCGATCCCGACACTGGCATTGACCAGATTGACCTCCCGCGAGGACACGCTGGCCGGAATATTATCCGCCGTCGCCACTTCGCTCTCGAACAGGTAATCGGCACGGATGAAACCGATATAGTCGAGGAATTCCTTGGTATAGGTGGCCGAGGTCGCAACGCTCCATTCATGAATGCCTGCAGGGCGTTCGCCGGACAGATCCGTCGGACCGTTCGGGCCCTGCGCACCTTCGAAACTGTCATAGATCGGATCGAGCCAGGTGACGGCCGCTGTCAGCGTCAGTTCCTCAATCGGGTTCCAGTTGGCGTCGAACTCAACGCCCTGTACGGAGGTTTCCCCCGCATTACCGAGCACGAAGCCGGTGCCGGCGAAAATGTTCGACTGGAAGCCTTCGAGGGTTTGGTCGAACAAAGCGAGATTGAAGGCGAAGGTGTCGAACTGGGCCTTCAGGCCAATTTCGTAGACGGTCGCCTCTTCCGGACCGGCGAAGCGGGTGCCCGAGTTCAGATTGGGCGTGGCGAGGCCGGCCTCCTGAAGCGCCACCAGATCGTTGGGCAAGGGCCGGGAGTCGGCCGACAGGTTCCAGGACGACGCCTTGAAACCGGTCGAGGCGCTGAAATACGCGCTCAGATTATCGTTGATGTCATAGGCCAGACGCGCGGTCCAGGTGAGCTTGTCGTCGTTGGTCTCCCCGTCTTCCACCGCATTGGGGAAGGCCGTGACCGCAGGCAGAAACTGCAATGCCTGGAAGCCCAGAAGCTGGTTGCAGAGCGGACCGGTTTCCGGCGTACACGGAACGGTGCTCAAGGCCTGGGCCTGGGCGAACTGATCGGGGAACATGGCGAAGTTTTCCGGCGTCGGCGGCTGGCCGCCGGTGAAGGCCGAGAACAGTTGGCCAAATCCGATTTGTTCGAAATCCAGCAGGGAGAAGACATCGGTCGTATCGTTGATGCCGAACGCTTCTTTCCGGTCGTTGATGTAGCTCAGACCAACGGTCGCCGTCAGCCGGTCGGTAATGTTCCAGTCCACCTGACCGAAGATCGAGTAAGAGACGTTGTCCTGACCGGCCGACGAGCGGCGGCCTTCGCCCGGTTCGAAGAACGTGCCCGGCGGAAAGCCCAAAGCCGCTTCGAGGCCCGGAATGGCACCGCCAGACAACGCATCGGCATAGGCCCGGAAATCGTTACCGAAATTAAGCTCGTTGGAATTGATACGGACATCTTCATTGAAATAGAAGCCGCCGATCAGCCAGTCGAAGCGGTTGTCATTGCCGGTGGAGGTAATGCGGACTTCCTGGGTGAAGGTCTCAATCTCCTCATCCAGGAGATTGCGGCCGATCAAATCGGCGCTGGTGAAATCGGAGTCCTGATCGGTCAGGAGAGAACGGTCCCTGTAGGCCGTGATCGAGGTCACGGTGAACCACTCCAGATCCCAGTCCGCCTGCAGAGAAACGCCGCCATTCTCGATCTGGTTGATGGAATCGAAATTGAAATTCTGTTCGCGTGCGAACGGATCCTCGCTGACGAGATCGCCGCCCAGCAGACGGACGACGTCACCGGTCGGACCGTCGACCAGATTGTTCACGCCGCAGCAGACTTCGTCGATCTCGTCGTAATCCGCGATGAAGCGGAAAGAGAGATTATCGAGCGGTTCGAACAAAAGCTGGCCACGGATCGCCCAGCGGTCGCGGTCATTGTGATCCTGGCCGCCATCGAGATTTTCGAAATAGCCGTCGCGCTGATTGACGCTGCCGAAAACACGGAACGCCAGATTATCCGTGATCGCCCCGGTGACATCGCCACGGAACTGATAAAAGTCGAAATTACCGACCGACGCCTCAGCCCAGGCGCCGAACTCATATTCCGGCGCGGCCGTCACGATGCTGATGACACCGGCGGACGCGTTCTTGCCAAACAGCGTACTTTGCGGACCGCGCAGCACTTCGACCCGCTCCAGATTGGGCAGGTCGGAGATGGCCGAAGCCGAGCGCGAACGGTAGACACCATCGATAAAGACGCCCACGGACGGCTCGATCCCCGCATTGTTCGCGCCGTTGCCGAAGCCGCGGATCACGAAATTGGTGTTCGCGGAGCTTTGCAGCTGATTCACCCGCAGGGACGGCACGACCGTCTGCAGATCACTCAGATCCAGGATCCGTGCCTGATCGATCACTTGAGCATCGACGACCGACACGGCGATCGGCACTTCTTGAAGGGTCTGCTCCCGCTTGGCGGCGGTCACAACGATGACCTCCTGGGACTGCTCGGTGCCTGTATCCTGCGCCAGCGCCAAGCCGCCCGGCGCCACCGCGCCCGCCACCAGCATGGACGTTCCCAACAAAATCGACTTTTTCATTCCTTATCCCCTGGAGTGATCCGTTTTTTTCTGCGCCCTCAGGCCGGTTGGCACAACAGAAAACGCACCCTTCGGTCCGAAGAGCCTTTCCGCACGCCAACGAGCCTGTAAACATGTAGCCAATCTGGCACAAACCGGACGGACGGCGAGATCAATTTGCTTGGAGCGGTAGGCTGATCGGCGATTTGTTGCGGATATGTAACACCAAAGGCGGCACCGCTGCGTGGCCTGCGCCCCGAAGCCGAACACGCACCGGACCTGTTCCACCAGACCGATTGTTCAGAGCCCGTCAGCGGCGCGCCAGATCCACCACATGGACGACTCCCCCAGCCAAGAGAGCGGCCGCGATCCAGGGCCAGGGCGCATCGACCAGGGCGAAGCGGACGGCCAGAAGCAGGAAACACCCCGCCAGGAGCATCGGCCAGACCGCGCCGAAGGCAGGCCCCTTGCCGGTCCGGGCGCGCCACAGCACAAGAGCAAGGCTTTCCAAAGCAACCAGGATCAGAATGAAATCGATGATCCGGCCCGAGGTGAACAGCTCAGCCATGATCTCACCCAAAAGGCGCGTTGAGCCGGATGATCGTCCAGTTCAGATAAGCCGCAAAACTCACCCAGGCGAGATAAGGCACCAGCAGCCAGCTCGAGAGTTTCGAGAACCGGGCGAACAGGACGATCAGCATCAGGATCGACAACCAGAGCAGCCCCACTTCCAGCAAGGCCCAATCGGGCCGCTGCATACGGAAGAACAGCAGGCTCCACAGCACGTTGAAAAACCCATTGAGGGCAAAGCCGCCGATCACCCAACTGCGGACCGTCGCATCGGGCGCCCTGTGCCAGGCCGTCGCTCCGGACAGGGCCGCGAAGGCGAAGATCGTCGTCCAGGCCGGTCCGAACAGCCAATCCGGCGGTTGCCAGGGCGGTTTTTCCAGGGACTGATACCAGGGGCCAGTATCCGTCAGGGTACCGCCGAGCGTGGCGACGAACAACGCCGCCAGCGCAGCCAGGATGAACGCCCTCATGACACCCCCAACGCGCCCTTTTTAGGTGCGCGCGAAGCCCAGAAGATGAGCCAGATCCTTGAAGAAGATCTTGGCATGGGCGGCCGGTTTGGCGCGCACCAACTGCTTGTTCATATAGGCATCCCAGGTCAGCTTCTGAACGTCCGGGTCCTTACAGATGGACACGAAGCGTTCGCGCCGCTTGTCGTTGCGGTACCAGAAATGCTGCATGATCCCAAGGATCCAGAAGACGCGGCCATGTTCCTTCATGAAGTGCTTGCGCGCCGTCGCCAGGGCGCGGGCATCGCCGGTCTCCAAAAACAGCTCGGCCGCTTCCGCCGAATACTGACCGCCGATCATGGCGTAATAGATGCCCTCGCCGCTTGCGGGCGCGACAATGCCCGCCGCGTCGCCCGCGAGCACCACATCCTTGTTGTTGTCCCATTTCTTCAGGGGCTTCAGCGGAATCGGCGCGCCTTCCGTGCGCACGGTCTCGCTTAAGTCGAGGGCCGTCGCCTCGCGCAAGGACGCGACAGCGCCGCGCAAGGAAAAACCCTTATTGGCCGAGCCGACGCCGACGCTCGTTTTGTCCCCATGGGGAAAAATCCAGGCGTAAAAGTCAGGGGACAGATGGCCCTGATAATAGACATCGCACCGCGAACCGTCGAACCCGGCCATGCCTTCGGACGGTGAGCGGACGATTTCGTGATAAGCGAACACACACGGCACTTTATCGGCATTCTTCACGGTCTGGCGGGCCACTTGGGAACGCGCGCCATCGGCGCCGATCACGCAACGCGTGCGGATCCGGACGGGCTCGGCATCCTTGTCCGCGCCTTTGGGGCGATAACAGACAATCGCCGTGCCGTCCGTATCCCGCTCGATCGTCGTGAAGGTGCCGGTATGCCGTTTGGCGCCATAGGTCGCGGCGCGGGCGCGCAGCCATTCGTCGAAATCTTCCCGGTCGACCATGCCCACATAGCCGCCGTCGATCGGCATATCGACGGTCTTGCCAGACGGCGCGACCATCCGTGCGGATTGGGCCTTGGCGACGATCAGCTCGTCCGGAATGTGAAAATCCCGGATCAGACGCGGCGGAATGGCGCCGCCGCACGGCTTGATGCGTCCGGCCTTGTCGAGCAGCACCACCGAGCGCCCGTGACGGGCCAATGTCTCGGCCGCCGTCGCGCCCGCAGGCCCGCCGCCGACCACAACCACATCGACCTGATCCATCTGTGTCATGACTTATCCTCCAGCACCGGCGGCATAGCCGCCACCAGCCGCGGACAGCACAGGCGTCCGCGCCTGATCATCCGCCGCCTGAACCCGGGCCGCCAGGCCCGCCGCAACCAAGAACATCACCGCTTCCATTCCGAAAACCGCGCCGTAAGCGACAACCGGCGAATCGACAAAGGCGCGCATGACGTCCACCGCCACCGTGCCCAGAAAACCGCCCAGGCCGAAGGCAATGGCCTGGGCCGCGCCCCACAGGCCCATGCGCATGCCTTCCCGCGACTCCCGCCCCTCGCCCGCCAGCATCATCATCGAGCCGATGGCTGCCACGGCGAACACGCCATTGGCCATGCCCAGGGCGAACACGGTCGGCTGCAACGGCCAGCCCGGTCCGGCGTAACCGCCGATCAGCAGCACCGTCAGCGCCAGGGCCGAAGCGATACACCCGCCGATCGTCCAGATCCGGAGCGATCCGATCCTGCGGGCGGCAACGGCCACCAGAATCATGCCCAGAAGCACGCCGCCATGCTGGGTGCCCGCGAGCCTTGTGGATTCCCCGGGCGTCATGCCGAAGACGAGGCCGGCGAACGGCTCCAGGATGAGATCCTGAGCGCTGTAAGCGAGCATGGACACAAAAACGAAAATCGTGAACCGCCGGGCCTTGGACTCGCCCCAGATTTCGCGAAGCGCTTCACGAAACGGCGGTTTTTCTTTTTGCTCGGACAATTCCGGGAGCTGATTGGATGCGGACGACTCGACGCCCCAGACGGCCAGGATGGCAAGCAGGAAGGCCGCAACGCCCACCCCGCCCGTGACGATCACGAGCCGGGTCAGGGTAAAGGGATCGAGCAGCATGCCGGCAATAATGGCCGTGACCACGAAGCCCGCGATCATCATCATCCAGACGATGGAGGCCGCCGCCGCCCGCCGCTCCGGCGCCACGCTGGTCGCCAGCAGGGCCAGCAGCGAGGTTCCGGACGCGCCGACCCCGATGCCGATCAGCAGAAAGGCGATGACCGCCGCCGCGAAGCCGGCCCAAGGGGCGGCCGCCATCAGCACGGTCGCGCCCGCCGCCGCCGTGCCGCCCAGGGCCAGCACGGCCATGCCGCCAATGATCCAGGGGGTGCGCCGTCCGCCCATGTCAGAGCCGTAGCCCCAACGGGGCCGGAGCATCTGCACGGCGTAATGCCAGCCCACGAGCGCGCCCGGCACCATGGCGGGCAGCGCCAGTTCCACAACCATCACCCGGTTCAAGGTCGAGGTGGTCAGCACGACGATGGCGCCCAGCGCGGTCTGCACCAGGCCCAGACGCACGATCCCCAGCCATCCGAGCGCCCTTTGCATCATCCGGCTCCGTCCAGAACGGCCCTGACGGCAAAAGCGCTGACCATCATGCCGAAGACATAAAGCGTCGTGCCGGTGGCGTTATACCAGGGAGCGTATTTGCGCGGATCCCGCAGCAGGCGGACCATCAGCCCAAGCTGCACGATCACGAAGACGCCGACGATCGCAGCGTGAATCATCTGATCCCAATGGATCAACAGACCGATGACGATCAGTTGGGGAACGGCCATGACCACACAGGCCACCCGTGCCGCCCGCGCGACGCCGAGCTGAACGGGCAGCGAACGCACGCCCATCTTGATGTCGCCTTCGACCGCCTTGAAATCGTTCAGGGTCATGATGCCGTGGGCGCCGGCGCTGTAAAGCGCGGCCAGGACCAGGATGGGCCAGCCGGGCAAGCCCGCCATCATCACCGCCGCGCCCGCGAACCAGGCGAGGCCTTCATAGGAAATGGCGCAGGCGCCATTGCCCCACCAGCCGTTTTTCTTGAGCCGGAGCGGCGGCATGGAATAAGCCCAGGCCAGGATCAAACCCACCAGCGCCGCGCCCCAGACCCACGGTCCGAGGGTGGCCGCCACAGTGAGCGACAAGGCGCTCCAGGCAAACGCGATGTAAAGGCCCCAGGCGCCCGGCACCCGCCCTGAGGGAATCGGCCGGTCCGGCTCGTTGATGGCGTCCACATGCCGATCGAACCAGTCATTGACCGCCTGGCTGGTGCCGACCAGCAAGGGGCCCGACATGATGACGCCGACAATCAAGACGCTCCAGTTGCCCTCCAGCGGCACGCCCGAAGAGACGACACCGCAGGCATAGGCCCACATGGGGGCGAACCAGGTGATGGGTTTCAGGAGTTCGAGCACCGCGGAAAGCGATGGACGAGCGGCGTGTCGGGCAATGGTCCGGGTCTGAGCCATGCCGAAACGCTACCCTTGACACACCCGACTGTCAACTAAACCTTACAGTCGCGGAGCGGGATCGTGCCGGCTGTCAGTTCAACTTAACAGGCTATGGCGGCGCAGCTTGGCATAGAGGCTCTGGCGGCTGAGTCCGAGGATCTCGGCAGCGGAGGCGCGGTTGTCGCTGGTCAGTTCCAAGGCCGTCTGGATGCACAAGCGCTCGATAATGTCGGTGGTTTCCCGGACGATTTCCTTCAGGGGCAGACGGCCCACAAGGGCGGTCAGCTCCTCGGCCGATCCGGGCAGGCCGGACTGATCGGAACTGGTGCCCAGGCGCGTACCCACCGTGCGGATGGTGAATCCGAAACAGGGATATTCGCCCTCGTCCACGGAAACGGCAGCGATTTCAACGTCCTCGCCCGCGCCCATGGGGTCCCGGAAAACGGTGCCGAACTGGCGGACATAGCCCTCCTGGCGGAGATTGCGCACAAGCACCTGAAGATCCACGTCGGAGCGGCCGATAAAGCGCTCGAGCGCTTCGCCGCAGACCTGATCTTCCGTCGCCAGATGCGCCAACTCCACGAAGGCCGCGTTGGCCATCAGGATGCGCAACTCCGGATCGGTCACCACAAAGCCCTCGGGCATGTTCTGGAAGACCGTCTGGAGCGGAACCGCATCCTTGACGCGCCCGGCGACGGTATGACTGTCCGTGGCGACGCGCACCAGAAGATAGGGCGCCCGGTCATTGCGGAAGGTCGTCGCCGACAAGAGGCAGGGCGGACCATCCTGGGCGATGCGCACGGCCAGGTTGTCGGCCCGGCCCGTGGCCATGGCCGCGAGCACGGCCGCCTGATCGTCGGCGCCGAAAAATCCGGCGAAGGGCCGCCCGATCAGCAGTTTCTGGGGACGGTCGAAAAGGGTCGCGGCAGCGCTGTTGGCTTCCACGATCTTGCGGCTCTCCAGATCGATGATGAGCACGGCTTCCGAAGACGCCTCGAACAGCATGCGGTAACGGGTTTCCATCTGGCGCAGCCGGGAATAGTCCCGTTCCATGGCGCCCTGGGCTTGCAGCAGTCGCTGCTGAAGCGTCGCCACGGCCCGCAAATCCCGGCCAATCGCCACGATGCGCCCGTCCCGGCCCACATTGACCGCGAAATAGCGGACGGGCACGTCCTCGCCGTGTTTGGAAGGGTGATTCACCTGCCGCCAGCGGGGCGGAACATTGGACAAGGCGTCCTTGAGAATCTGTCTGATTTTCTGCCGGCTGTCGGCTGCAACCGTGTCCTCCCACGATTTGCCAAGCCAGCACTCATAGCCCTCGCGGGACATATCTTCACTGCCGAAGGACACATCCTGAATGATGCCCTGTTGATCTATCACAAGGGCAACGTCTGACCCGGCTGTTATAAGCTGAGCTGCGACGCGTGTATCCAGGCCATCGAACGATGCGCGCGGTGACTGGAAGTCGGCAATTGAATCGGGCAACGCAGAATTTTCCATAAAAGATCCAACATTTTAGCGCCGCCAGAAGGGTTCAGTGTGAAAGTCGCAAGCCGATAAGGCGCTCCGCATTTCGCGGTGCGTCACAGCAATGCACGGCTGTGCCGTCCGCCCCGATCTGTTTCACAAGATCAGGGTTTTCGACAAACATCCAGCCGCCGACCATGATTGCAGGCCTTCCCTTCGCGGCTTTGCGCAAGGCTGCAATCTCTTTCCCGAATGCCTTGAGACGCGTTTCGTCGCTCAAGGACAGGCCGATTACGTCGAATGGGTGACTTTTAACAAGATCCTTGACCTTGGCAGCGTCCGCCAAAGGCTCATCCCAAACATCCCAACCTGCCCGCCGGAAACAGTCACCGACCAAAGTCAGGCCGAACATATGCTGTTCGCCGGCGGCCGTGGCAAGAAGTATGCTGCGAGAATTTTCGCTTCGCTCCACTTCTGCAGATTGATCAGACACGATCTTGTGGGCGATATTATGGAGCGCGACCAGTCCCTCGGTCACTTCCATGAAACTGAGTTCATCCTCGACCCAACGGTCGCCCAGCCGTCTTGCGGCGGGACCGAACAGATCGAGATAGATGCTGTCGAGCGGAACCCCGTAGGATTGCAAATCGTCAACGAAACCATGGGCTTCGGCCACGGCCCCCTTGATGACCATGCGGCAGAGCTTTTCAACATCATCCGGTTGAATGGCGGGAGCGGGGTTGGCGCCGGTATGTTCGGCGCTTGCGGGTTTTACCTTATGGACGACAAGTAATCTGGGGATGACCTGCCGTTCGATGGTCTGAGTCAGCCAATGCTGCGATTGGTCGTGACGGGGCGCCGTATCGCGCCAGTTGACCGCAGCTCCCAAGTCGCTGCGCTCCGGCGGCGGCTTGTCATTGTGAAGGTGCGTCTCGGACGCGGACCTCTGTTCATTGCTGTTCTCAGCCACTCTTTCCTCCTTGCCCGGCAAAGACCTCGCCCTGGGCTTCTGGTTTGGTCCAATCGCTACCTTCCAATGCGACTGTCAACTAAACCTGACTCTACGCCCTTTTCGGGAAAAAGCACGGACTATCGGAACACATAATGGAACCTCGATAGCGAGTTGTCAATTTTGCTTGACGTTAAGTTCTCTTGACACTCATGGATCACCGCCCTTACCCTTGGTCTCGAGCTGCTTCACTCACAGGGAAGGAGCGGCATGCAGGTCCCGGGGTCGGTCCGTTTTGAGACAAAAGTGGCCCCCATCCCGAGGACCCCGCGCCGTTAAGCAGAGTATGGAAACGCTAGCGCGACACACCGGCACAACCGCACAGGGCGGTGCTCTTATGGACCGTCTGCTGAATATGGTGCATGCCTGCCCCTGGCAGACTCATGCCGCCATCGGCCTGACCCATCAGCGCGAGAGGCAAAAGGCGCCGCTCTATACGCCGGAAGAAAGAGAACGCCGCGACCGGACCATCTGGACCCCCGTTCAGGGGATCCTGGCGCCGTTCCAGTTCCTGGTGTTCCTGATCAGCCTCGGCCTCGTCGTCTATTACCTGACGACCGGCAACGGCTTCGCCTTGGCCACGGCTTCCATCGTCTTCAAGACGCTGGTGCTGTACGTGATCATGATCACGGGTTCGATCTGGGAAAAAGTCGTCTTTGGCAAATGGCTGTTCGTCCCGGCCTTCTTCTGGGAAGACGTCTTCAGCATGCTGGTGCTCGCTCTGCACACGGCGTATCTGGCGGCCGTCTTCTTCGGATGGGGCACCGCCCAGGATCAGATGATCCTGGCTCTGGCGGCATACGCCACCTATGTGATCAACGCCGCCCAGTTTCTTCTGAAGCTCCGCGCCGCCCGGCGTGAACAACCCGCCGCGGCCCATTCGTCCCTCAACACATCTCAAGCCGTGGAGGCCGCACGATGAGTCTGCTTGCCGATCCGCCCCGCGTCTCGGACCCGTCCACCTGCAGCGACACCCCTGTGTTGCGCGAACGGGGTCAACGGGAGGTCTTCTGCGGACTGACAGGTATTGTCTGGTTGCACCGGAAGATTCAGGATGCGTTTTTCCTGATCGTCGGCTCGCGGACCTGCGCCCATCTGATGCAATCGGCGGCGGGCGTCATGATCTTCGCCGAACCGCGTTTCGCCACCGCCATCATAGAAGAGCGGGATCTGGCGGGCCTGGCCGATGCCAATGACGAACTCGACAAGGTGGTCACCCGCCTGCTGGACCGCCGGCCGGACATTAAACTCCTGTTTCTTGTGGGCTCCTGCCCGTCGGAAGTGATCAAGCTCGATCTCTCCAAGGCGGCGGCGCGGCTCTCCCACCGGTTTTCTCCGGATGTGCGCATCCTGAATTATTCCGGCAGCGGCATCGAGACCACCTTCACCCAAGGGGAAGACGCCTGCCTTGCCTGCCTGGTGCCGGATCTTCCTCAAACGGAAGAGCGCACGCTGCTGGTGGCCGGCGCCCTGCCTGACATCGTGGAAGACCAGTTCCGCCGCCTGTTCGCCGATCTCGGCATCGCGCCGGTGCATTTCCTGCCGCCCCGGCAGGCGAACGATCTGCCGCCGGTCGGCGCGAACACCCATGTGCTGCTGGCCCAGCCGTTTCTGGGCGACACCATGCGCGCGCTTGAAGACCGGGGCGCGCGGCATCTGCCCGCCCCTTTCCCCTTCGGCGCGGAAGGCACCACCGGCTGGCTCAAGGCCGCCGCCGATCTGTGGGGCATCGATGCCGCCCGTTTCGAGGCGGTAACGGCGCCGCGCCGGGAGCGCGCCCGCAAGGCGCTTGAGCGATATCAAAGTCAGCTCCAGGACAAACGGGTATTCTTCTTTCCAGACTCCCAGCTCGAAGTGCCGCTGGCACGCTTCCTCTCCGAGGAATTGGGGATGGGCCTCGTGGAAGTGGGAACGCCCTATCTGCACAAGGCTCATCTGCAAGCGGATCTTGAGCGGATCGGATCGGATGTGACCTTAAGTGAAGGCCAGGACGTGGACAAACAACTCGACCGCTGCCGCGATGCCCGGCCCGATCTCGTGGTGTGCGGCCTCGGTCTCGCCAACCCTCTGGAGTCGGAAGGCATTACCACGAAATGGTCGATCGAACTCGTGTTCACGCCGGTGCACGGCTATGAGCAGGCCGGCGATCTAGCCGAACTGTTCGCCCGTCCACTCAACCGCCGCAACAGGCTGAAGGTGTAAGGTCCATGCAGCTTGCCGTCTGGACATATGAAGGCCCGCCCCATGTGGGCGCCATGCGCATCGCCACCGCCATGCGGGATCTGCATTATGTTCTGCATGCGCCCCAGGGCGACACCTATGCGGATCTGCTGTTCACCATGATCGAGCGGCGCCAGAAGCGCCCGCCGGTGACCTATACCACGTTTCAGGCCCGCGATCTGGGTTCCGACACGGCGGAGATCTTCAAGACCGCCGCCAAGGAAGCCTATGACCGCTTTCAGCCCAAGGCCATGATCGTGGGCGCCTCGTGCACGGCGGAACTGATCCAGGACGATCCCGGCGGCCTCGCCAAGGCGCTGGCCCTGCCGGTGCCGGTCGTGCCACTCGAACTGCCGTCCTATCAGCGCAAGGAAAATTGGGGCGCGTCGGAAACCTTCTATCAGATCGTCCGCGCCCTGGCCGGGTCCCGCGAGCCTGAAGCGCGCGCGGACGGCGCCCGGCCCCGCTGCAACATTCTGGGCCCGACGGCGCTCGGCTTCCGGCATCGGGACGATGTCCAGGAAATCACGCGCCTCCTGTCCAAGCTCGGTGTCGATCTCCATGTGGTGGCGCCCTTCGATGCGACCCCGGAGGATATCGTCCGGATCCCGGATGCCGACTTCAATGTGGTGCTCTATCCGGAAATCAGCGAAACCGCGGCCCGCTGGCTTGAGCGCACCTTCAAACAGCCCTTTACCAAGACGGTTCCCATGGGAATCGGCGCTACCCGCGACTTCATCCGCGAGGTGAGCGAGATCACCGGTCTCGATCCGGCGCCTGCCCTTGAGGGCGAGCCCTCGCGCATGCCCTGGTGGTCGCGCTCGATCGACTCCACCTATCTGACCGGCAAGCGGGTCTTTCTGTTCGGCGACGCCACCCATGTGATCGCCTCGGCCCGTATCGCCAAGGAAGAGTTCGCTTTCGAGATCGCCGGCATGGGCTGCTACAACCGCGAATACGCGCGGCCCCTGCGCGCCGCCGCCGAACACTACGGCGTCGAACCGCTGATCACGGACGATTACCTGGAAGTCGAGGAAAAGATCGCCGAGCTGCAGCCGGAACTGGTGCTCGGCACCCAGATGGAACGCCATATCGCCAAACGGCTCGGCCTTCCGTGCGCGGTGATTTCCGCGCCCGTCCATGTGCAGGATTTCCCGGCCCGCTATTCGCCGCTGATGGGTTTCGAAGGCGCCAATGTGATCTTCGACACCTGGGTGCATCCCCTGGTCATGGGGCTCGAAGAGCATCTGCTCACCATGTTCCGGGAGGATTTCGAATTCCACGACGGTGCGGGTGCCTCCCATCTGGCCCATGGCACGGTCACGCGGGCCGAAGAGCCGCAGCAGGCCGAACCGGAAGCCCCCTCGCCTGTCACAGCCAGCGATACGCTTGCCTGGACTCCGGATGCGGAAAAAGAGCTGAAAAAAATTCCGTTCTTCGTGCGCGGCAAAGCGCGGCGCAACACCGAACGCTACGCCCAGGAAACGGGTGTGGCCGTCATCGATGTAGAGACATTATACGATGCCAAAGCTCATTTCGGCCGATAGGACCCAACCGGTCCGTATGGTGATTGTCACGCTGGACAGCCATCTGGCCAGCGCCGTTGATCGCGCGCAAGCAACCTTGAAGGCCGATTATCCGGGCCTGGAGCTGTCGCTGCATGCGGCGTCCGAATGGGCCAGCGACCCCAAGGAACTGGAGCGCTGCCTGGCGGACATCGCCAAGGGCGACATCATCCTCGCCACCATGCTCTTCATCGAGGAGCACATTCAGGCGGTGCTGCCCGCGCTCGAAGCGCGCGCGAAAGACTGCGACGCCATGATCGGCTGCATGTCGGCCGGCGAAGTCATCAAGCTGACCCGCATGGGCAAGTTCGAGATGGGCGGCAACCAGACCGGCTTTCTGTCGCTCCTGAAAAAGCTGCGCGGCTCGAAAAAGCCCCAGGCCAGTTCCGGCGCCAATCAGATGGCGCTGCTGCGCCGCCTGCCGAAAATCCTGCGCTTCATTCCGGGCACGGCCCAGGATGCCCGCGCCTATTTTCTGACCCTGCAATACTGGCTGGCGGGCTCCGACGAGAATGTCGTCAATATGGTCCGCTTCCTGATCGGACGGTATGCCAGCGGCCCGCGCGAGGCTTTGCGCGCCATCTCCAAGGGCGAGGCGCCGGCGGACTATCCCGAAACCGGACTGTATCATCCGCGCCTCAAGGCCCGCATGACCGACAAGCTGTCCAAGCTGCCGGCCGGGCCCAAAAAAGCGGCGGGGACGGTCGGCCTCCTGGTCATGCGCTCTTATGTGCTGGCGAATGATACGGCCCATTATGACGGTGTCATCGCCGCGCTCGAAGCGCGGGGGCTCAAGGTCATTCCCGCTTTCGCCGCCGGGCTCGACGCCCGGCCCGCCATCGAGTCCTATTTCATGAAGGACGGCAAGACGGCGGTGGACGCGGTGGTCTCGCTCACCGGTTTCTCGCTCGTGGGCGGTCCCGCCTATAACGACGCCAAGGCGGCGGAAGAGATCCTCGCCCGCCTGGACGTGCCCTATATCGCGGCCCATGCCATCGAATTCCAGACGGAAGAACAGTGGCGCGCCTCCGAGCGCGGCCTGATGCCGGTGGAATCCACCATCATGATCGCCATCCCCGAACTTGACGGCGCCACCGGCCCGATGGTGTTCGGCGGACGCACGGCCCAGGCCCATGACGGTCACCCCAAGGCCATGCGTCCCTTCCCGGGCCGCGCCGACATGCTGGCCGACCGGGCGGCGAAGCTGATCGCCTTGCGCAAGACCCAGGTGGCCGAGCGCAAGGTCGCGGTGGTGATCTTCAACTTCCCGCCCAATGGCGGCGGCACCGGCACGGCCATGAACCTGTCGGTCTGGGCCTCGCTCCACAACACCCTGAAAGCCATGAAAGGCGCCGGTTACACGGTGGAGGTGCCGGAGAGCGTGGACGCCCTGCGCGACCGGCTTCTCACGGGCAATACGGAACGCTTCGGCACCGATGCCAATGTCCATGCCCTGGTGTCCACGGACGACCATGTGCGCGGCACTCCCTGGCTCGACGAAATCGAAGCCCAGTGGGGCCCGGCCCCGGGCCGTCAGCTTACCGACGGTCGCAATATTCAGATCATGGGCGCGCAGTTCGGCAATGTCTTTGTCGGCGTCCAGCCCGCTTTCGGCTATGAAGGCGATCCCATGCGCCTGCTGTTCGAAAAAAGCTTCGCGCCGACCCATGCCTTCAGCGCCTTCTACCGCTATATCCGCAGCGAATTCGCCGCCGACGCCGTGCTTCATTTCGGCACCCATGGCGCGCTCGAATTCATGCCGGGCAAGCAGACGGGCATGTCGGGGGCCTGCTGGCCGGACCGGCTGATCGGCGATCTGCCGAATATTTATCTTTATGCGGCCAATAATCCGTCGGAAGGCACCATCGCCAAGCGGCGCTCGGCGGCGAGCCTTGTCAGCTATCTGACGCCGGCGGTTGGTCAGGCGGGGCTTTATCGCGGCCTGCTCGATCTGAAGACCTCTTTGGAGCGCTGGCGGTCCCTGCCGACCGAAGCGCTGGCCGACCAGCACGACCTGGCCGAACTGATCCAGGCGCAAGCCTCGGACCTGGATCTGGTGCCCGCCGAGCCGGTCTGGAACGGCGACGCCCAGAGCCATATCGCCAAGCTGGCCGAGGATGTGGTCGAGCTGGAACACACTTTGATCCCCCACGGACTGCATGTGGTGGGCGGCAGCCGCTCGCCGGACGCCCAGGCGGACCTTCTGGGATCCGTGGCGGAAGCCTCCCATGGCGTCCTGCCGGAGCGCGCAGCCCTCGAAGCCCTGGTGGCGGGCGAGACGCCCGAGGCGGCGCTCGCAAAGAGCGGTCTTGCCCAGGACGACACGGGCCTCACCGTCATGACGTCGCTTGCCGAGACCCATGGGCTGCTCGGTCAGGACACGGAAACGGCCGGCATCCTGCACGCGCTCAAGGGCGGCTATATCCGCCCCGCGCCCGGCGGCGACCTGATCCGCACACCGTCCATTCTGCCCACGGGCCGGAACTTGCACGGCTTCGATCCGTTCCGCCTGCCCAGCGCCTTCGCCATGGAAGACGGTGCGCGCCAGACGGAGCGCCTGCTCGCCCGCCATGCGGCCGACGGCAACGGTCTGCCGGAATCGGTGGCGCTGGTGCTATGGGGCACGGACAATCTGAAAAGCGAAGGCGGACCCATCGCCCAGGCCCTTGCCCTGATGGGCGCCAAGCCCCGCTTCGACGCTTATGGCCGCCTGTGCGGCGCGTCGCTGGTGCCGCTTGAGGACTTGGGCCGGCCCCGGATCGACGCGGTGATGACGCTGTCGGGCATTTTCCGCGACCTGCTGCCGCTTCAGACCCGCCTGCTCGCCGAAGCGGCCTTCCTGGCGGCCAGCGCCGACGAGCCGGTGGAACAGAATTTCGTCCGCAAGCATGCGCTCGCTTACGCTGAAGCCCATGGCTGCGACATGGAAACGGCGGCCCTGCGGGTCTTCTCCAATGCCGAAGGGGCCTACGGCTCCAATGTCAATCTGATGGTCGACTCCGGCTGCTGGAACGACGAGGACGAACTGGCCGAGACCTATACGAGCCGCAAATGCTTCGCTTACGGCCGTTCGGGCGAGCCTGCCCAGCGCTCAGACCTGTTGAACAGCATGCTGAGCGATGTGGACATGGCGTACCAGAACCTCGAATCGGTCGAGCTGGGGGTCCCAACCATCGACCACTATTTCGACACGCTGGGCGGCATCGGCCGGGCCGTGCGCCGCGCCAAGGGCGAGGAAGCGCCGGTTTATATCGGCGATCAGACCAAGGGCGAAGGCAAGGTCCGCACCTTGAGCGAACAGGTGGCCCTTGAGACCCGCACGCGCATGCTCAATCCCAAATGGTATGAGGGCATGCTCGACCACGGATATGAAGGTGTACGTCAGATCGAGGCCCATATCACCAATACCATGGGCTGGTCGGCGACGACGGGCCAGGTGGCGCCCTGGGTTTACCAGAAGCTCACCCAGACCTTCCTGCTCGATGAGGAGATGCGCAACCGGCTCGCGGATCTCAATCCGAAAGCCTCGGCGCGTGTCGCCAACCGGCTGATCGAAGCCTCAGAGCGGGATTATTGGACTCCGGACGAAGAAACCCTGGATGCCCTGCGTAAGGCGGGCGATGAATTGGAAGACCGGCTGGAAGGCGTCAGCCCAGCATTGGCGGCTTCGGCTTGAGGAGGAAAGAATGACGTTATTGGATCTCCCCCGTGGTGTGTCTCGCAAGGAAGACGGCGAAGGCAGTGTGCAGGTCAAGATGGATCCGCGCCTTGAGATCGAAGGCGCCAAGGGCTTTGCCGTTTACGGCAAAGGCGGCAT
>CAZTCJ010000019.1:0-52067 GCA_964612085.1 uncultured Alphaproteobacteria bacterium
GCTTCCCCCTGATAGGTGAAGGCCAGCTCCGCGGCATGGTCGGCGCAGGCCTTGGCGATGCCCCAGGCGATCGACCGGTCATTTGCCACACCCATCACGAGGCCGCGTTTTCCCGCCATCAGGCGACCGCTATCCGACATTGGACCTCCCGTGATCCTTTTTGCTGACATTATGGAAAGGGCTCATGCAGACGCTATAGCATGGCTTTTGGGGGCCGAATAGGGCCGCGCCGCCGGTGTGACTGGCGGATTTCCGGGATCAGTCGAGCTTCAAGGCGCCGCGCACGTCGCCCTGCCACTTGTCCGCCCATTTGCGCAGGGTCTTCACGAAGTCCTTGGGCGGGTTGTCGGGCAGCACGATTTTCAGCGTGACATATTGATCACCGGAGACCGAGCCCTGCTTTTCGCTGCGGATGCCGCGCCCTTGCAGGCGCAAGGTGGTGCCCGTGTTGGAGCCGGGGGGGATGGTCACCTGCACCGGGCCCCAGATGGTCGGAACCTTCACCCGGCTGCCCAGCACCGCCTCGGTCAGGCTGACCGGCAGATCGAGCAGGATATCGTTGTCCCGGCGGGTGAAATGGGGGTGCTCATCGACCTCGATGGTGAGAATCGCATCGCCCGGCGCGCCGCCGGTCTCGCTTTCATGGCCGAGCCCCTTGAGCCGCATGCGCTGGCCGGAGACCACGCCCGGCGGAATGCGCACATCGACCCGGCGCCCGCCCGCGAGCCGCAAACGCCGTTTCATGCCCGCGGCCGCTTCCAGGAAGGCGATCCGCAGACGGTAGGATTGATCCGCGCCCGGCGTGCGCGCCTGGGAGCGTTCCGCGCCTTTCCGCCCACCGAAGAAGTCGGAGAAGATTTCCTGATAGCGCGAGCGGTCTTCCTCGTTCATGCCTTTGGTGCGGGCTTCGAACCCCTGATGGCCGTTGGATGCTCCGTTGGCGGAAAACCCGTTCGCGCGGGCAGAGGCGTGACCGTTGGTGCCGCGCCGCGTGCGCTCATGCATGGACCCGCGCGCGGCCCTGCGGCGCATGGAGCCCGAAGCATCGATCTCGCCCCGGTCGAACCGCCTGCGCCGAATCGGATCCTTCAGGAATTCGTACGCCGCCGTGACTTCCTTGAAGCGCTCGACGATTCGCCGGTTGTTTGGATCCACGTCCGGATGCAGCCGTTTCGCAAGCATGCGGTAGGCCGTCTTGATCTCGGCGTCGCTGGCCGAGCGTCTCACACCCAAAACGTCATAAGGATCACGCGTCACGCTGGTCCACCCCTGGTCCCCCGGCGCCGGTCCGGCTCACTCGAGAGTTACGGATCGGAATACTCTGCCATATGTCGTGTGAAGAACACGCTCACATCATCTGGGTCAAGCAAATGGTTGGAAAGAGATTACGGATCCGTTCCGTCAGTCTCAAACCCATCCTCTATGCCCGTCCCACCATAGAGGGTTTTGATGGCTTTCCGCGGCAAATTTGGGGCCGCGGCCTGATTTGTTTGTCCTGTTTCGAGACGATCGGACGGCGGCGGAGCATCGGCTGCGATACCGCGTTCCGACAAAAGCGCAATTGAGGGCTCGTGGCCCGCGCGCGCGGCGGCCCGGTAATAGGCTTGCGCTGCTTGCAAATCGGCTTCGACGCCGTTGCCCACTTCCAGTTGCTGGGCCAGGAAATACTGGGCATTGGTGCTGCCCGCCCGGGCGGCGCGATAAAACCAGCGCGCGGCCTCGCGCGGATCGGCGTCCGTGCCTTCGCCGTTCAGAACCATCAGCCCAAGATTAACCTGCGCGGCCGGCAGACCGGCTTGCGCCGCCTTGCGGTAATAGGCGAGGGCCTGACGAAAATCGGCTTTGGTGCCGAGCCCCATGCGGTAGAGATGGGCGACATTGCGCATGGCCGCGATATCGCCTTTGTCGGCAAGGGGTTTCCAAAGGGCCAAAGCCGTCTTGTAATCGCCCGTGTCGTAAGCAGCGACGGCTTTTTCAAACGGTCCGGATGGGACGTTTCGCGGCGGCGGCACGCGCGGGGCCCCGCGCTGCGGTTCGGGTTCGGCCGGTTGCTCCGGCTCTTCCATAATCTCTCCGCGCAGGGCCGGAATGGCCAAAAGCGGATCGCCGTCGGCGGGATCGGCCCGCGCCGAGCCCGGAATACTGAAAGCGATCCCCGCAAGGAGGACCGGAACCATGATACGAAACCCACACACCATGGAATGATGATACCGATTTTTCCATGAGGCGCACACGATGCGTTTGGTCATCTTGCCGTCGCGCCCATTGCGGCCAATGTCCGAAGGGACGATGACCGAAAGACGTAAAAAGGAGACTGCCGTGACGAATGGATATCCGCTCGAGGATACGGAAGGGGGCCTGATCGAAGGGGATGACCCGGTCCGGCTGTTCCAGGACTGGCTGGCGCAAGCGGAGGAAAAGGAACTCAACGATCCCAATGCCATGACGCTCGCGACCGTGGACGAGGCGGGCATGCCGGATGCGCGGATTGTACTGCTGAAAGGCTTCGATGAGCGTGGATTCGTTTTTTACACAAACACGCTCAGTATCAAAGGCCGCCAATTGGCATCCACCAGCAAGGCGGCGCTGACCTTCCACTGGAAAAGCCTGGGCCGTCAGGTGCGGGTGCGGGGTCTGGTGGCGCCCGTGGAGTCGGATCAGGCCGATGCTTATTTCGCCACGCGCCCGCGCGGCAGCCAGATCGGCGCCTGGGCCTCGCAACAGTCGGAGCCCATGGCGGGCCGCGACGTGTTCCTGGCGGAAATCGCCCGTTACGAAGCCGAATTCGACGGCGGCGACGTGCCCCGTCCGCCCCATTGGTCGGGCTACCGGGTGACGCCCTTGCGGGTCGAGTTCTGGCTGGGGCACGGCTACCGGCTCCATGACCGCTTGGCCTTCGAGCGCGCCGGGGCGGAGGACGGCTGGACCTGCGGGCGGCTGTTCCCGTGAGGGTTAATCGGTGACGGAGAACGCGGTCCGCACGATCCGGTGTGACGAGGGCGCCGATCCCAAGGCCGCCGCGCTGCGCCGCCGGGCCACCTTGCTGGCGGTCGCGGTGGCGGCGGTGCTGGTGGTGGCGAAGCTGATCGCCTGGCGGGCGTCAGGCTCCATCGCGATTCTGGGCTCCCTGATCGATTCGGTGCTCGATCTGCTGGCCTCGGGCGTCAATCTCATCGCCGTGCGCCATGCCCTGGAACCGCCCGATCACGAGCACCGCTTCGGCCATGGCAAGGCGGAAGCCCTGGCCGGTCTGGGGCGCGGCGTTCTGGTATTCGTTTCGGCTGGATTTCTGGCGTCTGAGGCGGTGTTGCGGCTGATCGAGCCGATGGCGGTGCGCAATGGCGAACTCGCGATGGGCGTTCTGGCCTTTTCCGCCCTCGCCAGTCTGGGGCTGGCGCTCTACCAGCTTGCGGTCTATCGGCGCACCCGGTCGGTGGCCATCGGCGCGGATGCGGCCAATTACGGGGCCGATGTGGCCGTGAGCCTGGGCGCGCTCGGCGCGGTCTGGATCAGCATGGAATGGGGCTTCGCCATGGCCGATCCCCTGTTCGGCTTCGCCATCGCCGCCATGATTGCGTTCGCCACCTGGTCGGTCATCGCTCAGTCTTACGACCAGCTCATGGACCGGGAAATGAGCGATCTGGAGCGCGAGGAGATCAAGCGCATCGTCCTGGCCCACCCGGAAGCGTTGGGTATTCACGATTTGCGCACACGGCGCTCCGGCGTCCATCTTTTCATTCAGTTTCACCTGGAACTCGATCCGGAGCTGAGCCTGCGCGAAGCCCACCGGGTCGCCGACGAGGTCGAGCGCGCCGTGGCGGCGGCCTTTCCGGAGGCGGAGGTCATCGCCCATCAGGAACCGGTGGGGGAATTCATCGAGAACGATCTCGTCAAGACCTGACCTTAAGACCTGACCGGGTACCCATTTGCCTCAGGGTGAGGGCCGGTCCATTCTGGAGATCTTCAAACGCGGGGGCGTGGGGCAATGACCAGGGGCGCGGACGCCGACGACCAGGACCGGATCATCAGCAGCCTTGCCTCGGCGCCGTTCTGGGGCGTGGAGGCCGATGCCTTCGCCATATGCGAAACCCACATCGCCGTGGTGTTTCTGGCGGGCCCGAGCGCCTTTAAAATGAAGAAGTCGGTCGATCTCTCCTATCTCAATTTCACCACCCTGGCGCGCCGCCACAAGGCCCTCACTGACGAGCTGCGCCTCAACCGCCGGACGGCGCCCGATCTTTATAAACGGCTGGTGCCGCTGACCCGGACTGCGGACGGTGCGCTCCGTCTCGGCGGCGATGGCGAGCCGGTCGAATGGCTCCTGGAGATGGAGCGGTTCGATCAGGCCGATCTGCTGCGCGCCCGGGCGGCCCTCGGTCCCCTGCCTTTCGCCGATGCCGAAGCGCTGGCCGAAAGCCTGGCCCGGCTCCATGCCACCGCGCCGTCCTGCCAGTCCCAGGGCTGGCGCCGTTCGGTCCAGGCCATTCTTGAGTCGAACAGCACCCATCTGACGGCGGCCATCGGCCATGGCATCGATCAGACCACGGTCGACCGCATCGATGCCGCGTCCGCCGACTGTGTCCGCAGGCTCTGGAAGGTGCTGGAAGGGCGCGGCCAGGCGGGGCATGTGCGCCAGTGCCATGGCGATCTGCATCTGGACAATATCGTCTATCACCACGGCAGGCCGGTGCCGTTCGACTGCATCGAATTCAACGATGCCTTTGCCTGTATCGACGTGCTGTACGATCTGGCCTTCGTGCTGATGGATCTGCGGTTCCACGACCAGCGCGCTTTCGCCAACCGGTTGCTGAACGCGTATCTGGCCTGCCTCATTCAACAGGAATTCGAAGCCACCTTGGCCGCGCTTGAGGTCTTGCCGTTCTACATGGCCATGCGCGCCGCCGTGCGCGCCCATGTCAGTGCCCAGACCTTGGGCTGCCAGATCGGCCGTATGGAGACCGGCGCGCAAGAGGCCTTGCGCCGGCGGGCCGAGGGCTATGCCCGGTTCGCCGCCCAACTGACCGAACCGTCCGAACCCTGTCTGATCGCCATCGGCGGATTGTCAGGCACGGGCAAATCGACCCTGGCGCGGGGCCTTGCACCCTTGCTGGGCGGTGCCATCGGCGCGGTAGTGATCCGCTCCGATGAGGTCCGTAAACGGCATTTCGGCGTGGCCATGCAGGACCATCTTCCGGATACGGCCTATGCGCCGCGTGTGCACGCCCGGGTCTATGAAATGCTGGAGGAGGAAGCCCGGCTCGTACTCGATGCGGGCCAGCCGGTCATTCTCGACGCGGTCTTTGCGCAACAGGGCCAGCGGGACGCCATCGACCGCTTCGCGGCGCGCTCGGCCGTGCCTTTTATGGGCCTGTGGCTTGAAGCGGACCGGGGGACCATGGAGGGGCGCATCGCGCGCCGCTGCAAGGACGCTTCCGATGCCACGATTTCGGTGATGGAGCGCCAATTGGACTATGATCTGGGCCGGATCGACTGGCACCGGGTCGATGCCGGCGGCGAGCCTCGGGATGTCCTGACGGCGGCCCGCAAAATCGTCTTTCCCGGCGGCTGAGACCGGCATGCTTGGCGGCTGCGCCGGAGCGGGGTAGGTTAGGGATAACGCGCGCAACGGCGCATACGGCAACTGTTAAAGGTGAGGAACTGTCCATGCACGGATTGATGCAGGAATGGCCGCTTCTGATTCATACCATCATCGATCATGCGGCGATCCATCACGGCAACCGGGAAATCGTGACCCGCATGGTGGAAGGGCCGATCCACCGCACCACCTATCGCGAGCTGCACTCCCGCTCGCGCAGGGTCGCCAACGGTTTGACGGCTATGGGCGTGCGCCACGGCGATGTGATCGGCACGCTGGCCTGGAACACCTTCCGGCATATGGAGACCTGGTACGGCATCATGGGCATGGGGGCCGTGTGCCACACCATCAACCCGCGTCTGTTCCCGCAACAGATCGCCTATATCATCAACCATGCCGACGACCGGCATCTGTTCGTCGATCTGACCTTCGTGCCGATCCTGGAAGCGATCCAGGACGACGTGCCCCGGCTTCAGTCCATCATCATCATGACGGACCGGGAGCATATGCCCGAGACCTCTCTGCGTAAGCAGGTGATCTGTTATGAGGATTGGATCGCGTCCCATGGGGACGATTTCACATGGCCCCGGTTCGACGAGAACACGGCCGCCGGTATCTGCTACACGTCCGGCACCACCGGCAATCCGAAAGGCGTCGTTTACTCCCACCGTTCGAATGTCATTCACGCCCTGACCGTCAACAATGCCGATACGATCGGCATGCGGAGCGTGGACTCCATTCTGCCGGTGGTGCCCATGTTCCACGCCAATGCCTGGGCCATCGTGTTCGGCGCCCCGTCGGCCGGCACCAAGATCGTCATGCCGGGCGCGCGCATGGACGGGGAGGCGATCTACGAACTCCTGGATGGGGAAGGGGTCACGACCAGCGCCGCCGTGCCCACGGTCTGGCTGATGCTGCTGCAGTATCTGGAACAGACGGGCAAGCCGCTCAATACCCTGCGCAAGGTGATCATCGGCGGCTCGGCGGCGCCGCGCAGCATGATCGACACCTTCAAGAAAAAATACGACGTGGACGTTATTCACGCCTGGGGCATGACGGAAATGAGCCCCATGGGCACGCTCTCCCAGTTCAAGGCGGGTATGGACGATCTGCCCTGGGAAGATCAGCTCGATTTGCGCTGTAAGCAGGGCCGCGCCCCTTACACGGTCGAGATGAAGATCGTCGATGATGCGGGTGCGGAGCTGCCCTGGGACGGACAGACCTTCGGCCGTCTGATGGTGCGGGGTCCCGCCATCGCGCGCGCCTATATGAAAGGCGAGGGCGGCGAAATTCTCGACCAGGATGGTTTCTTCGACACCGGCGATGTGGCGACCATCGACCCGAACGGTTTCATGCAGATCACCGACCGGGCGAAAGACGTGATCAAGTCGGGCGGGGAGTGGATTTCCTCCATCGAGATCGAGAATCTGGCGGTCGGCCACCCGAAAGTGGCGGAAGCCGCCGTGATCGGTCTGCCGCATCCCAAATGGGATGAGCGCCCGCTCCTGATCATCATGCTGAAGGAAGGCGAGACCGCCACCAAGGAAGAGATCCTCGCCTTCCTCGACGGCAAGATCGCCAAATGGTGGATGCCGGACGATGTGGCGTTCGTGACGGACATTCCGCACACGGCGACGGGCAAGATCCAGAAAGTGGATCTGCGTAAAGAATTCGAAGGCTACGTCCTGCCTACGGCTGATGGCGAGGGCTGAGAGAAGGGGAGAGGGGTCATGGCGGACACCTATAAAGAGACTTCATTGAGTCTCACGGCACGGATGTTCAGCCTGCTTGCGACGGTCGTTCTGCTCGCCGGCCTGGCGGCACTGGGCCTCGCGCTGGCGGCGGCGCTCGGTTACCGCTTCGGCGCGATTGATCTCGGGCTGTCGTTCCAACTGCTGCGGTATGGGATTTACGCGGCCTTCGTGGCCGTGGCCTTCGGCTTGTTCGTGACCCTGGTCCTGCTGGTCCGCTCGCCCAAGGCGGGACTGGTCTCGGCACTGATCGGCACCGTCTGCGGCGCGGGCCTTTTGGGCATGATCGTGCCGCAGATCATGACGGCCCGGTCCGTCCCGGCAATCCATGATGTCACAACGGATACGGACAATCCGCCGGACTTCGTCGCGATCAGGCCGTTGCGGGACGATGCGCCCAATCCGCCGGACTATGTTCTTAGGCCCGAATGCCTGGGCGAAGGCACGAAAACCGTGCCCGAGTTCCAGCGCGAAGCTTATCCCGATATCGAGACGCTGACTTTCGATGAAGCGCCCGGCGCCGTGTTCGCCCGCGCCGAACAGGCGGTCCGCGATCTCGGCTGGGATCTGGTCGCGGTGGTGGAAGAGGAGGGCCGGATCGAGGCCTCCGAGACCTCCCTGTGGTTCGGCTTCACCGACGATGTGGTGATCCGCATCCGTGCGGCGTCCGGCGGCGGCACGGAACTCGATATCCGCTCCAAGTCGCGCGTGGGGTGCAGCGATATCGGGATGAATGCCAAACGCATCCGCGCCTTCCTGGAGCGGATGGGCGCGTAAGGACTACCGGTCCGCCGTGTGCTGATTGGCGTAAGGCAGGGCCAGGATATCCTCCGGAATAGCCGTATCGGTGACGATATCCACGGCGATTTTCTTGGTGGTGAACCGGCCGTCTTCTTGCTGGCCGGTCACCAGCAGCAGATCGAAACCGTTCCAGCGGCAGGCTTCGAGTTTCATGGTCGGATTGCGCCAATGCTCGCAGGTCTGCCCGGCGATCTCCATGGCGCCGATCCGTTCATAGCCTGCCAGCTCAAGCTGTTTGTCCGTGGCCGCCGCGAACATGGAGGGTTCCAGCGCCCGGTAGCGGATGCCCGTGGCCCAGGATTCCTCGCGCGCATGATCGTGCACGAACATGCGGTCTTCGATCCACAGCGCGGTCTGATTGCGCGCGCCGCCCGAGCCCAAGAGGTTCTCCACGATCGCGGCCCGCTCGCCCCATTGTTCGATGTAGAGCGTCGAGGTGCCGCTCAAGGAGCCTTGATGGGCATAGACGATGGCGGCGGTCTCCGTACCGAACCGGTAAGGCGCGGCGTCGGTCCCGGCCTTCTCGGGTCCGGTATTCTCCACTGCCGCCGACGGTGTGTTACCCGCGCCGGCCGCGTCCTCGCCATCGGGCGCGCCGTCGCCGCAGGCCGCAAGCGCCAGGGACAAGACGGCGAGAGACAGAACCGCACACGTTCCCCGTAGCCGTGGTTTACTCATCTTTGTCTCCCGTCTTGCGCCCGCCCGCGATGATGCGACGGCGGCGGCCCGGAGACAAGACACCCGGACGGGCGACCCCGCCCGGGCGGCATTTAAGCGCATGGTCAGTCGTGGCCGACGATTTCCAGCACCCGGTGGCCCGTATGGGTAACGCCATAGGCATCGACGGCGGTGACGCTCACCGTATGGGTGCCGGATTTCAGGTTACGGGGCAGGCGCGCCACCCAGATATGGCTCACGGGCCAGGGCCGCACCCAGTCCTTGTACTGATCGGCGTGGCGGGCGATCAGTTCCTGGGCCAGGGGATCGGGCATGCGGCGGCGCTCCATGGGGACCGGCTCCGAGCCATCGACCGTTAAGGTAACCTCCGACTCCGGACCGCCATTGAAGACATTGACGACCACCTCCGTGGCGTGGACCTGATCGACCGAGATGGGCGAGCCCAGAAGCTCCCCCAGGGCATAGTCGCGCATGGCGTTGGGCGAATAGCGGTGATACTGGCTGTCGAACATGATGCGCATCTGATGATCCGCCGGACGGCCCGCCGCCTTGTAGCGCACGGTTACGTCCGTACCCGACACGGTCATGATGTAATAGCCGTTGGGCACGCCGTCGGACTGGAGGGACTGGGGGATGCCGCGCACATCGCGCGGGCCGCTCCACCAGGCGCCGGAAACGGTCGCCAGCGTGTGGTGATGCAGCGGACGGTCCGCCGGAAAGCCATGCTCCCGTCCGAACTTGACGACTTCCGTCATGTGCAGATGGCCGGCAAACGACACCACATGGCGGCGGTCCTTCAGGATCGCGAACAGATCGTCCCTGTTGACCAGATTGATATTGCCCGCCTCCGGATCGTTGCTGTTCATCAGCGGAATATGCATGACCAGGACGATGAGCTTGTCGGCGGGTACCTGGGCCAAATTCCGTTTCAGCCAGGTGAGCTGTTCCTTGCTCAGACGGCCGGTATAGCCGTTCGCCTGGCGCGGATGCGGGTTCTCATCGTCCGGCTTTTTCTTGCCCTGATACTGAACATTGTCCATCACCACGAAATGGGCCTGGCCCACATCGAAGGAGTAATTGGTCGGACCGAAGAAGCGCTTGAAGGTCTCCAGGGAATAGTCATCGTCCGGACTCAGAAAATTGAGTTCGTGATTGCCCGGCACGTTGTACCAGGGCACGCCGATCTGGCCGATGATCCGGTTGTAGCGCGGGAACATGGACATGTCGTCGAACAGGATATCGCCCGCCGTGATGCCAAAGGCGGCATCGACGCCGACCAGCTCGCCGACCACGTCGTCGCGAATGTATTCCAGTTCCTTGAAGGTCTGGGGCTGGGTGTCGGCGAACAGCACGGCGGCGAACGTGTCGGGCTCGTCCACGCGGGTGAGGGGGAAGTCGATTTCGTCCGGCAGCGGACCGGTGGGCGCGACGCCTTCATAGCGCAGGGCCAGCGCGTCCGGCGTGCCGTCCGGATCGTGGATGTAATAGAATTGCGGGATCATGGCGTCGTCGACCGGCACCGCATAGCCCGCGGGCTTGGTGATGAACAGCACGTCGCGTTTGTCGAGCCCGATGCGGTAGCCGCCATCGGCGCCGGTCTTGGTCACGTCGCGCCCGTTGGAGACGAGCACGCCTTCGACGCCCGGCTCGCCCTGGTCCTGGACGCCGTTGCCGTTGCGGTCCTCAAAGACGGTGCCCTTGGCCGTCTCGGCCTGGGCAGAAACCGGGGCGGCAAACAGCGCCATCGCGGCGGCGAGGCCCATCAGGCCGGTTCTGGTGGGACAGAATGCGTGTGTCATGTGGTCAAACCCCTCCTCGTGCGGGCCCGCGCGCGTCCAAAGGCCCGGTTTGCTTGGCTGGTCAGCAGGCAGCGCGGACGCTACCATGATGGTTCGCGCGGATCTTAGGGTCCGTTTTTCTTCAATTGCGTGACACCAGTGTGAAGACCCGGAACCATGGCGGAACGGGGGGAGCAGACGGGACAACGGGGCCCTTATTGGGAGCCGGTCCCGCTCGACCAGACAGACGGCGACGAGCCTGCCCCCAGTGCGCCTGACCCAGGGCGCGCGCCGGGCCGCCATGTCCAGTTTCACGAGGACCGGCAGCGCCTGTGCCGGCTGATCTTCTGGAACACGGTCGCGACCTTCCTGACGCTCGGCCTCTACCGGTTCTGGGCGCGCACCCGCTTGCGCCGGTATTTCTGGCACCGGATCTGGGTGGCGGGTTCGCCGGGCGAGTATATGGGCCGGGGGCGCGAGCTGTTCGGCGGCTTCGCCATCGTCTTCGCGCTGCTGGGGGCGATCTTTCTGAGCCTGATGATCGCGGGGCTTCTGGCCTCGGCCGGGCAGGTCAATGCGGTTCTGGTCAACGCGCTGCCTTATGTGCTGATCCTGGCGCTCGCGCCAGCGGCCCTCTACCGGGCCCGGCGCTACCGCTTCAGCCGCACGGTCTGGCGGGGCATCCGGCTGGGCCAGGACGGTTCCACGCGGACCTATATGCTGATCTGGCTGGGCTGGTTCGCCCTGACCGTCCTGACGCTGGGCTTCACCTATCCCTGGCGCAATGTGGAAACCGAGCGCTACCGGGTGACCACCACCCAGTTCGGCAACCGCCATTTCGGCTTTGAGTTGAAGGCCAGCCGGCTTTTGAGCGCCTGGCTGCCGGCCTGGGGTGCACTGCTCGTGTTTCTGACCGCGCTGGCTCTGCTCGGGGCCTGGTGGAGCCTCTATTTGCGGGTCAGCAACCGTACGCTGGACGTCAATCAGCCGACCCTGTCGGGGCCCCTGTCCGATTTCTACGCGATCTCGCCGGCCTTGTGGGCGGGCCTCGTCCTGGCGGGCGCGGCGGTGTTCTTCTTCGCCTTTCTGCGCTACCGGGTGCAGGAATTCCGGGCGTTCGTCGGCGCCGCCCGTCTGGGCGAGGCGCGGTTCCAGTCGGGCCTGAGCTACCGGGACGCGCTAAACAGCATCGGCCCCTTCGTCCTGGGCCTTGTCGGCTATCTGGTGATCTCCTTTTCCATGGTGGCCATCATGGTTCAGATCATCGCCCGTCTGCCCGCCCAGGCCCAGGTCAATCCGGCCATCTGGTTCCTGATCGGCCTGGTGCTGATTTCAGCCCTCATCATCCTGTTTTTCGCCTCCTATGGTATATCTTTGCTGTTCAACCTGACCATGCGGTCGCGGTTGATCACGGCCATTTGCAGCACCCTGAGTATCGACCATATGGACGCTATCGACTCCATCGAACAGCATGAGCGGCGCGCCCCACGCTTCGGGGAAGGCCTGGCCGATGCCTTCGATTTCGGGAATTTCTGAGCCATGGCGCCGCCCCCCGCAGACATGACGCCGCCGCCGGGCCCGTTCAACGTGGTCGAGGGGATCTATCACGATGCGCGCTCGCCCTCGGACATGGCGGTGCTCGTCCGGGTGGAGATGGACGATCTGGTGATCGCGGACCAGGATGGCGTGACCCTGGTGCGCTGGCCGCTCGACGAGCTGATCACCACGGGCGGCAGCGTGGAGGCGGGCGAGTTGCGCCTGCGCCGGGGCCGCTCCGATCTCGACCGCCTGATCATCCGCGACCGGGCCTTCATCGAACAGCTCGTGGAGATGCTGCCCCAGCTTGTCGAGGAGCGCGTCTTCGATCTGGGGCGCTTGCGTCTGGTGTTCGGCCTGATGCTGATCATGGGCGGCGCCGTGGGCGTGCTGTTTTTCCTCCTGGTGCCGATTTTCGGCCAAAGCCTGGCGCGGGCCGTCCCCAACAGTTGGGAAGCCCTGATCGGCGACCGGGTCCAGGTGGCGATCGTCGAGAATTACGCGCGCCAGGCCGGAAAGCGCCCGGACGAGCTGATTTGCAAAGGCGAGGTCGGCCAAAAGGCGCTCGATAAGCTCCTGGCACGGATCGAGCCCCATGCCAGGACCGATTTTCCGCTGAAGGTGACCGTGCTCGATCTCGACGTGATGAACGCCTTCGCGCTGCCGGGCGGGCATATTCTATTGTTTCGGGGCCTGTTGCGTTTTGCCAATAGCGGCGACGAGGTGGCGGGTGTGATCGCCCATGAGGCCTCCCATGTGCGCTATCATCACCCCAGCCAGAAGATCTTCGAGAACGGCGCGACGACGCTGTTGCTCAACATGCTGTTCGGGGATTTCGGCGGCCGGTCTTTGGCGCTCAATCTGGGCGAACTGCTCTTGAACGCGCGGTATTCGCGCGGCATGGAATACGATGCCGACGAAGACGCCATCCGTATCTTGCAGGCGGCGGATATCAATCCCGTCGCCCTTGCCGATTTTCTGGACCGCATTCAGCGCGGCGCCGGTCCGAACGAACAGGCCTTCAGTTGGCTGATGAGCCATCCGGTCTCGCGGCTGCGGGCAGAGCGGGTCCGCCGGTTGCCGCCCCAGGAAGGCACATCCCCGGCGCTGAGCGACGCGGAGTTTCTCCGCCTGCGGCTCATTTGCGCCAACGATCAGCGCCGTCCCGAGCAGCGCCTGCCGCTCAAGAACCGGGGCAATGTCAATCCTGGCTAAAGCTTTCTCTATCAGTTGCCTGGCCGGCCCACTCCCCCTCCCGACCAGCCACAAGGGTATCCTGATTGGGAGGTCGGGAGGGCGAGTGGGCTGGTGGTGCCCTTTAGCCTTCTTATGGCAAGCGATAGACGCTGTCCGGGGCAGGGGAGCCGTCCGTGGCGACCCGGCCGTCTTCCGTCATGTGCTTGAGATGGGCGTAGACGGACAAGGCTGCCGCCGGATGAAGGCGCACGTCCACCTCGGCATACATGCGGGCCACCATGTCCGGGATCCGGCCAATGCCATCGGCGAGACAGGCCAGGATCTGGTCCTCCCGCGCCCGCCTGTGGGCGACATAGGCCTCGATAAAGGGCTTGGGCTGGCGCACCGGCGGCCCATGGGTCGGCCACAGGATTTCATCGTCGCGGGCGAGCAGCTTGTCCAGGGAACGGAAGTAATCGCCCATGTCCCCGTCGGGCGGCGAGACCACGGTGGTGGACCAGCCCATGACGTGATCGCCGCACAGCAGGGCTTTCTCCTCACGCAGACAAAAACTCATATGGTTCGAGGTATGGCCGGGCGTGTAGACGCACTCGACCGTCCAGCCGTCGCCTTCGATCGTATCGCCGTCCGCGACTTTGATGTCGGGCATGAAGGACAGGTCGCCGCCTTCCTCGATGCGCACACCCTGGGCCGCCTTGCCCGCGCCATGGGGGCCGAAACCATAGGTGGGCGCGCCGCACCAGGCCTTCAAAGGGGCTGCCAGCGGCGAATGATCCGCATGGGTATGGGTGATCAGGATATGGCTGACCGTCTCGCCTTCGACCGCCCGTTTGATGGCGCTTAGATGATCTTCCATCAAGGGGCCGGGATCGACCACGGCGACGGTCCCCTTGCCGATAATGTAAGTGCTGGTGCCGGTGAAGGTGAAGGCGCTGGGGTTTTCCGCGATCACGCGACGGATCAGGGGCGAGACCCGGTCGCACCGTCCGTACTCGAAATCCATCTCGCGGACGAAGGGGATCGAGACCATGGCTCTCTCTCCGGGACGGGGTGGGGAGGGGCGCGTCAGGGCGTGTGGCGGTCGATCAGGGCGGCAAGGGCTGCCCCTTCCCGGCGCAAGGCGCGAACCTTGTCCGACAGGGTCAGCGGCACGGGCGGGCCCATGCAGGTCTTGTTCACATCGACCACGAAGATCTTGCCCGACAGCCGGTCGCGCAGGATATCGAGCCCGCCGTAATCAAGGCCCATCCGCTCACAGAAGATACTGATCCGCTTGGCCTCGTCATCGGTGAGGATGTCGCGGGTCTCCGCCATTAGGGCATTGGAGTTGCGGTCGGCGAAGCGGTGATCGATGCCGCGCTCCTTGATATAGACGAAGGGGATGCGGCCGCCGATCACGGGCGCGCGGATGTCCTGCACCGTCTTGCCATTGTAGGAATTGTCGATCAGCCGCTGATAGACGACGCCCGCTTCGCGCCGTTCGATGGGGCACTCGATGATGCGCCCGTCATGGGCGGCGTTCTCGATCGATTTGCACACGGCCTTACCGGTATAGGCGGTGGGATCGACTTCCAGGTCGTAGCCGAAGACCTCGCCGAAGACCCGCATCACCTTGTCCTTGCCGATATCGGTGCAATAGCCGTTGATCACCTTCTTGTTCGGCACGCCGATATAATCGGTGTTCAGGGTGCTGTGGGTCTTATCCTCGAAGCAGAACAGTACATCGCACTGACGGATATCGTCCGAATACCGCGTACCCATGAAGCGGGTCACGTTCCAGACCTTGTACCAGGGTTTGGGCTGGGCCGGATAAAAGCCGATCGTGTAGCGCTTGCGGGTGAACTGAACCTGACGCAGCAGGTAGAACCCCACGACCACGAAAAAAAGCCCGAACTGAATGAAGAAGGACTTGAAGAAGGACCAGTTCAACGGAATGGTGGTTTTCGTGCTTTCCACGAACAGGTCGCGGCGCCGGATCCGCAGGTCTTGGTAAATGAGCATAGGTGCCAACTGCCAAGTAAGCAGGCCGCATCGCGGCCGCGACCACTGCGCCGTGGTCCCAATGATTTTCCCCTCGCGGGAAAATTACATAAGCTTGGACCTATACTCAAAGCCGGGCACACTGACAAGGATCTTCGCGGCACCCGCGATACGGGTGGGCTGAAATCGAGGGAGGCGGACGATGAAACTCTATGACGGCCGGGGCACTAATCCTCACATGGTGCGCATGTTCATCGCGGAAAAAGGCATCGAGATTCCATGCGAGCTGGTGGACATCATGGCCGGACACAACCGCCAGCCGGACTATATGGCGCGGGTCAATCCGGCGGGCCAGATCCCGGCGCTCGAACTCGACGACGGCACGGTCATCACGGAGACGACGGCGATCTGCGAATATCTGGAGGAGCGCTTTCCGACGCCGGCGCTCATCGGCACGACCCCGCAAGAGCGGGCCGAGACGCGCATGTGGACCCGCCGGGTCGATCTCAATATCTGCGAGCCCATGTCGAGCGGCTTTCGCTACGGCGAGGGCTATGATTTTTTCAAGGACCGGGTGCGCTGCCTGCCGGAAGCCTCCGACGGCCTGAAAGCGGTCGCGCGCGACAGGATCGCCTGGCTCGACGGGTTGATGGAGGGGCGCGAGTTCATCGCCGGGGCGCGCCTGACCATGGCCGATATTCTGCTTTATTCCGCGTTGCGATTTTTCACGAAAGTGGGTCAGCCGCTCGACCCTGAGCTGAACCACATTCCGGCCTGGTTCGAGCGCATGAACGCCCGGCCGTCCGCGAACGCCTGAAGAGGCGTATACAGATTATGCGTAGCGGGAAATCGGCCCGTCATAGACCTCGCCGGTTTCCTTCACGATGGCCGCTTGTTCGTCCAGGTCCGCGATAAAAGTGTCCACGGATTGTTCATGGGCGGGGGTCAGCATCATGTGGATGCCTTCGGGCTGGGTGGTGATGCCGGGCGTCCAGCCCTTCTTCTGCATACGGCTCCAAAGGGCGAAGATGTCGAAGGCATCCGTCCCGAAGCTGATGATGCCCAGCGTCGGACGGCCCCAGATCCTGTAGCCCCGGTCTATGAGCGCAGTCTGAAGCTTTTCGCGGGTCGTGGTGACGGCGGCGGCCTTGGCGCGGTATCCTTCTTCCCCCAGATAATGCATGATCGCATAGGCCGCCGCGATGGCGCCGCCCGGGCGCGTGCCTGCGAGCGTCGGCGTGATCATGCGGCCCGACGGCCAGGTGTCGAAATCGAACCGCTGATGGAAATAAAGTTCCTTGCTGCGGTAGAACACGGTGGACGCCCCTTTGGCGCACCAGCCGTATTTATGCAGATCGGCGGAGATGGAACTGACGGCGGGCACCCGGAAATCGAACACGGGCAGCTTGGCGCCGTTCAGGACCACGAACGGAATGAGATAACCGCCGACGCAGGCATCCACATGGAACCACAAATCGTGTTTCTGGGCGACGCGGCCCAGGGCGCCGATGGGGTCGATGCCGCCGGACGGGAAGGCGGGGGCGGAGGCCGCCATCAGAATCGTCCGGGGACCGATGGCCGCGTCCATGGCGGCCGGGTCGGCAAGCAACGTGCCCGGATCGACCGCAACGCGGATGACGTCAAGCCCGAGAATATGCGCGCCCTTGTCGAAGGCCGGATGGGCCGAGGACGGAACGACGATCTCGGCATGATCCGTGTCGCGGCCCTGGCCGCGCGCCCGGTCGCGGGCGGACTTCAGCGCCAGGATGATCGATTCCGTACCGCCGGAGGTCATGGTGCCGCGGGCATCCTCCGGTCCGTTGAGCAGGCCGAGCCCGATATTGACGACAGCGCTTTCCATTTGGCGCAGGCTCGGGAACGCGCTCATGTTCAGTCCGTTCTCGGACATATAAAGCGTGTAGGCTTCCTTGGCGACGGCGAGCACGTCCTCGCCCGCGAAGAACACGTTCATGCCGTTGCGTCCGTGGCGCCAGTCCACGTCGGCCGCGCCCATCTCGATCATGGCGGCTTTGAGGGATGTCCAGTCTGTGCCTTGGACGGGCATGGTACGGCTCATGGGGCCTCTCCGCTGAAATGACAGTGCCGAGGCTCCAAGGAAAAACCATCCCGCGCACGCCTGTCCAGCGCCGCAGCAGCGCAGGGGCGCAGTTTTCAAGGATTGCAATAAAGAGATAGGCCGTGAATCGCGGGAACGGTTGGTCGGAGTGAGAGGATTCGAACCTCCGGCCCCTGCCTCCCGAAGACAGTGCTCTACCAGGCTGAGCTACACTCCGAACGTCCCATGCCGATCACCGCACGGGATTTAAGCCGCGCTTATAGCCGCTCGGGGGGCGGGCGGCAAGGCCGGACAGCGGTTTGCCCTCCTGCGCGATCGATGCGATTGAAGCGTTGCGTCCCGGCATCAAAGACACTAATGTGCGCATCCTTCCGGCGGGCGGAACGCAGCCTATAGGGTTGCGTGTCCGCCTTTTCGCCAAACTGACAGGCCACTCCATGGCCGTCCGTCCTGGATGGAGCGTCGAGGCGTCCATCTCCGGTGGGGCATAGCCAAGCGGTAAGGCAGCGGGTTTTGGTCCCGCGATCCCAGGTTCGAATCCTGGTGCCCCAGCCACCTCTCTTCACACTATAGTGCGCCGTATTGTGCCGCGATCCGGCCGGATCGCGTGCAGCCGGCTCGCACCCCATGCGCTGGCACCGGTCCGCAAGCGAAAGCGCTTGGTCGAATACACCAGCCCGTCGTCTTGCACGCCCGGTTGCTTCGACTTTAGACTGTCATTCAAAGAACGGGCGGGCGAAGGGAATGCGCCTTGAAAAACCGCCCTGTTTGTGGGACTTTTTTAAAGATTGGATGAGGGCCGCTCTGTGCGGGTCTTGTCCGGCGTCGTAACGATCCGCGCCCCGTCCGGCCATGCGCTTCGCGGCGGAAACGGTCTTCAAGAACCGATAAGGCGGATCAAGTCTCCAGGGGTGGGGCGGTCCTTTGGCTTTCAGCCATCGGAGCGACGAAAGTGTCGGCGGTATCGGAAACAGGGCAGTCGTTTCCGGTCCATAAATGCGCCGAAGACGAAGGGGGAAGCGAAGTTCAAATCTGATTAGGGCCGCATGCGACAGATCCGTGAGTGCATCATAGAGCGCTCCGGGACAGGCGCGCGGCATGCCGCAGCATGATAAGCGCGGCAAAGTAGACGGTTCTGCTGTGGCAGAAGGGCCGCACTTCGGTGGGGTCTTGGGATTGTGACGGAAATGAGGGCAAGGGGGCATTGTCATGTTGCCCCGTCCTCGGCAGACTTCGGGGCTGGGAATTGGATATCAAAGGCTTTTTTCGGTGTTTCAGGGCCAATGAGGGTGAAATGGAGACGATAATGCAGGCATGGCGCATTCCGGCGGTCGCCGCGACGGTCGCCGCGTTCGGATTCCTCTGCGGCCCGGCGGCCGCGCAACTTGATGAAGCGCGCGACCAGGTACAAGAGACGACAGAGGCGGGCGCACAGGCCCAGAGCCAGATCGACGCGGTTGACGACGACCGGGAAGAGCTTGAGCGCAACTATCGCAGCGTGATCCGCCGTCTTGAGGATCTGCGGGCCTATAACGACCAGCGCCGGGCGCTGATCGCGTCCCAGATGGCTGAAATGGACTCGATCCGCGAGCAGATCGACCGGGTGAAGACGATCGAACGGGACATCGTGCCGCTCATGAGCCGCATGATCGAAGCGGTCGAGCTGTTCGTTCAGCTTGACGTGCCGTTCCTGATCGAAGAGCGCAGCGACCGCGTCGAACGTCTGCGCGGCCTTCTGACCCGCTCCGATGTGACCCTGGCCGAGAAGTTCCGCCTGGTGCTTGAGGCCTACCAGATCGAGAACGACTACGGCCGCACCATCGAGGCCTATAGCGGCGAGATCGGGGAAGGCGACGGCCGCCGTCAGGTGGACTTCCTGATGATTGGCCGCGTTGGTTTCTATTATCAGACCAAGGATCGTCTGCAGACCGCGATCTGGAACCAGCAGAACCGCGAATGGGAAATGCTGCCGCAGCGCTATGCCGGTCCGGTGCGCACCGCCATGGACATGGCGCAGGAATTCATTCCGCCGGAAATCCTGGTCCTGCCGCTCTACGGTCCGGAAGAAGCGACCGGCGACGATATCAGCCCGCAGACGGTCGATATCCAGAACTATCAGCCGCCCGCACCGATCGAGGACGATACGGCCGATAGCGACGGCGAAGATGCCGCGGAAGACGACGGTTCCGCGGATGGTGACGATGCCGGCGGCGAAGACGATGCTGCCGACGATCAGCAAAACTCGAATTAAGTGGGGCGCCCAATGAAGACAGTGTTTCGTGTCCTCGGCATCACTCTCGCTGTTTCGGCGGGACTGATCCTGACGCAAGTTGGCGGCGTCCCCGGCTTCGGGTCGCAGCCGGCCCAAGCGCAAGACGAAAATCCCATGACCCTGCAGGAACTGCTCAATGCAGTGCGTCAGGGCCGTGTGCGCGAACGCCGCGAAAACGAGCAGCGGCTTCAGGAATTCCGCAGTCAGCGGAACCGACAGGCTCAACTGCTGCAGCAGGCGGAAGCCGATCTGGCGGCCGAACAGCAGACGGCGGAAGAGCTGGAAGCGCAAAGCCAGGCAAACGAAGAGCAGATCGCGGTTCTCCAGAATGAACTGACCGAAGCGCTCGGCAATGCGGGCGAGCTGTTCGGTACGGTCCGCCAGGTGGCCGCCGATACCCAGGCTCAGCTCAAGCAGTCTTTGGTGAGTGCTCAGTATCCCAATCGGGGCGATGCGCTCGATCCGCTGACCCGTGGCCGGGTGCTGCCGACCTTGGATCAGCTTGTCACTCTGTGGGCGACACTCCACGGCGAAATGACGGCCCAGGGCCAGATCGTGTCCTTCTCCAGCGAATACTTCACGCCGGAAGGGGTGACCCAAGGCGATGTGGTGCGGATCGGTCCGTTCACGGCCATGGTCGAAGCCAATGGTGATTTCCTCTCCTATGAAGATGAAACCGACGCTTTGAACCTGCTGGGCAAACAGCCGGCGGGCCGGTTCCGGGACGCGGCCGATAGGCTCGTCGGCGGCAGCCCGAACACATTGACCGAAGGCGCGGTGGACCCGTCCCAGGGCGCCATTCTGAGCCTTCTGGTGCGCACACCGTCGCTCATCGACCGGGTCGATCAGGGCCGGACGATCGGTTACATCATCATCGTGCTGGGGTCGCTCGGCATTCTGCTCGCGATCTACCGCTTCCTGTCGCTGTCGATCACGGCGCTGCGCGTGCGCGGCCAGATGCGTTCTCCCGACAAGCCGGGCAAGGGCAATCCGCTGGGCCGTATCCTGATGGTCTACGATGAGATGAAGGACAAGCACGACGAGGAAACCATCGAGCTGAAACTCGACGAAGCCTTCCTGAAAGAGCAGCCCCGCCTGCAATGGGGTCTGGCGACGGTCCGCGTGATGGCCGCCATCGCCCCGCTCCTGGGTCTGCTCGGGACGGTGACGGGCATGATCGTCGTGTTCCAGCAGATCACCCTGTTCGGCACGGGCGATCCCAAACTGATGGCGGGCGGTATTTCCCAGGCCCTGGTGACCACGGTTCTGGGTCTGACGTTCGCGATCCCGCTGCTGCTCTTGCACAGCATCGCCGCTGGCCGCGCCAAAGAGGTCGAGCAGATCCTCGAAGAGCAAAGTGCGGGTCTGGTGGCCAAACGCGCTGAAGGACGGCACTGAGTTATGGTTCCCCGGGCGGGCGCGCTTTTGGCGGCCGACCCGCCCGGGGGATTTCTCAGACCGTTCGAGCTGGGCAGTGAGGAAAGGTCCGCCGGGTCATGAATGAGCTGCTAAACGCACTGAATCCCTTCACCATCTACGAAAGCCTTCGGGATTTCGTGGAGACGGGTGGCCCAGTGCTCTTGTGGATCATGGGTCTCACATTCCTGATGTGGATGCTGATCCTGGAGCGGTACTGGTATTTCTCGACCGTCGCCGCCGGCACGCGCGGCCGGCTGGTGGGCCTTTGGACGGACCGTTCGGATCACCATTCCTGGTACGCCCATCACATCCGCACCATGATGATTTCCGAGATGAAACTGGAATCGCACCAGTTCCTGGGCGTCATCCGGACCCTGGTGGCGGTCGCGCCCTTTTTCGGGCTGCTCGGCACGGTGACGGGCATGGTCGAAGTGTTCGACGTGATGGCCTTCACGGGCGCCAGTAACGCGCGCGCCATGGCCTCGGGCGTGTCCAAGGCGACCATTCCGACCATGGCGGGCATGGTGGCGGCGATTTCCGGTCTTTACGTCATCACCGATCTGGAGCGCCGGGCCAAGCGCGCGGTGCAGCTTGTGGGCGACTCCATGGAAATCGAAGCGCCCAAGGACCGGGACAAATGGGTCGGCCGGACCGGCGGCGCCCTGCGTAAGCGTGGCCGCGGCAAGGACGAAGAGGAATCGAGCATCGACCTGACGCCCATGCTCGACATCGTCTTCATCATGCTGATCTTCTTCATCGTCACGGCCGTGTTCGTGCGCGAGACGGGGATCGAAGTGGTGCGGCCCGATGCCGAGACCGATCAGGAAAAAGCCAATATCGCGGTACTGATCGCCGTTTCGGAAAACAACGAGATCTTCGTCGATGGCGATCAGATCGACGTTCGTGCGGTCCGGGCCAATATCGAGCGGTTGCGTACGGACAATCCGAAAGGTCCGGTGATCATTCAGGCTGATGAGAAAGCGGATACCGGCATCGTCGTGCAGGTCATGGACCAGGCGCGTCTGGCCGGGGCGCCTTCCGTCTCCATTGCAACCGAGAGAGAGTGAGGCCTGACCCGATGAACAAGCGGCTTGGTCTGATCATTGGTCTTCCTCTTGGTGCGCTGGTCACCATTGGGTTGTTCATGCTCATGAAAAGTTTCATCGAGCCTGAGGACATTCTGCCTGATGAGGTTCTCGATGCGCCGGCGATTGAAATCACACGGGCGCAGCGCGACGAGGAAGCCCAATTGCGGGACCGGGAACTGCAGCGTCCCGATACCCAGGACGAGCCGCCGCCGCCGCCGCCGCCGGCCCCTCAACAATCGACGCGGCCGGATATCGGGTCTTCGGGTATCGGCCTTCCCAGCGCCGGTATCGATCTCGGGAACCTGTCGCAAGGCGTGGTGCTCGACCGGGATCCGCAGCCGATCGTCCGTATTCCGCCCCAGTTTCCCCGTCAGGCAGCCCAGCGCGGCCAGGAGGGCTGGGTGATCGTCGAATTCACCATCGCGACGGACGGCTCCGTGAAAAATCCGACGGTGGTGGAATCCTCGTCCCGCATCTTCGAACGGGAAGCCTTGCGCGCCGTGGCGCGGTGGAAATACCGGCCGCAGATCGTCAATGGCGAGGCGGTGGAACGGCCGGGCTTGCGGGTGACGATCGAGTTTGAATTGGAGGAAGGCCGGGGCCGCCGGTAACGCGCAGGCGCGGCGGCGAATGGCTTTCCCGGGGAAGGACCGGTCCCAAGGGCGATCCTTCCGGAAAGGGCTCCAGCGCTTGGGGCCGGTTATGACAGACGGGCTGAGAATGGCAGGCCCAGGAGGACGGTGAATGGCACGGGCTTCCAATATTCGGGCAAAGTCCACTATCCGGGCAAAGTCAGGCGGGGCAAGCTGGCGCGACCGCATGACGGCGCCCGTGCGTAGCGTGAGCCTTGCGAGCGCTGTGGCCCTGTTCGCATTCGCTCACGGTGTCGAGACCGTCAGCCTCCATCCTGTTTCCCCCGCCGCCGCCCAATCGGAAGGCGTCACTACCCGTCAGGAGGTGTTCGAAGCCTATACGGAAGCGCAGGAGCTGCTTGAGGCCGGCGACACCAACGGCGCTGCGCGGGTCATCCAGAACGTTCTCAACAGCGACGAGAACACGCCGACGGAAATCGGCATTCTGAGCCGGTTCCTGGCTAATATCGAACTGGAACGGGAACGCTATCCGCAGGCCATTGCCGCGCTTGAGCGGGCCATCGGCACCAACACGTTCGAAGGGCCCGAACTGGCCGAGCTCTATTTCTTCATCGGCGGCCTATACCTCTCGGTGGAACGCTTCGACGATGCCATCCGGTCGCTCGAGCGGTTCTTCACCCTGGCTGAAAGCCCGAACGATGCGGCCTATTACCTGCTGGCCCAGGCTTATGCCGTGTCCGAGCGCTGGAGCGATGCCCTGACGCCGGCCCGCCGCGCCGTCGAGCTCGCGCCCGAGCCGCGCGAGCAATATCTGGTGCTGCTGACGGTCATCTATATCAATCTTAACCAGTGGGAAAATGCCGTTCCCTTGCTGGAACGGATGGTCCAGCTCTTCCCGGGTAAGGACACTTACTGGCAGCAGCTCGGCGCCGGCTACCAGGAATTGCGCCGCGAGCAGGACGCTTATTCAGTGCAGGAACTGCGCTACAAGCAAGGCTTCCTGACCCGCAGCCGCGACATCGTGATCCTCGCCGATCTGCATGCTTATTACGGCTATCCGTTCAAGGCGGCGAAGCTGTTGTCCGAGGAGATGGAGCGCGGCCGGGTCGATCGCGACGCCACCAATCTTGAAAAGCTCGGTCTGGCTTGGCTGGCCGCGCGGGAATATACCGAAGCGCGCCAGGCGCTGATCGCCGCCAGTAACCTGTCCGGCAGCGGCCGCCTCGATTTCCGCCTCGGTCAGACTTATGCCCAGGACGAGGAATGGCAGCAGGCGGACCGTTATTTGAGCCGGGCCATCAATCGCGGCGGGCTCAATGCGTCGGAACGGGCCAGCGCTTGGCTGCTTTTGGGCCATGCCCGGAACAATCTGAACCGGCGCCAGGCTGCGATCGATGCCTTTACCCAGGCGGCCCGCTTCGAATCCACGCGCCGCAACGCCGAAACCTGGCTCGACTTCCTCCGTACCCAGCAGGAACTGGAAGCACAGCGGGAAATCGTCGATGCTGTCGATACCATCATGAATTTGGTGAGCCGCAACCAGCAGGCCATGACGGAAGTCGAGATCCTGCGGGATGTGGCGCTGCAGGCGCTTGAGACGGCTCAGCGGGCGCGGGATGCGGAAACCGATCGCCAGCAGGCTCGGGCGCTCGAGGAATACGAGATCCGTATTCGCGAGGCCGAAGCCATTCTGGAACGCCAGGCTCCGCTGGCCGAAACCGATATGGAGCAGAGCGGCGAAGCCATTTCCGTTGCCCGGAACATGGACCTCGACGCAGCCGCGCAGCGCGATCTGGAGCGCTTGGAGGAGGTCATGGCGCGCCGTCAGACCTTAATCGAGCAAGCGCGCGAGAATGTCGCCACGGCGCGCGAGATCGTCGAGGCGCTGCTGCGGGGCGAGAAGATCTATCCTGAAGCCGTCGAAGAGGCGGCGGATGGTGACGGCGGCGAGACCGGCGCGGATGACGCCGGGACGGGGGCCGAGAGCGAAGGGGCTGACGACGGGGCCGATTCTCCTTCGGACGAGGGCGCGGCGGACACTGAGTCCGAGGACGCGCCAGCCGGTGATAACGGCCAGGACGATGAGGCGAACGAGACCCCTTAAGTCCTGTCCTCTTATGACCGATCGAATAAAGGCCGCGCCAATCCGCGCGGCCTTTTTCGTTTTGTCCCTAAGCGGGGTCTGGAAACCTGGGACCGCGCCGTTATCATCCTACCCGCAACGTATCAGGCACAAACACTGGGAGTTCGTTCGGCCATGAAGAACGCGATCATGACAACCCTCACCGGCCTCGCCGTTCTGGTGTCTGCGCCGCCCGTCCTGGCGGAGGAGGTCACCGGACGCGTTTTCGCGCGCGAGACCGCCGCGCCGCTCGATGACGCGCTGGGCCTGCGCCTGCCCGCGGGCTTCCAGGCGACGGTCTTCGCCGACGGGATCGGCCGGGCCCGGCACATCGCCGTGCGCGACAACGGCGATGTCTATGTCAATTTGCGCCTGCCCGGGGACGGCGGATCGGGCAGCACCGTGGCCTTGCGCGATACGGATGGCGACGGTGCGGCCGACCAGATCGAACGCTTCGGCGAGCACTTCGGCACCGGCATCGCCATTCACGACGGGCACCTTTATGTCTCTTCACGGACGGAAGTCTTCCGCTACCGGCTGGAGCCGGACGTGCTCGTGCCGCAAGGCGAGCCCGAACTGATTGTCGGCGGCTTTCCCGACCAGCGCGCCCATGCGGCGAAAACCCTGGCGTTCGACGGCGAAGGGCACCTGTTCGTCAATCAGGGCGTGCCGTCCAATGCCTGCCAGGTGGAGATCCGCACGGCCGGATCGCCGGGCCGCCAGCCCTGCGACGAGCTCGACTATACTGGCATTTTCCGCTTCAGCGCCGATACGCCGGATCAGGATCAATTGCAGGACGGTCTGCATTTCGCCAAGGGTCTGCGCCATTCCGTGGCCATCGACTGGAATCCGATGGTGGGCGAGCTTTACATCGTCAATCATGGCCGCGATCAGTTGAACACTCTGTGGCCGGATTTTTATGACAACGAAGATAATGCCCAACTGCCCGCGGAGGAAATGCACCTCTTGCGCGAAGGCGCCAATGCGGGCTGGCCCTATACCTATTATGACGGGCGCAAGGGCCAGCGCATGGTCGCGCCGGAATATGGCGGCGACGGACAAACGCCGGCCGAGGACGGCTTGTACCAGGACCCGATCCTGGCCTTTCCGGCCCATTGGGCGCCGAACGATCTGCTGTTCTACACGGGCGATGCCTTCCCGGATGTCTTCAAGGGCGGTGCCTTTATCGCCTTCCATGGATCCTGGAACCGGGCGCCCGAGCCCCAAGGCGGTTACAATGTGGTCTTCGTGCCGTTCGACGGGGCGATGCCGGTGGGAGAGTGGGGCGTCTTCGCTGACGGTTTCGCCGGCCTGCCCATTCCGGCAAGCCCGTCCGTGGCGCGCTACCGGCCCACGGGTCTGGCGCAAGGTCCCGATGGCGCCCTGTTCATCACCGAGTCCGTGACCGGACGGATCTGGAAGGTCACCTATCAGGGGACGGAATGACGGCACGCCGGTTCGGATTGTCAAAAGCGGCGGGTGCGCTGCTGGCGGTTTATGCCGGTTTATGCGCGCCCGTTTCCGCCCAAGAGGACGGCGAGACAGGCCGCGCGCTATACGACCGCCATTGCCTCACCTGTCATCAGGCGGACGGCCGGGGCGTGCCGTTCATGCAGCCGCCGCTGGTGGGCAGCGCCATCGTCACCGGCCCGCCGGAAACCCTGATCCTGTGGACTTTGCTCGGCACGCCGCCCGGCGCCGGGCCGTCCGAATGGGCTAACGCCATGCCCGGATTCCCGCAGCTTTCGGATATGGAGATCGCCGCGCTCCTGACCTATCTGCGCCAGGATTTCGATCATGGTGCGGACGAAGCCTTGTCGGCCATTGTGCCGGACCAGGTCGCCCCGCTCCGGGACGGGCTGCCCTAACCCGCTGGCGGCACCAGTTTCAAGGCATGGCCGTTCAGGCAATAGCGCAGGCCCGTGGGCGGCGGGCCGTCCGGAAACACATGGCCCAGATGGGAGCCACAGCGCGCGCACAAGACCTCCGTGCGCTTCATGAACAGGCTGCGGTCTTCCCGTTCCTCCACGTGGATCTGCTTGAGCGGTGCCCAGAAGCTCGGCCAGCCGGTGCCTGAGTCGTATTTCGTCTCGGAACTGAAGAGCGGCAGATCGCAGGCGGCGCAGTGATATAGGCCCGGCTCTTTGGAGTCCCAGTACGGGCCCGTGAAGGCCCGTTCCGTTCCATGTTCGCGCAAGATGTGGAATTGTTCCGGCGTCAGAAGGCGCCGCCATTCCTCCTTGCTCTTCTCGATCTTCTCGATCATGCGGTCCTCACGCGTATATGATGGAGATCGTCTCCGCGACACAGGCCGGGCGGTCCTGGCCTTCGATTTCGATCGTGATCTCGTTGATCATCTGCAGGCCGCCGGCCCGTTCCTCCACGGACAGAAGTTTCTGGCGCGCCCGGACCCGGCTGCCGGTCGGGACCATATTGGTGAAGCGCACCTTGTTGCAGCCATAGTTGATGCCACGGCTCACGCCGTCCACCCGCAGGATCTGCGCGCCCAGCATGGGAATGAGGGAAAGCGTCAGAAAACCGTGGGCGATGGTGGTGCCGGTGGGCAGTTCCTTGGAGGCGCGGTCCACATCCACGTGAATCCATTGATGGTCGCCGGTGGCTTCCGCGAACATGTTGATCTGGTCCTGGGTGATCTCGACCCATTCGGACACGCCCAGTTCCTGACCCACATAGGTGGGCAGGTCATTATAAGCGATCACTTTCATCCGTGTTCTCCTTTGTTCGAAACTGAAATCCTAAACGATGCGTGAGTCCCGGTTGCCCCAATATTGATCACGGATCAGCCGTTTGTAGAGCTTGCCCGTGGGATGGCGCGGCAGTTCCTCCATGAAATCGACCGAGCGCGGACATTTCACATGGGAGAGATGCGCGCGGGCGAAGGCGATCAGTTCGGCCTCGAGATCGGGGCCCGCGTCGGCCCAATCCATGGGCTGGACGACCGCCTTGACCTCTTCGCCGAAGTCCTCGTTCGGTACGCCGATCACCGCCACATCGGCGACTTTGTCATGGGTGATCAGCAGGTTTTCCACTTCCTGCGGATAGATGTTCACGCCGCCGGAAATGATCATATAGGCCTTGCGGTCGGTGAGGAACAGATAGCCGTCCTCGTCCACATAGCCGATATCGCCCAGCGTCGACCAGCCTTGGGTGTTGAAGGCGTCGGCGGTTTTGTCGGGCGCGTTGTGATATTCGAACTGAGGCCCTTCGGCGAAATAGATCGTGCCGGCCTCGCCCGGCGGCAGTTCCGTGCCGTCCTCATCCAGAATATGGATGACGCCCAGAAGCGCCTTGCCGACGGAACCGGGGCGCTCGCGCCATTCTTCCGGCGTGATGGCGCAAAAACCGTTCCCTTCCGTGCCCGCATAATATTCGTAGATGACCGGACCCCACCAGTCGAGCATCTGCTCCTTGATCTGGACCGGGCAGGGGGCGGCGGCATGGATCGCGACCTTCAGCGAGCTGACGTCATAAGACCGGCGAATATCCTCTGGCAGTTTCAGCATGCGCACGAACATGGTCGGCACCCACTGGCTGTGAGTCACCTTGTGCCACTCGATTTGCCGCAAGGCCTCTTCCGGATCGAATTTTTCCATCACGACGACGGTGCCGCCCAACCGCATGACCGCCATGCAATAGCGCAAGGGCGCCGCGTGATAAAGTGGCGCGGGCGACAGATAGGTGATGGTCTCGTCGAAGCCGTAAAGGAATTGCGCAAGGGCCAGCAAAGGGTTGGCTGCGTCGATCGCCTCGCCTGTCAGCGCGAGTTTGATGCCCTTGGGCCGGCCCGTGGTGCCGGAGGAATAGAGCATGTCCGCGCCCGCGCTTTCGTCCGCAATCGGCGTGGTGGGCTGACGATCGCGGGCAAGCTCGTAAGAGCCATAGGGATCGATCGTGCCGTTCACCATGAACCAGTGCTGGATCTGCGGCGACAAAGCGGGGAGGGCGGCGGCGACCGGTTCCATGGCCTTGGATGTGAAAAAGGCTTGGGCGCCGCAGTCTTCCAGAATATAAGCCACTTCCTCCGCCGTCAGACGGCTGCTGATACAGGTATAATAAAGGCCTGAGCGCTGCGCCGCCCAGCAGATCTCGAAAAACCGGGCATTGTTTTCCATGCAGATGCCGATGACATCGCCTGCCTTGAGGCCCAGTCTGCGGAAAAGCTGCGCGGTTTGATTGGAGCGTTCATCGAGCTGCTGATAGGTCACGGTCTCCAGGCTGCCCGCCATGATATAGGCGGGCTTCGACGGCATGGATTTGGCGTGGTGGCAGGGGTGCATCAGACGGTCCTCCGGTTGGGCTCTGTTGAGGGTCAGCGCATCGGTCTGGTTCGAGACCAAAACCGGTCCGGACCAGGAGAAAAGCGCAAGACAGTGTAGGGCCACTTTCGAGCATTTTCGACGCCGTCTGGGCCGGTTTTGGCCGAACCCTCCGGGCCGGGCTTAAAGGCGACAGGACCGTGTCGGTCGTCCTCGAATATGGTCACCATGTCCTTCGTCCTCCCTCCTGGTCCTATCGCCTTTACGCCCCGGCCAGAGCCGATACGGTGACCCTCAACAGAGCCCTCGAATTATGTCAGCCGCTTTTTCAGCGATCATGATGGTGGGGGCGTTGGTGTTGCCGGACACGAGGCGCGGCATGATCGAGGCATCGACCACGCGCAGGCCCTCGATGCCGTGAACGCGCAATTGCGCATCCACCACGGCCTGCGGGTCGGAGCCCATCTTGCAGGTGCCCACGGGGTGATAGATGGTCGAGCCCCATTCCCGGGCATAGGCGAGCAGTTCGTCATCGGTTTGCGCTTGCGAGGCGGGCGGCAGTTCCTCGCCGCGATAGGGATCGAGCGCGGGTTGCTCCACGATCCGCCGCGCCCAGCGCAGGCCTTCGACGATGGTCTGCTGGTCGATGGGATCGCTCAGATAGTTGGGCTTGATCGCCGGGTGGGCGGACGGATCGGCGCTTTTCACATGAACGCTGCCCCGGCTTTCCGGGCGCAACTGGCAGGGCGCGGTGGTCAGCCCGGGGAGCTTTTCCAGCATCATCTTCTGTTTCTCCCGCATGGCCTCCACATCGAGGCTGGCGGGCAGAATATGGAACTGAACGTCCGGCGTGGCGAGTTCGGGCCGTGTCTTGACGAAGGCGTAGAGATGGGCCGCGCTCAGCGTGAACAGCCCTTCCCGGCGGAAGAGATATTTGAAGATCTCCTGGACCACGCTCCAGCCCTGCATCATGTCGTTGACGGTGATGGGCTGGGTGATCCGGTGGCGGATCGATATCACATAATGATCCTGCAGGTTTTCACCGACGCCGGGCAAGGCGTGGAGCACGTCGATGCCGCGCTCGCGCAAAAGGGCCGGGTTGCCGATGCCGGACAGTTCCAGAAGCTGGGGCGAGTTGATGGCGCCGCCGCACAAAATCACTTCCTTGCCGGCGCGCACCTCATGCACGGTGCCGCCCTGGCTGTATTGAATGCCCACGGCCTTGCGGCCTTCGAACAGCACCTTGTGAACCAGCGCCTTGGTCTCGACACGGAGGTTCGTCCTGTCCATGGCGGGTTTCAGATAGGCGCTCGCGGCACTCCAGCGCACGCCGTTCTTCACGGTGAGCTGATAATAGCCGATGCCTTCCTGCTCGCCCGCATTGATGTCTTCCCGGTGCGGAAGACCGGCCTGGACACCCGCCGCGATCACCGCGTCGGAGACCGGATGGCGCATGGTGGGCTCGGAGACATTGAGCGGCCCGTTCTGGCCATGGGCCTCGTCCGTGTAGCGCTCATTGTGCTCGGATTTGCGGAAGTAAGGCAGCACGTCGTCATAGCCCCATCCCGTATTGCCCGATTGGCGCCAGCCATCGTAGTCCTCGCGTTGGCCGCGCACATACAAGAGCCCGTTGATCGAGCTGGAGCCGCCCAGGACCTTGCCGCGCGGCCAGACATGGGTGCGGTCGTTGGAGCCGGGGTCCGGTTCGGTCTCGTACATCCAGTTGACCTTGGGATCGGTCAGAGTCTGGGAATAGCCCACGGGAATATGGATCCAGGGGCTTGAGTCCTTGCCGCCCGCCTCCACGAGCAAGACGCTGGTCTTGCCGTCTTCCGTCAGCCGATTGGCGAGCACGCAGCCCGCGGAACCCGCTCCGACGATGATGTAATCGGTCATAAGCCTCCCCGCATTTCTCCCCGGACGAGAATGAACCGGGCTTCAAGTCCCGCTCTCGACGGATTGTCATTTTTCCCCATGATAGGAACAGCGGCTAACAACCGTAAACCCGTCATGGCCAATGACACGCCGATCAGGGAGGATAAGCATGACTTACGAAACCATTTCTTGCGCGGTGGAGGACAAGGTCCTCACCATCACGCTCAACCGCCCGGACCGGCTCAATGCCTTCACCGACACCATGCGGTTGGAGTTGATCGACGCTTTCGGCCGGGCGGACGCCGATGACGAGGTACGGGCGGTGATCGTGACGGGGGCGGGCCGGGCCTTCTGCGCTGGCGCCGATCTGGGCGCGGGCGAGGCGACCTTCGACTATGAAGCGCGCCGGGGCACCGACGGCATCAACTATTCCGATCCGCGCCTGCGCGACGGCGGCGGCCAAGTCACCTTGCGCATTTTCGAATGCCTGAAGCCGGTGATCGCCGCCGTGAACGGTCCGGCGGTCGGGGTCGGCGCCACCATGCAACTGCCCATGGACGTCCGGCTGGCCTCGGAAAACGCCAAGTTCGGCTTCGTCTTCGCCCGGCGCGGCATCGTGCCGGAAGCGTGCAGTAGCTGGTTCCTGCCCCGTGTGGTGGGCATCTCCCAGGCGCTTGAATGGACCATGTCGGGCCGTGTCTTCCCAGCTCAGGAAGCCAAGGACGCAGGTCTCGTGCGCGAGATCTATGCGCCCGACGATCTGCTCCCGGCGGCCCATGAGATGGCCCGGGACATTGCCGAGAACACCTCGGCCGTCTGTGTGGCGCTTGCCCGCCAGATGATGTGGCGGATGCTGGGCGCCGATCACCCCATGGAGGCCCACAAGGTGGACAGCCGGGGCATCGTCGCCATGGGCCGGGCGGCGGACGCCAAGGAAGGGGTCATGTCCTTCCTGGAAAAGCGCCCCGCCAACTATCCCCTGAAAGTGAGCCAGGACATGCCCGATTACTTCCCCTGGTGGCAAGACCGGCCTTACGAATAAGATAGGCTGGCGAATAGGATAAAGTGACCAGGACACACGGCGGGGACGGGCCGGGCCTTCGCAACAGGGCCAGCCGTCCTCGCTTTTTCTCTTGCCGTCCTGGAGTTGGGGCAGCCGGTAACACGATAGGGCCTGATGCGGGACGTTCTCTTAGCGGTATTCGGCGTGGCGGCATTGCTCGGGCTCGTGAGCCTGCTGTTGCCGCTCGCCCGCCGTCTGGACGTCCCCTTTACCGTGCTGCTTGCCATTTTCGGCGTGGCGCTGGGGCTCGGCATTTCGGTCGATTGGGGGGTCAATGACGGCGTCCTCTACGATTTTCTGATGGCGCTCCGGCTGTTCGATCTGTCCTCGGACGCTTTCATTTACGTCTTCCTGCCGCCGCTGCTGTTCGCCGCCGGGCTCGGCGTGCGCGTGCGCCGTCTGATGGACGATGTCTGGCCGGTGATCGTGCTCGCCGTCGTGGCGGTGGTCGTCTGTACCGGGATCGTCGGTCTGGTGCTCCAGGTGGTGGCGCCCCAATACGGGCTCGTCGCCTGCCTGCTCCTGGGCTCCATCGTGGCGACCACGGACTCCGCCGCCGTGGTGGCGATCTTCCGGGATATCGGCGCGCCCGCCAGGCTCTCGATCATCGTCGAGGGCGAAAGCCTGTTCAACGATGCTGCCGCCATTGCGCTGTTCGTGGTGCTGCTGGCGCTGGTCACCGGCACGGCGGAACCGAGCACCGGCACGCTTGTCAGCACCTTCATTTTCGGTCTGGTGGGCGGGGTCGCGGTGGGCTTCGTGCTCGCCAAGATTTTCGTCGTCGTGCTGGGCCTGCTGCGCGACGCGCCCTTGACCGAGATCACCCTGACCCTGTCGCTCGCCTATCTCGTTTTCATCTGTTCGGAAGCCTATCTGGGCGTCTCGGGCGTGATCGCGGTGGTGACGGCGGCCATGGTGATCGGCTCGGAAGCCCATATGCATGTGACGCCGCGCACTTGGGGCACCATGAGCGACACCTGGGCGCTCGTTGAGTTCATCGCCACGTCCCTCATTTTTACGCTCGCCGCCATGATGGCGCCCGCCGCCCTTGCGGGGTTCACGCTCGTCGATTTCTCCATCGTGCTGACGATCTTTCTGGCGGCGATCGCGGCTCGCGTGCTGGTGCTCTACGGGCTCATGCCGGCGCTCAGTTTGGTGAACCTGTCTCAACCGATCAGCGGCTCTTACAAGGCGGTGCTGGTGTGGGGGGGCTTGCGCGGCGCCGTCACGGTCGCGCTGGCCCTGGCGGTGGCCGAGAACCCGGCCGTGCCGGAAGAAATCCAGCGCTTCGTGCTCGTCTCCGCCACCGGTTTCGTGTTCCTGACGCTGGTGGTCATGGCGCCGACCATCCGCCCCCTGATGGGTGCGTTCGGCATCGAGGCCTTGAGCGCGCGCGACCGGGTGTTGCGCGACCGGGTGCGCCAGCTCACCCACGGACGGGCGCGCCACCGGGTCCGCCAGATCGCCGATCATATCGGTCTCAACGGCGAGGACCGGCCCAGTTTCGCCAGCATGGCGGATCTTACATCCTCGTCCTTGTCGGAGGCCGACCGTCAGCATTTCGGCTTTGTGGTGCTGGCCGGCCGGGAGCGCGAGCTTTATCTCGATTATCTGCATACGGGCATCGTGGACCGGCGCATCGCCGATATGCTCCGGACACAGACCGGACGGGTGATGGACGCCATCAAGACCGGGGGCGGAGGGCGCTATCTCGACTGCGCCATCGAACAGATCTCCATCGACGCGCGGTTCCGGCGCGCCCTTTGGCTGCATAACCGGATGGGTCTCGTGGGGCCCCTGTCGCGGTCGATTTCCGATCGGTTCGAGCTGTTGATCATCATGCAGATGGCGCTCAAGGATTTGAGCGATTTCGTTCAGGACCATATGATGCCCTTGATCGGCGTCGATGCGGCACGGGCCTTGAAGGAGGCGCTGGTCCAGCGCGAGAGCGTCGTCTCGGGCAATCTGGAACTGCTCGATCTTCAGTATCCGAGCTATGCGGCCATGTTGAGGGCGCGCTATGTGGAACGCGTGGCGCTCGGGTTTGAGGGGGCCGAATACCGTCAGCACCGGGATCAGGCGGTGATCAGCAACGAGGTGTTCGAGGATCTGGAGCACGAGCGGCGCAACCGGGCCAAGGGGTTGGGCCGGCGCCCGACCCTCGATCTGGGCCTGAGGCTTGCCTCCATGCTCCAGAACGTGCCGCTGCTGGCGGAAGTGGACGAAGACTCTTTGAGCCGGATCAGCAAGGTGCTGACCCCGCGTCTGGCGGTGCCGGGCGAGACCATCATCACCAAGGGCGATATCGGCGAGTCCATGTTCTTTATCGTGACGGGTGCGGTCGAGGTGGTCCTGCCCGACACCACGGTGCGCCTGTCTTCGGGTGAGTTTTTCGGCGAGATGGCGATCCTGACGGAAGCGCCGCGCACGGCGGATGTGGTGGCGGCGGGCTATTGCACCCTGCTCAGCCTGTCGGGCCGGGATTTCCAGCGTCTGCTGCGGGCCAATCCGGCGCTCAAGAGCCGGATCGAACGCACGGCGGCGGCGCGCAAGCTCGAACTGGCGGACGCGCAGGCGCGCACCAGCGAGGATGACGATCCGGCTTAGACAGTTTTAGATCGGGCCCTGGTCGAAACGGTCGTCGAACAGGAAGTCCTGTCCCCGGCGGTCCCGGTCGGTGCGGGCGCCGCCGCACACGCTGTAGCCCTGGCGCCAGCCCACCTGATAGGGCTCGTCGGTCTCGAATAGGCTTTCGTCGCGGGTAATGGTGCTGGAGAAGCCCTCGACCCGCTGATTGCCGGTGGTGCAGCCATCTGCATAGCCTGCCTGATAGCTCGCGCTATTGACGATCGCGGGGTCGGTCCGGTTGGCGCAGGCGCCAAGGCTCAAGGATAAGGCGGCGACGCCAGCGAAAACGGTCACACGGGACGACAGACGGTTCACCATAAGAACTCCAGCCCAGTAATGCGGCTCCCCGAGCCGCTTAAACATTGGCCGTGGTGCGTTTAACGGCACTCCACACGGCGCTAGAAACAATGCGACAGAAAGCGTGTCTGGGCAAATCCCAATTGGCCGCTCTTTCGAGAGCTTTTGCCCGACCTTTAATCCTTCTTGCCCGGCCAGACCTGGCTGCGCAGCCAGCCCAGCAGCGAGTTGTCCCGCAAAGCCAAACGGTAAAGCCCGTCCATTTCCCGGTCGAGCCTGCCCGGATCGGCGAACAGCGCCGCGCGGGTCACCACCGGTTTGTCCTTGTCGAGAAAGCGCACGACCCTGGCGGGATTGCCGGCCGCGATCGTGTTGTCCGGCACGTCGTCCACCACTACCGAGCCCGCGCCGACAATACTGTTGCGCCCGACCCGGATGCCTTTGCATAGGATGGCGCTATCGCCGATCCAGGCGTTTTCCTCGATACGGACCGGGGCGGAGCGGCCCGGCGCGGACAGGCGGTCGTAAAGATCGTGCCAGTCGGAATCCGTGATCAGCACATTGGACGCCAGCATGCTGGAGGGTCCCAGCTCGATGCGGCTGGCCGACTGGAGCCGGGCGCCCGGACCGATCAGCGCGTAATCGCCGATCGCGATGCTGCCCGAATGGCTTTCCGTCTCCCAGGTGGTCAGCCGGATCGGCTGGTCGCGGGTGGCGCGCATTTCCACATGGGCGCCCAGTTCGATGCCTTTACCGAAGGCATGAACGTGCCAGGGGCGGCAGACCGTGCAGCCGGAACCGGCCCGGTCCAGATAGGGAAACAGGAAATGGCGGGCATGCCATGCCTCATAGGCGCCAAAGGCTTGCCGAAGCCAGTAGGGGCGGTGATCCCGGCGCACGGAGGCTTCCTTGCTTTATTAAGACAAGAGCCCTACACAACGCGGACGCGCGCTTAAGTCAACGGCGATGTCCGCTTGGCGGCCAGCCGATAAGGTCTAGTGTTATGTTCGGAACATAACGCTGCAATAGCGTGTGGCCGGAGTGGAAAAGACTTCCGGCGGACGCCGGGATTTGGCAGGTTAACCGACTGGAACAACTCGACCTTGACGGGCCGCACTCCATGCTGATTGCCATTCTTTCCGTATTCATCCTGGCTTTCATCGCGCCAGGGATCCGTGTCCTGTTTCGCGGTTTCTCGGGATGGATCCTGGCCCTGCTGCCGGCGGCCCTCACGGTTTATTTCGCCAGATTCCTGCCGGAGATCGCTTCAGGTGGCGCGGTCCGCGAGAGCATTCCCTGGGTGTCCGCGTTCGGCGGCATCAACCTGTCTTTTTCGCTCGACGGTCTGAGCCTGCTGTTTGCGCTGCTGATCTGCGGCATCGGCACATTCATCATCATTTATGCGGGCGGTTATCTTTCTAAGCACAAAAATCAGGGCCGGTTCTTTTCCTTCATGCTCATGTTCATGGGCTCGATGCTCGGGCTTGTGTTGGCGGACAATGTGATCACGCTCTTCGTGTTCTGGGAGCTGACCTCGATCACCTCGTTCCTGCTGATCGGTTTCGATCATCACCGCAAAGCCTCGCGCCGGGCGGCGGTCCAGGCTTTGGTGGTAACCGGCGGCGGCGGCTTCGCCCTCCTGGCGGGCCTGCTCCTGATGGCGGGGATCGGCGGCAGTCTGGAACTGTCCGATCTCCTGAACCGGGGCGACCTGTTCAGGGAGCATTCCTGGTATCCGGTCGTCCTGACCCTGATCCTGGTGGGCGCCTTCACCAAATCGGCCCAGGTGCCGTTTCACTTCTGGCTGCCCAATGCCATGGAAGCGCCGACCCCTGTGAGCGCCTATCTGCATTCGGCGACCATGGTGAAGGCGGGTGTCTATCTGCTGGCGCGGGTCCATCCGGCGCTGGGCGGCACGGATCTCTGGTTCACGGTGCTGACCGCGTTCGGTGCGCTGACCTTCCTGACGGGAACGATCCTGGGCATCCGCCAGACCGACCTGAAACTCATGCTCGCCTACACCACGGTGGCGAGCCTTGGCCTGCTCGTCATGCTGCTGGGCCTGGGCAACGAAAACAAATATGCCGTGATCGCGGCCATCTCCTATCTGTTCGCCCACTCCCTGTTCAAGGGCGCGCTGTTCATGGTGGCGGGCGGCATCGACCATTCGACCGGCACCCGTCAGGCACCCCAGCTCGGCGGCCTGATGTCGATCATGCCGATCACGGCCTTCGCCTCGTTCCTGGCGGTGCTCTCCATGGCCGGTTTGCCGCCCTTTATCGGCTTCCTGGCCAAGGAAATCATTTACGAAGGCACGCTTCATGCGACGCCTGAGACGGTCGTCCTGATCGTGACGATCATCGCCGTGATCGGCAACGCGCTGATGGGCGCGATCGCGGGTCTCGCGGGCGTCGGCCCGTTCATCGGCGAGCGGACGGAAACACCCAAGACGCCCCATGAAAGTCCGCCCTCGCTATGGGCCGGGCCGCTGGTGCTCGCCGTGCTCGGGCTGGCGACAGCACTGTTCCTCAACTGGACGCAAGTGCATGTGATCGGCCCGGCGGTCAATGCCGTCTGGGGCGAGTCGATCAAGATCGATCTTTATCTGTGGGCGGGTCTGAAGCCGCCCGTCTATCTCAGTGCCCTGACCGTTGCGGGCGCCATCGTTCTGTTCCTGTACGGACGCCGGATCGGCGACGGCCTGCGCGCGCTCACCGGCTCCTGGTGGGGGCCGGACAAGGGCTACGACCAGGCCCTGACCGGCTTGCGGCTGGCGTCGCGGGCGCTCACCCGCCTTCTGCAGAACGGCGAACTGCACGCTTATATGATCATCGTGTTCATCGTCTTCGCGGCGGCGCTGTTCATACCCATGACGCTGCAAGGCGCCTGGCCCGCCCTGCCGGAACTGCCGCCTTTCGATTATTACGTTTTGAGCGTCTGCGGCCTCGTCGTGCTGGGGGCCATTGTGATCGTCATGGCACGCTCGCGGCTTCAGGCGATCCTGTCCATGGGCGTCCTCGGGTTTTCCGTGGGCTTTATTTTCATGCTGTTCGGCGCGCCGGACCTGGCCTTCACCCAGTTCATGGTGGAAACCCTGTCGGTGGTGATCCTGTCGCTGGTGCTCCTGCGCCTGCCGGTGCAGCCGACCGACCACCGGCCCGCCGTGGCGGCTTGGCGCGACGCGGCCATCGCGGCCTTTGTGGGCGTATCGGTCACGCTGCTTCTGATCGGTGTCGTCGCCGATCCGCTCGATCTGAAGCTCACGGAGTATTTCTCAGCAAACTCCTATCCGGAAGCCAAGGGCCGCAACATCGTCAATGTGATCCTGGTGGATTTCCGGGCGCTTGATACCTTGGGTGAGATCTTCGTGCTGGTGACGGCGGCCGTCGCGGCGCTTGCGCTCATCAATACGGCCGCGGGCAGGAGACCAGTGAGGACCAAGCCATGAAGTCCACGATCCTGCGCACGGGCATGCCGATCCTGGTCTGCCTGACGCTTGTCTTTTCCGTGTTCGTCCTGTTCCGGGGCCATAACGAGCCGGGCGGCGGCTTCATCGGCGGGCTGATCGCGGCGTCCGCCTTCGCCTTGTTCTCGATCTCCGACGGGGTGGACGCCGTGCGCCGGGCGCTTGTGGTCTCGCCGGTCGTGATCTCAGGCATCGGTGTCTTTTTGGCGGTGATCAGCGGTCTTCTGTCCTATCCGGCGGGCGAGCCGTTTCTGACCGGCCTGTGGTTCATTCCGGAGGTCGACAAGGAGTTCAAGCTGATCGCCACGCCGGTGCTGTTCGATATCGGCGTTTATCTCGTCGTGTTGGGTGTGATCACGGCGCTCGTGCTCGAACTGGAAGAGGAGGTCTGAGGTGGAAGCGCATGCGACGCTCGAACCCTTGCTGGCCGCTGTGGTGGGCCTGCTCTTCGCCGTCAGCACCTATCTGCTGATGTCACGCTCTTTCGTGCGCATGGTCATCGGGATCTTCGTCCTGGGCAATGCCACCCATCTGCTGATCTTCACCGCCGGGCGGTTGATGCGCGAAGTGCCGCCGCTGGTGCCCGCCGACAAGAAAACGGTGATCGCCGACGCGGTCGCCAATCCGCTGCCGCAAGCGCTGATCCTGACCGCGATCGTCATCAGTTTCGCGCTGTTCGCGTTCATCCTGGTCCTGGCGTACCGGGCGTATGACGAATTCCGCAGCATGGATACCCATCACATGCGTGTCGCGGAACCGCGCGAGCCGCTTCGCCCTCAGGAAGAGGCTGACCTGCTATGAACGCACACGACTGGCTGGTCATTCTGCCCATTCTCATTCCGTTCCTGACGGCCGCGCTGTGCGTCATGGCCTGGCGGGCGCACCGGATTCAAGGCGTGCTGGGGCTTCTGGGTGCCGCCGGCCTGTTCGCGGCCTCCATCGTGCTCTTCGTCCGGGTCTGGAACAACGGGCCCCAGACCATGGAAATGAGCAGTTGGGCGGCTCCGTTCGGCATCGCCTTCGTGGTCGATGTGCTGGGGGCGGGCCTGGTGGTGATGACCGGCTTCATCGCCATCGTCATCGTGGCGTTCGCCCTGGTCACATTCGATGAAAAAGTGCTCAAGCGCGGCGCCGTGCCCTTGATCATGGCGCTGCTGGTGGGGGTCGCCGGAGCCTTCCTCACGGGCGATATCTTCAATCTGTATGTCTGGCTCGAGGTCATGCTGATCGCATCCTTCGGCCTGCTGATCATCGAGGGAACGCGGGAACAGATCGACGGCGCGGTCAAATATGCCGTGGTCAATCTGGTGGCCACCACGATCTTCCTGATCGCCACGGGCCTGCTTTACGGCATCACCGGCACGCTCAACATGGCGGATCTGTCACTGACCGTTTCCCAGATCGGGTTTCAAGGCCCGCTGGTGGTGGTGGCGGTGCTCTATATCCTGGCATTGGGCATGAAAGCCGCCGCGTTCCCGCTCTTTTTCTGGCTGCCGGCCTCCTATCACACGCCGCCGGCGGCCGTGTCGGCGCTTTTCGGCGCGCTGTTGACCAAGGTCGGCGTTTACGGACTGTTCCGCGTCTTTACCCTGATCTTTCCCATGGAACAGGGCATTCCCGATCTGCTGTTGTGGGTGGCGATCGGCACCATGATGGCGGGCGCCATCGGCGCGCTCGCCCAGACCGATTTCCGCCGGACGGTCGCCTTCCTGGTGGTCGCCGGGATCGGCTACATGCTTGTGGGGCTCGCCTTGGGCAGTCAGGAGGGCCGGCTCGGATCGGTCGCCTATATTCTGCATTCCATGGTGGTGACGGCGGCGCTCTTCTTCACGGCCGGTCTGGCGCGCCGTCTCAACGGTTCGTCCTTGATGACCAAGGGCGGCGGCATCTACCGTCAGGCGCCGCTCTTTACCTTCCTGGCGTTCGCCGCCGTGCTCGCCATGTCCGGATCGCCGCCCTTAAGCGGCTTGTGGCCCAAGGTAATCCTGGTGAAGGCCGGTCTCGATCTGCAGGCGAACTGGACCGTGACGGCGATCCTGGTCTCGGCGTTCATCAGCCTGATCGCCCTTGGCCGGGCCTTCGCCATCACCTTCTGGGCCGACCGTCCGGAAACGGAAACGCAGCCCGCGCACCAGTCCTTGAGTTTCAGCGCGCTGGCGCCGCTCGTGGTACTGATCGGTGTGCTGACGGCCATCGGCCTGTGGCCGGATCCGCTCATCCAGTTCGCCGACCGGGTGGCCAGCGATCTGGCGGATCCGCAAGTGTACATCATGCCGGCCATGGGCGAGAGCGCGGGCGCGTTGCCCGCCGCCGAGCCCGTGCAGGCGGGGAGGGAGTAAGGAGCATGACGGTCCCTTTCATAACATCGACCTTCGTTCTGACCCTGGCGTGGATCGGCATCACGGCCAATGTGACCGTGTCCAATATCGCCGTGGGCCTGGTCGTCAGCCTGTTGTCCGTATGGGTCATACGCCACCGCCTCGGCGAGGATCCCGAAAGGGCGCCGCGCTTCCGGATCCTGCGCTTTCTGGAATTGTCCCTGACATTTGTTTGGGAGCTGATCAAATCCGCCATCCGCGTGGTGGTGCTGGTGTTCAGCCCCCGCTCGGCTCTGCATCCGGGCATTATCGCGCTGCCCCTTTCGACGGACCGGCCCTTTGAGATCACGGTGTTTGCCAATCTCATTACGCTGACGCCCGGCACTTTGAGCCTCGATGTCTCGAAGGATTGCACCACGCTTTATGTCCATGCCATCGAGATCGACGACAAGGACGCGCTGATCCGCGATACCAAGCGCACCTTCGAACAACGGATCATGAGGGCCTTGCGATGAAAATGGACATCATGGTGCCCAATGGGCCGCTCGAGTGGATGCTGGCCGTGTCCTACGGCTTTTTGCTGATCGCTTTCGTGTTGGGCGTGGTGCGTCTTATTCTGGGCCCGTCGATCGCGGACCGGGTGATGGCGCTCGATTTCATCGCGCTGATCGCCATGGGCTTCTTAGGTCTGACCGCGCTGGAAAGCCGCTTTTACGCTTATGTGGATGTGGCGATCGCGCTGGGACTGGTGTCGTTCCTGGCGACGGTGGCCTATGCCCGCTATGCCTTGGAAAGCTATTTGCGCGAAGGGAAGGGGCACGGCCGTGATGATACTTGACCTGATCTGCGGCGTTTTGGCCATGCTGGGCACCGGACTGGCGTTTGCCGCCGGGGTCGGCATGGTCCGCTTCCCGGATGTCTATTCGCGCATGCACGCCGCGACCAAGGCGGGGACCTTGGGAGCGGGCCTCGTGCTCCTGGCGGTCATGGTTCAGGCCTGGGCCCAGATCGATGTGGTGCTGCGGGCCCTGGCGGGGATCGTGTTTCTGATCCTGTCCGCGCCTGTCGGCGCCCATGTGCTGGGCCGGGCCGCTTATGCGGCGGGCGTGCCCTTGTGGAAAGGGTCCGAGCGGGACGACCTGAAAGGCCGGTATTCCGAACTCGATGAGGAGCCGGCGGGCGCCGGGCTCGATCCCAAGGCCTTCGAATAGCGGGACCGGCCCTTCCGGCCGATGGGCCCTTGATCTTTCCTTAGAGACTTTATGCTCTGTGAGAGCGTTCAATCCGGGACGGCTTGTGATTTATGCACAGGTTTTCACGCAAACGGATTGTCATTTTGCTTGACCGTTTCGCCGAATCTCATCCATGCCCGGCTCCCCTTGGCGTAATGATACGATAAATATCAGTTACTGCTTGGGCTTTATGTATTAGAACGATTTTTCTACTTGATTGGAATGAGAAGCCTTCATAGATTTGCGTCATGCCTCGCTAAAAAATGGGAAAAAACGTCATGGAGTCTTCAAAAATCGACCTTGTTGACATGACAGCGGAAATTGTTTCGGCCTATGTCGGCAATAATACTGTCGGTTCCGGTGAGCTGCCGTCCCTCATTCAACAGGTCTATTCGGCGCTCCAGGATGCGACCCGGACGGAACCGGCAGAGCATAATGAACCTCTGAAACCCGCAGTAAATCCCAAGAAGTCTGTATTCCCCGATTACATTGTCTGCCTGGAAGACGGAAAGAAGTTCAAGTCGTTGAAGCGTCATTTGCGCACCCATTACGATCTGTCTCCGGAGGAATACCGGGAACGGTGGGGGCTGGCGAAAGATTATCCCATGGTTGCGCCGAATTATGCCGCCGCCCGTTCGCGCCTGGCCAAGCAAATGGGCCTGGGTCAGAAGGGCCGCAGCCGCACGAAGAAAAAATAAGACTGCCGCGCTCTCTTTTTCTGCCGGCCGTTTCCGCCTTCCAAGCCGTGTGTCCGTGATCTGGCGCGCGGCTTGCTCGTGATGGCTTCAAGGAAACGGGATCGGACCCGTTCCGGGACAGTGCGATCAGAGGGCAGACCATGGGCTTTCATGAAGCAGGCGAGGCCTTCCGGCCAAAGCAGGCGGGACGCGCCGGATTACGCATCGCGATTGCCGACAGCGATCTGGACCGCGGCCGGTTCGCCGCCGAGATCCTGCATGACAGCGGTTTCGACCAGTTCACGCTCCTGCCCGATGCCACCAGCGCCGCCCTGCATATGCGCTCCGAGCCGTGCGATCTGCTGTTGTGCGACGAGGCCCTGGCGCCCGTCGGCGGGCTGACGCTCGTGCGCTGGGTGCGCCAGTCGGATGCTTCGCCCAATCAGACCCTGCCGGTGATCTGTCTGGCCGACCGGCCCACCCAGGGCTTGGTCGCGGAAGCGCGCGAGGCGGGCGTCGACGGGGTCGTCGTCAAGCCGGTCGCTTCCGGCGTCTTGCGGGCCCAGGTGGAACGGGCGCTGGATCTGACCCGGTCCTGGGTGCGCACGGGCTCTTATTACGGTCCTGACCGGCGCGGCGCGGCCTCCCGTTCCCATGGCGGCAAAGAAACTGTTTCGTGATGGAAATCCGCCTTAGCCTGTAGAGCGGAATCGCATATCCAGGATTGGATATCCGCACGAAATGAGGCGAGACGGCACCGTGTTCCGGAACGGACCAAAACGGCAGCAGACCGCCGGGCGTCCGCGCGGCGGCTGGATCCTGCCGCTGTCGGGCTTGGGCGTCCTCGCATTCTGTCTGGCCATCGTACCGCTGTGGCTGCGCTCCGTCGTTGAAGAAGACGCCGCGCGCGGTGTCAAGCCGCATACGGATCAAGAGGCAGGCCTGGTGATGCCTTGGGGCGAGGTCCGGCCGTGTCCGGATTGCGATGCCTTTCGCCGCTGGGACAAGGCCTTCAGGGCGCGCCGGGGCGACCGCAGCAGCGCGCCGGTCCGGGCGGCTTTCTCCCGGGCTCAAGACGCCTGCCGCAAAGCGCTGTTCTGCGGAGACAATCCGGTGCCGTCCCTTTTGTCGGCGGCCCATGAAACCTGCCCGCCGGAAGCCCGCCCGCTCGACCGGGAGGCCGAACAGGCCCATGCGCTCACCCGGTCCATCAAGGATGTGGCGGACCGCTGCCTGGCCGGCGCCTGCCCTGAGGTCTCCTGCGATGGGCAGGCGCAACTCGCGGATGCTTTGCGCGCGGCGGAACAGACGCTGGCGGCCATGGCGACGCTTCCTCCGCCGCCTGATTTTAACGGTGGGCTCAGCAAAAAGGCATCCATTTACCGGGAAGCCCGGCAGCTCGTGCGCGCGGCGCTCGTCTTGCCGGAGGATCTGGCGCGGCTCGCGTCAACCGCTCCGTCATCGGATCGCAAGGCGGCGCTTGCTTCCATGGGGCAGGGGGCGGCACGTCTGGCGCAGAAGGCCGAGGCCTTGAACGGGCGGATCGGCGAATCCATGCACGGCCTGACGCCGCCCGACACCCCGAGCATCGACGGATTGTGGCGGTTGCGCCTCATGGCCCTGCTGCTGACGCGGGTGGCGGACACCGCGTCCGGTCTGGCCCGCACGGACGATCCAGAGGCGGACTTTATGTCCATGCCGGAAGAGAACGCGCCGTCCTGGGCCGGCTTGGGCGAAAGCGTCGGGCAGATGGCGCTTGAGGCCTTGCACGTCAAGGCGTTTCTCAGGGTTCATGCCACATCGCAGCGCCGGGGTCCTCGGTATGCGGAACGCCTGCAGGCCTGCACGGCGCGCCATCAAAACGAGGCCCGCGCCATCGCGCGCGATCTGGCGATCGCGAGCCTGTCCTTGCGCCAGTGCGGCAACCGGGGCGGCTGTCCCGCCGGGCGATCGGCCGGCCGGGAGGAGCCCGAGGATAGCGGTTGGCTGCCCTTGGGCACCAGCGGGCTGAGCGCCCATGCGGATGCGCAGGCCCGGCTCGATGCGGCGCTTGCTCTGGCGCTGGACACGGCGCGGTCCTTGGAAATCGGCCCGTCCGCGCCCATCGATCTGCAGACGGAGCTTCCGGTTTATTTACCCGGCGAAGCGGTCCGCCTGTCCGTCGGTGCCGCTGGAAACGCCTGCATGGTGGAAGACGGCGCCTGGCTCGGCCTAGTGGAAGAACCGTTCGATGCGGATCCCCGCGATAGGGTATCGCGGCCGCTCGAAAACGCTGAAGCCGTCGTGGCGCGGACGATCCAGCGCTTTGCCCTGGACGGCCGGGAGGCTTTTGAGGTCTTGACGGAAGCGCCTTTGATACCGGGGCGCTACGATTTCAAAGCCTTCGCGCCGTCCGCGCGCGGCGGTTGGGAAATGGGCAGCCATGTCATCGAGGTGACGGAGGCACCGTCTGCCTGCAGAGGGTTCACGGGCACCTGGTCCACCGATTTCGGCATTTTGCGCCTTGTCGTGCGGGACGGCGTCGCACGGGGGACCTATAAGAAACTGCCGGGATCCCGGCCCGGATTTCTGTTGGGCACGGTCGCCAACGGCGTCTTGACCGGCACGTGGCAGTCGGAACTCGGGCGCGGCGGCACCCGCCTGGCCTTGACGGCCGACGGCTTAGGATTTGACGGCACCTGGAGCCACATCGAAGGCAAGCTGAGCGGGACGGGCCGCTGGCAGGGAACCTGCGTGCTGAACCGGGTCGAGCCCTAAGGATAGGTGGTGATCCGCATGACGATCTTTGCTGCCCAGTCGAGTGCGGCGTTGTAATGAATATCCGCACCGGGATCGAGCGGCACCAGGGTGAAGCTGTCTTCGCGGCCCTTGATAAGACGTCCTATACGGACCGTACCGTTGCGCAAGCCCGCGATGGCGTTGTGCCCGATCACATTCACCATGTCCTCGCCTTCCAGGCGGTTGCCGATCAGCACGTCATTGGCGTCGTAAGGGCCGAGACCGGCGGTTAGACGGACGGCGACGGGGGTAAAGGCGGGCACCGACAGGAAGAACGGCCCGTCTTCGTCGCTGCGCACGCTGCCCGCCGCATCGGCCGTGCCCAGATTCCGGATTTCACGGGTTTCGTCCCCCCGTAACAGGTCCGCCGGATCGGTTTGGTAGAGCTTGGCGAAGCGCTCCAGCCAATCCACCGACAAGGTGATCACCTGATTTTCCAGCCGCGACACGGTCTGCGGCGTCGTGCCCAGGGCGTCTGCCACCTGGACAAGCGTCATTTTCCGCTCGTGCCGGAGCTGTCTGAGCTTGTTGCGCATGGGTGGGGTTCCGCTGGACTCTGCTGGTTCCGGAGTGGTCTGGTTGTTAGTATGCATTTTTGCGTCTTTTGCGAGAAAAAACTTATCCACATGGAAGCCGTTTTATGTCAATTTACCTCTACCGTACAATTTGTGCGGCGGGATGTGCAAGAGAGGAGAGCAGTATGACCCAGAACGGTCGCTCTGAAGGACACGGGGAAAGGCGTTTTAAAGCAAGCCGTTTTGACGATTCGAGGATGTGCCGGAATGTGGTGCTTGTCCAGGAATTGACGGCCGCCGCCTTCGATATCGCGGTCGAGGAACTGCGCGCCGCCACGCGCGGCCGGGCCCGCTGCGCGGAGGCCCGCCAGGTGGCCATGTATCTGTGCAGGGTCACCTTGGCCTGGACCTATCAGCAGATCGGCGATGCGTTCGGCCGGGACCGGACAACGGCGACATATGCCTGCCACAAGGTGGAGGATCTGCGCGATGACGTGATGTACGACCGGCTGATCAGCGACCTGGAGCGGACCGTGTCCGGTTCGGAAGCAGCGTGAAGTTCAGACTTGAGAACCGGCAGTGCCCAGGGCCGTCTGGGCATCCCGTTTGATGCGGTCCACCATGGCGTAAAGGCCGTTGGAGCGCTGCGGGCTCAAGGCCTCGTTAAGGCCGAGTTTCTCGAACACGGGTTTTACGTCTAGCGTTAAAATTTCTTGCGCGGTTTTACCGGAAAAGATCGTCAGCAGAATGGCGATCAGGCCTTGAACGATATGGGCGTCGCTTTCGCCCCGGAATGTCAGGACGGGCTGGGCGCCGTCGTCATGGGCGGTGACCAGCCAGACCTGGCTGACGCACCCGGCCACCTTGGTCTGAGCGGTGCGCTCGCTTTCCTCCAGGGGCGGCAGGGCCTTTCCTAGCTCGATGACGTGCTTGTACCGGTCTTCCCAGTCTTCCAGAAAGGTGAAGTCTTCGATCAGTTGCTCGATGCCCATAACCGTCCCATGCGATGTGATGACTCTGTTTCATTTCACATATCGCACTGGCGGGCAGGTGCAAGGAGGCGCGGTGCCGGTGTCAGTCGCCTGTGGGCGATGCGGTGTCCCGGTCGTCGGGGCCGGTGAGCCAGCCATGGGCGGTTTCCATCCAGGCCACGAGGCGGGCGCGGATCTGGCTGCCGATCCGTTCGCCCGTGCGGCAGACCACAGGCTCGCGGACGCACAGGCCCGAAACGTCACGGGTGGTGCGCTCCACCATGGTGATCATGTCGCCAAGACCGACCTGGGATCCGTCCTCGCGCTGCTGCGCTTGAGACGAGGAGAGCCAGTCCCAAGGGGACAGCAGGGCAAGGACGGCAAGGATAAGCAGCAGTCTGACCATTCAGGCTCTCCAGCGTTAGGAACAGGATGGTACTCTACCCACCCTGTCTCAAGGCCCGCTTGAGACGTGGTCTTAGATTTAAGTCATATTCCTCGCGAATCTGATGCGCATTTACTGGGCATTTGAGTCAAATGCGCATGATCGCCGCGCGCCGTGACCGTTGGCCTTCACCGGCTGATCATCCAGCGCCAGCAGTCCCCCAGTTCCTCCACCCCGTAGCGCCCAAGGCAGAAGGCTTCCTCTTCCGGAAACCGGGTGGCGGCGATGCACTGGTCCAGATTGAGCTTCGACCAGTTCACGCACCGGTCCATGGACCGTTCGGATGCGAGCGCCAGAACCGTGTTGAAATCCGGACCGCTGGCAGCGCCCAGCACGATATGGGTGGCAAGCACCAGGATCCGGTTCAGCATGGCGCGGGCGGGTTCGGACAGAGACGCCAGGGACAGCCGGTCTTCCAGGTCATGCGCATGCAGAAGGTCGTGAGCGGTGTCCGCGCTCATTTTCTCCTCATCGGCCGCTTCGCCGGCGGCGAGCCGCTGGTCCTGGAGTTCCTGGGCCCGTGTACGGAACAGTTCGGCCATGGCCGCCATGCGGCTCGTCTGGCTGTTGATCGATTCCATGACCGCGCGCAGAGCGGTCTTCGCGCCGGGCAGATCGTGAAGCTGAGCCGCGTCGGTCATGATCCGCCGCAGGAACGCGGTTTCGCCTTCCGCGCGCGAGGCCTTCCGCACACTGTTGAAGAAGTCCGGCTGATTGGCGGCCAGTATGGCGTGATGGGCGAACCAGCCCTGGGCGACCTGATGCGGATCATAGCCGGAGATCAGCGTATGAGTCTGGCGCACTTCCCTCAGGTTGCGGTAACTCAAAGTACTGAATTTCTCGATGTCCCGCTGCACGGCCCTGTAGGGTGCGGCCATTTCACCGACGGTGACGGGCTTGCCCGCGCCGCTCGGGCCGAAGGCATCGGCCATGGCCGGGGGGTGCCAGGCAAGGCCCGCGCCCGCCAAAAGAGCCACGGCACACAAATTTTGGATGGTCCGGAACCCGGTCCGGCATGTTGACAGAATGGAAACAGCGACCCCGTCGGATAAGCATACGGTCATCAGCAACGCCCCTTTGCGTACGCACGCACAGTGCACCACGCCTTTCGCTGGGCCGCGACCCAATGCCTCCGCTCAGGCAGGCGCAGTCTAGCTGCATCGCTTTGAAATCCATAGCAAAATACAGCTTACAAAACTGTAAGAGAGCGCTTGGCGTGACCGCCGAAAAGTCCCCATCCCCCGGGCCGGACACGGTCCTGGCGGACCGCAGCCGGATACCAAATCGCCATCTTGATTTCTGGTTTGTCACATTCGGGGTACCCCGTTCAAGGTTCATTAAGGGTCGGCGGCTACCAAAGAGACTTGGAAGGGGATCCGATTCGGCAAACGAGCGATGTGGGGCCGCGCAGTCGTCAGGCCCAGCGCGAGCAATGGGGTTGCTCTTGAGACGGACCGCCCTTTTGAAAGACACGCACCGGCGGCCGGAAGCGCAGGTCGTGGCAGTGTTGAAGGCCTTTGGCGGCGCGATTGCCGCCCTGGCCGCAGGCCTGGCTTTTCTCGGCCTGGGCATTCTTTCCTTCACAACGACACCTTTTGCGATTGTCAGCGTCAGCGCGGCCGTTGTGCTGCTGACCTTCGCAGGGGTGGCCGGCGCCCTGGCGAGCCGGGCCTGGACCGGCGCGGAAGCGGCCTGGGACGAAGCCGCCCGGCTGCGCAGCTTGCTTGAGACGGGCCCGGACTGGTTGACCCGGATGAACGGCGAGGGCCGCTTTACCTTCGTCTCCGGTTTCAGCCGGTCGGCGCTCGGTTATGCGCCTTATGCGCTCGTTGGGCGGCCCGTGCAGGCCGTGGTGCATCCGGACGATCTGGCCGGCCTTGAAGACCTGCTGGGCGAGATGCGCTCAGGCCGGAAGGACGCCCTGGCCGAGCTGCGCCTGCGCCATAGCAATGGGCGCTTCGTCTGGTTCGAGCTGAAGGCCGTGTGCGATCCGGAGGCGGAAGGGCCTTTGGAAATCACCCTGTCCTGGCGGCGGGTGCAGGAGCGTAAACATCTGGAGACGAGCCTGCGCGAGGCCCGCGACGTGGCGGAAGCGGCCAATCTGGCGAAAACCCGGTTCCTGGCGAGCGTCAGCCACGAACTGCGCACGCCCTTGAATGCCATTATCGGCTTTTCCGAGGTCATGCGCGAACAGATGTTCGGCCCCCTGGGCGCACGCCGGTATGAAGAGTATGCGGACTATATTCATGAGAGCGGACGGCATCTGCTCGATCTCATCAACGATATTCTGGACATGTCGAAGATCGAAGCGGGCCGCTATGAAATCCACAAGGAAACGGTCCGCATGCCGCTTGTCATCGAGCGTTCGTTGAAGACCATCAGCTTCGCGGCCCGTCAGGGCGGCGTGCGGCTCGATGTGGACCTGCCGGGCGATCTGTCGCCCATTGAGGCGGACCAGCGGGCCATGCGCCAGATCCTGCTCAATCTTTTGTCCAATGCGGTGAAATTCACCCCGCGCGGTGGTTTGGTGTCGATCCGTGTTAGGACGACGAAGGAACAGATGATCCTGGATGTGCGCGATACGGGCATCGGCATCCCGAAAGACGCCATCGGCCGTCTGGGCCGCCCGTTCGAACAGGTGCACCGGCCCATCGGCTTCGACGGCGAACCGGCCGAGACGCCGGACCGCTTGAGCGCCAGCCTGCCGGGCACGGGCTTGGGTCTTGCTATCGTCAAGGCGCTGGTGGGGCTTCATCGCGGATCCATGACCATCGACAGCGAGGAAGGCCAGGGGACTCTGGTGCGCGTCTGCCTGCCTTTGGGCGAGACCGGCCGCGGCACGGCGGACGAGGCGGAAGCCGCCTGACTTGTTCTCAAGAGCCCGTCCCGCTAGGTCTGTCTTATGGAGCCCAAGCTTAAAGCCGATATCTGGGTGAAGGCCTATGTGCGCCGTTGCGCGGTGGCGGGTGCGGCGGCCTTTGTGGTGCGCCGGGGCGATCCCCATGCTGGCATCGTGCTGGTCAAACTCAACCCGCTCGACGGCACGGCGACCGTCTTCTCCCCGGCCCGGCTGGGGGACGGCACGCCGGTCTGGATGCGCGGCACCGGCCCCGATCCTGTCGAGGAGGGCCAGGCCGACGCGTATATAGAGCGCCAGGTCAAATTCGATCCGGATCTCTGGGTCGTCGAGGTGGAGGACCGGCAAGGCCGTCACTTCCTCGATGAGGTGGAAGACAGCGCATAAGCGTTTTCAGGAAAAGTGGGAACCGGTTTTCCGGTTCGAAAACGCGATGAAAAAGACTCAGAGCACGGTCCATATTTGGAGGTCACTGACCGTGCACTAGAAACGCGCGGCCTCTTGCGCTAGATACGACGCCTGACTGATTTCCAAATTCGAGAGGTTCTTGGTTTGAGCGACGCGCAAGACCTGTCTGCGGCGTCCCGCCGCACGTTCGCGATCATTTCCCACCCTGACGCCGGCAAGACCACCTTGACCGAGCACTTGCTCCTGCACGGCGGCGCGCTGCGGCTGGCGGGTCAGGTCAAGGCGCGGGGCGAGAACCGGCGCGCGCGCTCCGACTGGATGAAGATCGAGCAGCAGCGCGGCATTTCCGTCACCAGCGCGGTCATGACCTTCGAATTCCAAGGCGTGGTCTTCAACCTGCTCGACACGCCGGGCCATGAGGATTTTTCGGAAGATACCTACCGTACCCTGACGGCCGCCGACAGCGCCATCATGGTGATCGATGCGGCCAAGGGCATCGAGGCCCAGACGTTGAAGCTCTTCGAGGTCTGCCGCCTGCGGGATATTCCGATCATCACCTTCGTGAACAAGCTCGACCGGGAAGGCCAGGATCCGATCGCGCTGATGGACGAGATCGCCGACAAGCTCGCTTTGGATACCACGCCCGCCATGTGGCCCTGCGGCATGGGCCGGAACTTCCGGGGCAGCTATGATCTGTTCAAGGATCATATGATGCTGTTTGACCGGGACCAGCTGGGCGGGGAAGACCTCCTGCAACTGAACGGTAACCGCATCGGTGAGGTTCTGGCCGAAGACGAACTGACGAAGCTGCGGGAGGATGTGGAGCTGGTGCGCGACGCTTATCCGGCGTTCGAGCCGGAGAGCTACCGGGAAGGTCATTTGACGCCGGTCTATTTCGGCAGCGCCTTGCGCAATTTCGCCGTACGCGAATTGTTGGAATCGGTGGGCCGGTTCGCGCCGCCGCCGCGCGCCCAGACCGCGCTTTCGGGCGAGGAGAAGCGCACCGTTAGCCCGGACGAGCCCAAGGTCTCCGGCTTCGTCTTCAAGGTGCAGGCCAATATGGACCAGAACCACCGGGACCGGATCGCTTTTTTCCGTCTGTGTTCGGGCAAGTTCAAGCGCGGCATGAAGCTGAAGCAAAGCGGCACGGGCAAGACCATCGGCGTGCACAATCCCATTCTGTTTTTTGCTCAGGATCGGGAGCTTGTGGACGAAGCCATGCCCGGCGATATCATCGGCATTCCCAATCACGGCACGCTTCGGGTCGGCGACACGTTGAGCGAAACGGGTGAGCTGCGCTTTACCGGCATTCCCAATTTCGCGCCGGAAATCCTGTGCCGGGTGCGCCTGGGCGATCCCATGAAGCAAAAGC
>CAZTCJ010000020.1:0-48956 GCA_964612085.1 uncultured Alphaproteobacteria bacterium
GATCAACGGCCTGATGACCCTGTCTGGCGCCTGGGACAAGCTCCGGACCGATCCGGTGATCCGCATGCTGGTGGTCTCGGTGGCGTTTTACGGCATGAGCACTTTCGAAGGCCCGGTCATGTCGATCCGCTCGGTGAACGCGCTTTCTCATTACACGGACTGGACCATCGGTCATGTGCATTCCGGCGCGCTCGGCTGGGTCGGCTTCGTCAGCTTCGGCGCGCTTTATTGCCTGACGCCCTGGATCTGGAAACGTGAGCGGCTCTACAGCCTCAAGCTGGTGGAATGGCATTTCTGGATCGCGACCATCGGCATCGTGTTCTACATCACGGCCATGTGGGTGAGCGGCATCATGCAGGGGCTGATGTGGCGGGCCTATAACGAATTCGGCTTGCTCGAGTTCTCCTTCGTCGAGACCGTGGAAGCCATGAAGCCCTACTACCTCATCCGGACGCTCGGCGGCGTGCTCTATCTCGTCGGTGCCCTGATCATGGTCTACAACCTCTGGCGCACGGCCAAGGGCGACATCAGACAGGAAGCGGGCGCGCCCGCCCCGTCGGCCCAGGCCGTGGCCCAGACATCCACTGCGATCGCTTAAGGGAGGGGAAGCATGTTCAGCGGCCACCGTTTTCTGGAACGCAACTCCTTCGTCCTGATGCTCGCCACCCTGGTCACCGTGGCGATCGGCGGGATCGTCGAGATCGCGCCCCTGTTTTACCTGGAAAGCACGATCGAAAAGGTCGAGGGCGTGCGCCCCTATTCGCCGCTGGAGCTGAAAGGCCGCCAGATCTATCTGCGCGAAGGCTGCTATGTCTGCCACAGCCAGATGGTCCGCCCCCTGCGCGACGAGGTGGAACGCTACGGCCCCTATTCGCTCGCCGCGGAAAGCATGTACGACCGGCCCTTCCAATGGGGCTCGAAACGAACGGGCCCCGACCTGGCGCGGGTCGGGGGCAAATATTCCGATGACTGGCACCGGGACCATCTGATCAATCCGCGCTCGGTGGTGCCGGAATCGGTGATGCCGCCTTACAAGTTCCTGCAGGAAACGCCTCTCGATTACCGGGACATCGCCAATCATCTGAAGGCGAACCAGATGCTGGGCGTGCCTTACACGGACGAAATGATCGAAAACGCCACGGCCGATCTGGAAGCGCAGGTGGACGAATTCACGCCCATTCTCGACGACTTGCAGGCGCGTTATCCGGGCGCGGTGGTCCGCAATTTCGACGCCAATCCGGATCAGATCAGCGAAATGGACGCGATCATCGCCTATCTGCAGATCCTCGGCACCATGGTCGATTTCTCGACCTATGAGCCGGAAGAGAACGCGCGCTAGGAGGGGTCATGGACGCGCAAGGGTTCAGCGACATGGTGGGCACGACGCAGAGCATCATCCTGCTCGTGTTCATGGGTCTGTTCGCCGTCATCGTGGCCTATGCGCTGTGGCCCCGCAACAGGGAAGAATTCGACCGGGCCGCGCATATCCCTCTGGATGACGACACCCCCCAGAATGATCCTCAGAGTGATGATGAATCGCCCTCATCCGGCCCGTCCCGGAAATCGGAGAACTGAACCATGGCGTCGAACGATCAGGATAAGCGGGAAGTGGATGAGGTCACGGGGACCGAGACCACGGGCCATGAATGGGATGGCATCAAGGAACTCGACACGCCGATGCCGCGCTGGTGGCTTTACATCTTCTACATCACCATCGCCTGGTCGGTGCTGTACATGATCCTGATGCCCGCCTGGCCCCTGCTCGACAGCTATACCAAGGGCATCCTGGGCCAGTCGGACCGTTTGACGGTCGCCCAGGATCTCAATGATCTAAAGGCGGAACGCCAGGTCTTCACCGACCGGCTCGTGGGCCGCCCGATCGAGGAGATCGCCGCCGACGAAGGGTTGCAGGCCTTCGCGCTCGCCGCCGGGCAATCGGCTTTCGGCGACAATTGCGCCACCTGCCACGGCTCGGGCGCCCAAGGCTTCGAGGGCTACCCCAATCTGAACGACGATGTCTGGCTGTGGGGCGGCACGCTGGAAGATATCCGCTACACCCTGCTGTACGGCATCCGGTCCGGACACGAACAGGCGCGTTTCTCGCTCATGCCCTCCTTCGGGCGTGACGGCCTGCTGACGGAAGCGCAGATCCGCGACGTGGTGGAATATGTCCTGCAGCTTTCCGGCCAGGACGCGGACGCCGCCGCCGCCGCGCGCGCCGCCGAGACCTGGGAGACCCAGTGCGGCTTTTGCCATGGACCGGACGGCAAGGGCATGCAAGCCTTGGGCTCGCCAAACCTGACGGATGCGGAATGGCTTTACGGCGGCGACCGGGAGACCCTGTACAATACCATCTGGTTCGCCCGCAATTCGGTCATGCCCTATTGGAGCGACCGGCTCGACGAGTCGACTATCAACGCGCTCGCCATTTACGTCCATTCGCTGGGTGGCGGCGAATAGGCTCAACACGGTTGGTGTGTGACACGGATGACTGACGCCGGGCCAGAGCGAACCGCCCCTCAACCAGCGCCCATGGCGGCGGAGGGCATCGAGAAATCCGATGCCGTCGCCGTCAACACGCCCGAGGCGCGCAATCTCTACAAGGCTCGCGAACAGATCTACCCCAAGCTGGTGCACGGCCCCTGGCGGCGCTTCAAATGGCTCGTGCTGATCGTCACCCTAGGGATCTATTACGGCCTGCCCTGGATCCGCTGGGACCGGGGGCCCAACGCGCCCGACCAGGCGGTGCTGGTCGATTTCCCCGGACGGCGCTTTTATTTCTTCTTCATCGAGATCTGGCCGGACGAAGTCTATTATATCACCGGCCTCTTGATCCTCGCCGCCGTCGGCCTGTTCCTGGTGACCGCGCTCTTCGGGCGGGTCTGGTGCGGCTATACCTGTCCGCAAACGGTGTGGACGGATCTCTTCATCATGGTGGAGCGGTTCTTCGAGGGCGACCGCAATCAGCGGATCCGTCTCGACAAGGAGAAATGGAGCCTCAAAAAGGCCTGGAAGAAGAGCGCCAAACATGTCGTCTGGCTCTTGATCGCGGCGGCCACCGGCGGGGCCTGGGTGTTTTATTTCCACGACGCACCAAGCCTCGTGCCCCAGCTTTTCGCAGGCACGGCTCCGGGTTCGGCCTATGTCTTCGCGGGGATTTTGACCTTCACCACTTATGTCTTCGCGGGCACCATGCGCGAGCAGGTCTGCACTTTCATGTGCCCCTGGCCGCGCATCCAGGCCGCCATGACCGACGAGCACGCGCTCTCCGTGACCTACCGGCGCGATCGGGGCGAGCCGCGCGGTCCCCACAAGAAGGGCGAGCCCTGGGAAGGGCGCGGCGACTGCATCGACTGCCACCAATGCGTGGCCGCCTGCCCCATGGGCATCGATATCCGCGACGGGCTACAGCTTGAATGCATCAACTGCGCGCTGTGCATCGATGCCTGCGACGATATCATGGACCGGGTGGGGAGGCCCCGCGGGCTGATCGCCTACGATACGGATGTCAATGTGGAAGCGCGCGAGCGCGGCGAACCGGCACGTTTCCTCTTCCTCCGGGATCGAACGATCTTTTACGGCGTGATCTTCGCTTTGGTTTCGGCGGTCATGCTGGTGACGCTGATCAACCGGGTGACCCTTGAGGTCAATGTGCTGCGCGACCGCAATCCGAGCTTCGTGCGCCTGTCGGACATGTCCGTGCGCAACGGCTATACGGTCAAGATCTTGAACAAGGCCGAGGCAGTGCGCACATTTGTGGTGTCGGTGGACGGCCCGCCCGCGCTCACCCTGCGCCTGCTGGGCGAAGAGGTCGTGCGGCCCGCTTACGAGATTACGGTCGAGCCCGACCGGGTGCGCTCGGTGCGCATGTTCGTCACCCTGCCCGCGGACGCGCTCACCGCCAAATCCCTGCCCATCACCTTCCGGATCGTGGAGCCGGACGGCGAGACGGCAACCAACCCCACGGTGTTCCTGACAGGCCAGCCATGACAGACACAGCTCAAACACAGAAGAAAGTCCGGCCCATCACCGGCCGCCACGTGCTGATCGCCATTGTCGCGTTCTTTACCCTGATCATCGGTGTGAATATCGTCTTCATCACGCTCGCCACCGGGTCCTTCACGGGCGAGGATGTGCCCAAGGCCTATCTGCAAGGGATCGATTACAACCGGACGCTGGAGGCCCGCGCCGTGCAGGAATCCCAGGGCTGGACGGCGGCGCTCGAAGCCATGCGCGACGAAAGCGGTACCGTGACCGTCACGCTCGATTTGAAAAACAAGGCCGGAGCGCCCCTTGACGGCATCGATCTCACAGGAACACTGCGCCGCCCCACCCAGGCCGCCCTCGACCAGCCCTTGAGCTTCACGGCCTCGGGCGATGGCCAGTATACGGCCCAGGTGGCCCAGGCCGAACCCGGCGCCTGGGAAGTGATCGTGGTCACGGGTAAAGACGCACCGCCCTTCGAAGCACGGAGCCGGGTGTGGTTGCCGTAGACGCCAGCGCAGCGGAAGCACGGACGGGGCCCGCGCCGGGGGCTGCCGATCCCGCTCCTTTCGTGCGGCCCGCCGGGGACGGATTGTCCCGGCTCGAACTGCTGGTGCGCGGCGCCCATTGCGCGGGCTGCCTGAAAAAGATCGAAGGCACGCTCACCGGCCTCGACGGGGTACGCCTGGCCCGGATGAATCTCTCCACCGGCCGGTTGCGGGTGATCTGGCAGACGGGCGCGCTGGAACCGGCCAAGATCATCGAACGGCTGGACGCCCTGGGCTATCCGGCCGTGCCCTTCGATCCCGTCGCCGCCGCCCGCCAGGACGACGATGAAGGCCGCGCGCTCCTCCGCGCCATGGCCGTCTCGGGTTTCGCCGCCGCCAATGTCATGTTGCTCTCGGTGGCGGTCTGGGCCGACGGCGAAGGGGCCATGGGCGCAGGCACACGCGGCTTCTTCCACTGGATCTCAGGCCTGATCGCCGTGCCCGCCGCGCTTTATGCCGGGCGGCCGTTCTTCCGCTCCGCCTACAATGCCCTCAAGGGCGGCCACGCCAATATGGACGTGCCGATCTCGCTTGCGGTCCTGCTGGCCCTGGCCATGAGCATCTTCCAGACGGTGCAGGACGCCGGGCACGTCTATTTCGAAGCCGCCGTGATGCTTTTGTTCTTCCTGCTGATCGGCCGCTATCTGGACCACCGCCTGCGCCATCGGGCGCGGGCCGCCGCGCGCAGCCTGATCGCGCTCCAGGCCGTTACCGCCACGAGGCTCACCGCCCAAGGCACCCTGGAGACCGTGGCGGCGGGCGATGTCATTCCCGGCGACCGGCTGATCATCGCGCCGGGCGACCGGGTGCCCGTGGACGGGGTGATCGACAGCGGACGGAGCACCGTGGACCGCTCCCTCGTCACCGGCGAGAGCGCGCCCGTGGCCGCCGCGCCCGGCGAGACGCTCCATGCGGGCGTCGTCAATCTGGACGGCAAGCTCACCTTGTGCGCCACGGCGTGTGCGGACGATTCCCTGGTCGCGGAACTGAGCCGCCTGATCGAGGCGGGCGAACAGGCCCGCAACCGCTATGTGCGCCTCGCCGACAAGGCGGCCAAGGCTTACGTGCCGCTGGTCCATGGGCTGGCGCTCGCCACTTTTGTCGGCTGGGCGTTTTTCAGCACGGCGGGGATCGAGACCGCGCTCCATCACGCCATCGCCCTCCTGATCATCACCTGCCCCTGCGCTTTGGGCCTTGCGGTTCCGGCGGTTCAGGTGGTGGCCACCGGGCGGCTTTTCCAGTCGGGCATTCTGGTCAAATCGGGCGATGCCCTCGAACGGCTGGCCCAGACCGACCATGTGGTGTTCGACAAAACCGGCACGCTGACGCTGGGGCGGCCCGTGCTCCTGAACCGCGATGCGGTCAGCCCGGACGATCTGGCCCTGGCGGGCTTGCTGGCGCGCGGCAGCCGCCATCCCCTGTCCCGGGCGCTGACCTGCGCCACCGGTCCCGGACCCGTGGCCGAGGATCTGGCGGAAGTGCCGGGCCAGGGCCTGGAAGCGGTGATCGACGGAGAGACGGTGCGGCTGGGCCGGGCCGAATGGGCCGGCGCCGCTCCGGATGCGGACGGTCCCGCCGACGCCATGACCCTTTACCTGCGCAAGGGCACAGACGCGCCGGTGTGTTTCCTGTTCCGCGACAGCCTGCGGGGCGATGCGCCGGAGACGCTCGCCAAGCTCTCGGACAGCGGCTTCACCATGGAGATGCTGTCCGGCGACCGGCAAAGCGTGGCTCATGCCATCGCCGGTGAGGCCGGGATCGAGACCATACAGGCGGAGCTGACGCCCCAGGGCAAGATCGCGCGGCTCGACGAGCTGGCGCAATCGGGACGCCGTGTGCTGATGGTCGGTGACGGGCTCAACGACGCCCCGGCGCTGGCCCGCGCCCATGCTTCCATCTCGCCGGGCACGGCGGCGGAAGTGGCCCAGGCCGCCGCCGACCTCGTGTTCCAGGGCGACCGGCTCGCCCCCGTGGCCGAGGCCGTCGAGGTGGCGCGCAAGGCGCACACCCGTGTCATGGAGAATTTCGGGTTCGCTGTGCTTTACAATGCCTGCGCCGTGCCCATCGCGGCGGCGGGTCTGGTGACGCCGCTGATCGCCGCCATCGCCATGTCGGCCTCCTCGATCGTGGTGACCCTGAACGCCCTCAGACTGGCCAAGAGGAAAGGCTGATGAACGCGCTGCTGTTCCTCATTCCGGTGGCGCTGATTTTGGGCGGGGTCGGCCTTGCGGCCTTCTTCTGGACCCTGCGGTCGGGCCAGTACGAGGATCTGGAGGGCGCCGCCCACCGCATCCTCATGGACGACGACGACAAGCCTGGCTCCGGCGACAAGCCCGCGCCTTAGCCCCCCTCTCCTTAGCCTTCGTTCACAAGGCTCCGATAGGCGTGCCAGGTGGCATGGCCCAGGACCGGGAACAGCACGATCAGGCCGAGGAACAAGGTCAGCATGCTGATGCCGATGGCCATGGCGATGAACCAGGCCCAGAGCAGCATCGGCTTGGTGTTGTCCCGCACCGCCTTGATGCTCAAGGCGATGGCCGTGAACACATCCACATCGTTCCGGACCAGGATCGGGATCGAGATCGCGCTCAAGGTGAAAACCGCAAAGCCGATGGCCGCGCCGATCACCGAGCCGGTCACCAGCAGGGTCAGACCGTCCACCGTGGTCAGCAGATAGCTCGTGAATTCCTCCAGCGGCATGTAATCGCCCTGGATGAACAGAGCGAACAGCAGGCCCGCGATCCGCGCCCAGGCCAAAAACAGCAGCATGAGAATGACGCAGATAAAGGCCAGTTGGCCCGGCGCGGCGGTCTTCACGAAATAAATGCTGCCCAGGCTGATGGGCTCGCCCGTCTCCAGACGGCGGCTGATCTCGTAAAGACCGACGGCGAGCAAGGGCGCCATCAGGGCAAAACCGGCGGCGGCGGCCGGCGTCATGGCGGAAAGACCGGCGGCCCACAGGCCCGCCGTGATCCCATAGCCGAGCGCCACGAAGAGGACGCCGAAGCTCAGGCTCGCCACAGGCGCGCGTCTGAGATCCGTCCAGCCCTTCTCCAGCCAGGTCCAGGGATGATCCATGGTTATCGTGTTGAGACTGAGTGCCGCCCCCTGATCCGTCCCGGACATATGACTTCCCTCTCTCGTCATTCAGAGCCTGTGGATCTTTACCATATCGGCCCGGTTCGAAACCTGACGCGGCGGTTTCCCCTTCTGCCGGAGCCGATGAGGCAAAGACCTACAGGCCCTATGCCACAATTCGGTGATTGTGAACACAAGGCCCCTAAAGTCTCATTTCGAGGGCAAGAAAGCCCCCAACGCATTGATCTGGTTCAATTCACACAGGCGCTGCTTTGCATCATGACCGCACCGCCGATTTTGCAAATGCGAAGCGATGGGCCATTATAGCGCGATGAGCGACCGCAAACCCGCTTTCGACGAGATGTTCGGCGTCCAGGGCACGTCCCGCGTGCCGTATAACGATTATTACACGTGGTTCGAAGGCGAGGAAAATGACGCCCTGAAGCGCAAGGCCGCCCAATGCGAGCGCTTCTTCCGCCGCACCGGCATCACCTTCAATGTCTATGGCGATGTGGAAGCGGACGAGCGCCTGATCCCGTTCGATATCGTGCCGCGCATCCTGTCGTCCCGGGAATGGTCCAGGCTGGTCAAAGGCATCCGCCAGCGGGTGCGCGCGATCAACGCGTTTCTGCACGATATCTATCACCGCCAGGAGATCTTGCGGGCGGGCCGGGTGCCGGTCGAACTGATCGCCCAGAACGAGGCGTTCCTGCCGGAAATGATCGGCGTCTCGCCGCCGGGCGGGGTCTACACCCATATTGTCGGCATCGACATCGTGCGCACGGGCGAGGACGCGTTCTGCGTTCTGGAAGACAATGCGCGCACGCCCTCCGGCGTCTCCTATATGCTGGAGAACCGGGAAACCATGCTTCAGACGTTCCCGGAGCTTTTCACCCGAATTCCGGTGCGTCCCGTCAGCGATTACCCCTTGCGTTTGCGCCGTTCCTTGTCGGCCTGTCTGCCGCCCGCCTGTTCCGGCAAACCGGCGCTCGCGGTCCTGACGCCCGGTATTCACAACTCGGCCTATTTCGAACATGCCTTTCTGGCCGAGCAGATGGGCGCCGAGCTGGTCGAGGGCCACGATCTGCGCGTGGTGGACGGACGGATCGCCATGCGCACGACCGAGGGCTTCAAACCGATCGACGTGCTCTACCGGCGCATCGACGATGCCTTTCTGGATCCGCTGGTGTTCAGTCCAACCTCCATGCTGGGCGTGCCGGGGATCATGGACATCTACCGCGCGGGCGGCATCACGCTCGCCAACGCGCCCGGCACGGGCATCGCCGACGACAAGGCGCTTTATTCCTACATGCCGGAAATCGTCGAGTTCTATACGGGCGAGCCGCCGCTTCTGCCCAATGTGCCGACCTGGCGCTGTTCGGAGGCTGACAGTCTGGCTTACGTGCTGGAGCATCTGGACGAGTTGGTGGTCAAGGAAGTTCACGGCTCCGGCGGCTATGGCATGCTCGTGGGACCGGCGGCGAGCAAGGCGGACCTCGAGGCCTTCCGGGCCAAGCTCAAGGCCCGTCCCGCCACCTATATCGCCCAGCCAACCCTTGCCCTGTCGACCGTGCCGGTATTCACCGAAAAGGGCCTGGCGCCGCGCCATGTGGATCTGCGGCCTTTCGTTCTGGTTTCCACCGACCGGATCGACATCGCGCCCGGCGGCCTGACGCGGGTGGCGCTCAAGGAAGGCTCCCTGATCGTCAATTCGAGCCAGGGCGGCGGCACCAAGGACACCTGGGTCCTGGAGGAGGAATAACGCCGTGCTCGGAAAAACCGCAGGCGGATTATACTGGATGTTCCGGTATCTGGAGCGCAGCGAGAATGTCGCGCGGCTGCTCGATGCCGGGTTCCGGATCGCGCTGACCCGGTCGAGCGCCGCGGAAGCGGAATGGGCCTCCGTGGTCACGACCGCGGGCGTGCGCGATCACTATCGGCGCAGTCACGATCGCTATACCGGCGCCGGCGTCATCGATTTTCTGCTCCGGGACCGGGACAATCCCTCAAGCGTGCTCTCGGTGGTGGAGGCGGCGCGCTACAATGCCCGGCTGGTGCGCACGGCGCTGACCCGCGAGGTCTGGGAGGCGACCAATGAATGCTGGATCTCCCTGAAAGCCGAGCTTGAGAAAAAAGTGCGCGAACGGGATCTGCCGGAAAAGCTCGCGACCATCCGCCAACTGAGCGCCCTGGTGCGCGGCGCCCTTCACGGCACCATGCTGCGCAACGACATTTTCAATTTCGCGGCGACCGGCACCATGATCGAACGGGCCGACGCTACCGCCCGCCTGCTCGACGTCAAATATTATGTGCTGTTGCCTTCGGTCGCCCATGTGGGCAGTTCGCTCGACAATGTGCAGTGGGAAACCATCTTGCGCTCGGCATCCGCGCACAGGGCCTATCACTGGCTCAATCCCGGCGACGTCAATCCGCTGGGCATCGCCGATCTGCTGATCCTCGACCGGCGCCTGCCCCGTTCGCTCGCCTTCTGCACCGCTCAGTTGACGGCAAGTCTCGGTGCGCTGGCCGCCGAATACGGCAAGCGCCATAGCTGTCACGACATGGCCGACGCCATGCATATTCAGCTCGGCGGTCAGACCATCGACACGATTTTCGATCAGGGCCTGCATGAGTTCCTGGCCGATTTCATCCGCCAGAATAACGCGCTCGGCGGTCAGATCGAAGAGGATTTCCTTTTTCTCGGATAGCCCCCATGTTTTTGTCGATCAATCATACGACCGAATATGTCTACGACGAGCCCGTTCCGTACGGTCTTCAGGAACTGCGCCTGACGCCGCAGAGCGGTCCGGGTCAGACCGTGACCCATTGGCAGATCACCATGGAAGGCGGACAGCAGGAAGCTCAGTTCACAGACCAGCACGGCAACGCGGTCATCCTGGCCCGGTTCGATACGGATCTGGAGACCATCCGTGTCGTCTCGACCGGCTTCGTGGAGACGGAGGATCTGGCGGGCGTCAGCGGTCTCCATAAGGGCTTTGCACCGCTCTGGTATTATCAGCGCATAACCCAGTTCACCAAGCCGGGCCCGCGCGTCGAAAGCCTCGTTTCCTCCCTCCCCGAGACATCCGAAAGCGCGGTCACGCAACTGCACGCCCTGTCCGCCGCCATCTCCCAGGCGGTGCGCTATGAACCCGGCCATACCCATTCGGGCACGTTTGCGGAGAAAGCCGTCGAGGCCGGCCACGGAGTCTGTCAGGACCAGGCTCATGTGTTCGTCAGCGCCGCCCGTCTGCTGGGCTTTCCGGCGCGCTATGTGAGCGGCTATCTGTTGATGGACACCGGACCGGACCAGGATGCCACCCATGCCTGGGCGGAGGCCCATGTGGAGGGGCTCGGCTGGGTCGGCTACGATATCTCCAACGGCATTTCCCCTGATGACCGCTATGTGCGCATCGCCTATGGTCTCGATTACGCGGACGCCGCGCCGGTTTCCGGCATGCGCTACGGCGAGGGTGACGAATCCCTGGTTGTCAGGCTGCGCGTCGAACAATAAGACTCTGCTTAAAGCCTTATTTTTGGGAACGCCTGTTCATGACCTATTGTGTTGGCCTGCGCCTGGATCGCGGTCTGGTTCTCATGTCCGACACCCGGACCAATGCGGGCGTCGATAATGTTTCCATGTTCCGCAAGATGTTCACCTGGACGAAACCGGGCGAGCGGGTCATCACCTTGATGACCGCCGGCAATCTCGCCACGACCCAGGCGGTCGTAAGCCTGCTGGACGAACGCACCAAGACGCCGGCGGAACGCAATCCCTCGATCCTGGAAGCACCCACCATGTTCCAGGCGGCCCGGATTGTCGGAGACACCCTGAAAGACGTCATCCGCACCAGCGCCGCTGGCGGTCAGCATGCGGAATCCACTTTCAGCGCCACGCTGATCCTGGCCGGTCAGATCGCGGGCAGGGAGCAGCGCCTGTTTCTAATTTATCCGGAAGGCAATTTCATCGAGGCGAGCGACGACACGCCCTTCTTCCAGATCGGCGAAACCAAATACGGCAAGCCGATCCTGGTCCGCCTTTACGACCGGGCCATGAGTTTCGAGAACGCCGTCAAGCTTCTGGTGGCCTCGTTCGATTCCACCATCAAAGCGAATTTGTCCGTGGAAATGCCGCTCGATCTGGTGATCCTGAAAAGGGATCATCTGGAGATCGGCCACCAGACCCGAATCGAACGGGAAGACCCTTATTATCAGCAGGTCTCGGGCGATTGGGAACGGGCGCTCAATATCGCCTTCGAGACCCTGCCCCACTACAAAATTCCTTAAGTCAGTCAGCCGTCTCGAACCGTTCGACATCAATCTGTGCACTACGCTCGCGCGCTTGCCACAGATCGTAGGCCATTTGCAGGCGCAACCAAGTTTCCGGGCTTGACCCGAATGCCTTGGACAGGCGGATCGCCATGTCAACGGAAAGGCCTGCTTTCCCGTTCACCAGATCGGACAAGGCCTGACGGGTGACGCCAAGACCTTTCGCGGCTCTCGTGACGGTCAAACCCAGAGGGTCGAGACAGTGCCGTTTGATGAGCCCGCCCGGATGCGGTGGATTGTGCATCGTCATGACCCGTCCTTTTCAGTGATAATCGAGATAATCCACATCCCAGGCCTCTCCATCTTCAAACCGGAACGTGACCCGCCAGTTGCCCGAAACCATGACCGCGTGATGTCCGGCCAAATCGCCCTTTAGCCGATAGAGGCGGAACCCCGGCAAATCCATATCCTCCGCACACCGGCTTTGATCCAGGAAAGCCAAGATGTCCTTGAGTTTCTGAATGTGATCCGGCGAGACGCGGCGGACTGTGCGCTCTTCATAAAGCGCTTTCAAACCGCGATGCCTGAAGGATCGGATCATGGTGGATCGTATTCATTCACACGTCGCCTGTCAAGTGACGCTTGACAAACCTCGTCAAAAAGCCAATCGCAAGCCGCCGCGGACCCGGCGGCCCGGCGCGGGCAGACCGGCCTGGGGCAGGACGAGGGTATCCGTGACATTATCCGCCTGCAGATAAAGCGTGATGGGCGGGCCGGACGGAACCAACCGGTCCAGGGCGAGCGCGGCGCCCAGATTCAGCACCGTCGAGCGGGGCAAGGGGTCGAGAACGCCGGACGCATCGGCGGAGAAGGCCCGTCCCGTATGATCGGCCTCGGCGCGAAAGCTTAGGCCCCAGCCGGGCTCATAGACCAGGGCCGCCCGGGCGCGCAGCTCAGGACGCTCCGCGATCTGCCGGGGATCGCCCGGCCCGTCGGCCAGACGGCGCACCCGCGTGGCCGTCAGGGCGCCATTGACGGTCAGGCTGTCGGACAGCCGGGCAAAGCCCGCGATCTCAAGGCCGAAAATCCGGCTGCCCCGCAAATTGATCCGCTGGCGCAAAGCGGTATCGTCAACAACCACCGTGCGCTGATCGATGGTGCCGCGCGTGAAGGACGCGAACGGCGTGATCTTCAGAGCGGCATCCGGTCCCTGCCAGCCGGCGGTCAGTTCCGACAGGATGACGGTTTCCGGCTCAAGATCCGGATTGAGCAGAAACCGGTTGATCGCCGTGCCGAACAGTTCCCGCATGGTGGGAAAGCGGGTCTTGCGCCCGCCCGCCAGACGGACGCTCCAACCGGGCGCGGGAAGCCAGGTCAAACTGCCGGATACGGTATAATCGAGAAGCGGGTCGAAAGCAGGCCTGCCGCCCGAGCGCGGCACACTGAAGAAGTCAAGACCGCCGCCGAAGCGGACCGCCAGCACCTCTCCGAGCGCAGCATCGTACTCAAGGCCGATACTGGCGCTGCGCTGGCGGAACAGGGCAGCGCTTTCCATGGGACCATCGGTAAACTCCGTATCCGTCTGTTCATGGGTGGACTGAAGACCGTTGACAGAGACGGTCAGGCCATGGGGACCGAAGCGCTGGCTGGCGATGAAGCGGCCGCCCACGGTCAGATCCCGGTCTTCCTGCCGGTCTTCGAGCCTGCGATAGGCGGCGCTGGTGAAACTGTCGATGGTTTGGCCGAAGGACTGCACCCAGACCGCGCCCTTGATCCGGGCGGACGGGCCGGGCTCGGCATCCCCCGACAGGATCGCCATGACAAGGGATGTGTCCGGATAGCGCCAGAAACGGACCGGATTGACGGTCGGGTCCCGGTCGCTTTCCGGCGCGATGCCCCGGTCCGACTGGGCGCCCAGCACGGTCAGCCGCAGATCGGCCCGCGCCCCAAGGGCGGTTTCCAGACGGCCGAGACCGTAAAAGCGCTCCTGATCCGTATTGGTCCGCAGGCTGCCGTTTTCTTGGGAGAACGGCAGGCCGGCCTCGCCGGACAGGGGGGCGCCCGATTGGGTGAACCCGCCTCCGGCCAGGAGCACACCATAGGACCCGGACGGATGAAACAGGGTGGCATCAGCGCGGGCCAGACCGCCCGTGCCGGCTTCGCCGTCGGCCGCCAAGCGGGCCGCGCCCGGTGATGCCGCCGCCAGTTCCACGACCCCGCCCGAACTGTTCAGGCCGTATTGGGAGGAGACCGGCCCGGCAATGACCGTGACGCCGCCCACCGCGCCCGCAGGCAGCAGATTGAGATCGAACCGGTTGTCCCACGGAATATTAAGCAGGGCGCCGTCATAGTACAGCGCGGTCTGACGCTCGCCTCCATTGCGCAGCACCAGGAGCGTTTCGCCGCGGGAATTGGTGGGCAGATGGGCGGAGGGGGCAAGCCGCAGGATGTCGGCGACGGATAAGGGGCGGCTTTCGGCTCTCTCCTCCGGGCTCAAGACCGTTTCGGCGGCATCCCGCTCCGGTCCGGGGGCAACCACGATCATGCGGTCGCCTTGCATCGCCGTATCCGCCCAGGCCGCGCCGCTGAACACCCATACCGCCACCCCGAACCCTGCCCAGGACTGGCGGGAACACCCCCAAACCATGACGCCTACTCGTTACCGTACCCCGTCTCTCCCCTCAGTATGCCATGAAGCAGGCCGATGGACCGCCTCCGATGAACCGCCCAGAGAAGACCGGCCCATAGAAAAAGGGCGCCTGCCGCGCAGACGCCCTTGAATAGTTTGGGTGACCCGTTTGGGATCAGGCCGTGGCAACCGCCTTGCGGTTCTTGCGCTGCAGGCGCAGGGCCACGAAGCCGAAGCCCAGGATCATCATGACCCAGGTGGACGGTTCCGGGACAGCCGTCAGGAACTTGATCTGGTCGATACCGCCAGAGGTGTTGTTCCAGGTCACTGCCATGGTCTCGACGAAAGACACACCGGCATCGAATGTGCGGATACCGCTGTTGCCATCGCCAACAGCCGTCGTGTCGAAGACGCCGAGGCTGACACCGTCTTTGTTGAAGAACTCAACGGTGATGGCCTCACCAACTTCCTCGTCGAAATAGGCCATATCGAAGACCGTGACGCCGAGATTTTCCTGGTAGCCGGCAACCGTCGAGAAGTCGAAGGTCACGGTACCGCTGGCCACGTCGTCATTGGCGGGCGTGTTACAGAAACCGCCAGCACAGCTTTGATCGGGGTCGTTTTCCGGGAAAACCATGATCGTGCCCGGATTTGCCGGTCCCGGACCGCCGAACGGCGCTTCCAGATCGTCATCGTTGCCGCCAGGGTCGCCCGGATGGTCGATCGTGGTGTCGAAACCAATCGCCGGAAGGCCGCTGGAACTCAGACCGGAAACACTGACGCCTTGGGCCGTCTTGGTACCGGAAATGAACTTACCATCCGCATACTCTTCAAAGTCGATGATTTCGATCGCATGCGCCGGAGCGGCGAACGCAAAAGCGCTGACCAGACCGGCCAAAGCAAGCTTCTTCAACATTACCAAATCCCCTCAGGATCGTAGAAATTCCCAAATCGGTACTGCACGTACCCATGGCCGCTCAACCGATGCGACGCCACTCCACACTCGCAAACTGTGTACCGCGCTTTCCAATTCTTAACAAGGTAATAATCGTTTCCAAAACAGTCATTTACCGTGTTCAAACCGGATCTGTGACATCCTGGACACTGTGGAGTCCGCCTGCCGTGCAACTTAAACTTGCCACAACCCCTTCATGAGAAAATATTGGCCCAAAACACCCTGAGCGCGCTTAAAGACATGGTTTGACAGGACGGTCCGCCTGACACACTTTGCGATTCGATCTTCTACGGGGGCAGATGATGATCGCACGATGGCTGACGGTGGTCCTGGTAAGCGCGGTTTTGACCGTGCAGACCGCGAGCGATGCGCTGGCGGTGGCAACACGCTTCGACTCGGCGCTCGAAACCCTGTCCGACCGGACGCTCGAGGCCTTTGAGGCCAGCGGCGCTTTGGAGACGGCCTCGCCCATCGGCCTTTATGTGGAGCGGTTCACAGTCGAAGCCGATATCGCGGGCGAGACGCTGGCGCCGGAACAGGTGCTGGACCGGCTGTTCGCCGCCCTCAACAAGGTCTCCGGTAACCGCTTTACCCGGCTCGATAGCGCGGGCGCGCCCCGCTCCTACACGCTGACCGGCGGTCTTTTTGCCGATGACGGCCCGCGCCGGCGCATCACGCTCACCTTTTCTTCGGTCCTGGGCGAGCGTTTCGGGGTCGAGGCCAAGTTCATTCCTTACGAACCTTTGTGCGACACTTATCTGTCCCGTCAGTTGGAAGAGCGCATCGCGCTTAACAACGAGCAGTTCTTCGCGGCCTTGCAAGACGAGGTCTCCGGCGCCGTCACCCGGTCCTGGTCGTCGGCGGGCGTGGATGCTGCCTTCGCCGAAGGGGTCTATGCCGAGGCCGAGCGGATCAATTCGCAAGGCACCGGCTGGGACCGCTTCTGGCGCAATTTGGGCGCGGGGCTCGTCCCCAAACAGGCCCAGGAACACGGCCAGACCATGCTTTCCTCCTCTTTGGAGGCCGACGAGATGGAGCGCGCGCTGGTGCGCCTCGGCACGGAAGTGACCAACCGGCTGATCCCGCTCATTTCGCTCCAGACGGAAACCAATTTCCTGGAAGCGATCCAGTGTTTCCAGGGCTATCTGAGTTCGGAATATGACGCGCGCATGGTCGACGTGTTCTCCGCTGAGCTGAACGGGCGGATCGAACGGGGCGAGCTGGCCGATGTGCTGGCCGAGGCGCCGCCCGATGCGCCAGCGGAAGCGCCCTTCCCCGTGCTGTCGGCGACCGGCGCGGGCCTTCTGATCGTCCAGCAGATCGGCCGCCGGGTCGGCCAGCGGGTGGCGTCGCGGGTGACCTCCAAGCTCGGCACCCGGGTGATCGGCCGGGCGATCCCGATCGTCAGCGTGGTGCTGATCGGGCTCGATGTCTGGGACGCCTATAGCGGCGGACCGATCCGGGAGATCGCGGCCATCGTCGCGGACACGCCCGAGATTGAGGCGGAACTCCAGTCGGTGACGGCGGAGGTGACGGCGGAAGAAGTGCAGCGCTCCTTCGAGGAAAGCACGGCGGAAATCCTGATCGCGCTGCGCCGGGAATATGTGCGCACCCGCGAGACCTACGACCGGCTGTGGAAGCTGGCGGACGACCGGCCCGCCCTCGACCGGCTCATGAGCACGCTCGACGGGCGGGAACTGGTGCGCCTGTCGGTGCTGCGCCAGACCGTGGACGAGCAGCAGTTCTTCATACTGGTAGACGCGGGCGACGCGCGCCGGGCGGTCAAACTGCCGGATGCGGATTTCAACGCGTTCCTGAAGATCATGGCCGAGAGCAATGACGCGGCTCTGGGCGGCCAGTGGCTGGCCAAGGCCGGACGGGGCCTCGCGCGCATCGTGGACAGCGGTCTTTACCAGCGCCTGCCCATCGAAACCATGGAACGGGCGACCCTGCAGCGGCTGATCGCCATCGAGGACGAGGATCTGTTTGCCCGCGCGGCCGCCCTGCCCCTCGAGCTGCTCGATACGCTCACCCTACTGAGCGATGCGGAGTTGTCCCAGGTGCTGGTGGCAAGCGGCGGCGTTCCGTGGAATGAAGGTCAGCGTCTCGCCAATATGACGTTCACGGCCCTGATCGCGCCCCAGGACAAGGCCTTCGCTCTGGCGCGCCTGCAGGACCGGGATCTGGTCAACTGGATCGTCCGGAACGCGGAGGCGTTCGAAGAGGCGCCGGATACCACCGTGTCCGAATTGATCGAGCAGGTGGAAACCCTGACCCTGTGGAGCGCGCCTCTGGCCTATCTCGACCCGGCCACGCCGCCGCTCGTCAAGGATTTCATCCTGTACCGCTATCAGGCGACCTGGATCGGCGCGGGCATCGGGCTCGGTATCCTGATCCTGGCCCTGTTCGTCGCCCTGGCCCGGGGCGGCAGAAAGTGACGGTCCCATGGCATCTTCAAAAGTGGTCACCTTCGATGACGTGCATGTGGGCCAACCCACGCAAATCGTGGAGGCCGGTCCGCTTTACGTGACCAGCCGGGTCTTCGCGGTCGATATCGTGCGCGACATGATCGAGAATGTCCGCAATCTGACGGGCGGCGAGCTGTCGTCCTATTCGGCGTTGATGAACAAGGTGGTCGCCCAGACCATCGAAGAAGTGCGCGACGAGGCCAAGGCCGACGGCTATGACGGGCTGATGAATTTGCGCATCGTCTCCCCCCATGTGGTGGGCGGCGGCGCGGAAATCGTCATCTACGCCAATGCCTATCGGGGACGGTAGCGTGCCGCAAGGACAAACGGAAAACCGGCCGCCCGAGGGGCGGCCGGTTTGTTTATCCGTACAGGGAAGACCGCTTATTCGAAGCGGATCTCCACGGTACTGCGGCGGTTTTCCTGCTCGCGCACACCGTCGCCGGTCTCGACCGCCGGATCGCTCTCGCCACGGAAGGCCGTGTCGATCAGGTCGCCATCGACGCCGCGGGCCTGCAGTGCCTTGCGCACCGACTCCGCGCGCCGCTCCGACAGTTTCATATTGTAGGACGCACGGCCCGACGTGTCCGCATGACCGACGATCACGATCACCGTCACGTCGCGCTCATCTACGGCGCGGGCGACCCGGTCTATCTTGGCCTGCTGGTCGGCACGGATCTTGTCGTCATCGAAGTCGAAATAGATGATTTCGCGCATTTCCCGGGGCAGGTCGGGCTCGGGCATCGGATCGACCGGACGCGGAATTTCGCGCGGATCGGCTTCCGGCTCGTCATAGCCGCCCCAGGTGAAGCGCAGACCGGCGAGCACAGAATGACTGGTGAAGTCGCCTTCCGCCGCGCCGAAATCGTAATCATTGGCCTGGAAATACCGGTAGCGGACGGTGCCCATGAGGTTTTCGGCCAGATCGAAGGCCAGACCGCCCATCGCCTGCCAGGCGAAGGTGGTGGTCGTGTCATCGACGCCCAGGGCCGGTCCCGGAGGCGCGCTCAATGTATATTCGGGCTCGACCAGCGCGATACCGACACCGCCACCGACGAACGGATAAACATTCATGCCCAGATCGAAGTCGCGGTAGAGGTTCCCCATGAAGGACCAGACGGTCAGATCGCCGGTCGCGATGAAGGGGTTGCTCGCGTCTTCCACATCCGAATTTTCGTAACCGCCCTGCAGTTCGATCCGCCAGTTGGGCAGGAAGGTGTAACCAGCGGCCAGCGCACCGACGAAACCGGCTTCGAGATCGAGATCCGCGCCCAGACCGCCGCCTTCGAGTTCGCTGTCGCGTTCAAAGGCGTAACCGCCCATGGCTTCGACGTACCAGGTGCCTTCTTCGCTATAGGCCAGAGCGGAGGTGCCGCTGGCCAGAAGAGCCGCGAGGCTCAACCCTAAAATCCGTTTTTGCATCGTTTCAATCCCCAAGAGGCGCGGATCCAACCAGCGTGCAGCTTACCGAGTCTTGACGCGAAACGCGCGCCTTAATGTGTCAACTCAGTACATATGCCGGTTGTGTTGCATGGAAGAAACGGTTGAGCGCGAACGCCTTACAGCCCACGGGCTCTCCGGCCGGAGACTTCTTTCAGTCGTTGCGGAGGCGCGTGCCTTCGCCGATCAGGATCCGCCGGTCGAAATCGCCGGAAAACCCTGTGAAGCCCGGTTCCAGCAGATCGGCCCGCCCGATGGAGGTGCCGCCGAACTGGTAGGACAGGCCGAAAACGCCCTGGATGTCGCTGCCGAAATTGTCGAGATCGGTGTAGCGGACGCTGCCTTCGAGCCGCAGCGGCCCGATGGGCCACAGGGCGGACAGGCCGAGCATGGGCCCCCGGGCCGCCGAAAGGGCGCTGCCCTCATAATAGCTGTAGCCCGCTTCCCCGATCAGCGTGCCTTTCTCGGCCCAGGGCATGGGCAAGGCATAGGCGCCGGTAATCTCGATGCCCCGGAAGGTCTCGACGACCGTGCTCTTGCGGAGCGGATTGAAACTGTTAACGCGGGCGGCGGTCTCATTGCTGATATCGGAGGCCTGTTCCGGCAGGAAGGCGCGCAGCCGCGCCCGCCAGTTCGCCGCTTTCACATCGATCGACCCGCGCAATTGCAGCACCTTGCCGATACGCTCGTCGTCGATGAAATCGCCGCCGAAACTGGCGCCCGCCGAAAGACCGGCGGTCACGATCTTGCGCAGCCCCACGGTGGCGCCGAAATTCTGCCCGTCGCTGGTAAAGCCCGCCACCGGTTCGGCGAAGAGCGACCAGTCCCGCCCCCGCAACAAGGGCACGAAGCCTTCGATCTCCGCTTCGGAATCCATGGCGCCGAAGCGGCCCTGGAAGCGAATCTTCGCATCGCTTTTCTCGATCGGCGTCTCGCTCTCGCGCTGGGCCTCGGCGGGCGGCGTGCGGGGCGTCGGATCGGGCCGGGCAGTCGCTTCGCGCTGGAAGACCGGTTCGGTCATCTGTTGCTGTTGTTGCTCCGGCACCAGAAGATCTGTTTGATCATTACCGATGCCAAGATTAATCCCGGGCTCTATTCGGAGACCCTGTGGGTCGTTAGAATCTGTGCCGTCAGTACCAACATCAGCACCGACGTCCACACGGTTATCCAAAAGGTAGCCAGTGTCTTCTAGCAGACGGATATCTTCGTCTGGTTGCGAGGGAAACAGCACGGGCGGCGGCGTGGACGGGTCCGCCGGTCTCATGAGATCCGCGCGGCGCTGGACGGTCCGGAGCGCCTGGACCTTGGCGCGCCGCGCCGACAATTCGCTGACATCGATACCCGGCGGCGTCATCCCGGCGGCGGCGCGGGCTTCCAGCACACCGAACACGCCGTCGAGATTGGCGAGCGCCGTGCGGCTTTGCGGCTCCACCGACAACGCGTTGACCAGATGGCCAACTGGATCGGCATCGTCGATCGACGGGCCATTGCGCTCGACACAGCACAGTCGGGTCTCGGCCATGGCCAGCAGCATGCGATGGGTACTGACGAAAGGCGCGGTTTCGACCGCCGCCTTGAACCGTTCCCGGGCCCGGCCCCAGGCGAGCGCATCCGGCCGGTCGATGACCTCCAGGATGCCCATGATCGACTCCGCCAGCGCCAGGGCGCGGGTGTCGTTGGCCGTCGCGGGATGGGTGACAAAGCGCTCGAAGGCCCGGCGCACGGTAACGACGCTGCCGCGCGGCGCCGGCGGATAACCGCTGTCCGCACCCTGACGGATCCGCAGATAGCCCAGCAGGCCGTTCACGAATTCAAGCTCCGGCAACAGGGTATTTAGCGTGTTCGACAGGCGCGGATCGATCCGGATGAATCCTTTCTGGCCGGTGAAGTGCGACCCCGCTTCCAGCCAATGTCCGCCGCCGTGAAGGCGCACGGAAAAAGCCATCGGTTGGTCCGTATCGAAATCGAGCGGTGTCGCGGGCGCGGTCGGATCGGGTTCGGCATAAAGCGCGCTGGAGACGGTGAACAGCTCCTGGATGCGCTCCAGCCTGCGCATGGACAGCTCGCGCGGCTCGAAGGTGATGGTCAAAAGCGGCAAGCCGGTTTCCAAAGCCTGGTCCGCACCCAGCGCACCGGCCTCGAGACGCAGGCTTTCGGGCAGGATCTCCCCCGGCTCGCCCCGGCGCAGGCCTTGCAGGAAGCTCTGGATGAAGATGCGGTCGCCTTCCCGGTAGATCCGCCCGGAGAGCACGACCAGCGCCTGGTTTTGCCGCAGCGTTTCGAGCGCGCCGCCCCGACGGTCGAGCAGCATGTCGCGCACCTCGTCCGCCTCGCAAGGACGGTCGAAGGCGAGATAGCTGATCACGCCCAGGGAGCCGTAAGTGGGCGCATGCCAACTGCCCATCTTGGTGAGCCAGCTCAACTGCCGGGCGGTCTCGCGCAGACGGGCCTGGAAGGCCCGGTCCGCCGGATCGTCGACGGCGGATTTATACTCAAGCGCGACGATATTGGCGGCGGAGCCCGGAAAGATGAACGGTTCGCCGCAACTGGCCATGCCGCCGGCGCGCGCGGGCACGCTCACGCTCGCCAGGGCGAGCGTGATCACAAGGCCGATAAGCCATCGCTGGCAGGCCGTGCCCATCGCCTATCCTCCCCGGACCGGATCGCTGAGAGCCCTTTTGGAAAGAGGCACCACCAGCCCGTTCCCCCTCCCGACCTCCCAATCAGGGTACCCTTGTGGGTGGTCGGGAGGGGGAGCGGGCTGGCCAGGCACATGGAAATGCGTTTGGCGGCGCATTTCCAAAAAGTCCCTGAGACCCGCAGACCGTCCGCCCAAACATGCATTGATCGCGCCAGCGGCGCCGACGGCGCGGCGGCGTTCATCGGCCACGACGCGCAACGCGCCTTCGTAAGCCGGGTCGTTGAGGGCCTGGGTCATGGAACGCTGTGCCGCCTCTTTGGCGTAGTCGCCGAGCAGCGCCCATTCCTCCGGCAGCAGACCCGTATCGTTGCCCGTAGTGCCCATGGACGGCAGCCAGCCCACCGCGTCGCAGAAGAAGCGCCGGGCCTGATCCCTGAAATCGGCCTTGGCGGCCGCGTCGGGTTCCACATCGGCGCGCTTTTCGTAGCGCAACCCCAGCGCCAGGGCCGTCAGCACCCGGATTTCATCGGAATCGCGGAAGAGATCGGGCAGGTCCCGGTCGGACAAGGGCGATGCGTCATCGCCGTAAAGGCCCTGGTGGAAGCCCTTGATCGTCTGATTGCCGCCGACGAAGAACTCGTAATGGCGCATCGGAATCGAGACATAACTCGCCAGAATGCGCCCATCGATGACAGTGGCGCCCACTTCCACCAGCACCCGCTGATCGTTGAGCGCTTCGGACACGGAACGGTCATAGGCGCTCTCGTCATCGACCGTGCGGTTTTCGCAAAAGACGATATCGGCTTCCGTGCTGAGCAGGACGCCCGCTTCCTGAAAGCGCATGTTCAAGGCCGCCTTGATGCCGCGTTTGATGATCGGCCACTGGGCGCCCTCGCCGCCTTCGACCGCGCCCACCACCAGCTTGTCCTGGGCCGACAGGCTGACGGCATCGCAACGGAAGGACTGGGCGCCCGCCGGCGGCACCGTCATGGCCAGGACCGCCATGCAGAGACAGAAAGCGCCGATGATCCGCATGCTGAGCCTTCCTACTTCTGCGCCAGGCGCTCAAGGGCCTGCCGGGCCGTCTTCTCCAGGGAAACCAGGGCGGTGCGGTCCGGCAGCGTATCCTCGATCGTCCGGTTGAACGCCTGGAGATCGCCTTGCGCCCGTTCCACATAGCGGTTCAGCGGCCCCCGCGCTTGCCTGCATCCAATCCGTCCGACCACGCCAATCACCATTTTGTGGGTCCGCCATCCGTAAACGCCCGTCCGGTCGCGTATGACATCGGTCAGGACCGCGCAGGTGAAATCCGGATCGGTCAGACCGGCATGGACGAGTCCTTCCTGAACCGCGACCACCTGATCGGGACTGCCCGCCTCCAGGACGCTCAGCAGCGGAAAGACCGCCTTGCCGCCGAACGCCCCGAGCACCAGAGCGGTGGAGCGCATTTGATCGATGGCCGGCGCTTCCGGTTCGATCAGGATCTGGATGAAGTCGCGCATCTTTTGCGCCGTATCGGCATCCAGGCGATCCTTCTTCATGTCCAGTTCAACGGATTGGACAAGCCAGTAGCCCACCAGCAGCATGATCAGGCTGGGCATGACCGGCAGGACCGCATCCTTCAGATCGCCCAGGATCTTTCCGGCGGCCGAAACCGGAGGCTCTTGCGGCGCAGGCGCCGCCGATGGCGCGGACGCTTCGGCGGGCTGCTTGGCCTCGCTCAAGGCCGCCACCGCCTTGGCCAGCGTCAATTCCATCTCGGACCGGCGCGGTTTCGCGCGGCCGGATCCAGACTTTTGCGATCCGGATTTGTCCGTCTTGTTCTGCGCGCTCATGCGCCACCCGCGCGTCGGTCCCTCCCCCCGGTCGCGATACTATAGAAGCACAAGCGCCTGTCCATGGCGGGAGGTGGAGTACCCCGATCGGTTGTTCTCATCGCGCCTGCCGCACAGGCCACAAAAAAACCCTTCCGGGGACGAACGCGGTCCAGCCGGAAGGGCTTGGGGAGAGGGTGGGCCGGGCGGGCGGCCCGGACCATTCCGCAGTGTTTTTAGAAGGTGAAGTTGTCGGCGCTGAACTCGTCCAGATCCACCTTCTCGATGACCAGCAGGTCGTTCGCGCCATCGGGCTGGAAGCGCACATCTTTGTTGTCCTGGGTCGCCAGAGACAGGAAGGCATCCAGAGTGGTGACACCGAAGGCGCTGAGGTCGAGCAGGTCCTCATCGACATCGAAATCGGTGATGATGTCGGTGTCGCTGAACTCGTCGAACACGAAGGTGTCGGCATCCTTGCCGCCCTTCAGTTCATCCGTACCCAGACCGCCATAGAGCGTGTCGTCGCCTTTGTCGCCATCCAGCTCGTCATTGCCGGAGCCGCCGTCAAGGGAGTCGTTGTCCTTACCGCCGTCCAGATCGTCGGCCCCGTCGCCGCCGAACAGCATGTCGTCGCCGTCCTTGCCGTCGAGCTTGTCATTGCCGGGACCGCCGTCGAGCAGGTCGTCGCCGTCGCCGCCGTCGAGTTTGTCGTCGCCCTCTTCGCCGAAGAGATTGTCGTCGCCATCCTCGCCTTTGAGCGTATCGTCGCCGTCGCCGCCGAACAGGGTGTCGTTGCCGTCGCGGCCCTTGATTTTGTCCTTGCCGCCCAGGCCGTCGACCACATCGGCGTCGTCGGTGCCCTTGCTCTTGTCCTTGGCATCGCTGCCCTGCTGGGTCACCGCCTGGTCGTCATTGACGATGGTGCCTTCGGCCGTGTCGGTCTCGATGGTGACCGTGCCCGAAGAGACTGTGGCGTTTTCCAACGTGACCGTGAAGGTCTCGTTTTCTTCCGGCGTGAAGTCGCCGCGCACCGGCACCGAAATGGTGGCCGAGACCTGGCCCGCCGCCAGACTGACCGTGCCCGAGGGCAAGACATTGCCGATGAAGTCGCTGGCCGCCGCCGGGAAGGTGCCGCCGCCGGAGACCGTGTAGCTGGCGCTGACGGCGGTATCGGTGGCGCCCGTGCGGGTGACCACGAAGGTCTGCGGCACGGAGACCGTGTTGCCTTCCGCGACGGAGGAGACCGCCGCCGCGATATTGAGCACCGTGGCCGGACCGGCGCCGCCGCCATTGAGGGTGACGGTCACGGTGGCGCTGTCGCTGGCGCCGCCGCTGTCGCTGATCGCGTAGGTGAAGGTATCGGTCGCCGTCTGGCCGTCGCCCAGGGACGAGAACTGGCCGTTGGGATTGTAGCTGAAGCTGCCATTGGCATTGAGCGTCAGCAGAGCGCCGGACGGCAGGGTGATCTGCTGTCCGATGCCGGATCCGGCTCCCTGCACGGCAGAGACCGAGAAGGAGTCCCCATCCGGATCGAAATCGGCGCCCGACCCGTTATTGGTGAACACGTTGCCTGCGAAGGACGAGTCCTTGCCGGTGGAGAAGGCATCGTCGCGGGCGTCGGGGGCGTTGTTGCCGCCGCCGCCGCCATTGCCGTTCCCATTGCCGCCGGAGCCGATGGAGATCGAGAGGACCTGACCGACCGGGCCGATCACATCGGGATCGCGCAGATTGAAGGTGAAGCTGTCCGACGTGGTGCCCAGGACCGTGTGGTTATAGGTCACCGCACCGGCATTGATGTCGGCCTGGGTGAAGGAACCGCCTTCGCTCAGAGCCGCGCCGTTGAGCGCCAGGAAGCCGTTGATCGGCGTTTCCGTCAGCACGAAGCGGATTTCGCCCGCCGCGTTATCGCCGTCGAGACCCTGGAGTTCGGAGGCATCGATGATCTCGCTGCCGCCGTCGCTGAGCGAAATGCCCGTGTTGAGACCCAGCACCGGCGGGTCGTTGGCCGGCACCACCGTCACGACCAGATGCAGATCGTCGAACAGGTCGCCGTCGCCATCGGTCACGTCGAGGGTGATCTTGTCAGAATTGGTGTCCGTCCCGTTGTGCTCGTAACGGATCGACCGGTTGTCGATATCGTCCTGGGTGAACATGTCGCCCAGTTTCAGCGCGCTGTTGGAGCGGAACAGGGTGCCGTTCTCGGGCAGTCCGTCCACGGTGTAGGTGATCTCGCCGTCCCGGCTTTCCGCGTCGGAGAAGCGCAGTTCCGACTGGAAGACCGCCTTGGAGCCGCCTTCTGTGACCCGGATGCCGCGGTTCCACTCCAGGATCAGACCGTCATTGATCGGCGTGACATTCACATCGATCACCTGGCCCGGCAGCATGCCGCCGGCGCCGTCGGTGATGTCCACGATGAAGCTATCGGTGAAATATTCCGAACCGTTGTGGCAGTAGAACAGCCGGCCCTGATCGATATCGGCCTGGGTCCAGGTATCGCCCACCTCGAGCGGAATGCCGTTCAGATGGATCGAGGCATGGCCCGGCAGGGATTGCAGGGTGTAGACGATCTCGTCCGGCGTGTTGTCGGGATCGAAAATGTCGAGATCGAACGGCGTGATGGGCACGAGCGTGCCTTCCGGCGGCGTCAGGCCCTGATCGATCAGTTCCGGAACATCGTTGATCGGATTGATGGCGATCACGAAGGTGTCGCTTTCGCCCGCCGTATCGTCCGGGTTCGACAAGGCGAAGTTGAAGCTGTCGGTCGGGTTTTCCGCACCGTTATGGGTGTAGCTCACAAGGCCTGCGTCGATATCGGCCTGGGTGAACTGATCGCCAGCCGACAGTTCCAGGGCATCGAGGAACAGGGTGCCGTCCACCGGGCCGGTGGTCAGGGTGAAGATGACCTCGGCCGGGATCAGATTGTCCGGATCGAACGTGTTCAGCTCGGCCGTGTCGATGGTGACCGTGCCGCCTTCATCGACCACTTCCGGCACATTGGTGACGACCGTGGCGCCGTCATTGATCGAATTGATGAAGACGAAGATCGTCTCGCCCGACGGACCCGCCCCATCAGGGTCCCGGATGTCCACTTCGAAGGTGTCGTTGAAGGTCTCCGTGCCGTCATGGAGATATTCCACCAAGCCCAGATTGATGTCGGCTTGCGTGAAGCCCTGGCCAACCATCAGCGGAATGTTGTCGCGCAGGATCGTGCCGACCGACGGCAGCGAGGTCAGCGTGAACCGGATCTCTTCCGGCAGATTGTCCGGATCCGTCGCTTCCACATGGCTCGGCAGAAGCGGAACGCTGCTTTCCTCGTCCGGGTTGAGGATCAGATTAGTGGTCAGCGCCGGCGCGTCATTGGCCGTAGTGATGCCGATGAGGAAAGTGCTGAGAGAACCGGACGTGCCATCCGGATTGCTGAGGACAAACGAGAAGTTATCGGGCGAGAACTCGCCGTCGATCGCTTCGTAGGACAGCAGGCCGTTATTGATGTCTTCCTGGGTGAAGGTGTTGCCGATCGCCAGCGGGATCAGGTTTTTCAGCAGCGTGCCTTCATCGGGCAGATCCGTCAGCGTGTAGATGATCTCATCGGGCGGATTGTCGTCGTCGGTCGCGGTCAGATTGGCCGCCGTGATCAGGGCCGAGCCGTCTTCGGCGACACCCGGCAGACCGATATTGATATCGAGCACCGGCACGTCGTTGACTTCGAAAATGCCGAGATCGACCTGGAACGGACCGATCGCAGGACCATCCGGATCCTCGACCGTCACCTGGAAGAAGTCAGAGGTGAACTCTTCGCCGTCGTTGTCGTAGGTGATGAAGTTGTTGTCCACATCCCACTGGGTGAAGGTGTCGCCATTGCCCAGCGGCGCGCCGTTCTTGCGGATGAAGCCGTGGTTCACATTGTTGGTGATGGTGTAGACCAGCTCGTTCGGCGTGTTGTCCGCATCGCTGGTCAGCAGATTGGTGCTGCCGATGATGACCTCGCCGCCTTCGAAGGCGGAGGCGCCGGAATTACGCTCCAGCACCGGCGCGTCATTGACCGGATCGATGCCGAAGGTGAACAGGCCGATATCCGTACCCGTCCCATCGAAATCGGTCACCTGGAAGGTGAAGCTGTCGGTCGTCAGCTCGCCGCCGTCATGGAGATAGCGCAGCAGATTGCTGTTGATGTCCGACTGGGTGAAGGTCGAGCCTTCCTGCAGGGTCACGCCCGCGAGCCGCAACTGGCCATAGGCCGGGGCGTTCAGCACCGTGAAGATGACCTGACCCGGAGGGCTGTCGGGGTCGGTGGCCCGCAGTTCCGTATTGTCGATCAGGATATTGCCGCCCTCGGGCAGCACATCGCCAGTGTTGAAGACGATCTGCGGCGCGGTCGTAACCGGGAAAATGCCGATATCGACCTGCGCGTTCGGCAGGGCCGGACCGGTCGGATCGGTGACCGAAATGATGAAGGAATCGGTCGTGGTTTCCGAACCGTCATGGGTGTAGACGAGCAGGCCGTCATTGATGTTCTGCTGGGTGAAGGTGTCGCCATTGCCGAGTTGCACGCCGTTGCGCGTCAGCGTGCCGTTGGTGACGCTGGTGACCACCGTATAGACCAGCTCGCTCGGCGTATTGTCCGGATCGCTGGTCAGCAGATTGAATTCGTTGAAGGTCTCGATACCGGCCTCGGGTACGGAAATGCCGGTATTGGCCGCGAGCTGTGGCACATCGTTGATCGGATTGATCGTGATGTTGAAGGAACCGAAGACCGGGCCCGAGCCGTCCGGATCGGTGACCGAGAAGCCGAAGCCGTCGATCGTCGATTCGCCGCCATTGTTCAGATAACGGACATCGCCGTTATTGATGTTGGCCTGGGAGAACTTGTCGCCGATCCCAAGCGTCACGCCATTGCGCTGAATGAAGCCGAAATCCGGCAGATCGGTCAGGGTAAAGGCCACTTCAGCCGGCGTATTGTCGGGATCGACCGCGCGCAGCTCGAAATTGTCGATCACATTGGCATTGCCCTCATTGAGCACGATGCCGGTATTGATGGTGATCTGCGGCGCCAGGCCCGGATTGACGGGCGGCGGCGGCGGCGGAAACGCGCTTTGCACTTCGAAGGCGCCGATATCGACGGTCGCCGTCAGATTGCCGTCGCCGTCGAAGATCCGCACGAAGCCGGGGCCGCGCTGGTCGTTGACCAGGAAGCTGTCGCCGGCGGCCGGCAGGGCGTCGAAGCCCGGATCCACGGCACGGGAATTGTCGCCCGCATCGACCGCCACGCCGAACGGATTGAGCGCGATGGTCCGGGTCGGGCCGCCATTGAAGCCCAGGAAGCCGCCGCCGGTCACGCCGTCAATGGAGTCGAAGATCTGAAGCAGATCGGTCTCGGTAATGTCCGGACCCGAAGCCAGGCCCGGCTGGGAGAAGATGTTCACGCCCAGATGGGTCGTGACCGGATCGACCACCGGCCCGGAGACATCGTCGATCGAGCCCGCATTGCGGTTGCCGGCGACGATCGAATTGGCGACCCGCAGGCCGCTGGAATTGTAGATGCCGCCGCCGTCGGCCGTGGAGGTGTTGCCGGAGACGGTCGCGTTGACCAGGCTGACCGTGCCCACATCGTTGGAGATGCCGCCGCCGAAGGCAGCGGAATTGCCGGACACGGTCGAATTGGTGACCACCGTCGTGCCGCTGGAATTGTAGATCCCGCCGCCTTCCGTGGTCGCCGTATTGCCGGAGACCGTCGAATTCTCGATTTCGGTGAAGCCGCTGGTGGCCACCGCGCCGCCCGCATTGGAGGCGCTGTTGTTCTCGAAGGTGGTATTGATAACCGTCAGCGAACCGAAATTCGCGATACCGCCGCCGAAATTGGCCTGGTTGCCGATGAACGTGCTGTCCGTGATCGTCACATCCGTGTTGACGTCGGTGCGCAGACCGCCGCCCGTGACGGCGCTGCCGCCGGAGATGGACAAGCCGTCCAGAACGACCTCGGTGGGCGAGCCGCCGAAGTTTTCCACATCGAAGACGCGGGAGCCGCCCGCGCCGTTGACGGTGATATCGGCGAAGCCGTCGCCGTTGATGTCGCCGGTGATCGTGACATCCTGCGTGATGTCGAGTTCGGCGCCGGTGAGCACGATCGTGGCCCCCGCGAGGGCACCCGAGAAATTGATCGTATCCTGAGCCGCGGTTGAATTGGCGAGGTCGATTGCTTCGCGCAGCGTTAATCCACCTAGCCCATCGTCGCTTGCAGACGTGACAGTAAACGTAGCCATCTTGTACATCCCCCAGACTCCCGGCGATAAGAGCCCCGAACCGCCGGGTAACTAAACTGCCGGTAACTTACCAACTTTCTTTCTGAAATGAAATGATTCGAACGACGGAATCCATGGTTGTCGTAAGTTATTGTTTTACTTTGGAAGACGGTTTGACTTGCGTGAAAAGTCTTTCCTGGACCGACCTGTGGGTTGAACAAATTGATCCGCTTTGGAAATGCTCTTCACCGGGAAGGCCGATAACGACTACCACCATTGATTTCATCAGCACCCGCCATTGACGCTTGCGCCGTTCACCAAAGTTCTCTTGTGACGTGACGATGACTACACCAGGGCGAGATGATCGTGTCGGTATCGCTTTTTCCGAATGGAATCAAGATCTACGGGACGAAAATCCGCAATTTACCCGTTAACCTTTTCCAGGATGGATCCAGCGGCCTGAAAACCCGGACCGCAGGCCCACTCGCCTGTCGCGTGCCGCCGCCCGGTGCAATACAGTCGCCTTGAATTGGTCACGGGGCCGGGCCAGGGTCCGGATCTTCATTTGCGTATGCGATTAAGAGCAGGTCGGAAAAAAGGGGAAGAGGTTCATGTTAATCAGATTGATCAGCGCCGGGATGGTTTCCGGTCTTGTTGCCTGCGGCACCCTCGGGTTCAGCGGATCCGGCGCGGACGGCATCGTCGCCACGGCCCGGGCGGAGCCTTTGAAGGCCTATTCGGCGGAGCGCTGGCAGGCCGACTTCGCCCGGCAGTACGGCTCCAAGCGGCCGTATCTGGACGGCGAGAAAGAGCACGACGCGGGCAAATATGCCTGGAATGTGGGCTACTGGGTGCGGGCTTACGCGCGCATGGCGGCCGTGACCGGCGAGACCCAATGGCTCGATTACGGCCAGGAGATCATCGATCAGATGTTCCGCAACACGGACGAGGCGCGGGTCGCCCGCGGTGAGATCGATCTGGCGGCGGCCCCTTACACCAGTGGCCCCCAGCCCCTGTTCGACGACCGGACCATGGCCGCCCCGAGCTGGCGCAAGCACTACCGGGGCGAAGTGCGCATCGAGCCGCTGACCGACGGTCATATTGCCCAGCACATCATGACCTGGGTCGATACGGTGCTGAGCGATGCCCGCTTCGCGGCCTATCACGCCGACGCCAAACGCTACATGGCCCGAGTCCGGCAGATCATCGATTTCCATGACAGCCTGTGGATCGAAGACCGCTACGAAAAAGTGCCCGGCGCCTATTACAACGCCAAGCCGGGCGGCGGCACCTGGTCGAATCCGGTGCCCTTCAACCAGAGCGCCACGCCGCTCACTGCCGCGCTTCTGATCGACAAGCATGAGCCCACCCCCGCCTACCGGGACAAGGCCCGGCGCCTGGTCGCCCATTTCATGGCTTATGTCCGGGAAGAAGACGGCAAGTATATCTGGCTCTACGATCCCTATAAGCCGAACAATAATGGGCCTACGGAGGATATGTCCCATGGGGGCATCGACGTGGCCTTTCTGGTGCAGGCTTATGAGTCCGGCATCGACGGGGTGACCCGGGAGGATCTGCTGAAGATGGCGCGCGCCTTCAAGGAAAACATTGTCACCGACAAGGGCGATGTGAAATACCGCTTCAACGCGGACTCCCGCAACGCCAAGGATTGGGAGATCGATGCGGTCGCCATCGGCTGGCTCAGGCTCGCGCCCCACGATCCGGAGATGCTCGACACGGTGGTCGCGGTCATGGAGCGCCACCGGCCCAAGCCTAATTGGGAACGCAACTATCTGGGCTGGGCCAATATCCTGTGGCACCACGCCCAGGGACATCACGGACGCTGATCCGCACCGTCCAGGCCTCGTTTGAAAACCGAGATTTTGTCACGGATCGTTGCGCTATTCGTATCATAACCGCAACAATCCGTGGCAGGATTGCCACGATTGGGGCGGGAACGCCTTTCAGGCGGTACAATCAAGATTCCAATTGACAACTGTTCGTTGTTTCTCATAGCTTCGACCTATCGGAACGGTAGGCTAAATGAGAGGTTGGTAAGGCATACGCCTGTCTCTCATTAGCTTTCAAACAGGTGATAAGCGCTTGGGGCGCTGCGCTTATTTTACAATTAGGTCTAGATCCCGAGACGGGCCGTCGGCACAGATCGGGGTTCTGTCCGTACTTTGGGGGAGCGGACAATGCATCTGGCGTTCAAACGCATTCGGGTGGTGCTTTATCATCACATCGCGGACGACGACACGGCACTCACCAGCCAGCTCGATCTCGCCACGCCGCCCGCCCTGTTCGAAGATCATCTGAAATTTTATTCCAAGAACTACGACATCATCAGCACGGACGATTTCCTCGACGGTCCGCTGCCGAAAAAGCCGCTCCTCATTACCTTTGACGATTTTTACCGGTCCGTTCTCGACGTGGCGGGCCCGCTCCTGCGCCAATACAACGCCCCGTCGCTGTTCTTCGTTAATCCGCGTACGGCGGATGAAGACTGGCTGCCCATGGACATGGTCATCTCCTATGCCATCGCGCAGATGGGCTTTGAGGAGACGGTGCGGTGCTTTGGCGAGAATCCGGCGGCGATCCGCACCCTTTACGACCTGATCAGCGGCGTCCTGCCGCGCACGCCCTTGGACCGCCACCCGGCACTCAAAGAGCGCCTGCTCTCCAAGCTCTCGACCACGGAAGGCAATCTGCGGCGCAGCGAAAACCTTCTGCTCAACGCAGGCGATCTGCCGACGCTCGCCGATTACGGCATTGCCATCGGCAATCATTCCTCCTGCCACTGCTTCTTCCGCGCCGTTCAGGCGCATGAAATGAACCGGGAGATCGTGGAGTCGCGGGCCGCATTGGAACGCCTGTCCGGGCAGACCATCCGCACCTTCTCGCTCCCCTACGGCAAGGAAGCCGACGCCACGCCGGAAATGCTGCGCACCGCGCGCATGAACGGCCATGAAGCGATCTTCCTGACACAGAACAAGAGCAATATGATGCGGCTCGCGCCCGACATCTATTACCGCACATCGCTCTATAAAGAGAGCGTGGCCAAGCTGCCCTTCCTACTCGAAGCCCAGCCGGTCTTGCGGTCTTTCCGCCATGCCGTCGCGGGTCAAAAGCCCGACAGGCTCATCCCCGCGCCGCGTGCCGAGGCGGCGCCCGCCGACATCCTGCCGGGCTTAGGACGCTAGGGGCCAAAACGCTCCTTAAAGTGTATCGTCAGCAGGCGCAGGCCTTTTGCGCCAGCGAAACAATATGCCTGCAACCCGTCTTTGGGCGTGCCAGACGTCCAACATCAGCACCAGGACTCCGTAAACGGCGCCGCCCACCATGACTTTCTGCACAAGCGTGATGAAGCCCGGTTCGCCCGGCACCAGCGAGACCGCGTAGGCCATGCCGGCCGCCGCCAGCAGGATGCGCAGGAACTGAAAGACCGGAAACGGCAGCGCGAAGGCGGAGTGGCCGAGAATGATCGACAGGATCAATCCGTTGATCTGCACCAACAGGCTGGCATAGGCCGCGCCGATAATGCCGTACTGTTTCAAGAACAGATAGTTCAGGACCACGATCAACACGAGATTGATGCAGTTGATCCAGATGAAGCGGGCAGTCTTCATGCCCAGGTGAATGGCGTAATCGAAATAGAATTTCCGGAACCCGTTGACGAAGAAAGCCGCCGCCACGAATGGCAGAATCGCGATGACCCCGTCCCGGAAATCCGGTCCCACCATGACGATGGCGAAGTCCGGCGTCACGCTGATCAGCCCGACAGCAGCCGGCACCGCGATCAAGGCCAGCAAAATGAAATTGTCGCGCAATTGCGCCCGCGCCGCACCGGGGCCGTTCTTTTCCAAATCCCGCACGGCCAAGGGCAAAGCCGCCGCCGCAATGGGATTGAGGATGACATTGGTGATCCGCATGACCAGTTCGACGGCCAGGGCGTAGATCCCGAGCATCGCGATGCCTTCAAGGGCGACCACCATATAGCGGTCAAGATGCAGCACGACGGCGCCGATCCCGAAACTGACGGACAACGGCAGACCAAAGCGCAACACTTCCTGTAGCGCCCCATGGCTGCGAAAGGGCCGGACGCCCTTCCATTCCTTGGCGCCCGCCACGACGCCCGGACCGAACGACCCGATAACCAGACCGGTCAGAATGCCCTGGGCGCCGAAGCCCAGCGAGGCGAGGCTCGCCCCGATGCCCGATTGCAGGAATGAGCGCGCGATCCGCGAGCGGGCCTGACGGCCGGCCTGGAGACGGGCGGAAAACACCCTGAGATTCATCTCCATCCAGCTCATGGCGATGAAATAGAGCACGCCCAGGATCAGAAGCTGGCGGTGGAAACTGTTTTCCAGGAAGAAAAAGGCCACGGCGCCGCCCAGGATCACGAGCCCTGAGGTCACGGTGAAGATGGTCATGAAGGCGCTGAGGATATGGCTTTGATCCGGATACCGCTGCAAAAGGCGGACGATGGCGGTCAGCACCCAGGTGAGCCCGACGGAAAAGCCGAGCTGTACACTCGCCAGCACGAAGGAATAGGCCCCGTATTCCTCGGTGGACAGGAGCCGGGTATAAAGCGGGATCAGGCCCACGGCGAGGGCCGCCTGGACCAGATTGCCGCCTGCATAGATCAGACTTTGGCGGGCCAGGAGCTTCGGCGTGCCTTTGGCGGGCGTGGGCTTCGGGTTGCTAGCAGGCGGCTGCGCCGGATCCGGTGCCAAGATCGATCCTCACTCTCCCACGCGGGCTACAAAGGGCTCACGACGCTGATGCTGTAGGGGCGGCCTCATCCTTGACGGGCTCGCCGCCGTCGCCCTTGGCCAGCTTCAACCGGTCCACCTTACCATTGTCGCGCCGCGGAAACTCCGCCCAGAAATGAAACCGTTTGGGCGCCCTGGCAATCGGCATATGCGCCAGACACAGCTTGCGCAGCTCTTCTTCCATCGCCTTCAGCCCTGGGAAATCCGGTGCTTTCGGATCGATGCGCAGATGGGCTTCGACCTGCTCGCCGGTCACCGGATGGGGCACGCCGATCACGGCCGCCTCCAATACACGCCCGGATCCGCGCAAAACCGTCTCGATCTCGCCCGGGAAAATACGCTCGCCCGCGCTCTTGATCATGTCGGAGCGGCGCCCGACCAGGAAGAGGTCGCCTTCCTCGTCGAACCGGCCCAGATCGCCCGTATGAAGGCGGCCCTCGCCGTCCAGAACCTTGGCGGTGGCCTCCGGCTGCCGCCAATAGCCCATCATGATATTGTCGCCCGCGATCACCACTTCGCCGACCGCGCCCTGCGGCAATGCATTGCCCTCTTCGTCCAGGATCAACACCGTCACCCCCTTGATGGGCGTGCCAACGGATGTGGGCTTGCGGTCGATGCGGTCAGGCGCCAGTGCCGTGGCGCGCGGCGCGCATTCGGTCTGTCCGTAGGCGATCAGAAAGTTCACATCGGGCTTGGCCGCGCGGATCTTCTGAATCTGGGCCTCGTCGAGCTTGCCGCCCGTGGAGGTGAGCCAGCGCAGATCGGGCAGCTCCTCCTTCAGGAAGGTGCTGTTCTCAATCAGCGTGTTGAAGTGAAACGGCACGCCGGAAAAGCTCGTGATGGTCAGCGTTTTGAGCTTCTTGACGATCACTTGCGGGAACATGAAGCTTGGCGCCAGATGCACCGACGCGCCCGCAAGATGATGAACCAGCAACTGCATGATGCCATGGACATAGTGCAGCGGCACGACCATCAGATACGCGTCCTTGGACGTCACGCCCAGGTCGTCGATCACCGCGCCCGCCACGGTCCACAGATTCCGGTGGCTCAGGCAAACCCCCTTTGGCTGCCCCGTGCTGCCCGACGTATAAATAATGCAGGCCGGATCGGTTTCTTGAACCGGGGCCAGGCTCGCACCCTCCGTCTGACAGGGCTCCCGCAGCGTGGGATCCATCAGATCGCGGATGACGATGTCGGACGGATCCGCCAGCCATTTGGTGGTGACATCATCCAGATATTTTCCGGACGCGAGAACCGCCTTCGGAGCGCATTCGCGCAAAACGCCGCGCAGCGCGTCGTCGCCCATTTTCGCATTGAGCTGAACGGCAATGCCGCCCGCTTTCATCACGCCCCAAAAGGCTACGACCGCCTCGAGCGCGTGGTTGGATATGAGCACGACCGGATCGCCGGCGCCGACCCCGGCCGCCGTCAAATGATGCGCCAGGGCCGTGCTTTGACGCTCCAGATCGGAAAAGGTCAGGACGGCCTCGTCCAGGGACAGCGCGATGCGTTCTCCGTCACGCGCGGCGGCGGCGCTCAGCCGCTCGTGCAGGGTGGTCATGCCTGCCCCCCAGCCTGCGGATTATTGTCCAGAACAAATCCGGCGATGGCATCAAGAGAGGTGAAGTTCTCCGGCGTAAGCGCTTCCGGATCCGCGTCAATGGAAAAGGTTTCTTCCAGCCAAGGCAGCATTTCAGCAATGGCCGTGCTGTCTAATATTTCGCTTTCTAGAATGTTTAAATGCATATCGAACTCAAACGGAACCGCCGTACCGATAGTCGACTTGATATACGCATAAATCTTTTCGGCGATCGCAGTTTTATTGGACATTGCCCCAATCCCCGATTTGATGACCCAACGAAAAGCAGCGGAAATCCGCGCATTCCGCCACAGTCCAAAACCCCCTTCGGTCTTCTGGCAAGAAGAGAAACAGGGATGGGATTCGCAAGTCAAGGTGGGAGACCGGCCATGGCATCGCCGCGCCCGTTAGGCTAGGATCGCGCCTCAAACACGATTGGTTTGAGGGGCATTAGCGGCCATGGTTGCGGGCATTCCCGAAGATTCCGAGATTTTGAACGGATTTCCCAAGGAGCTGACCGTTTTATGCGGGAAGATCCTTCAGCATAAGGAAACGGCCTTCGATCCACGGTCCATGGATCTCAATCCGGCGTCTCTGGAAAGCGCGGCAAAGGCTTTTACGGCGGCTAAATCCATTGACGACGAACAGGCCTTTCTCGATTGCCTGGTCGCCAGCATGGTCGCGGCCGGTTATCCTTTATTGGTGTCGCGTCCCGCCATGAGCGGCCTCAATGAGTTGACCACGGAACGGCTCACTTTCATCCGGAAGGCCGTCGTCAAGGGCCGCACCCGGTATACCGAAAACTACGACAACCTCTCCAAGGATCTTAAGTTTCTGCTCGGCCATTCGCTCCCCTGCAGCCGGAGCCATTTCGTCGAATATGGCGCGCTCGTGCCACGCAAATGCCTGCTGACGCCCAAGGCGCTGGCCTCTTTCGGATCGCCGGTGACATGGGTCATGGCGGGGCTCAACTCGCGCGGCCACTGGCTGGGCCTGCATCTCGACAATCGCGACATCCGCGATTTCCACGAAGCGGCCATGGACCGGTGCTATCTGAAAATCGCCGAACTGATGCAGGCCGACGAAAGCCTCTTCGGTCTGGTCGGCGGCTCCTGGATCTACGACCCGCAGCTTACGAAAATCAGTCCGAAACTGGCTTACCTGCGGGAAAAGCGGGTTCGGAACGGCGCTTTCGTCTTCGACTACGGCACGAGCGAAAACCAGACCCGCATGGCGATCGCCAATTCGCCCGTGCGGGAGAAACTGTACAACGACGGTCAGTACACACCGCACTTCTACTTCCTGATCTGGCCGCGCGCAAAGTTTCTGCGCTTCGCCCGCAAGTTGGCGCATGACATGCAAGCGCAGGCCCCGGACTGACATCCCGGTCTTTCCGCCCTCAGAAGAGTTCGGCGACTCAGACACAGTCGGCCGCGAAAGCGGTGGCGTGCCTGCCGTCCCGCATGCCCGGATGTTATGGAAAATCAGGCGGCGGCGCGCCTTCGTCCTTCCATGATCCACTGGCAAGCGGAACACGTATCCCGCACATTAGAAAACCGAATCAAGGATCCTATGGCCTCCCAATCGAAGACCTTATCGAAAAACCAGGCGCCGGTAATTGTCTGGTTTCGGCAGGATTTACGCCTTTCGGACCATCCCGCCCTGCAGGCGGCGGCAGAGCGCGACGTCCCCTTGTGCTGCCTATTCATCCTGGACGAGCAAAATGCGGGCGACTGGGCGGCAGGAGGCGCGCGCAAGTGGTGGCTGCATCACACGCTCGAAGCGCTTCAGGCCGATCTGCGCTCCCTCGGGCAGACATTGGTCCTACGCAAAGGCCCCGCCAGCGATGTACTCGACGCCGTTCTGGAAGAAACCGGCGCCGACACGGTGGTCTGGAACAGGCTTTACGAGCCTGCGGCGGTCGAACGGGACAAAGACATCAAAAGCGCGCTGAAAGAACGCGGCGTGACGGCCGAGAGCTTTCCCGGCTCCCTGTTGCGCGAACCCTGGGAAGTGATGACCGGCGCGGGCGAGCCCTACCGGGTGTTCACCGCCTATTGGAAAGCCTCGCTCGCCAAGGGCGCCATCGCCAAGCCCCTGCCCCGGCCTTCTTCCTTGCCCAAGCCCACGAAAGCCAAAAGCGACGATCTCGACGACTGGGCGCTGCTGCCGACACAGCCCGACTGGGCCGGGGGCTTGCGCGAGATCTGGACGCCGGGCGAACAGGGCGCGCTCGACCGGCTCGATGCGTTCCTCGACGACAGTCTCGAGGCCTATGCGGACGGCCGCGACCGGCCCGACCAGCAGCACACCTCCATGCTGTCGCCCCATCTGCACCATGGTGAGATCAGCCCGCGTACAGTGTGGCACAGGGTCCATGCCTGGACCGGCGGCAAGAACAGCACGAAGGCGGAAACTAATGCGGACAAATTCCTGTCGGAGATCGGCTGGCGGGAGTTCAGCTATCAGCTCCTGTTCCACAATGCCGATCTGCCGGACACGGCCTTGCGGCCTGAATTCCGGAGCTTTCCGTGGGCGAAAAATAAAAAGGGGCTCGAAGCCTGGCAGAAGGGCCGCACCGGCTATCCGATCGTGGACGCGGGCATGCGCCAGCTCTGGCATACGGGCTGGATGCACAACCGGGTGCGCATGATCGTGGGCTCCGTTCTGGTCAAGCATCTGCTTATTCCGTGGCAGGAGGGCGAGGCCTGGTTTTGGGACACGCTGGTCGATGCGGATCTCGCCAATAACAGCGCAGGCTGGCAGTGGATCGCGGGCTGCGGGGCCGATGCCGCGCCTTATTTCCGGGTGTTCAACCCGGTGCTCCAGGGCGAGAAATTCGACCCCAAGGGCGAGTATGTCCGCCGCTGGGTGCCGGAACTGAAAGATCTGCCCGCGAAGCATATTCACAAACCTTGGGAGGCGCCGGAGAGCGTGCTTGAGGAGGCCGGCGTGACCATCGGCAAAGACTATCCCGCGCCCATCATCGGCCTCAAAGAAGGCCGCGAACGGGCTCTCGAGGCCTTCGCCTCCATCAAGTCGTCGGCGGCTTGACCCCATTCATTCGCATAAGGATATTGTATGAAAATCGCCATTATCGGCTCGGGCATTTCCGGTCTTGGGGCGGCCTGGCTGCTCCATCAGGACCATGACATTACAGTTTTCGAGAAAGATCACCGGATCGGCGGGCACAGCAACACGGCCGAAGTCGACTATGACGGTACGCCGATCCCCGTCGATACGGGCTTCATCGTTTATAACGAGTTGAATTACCCCAACCTGACCGCCCTCTTCCGTACCCTGAATGTCGATACGATCGAAAGCAATATGAGCTTCGCGGTCAGCGCGCAGGCGAAGCGGCTGGAATGGTCGAGCGACAGCCTTGCGACGATCTTTGCCCAGAAACGCAATATGGCCAACCCGTCTTTCCTGGCCATGATCTACGATATCCTGCGGTTCAACCGCATTGCCCTGCGCGATCTGGACTCCGGCCTTTGCACGGATCTTCCGTTGGGAGAATATATCGCCTATCGGGGCTTCGGGCGCTCGTTCAAGGATCACTATATACTGCCCATGGGGGCCGCCATCTGGTCCACCTCCCTGGGCAGCATGCTCGATTTCCCTGCCGAAAGCCTGATCCGGTTTTTCGACAATCACCGTCTTTTGTCCTATGCGCGGCCCCTATGGCGCACGGTGGACGGCGGCAGCCGCACCTATGTAGCCCGGCTGACGGCCCCGTTCCAGGACAGAATCCATACGGGCCTGGGCATAAGATCCGTGATGCGGTCGGAAGACGGCGTCACGCTGGTCGACGACACGGGCGCCATCCACCGGTTCGACCACGCGATCCTGGCATGCCACAGCGATCAGGCGCTCCGCCTGCTGAGCGATGCGGACGACACGGAACGCGCCATTCTGGGCGATATCGCTTATGCGCCGAACACGGCCTATCTGCACCGGGATCCCGCTCTGATGCCGGAGCGCAAAACGGTCTGGGCGAGCTGGAATGTCATGGCCGACAAGACGGAGGCGGCCGCTCCTGTTTCCGTCACTTATTGGATGAACAGGCTGCAGAATCTCAATCCGGCCTGCCCGCTTTTCGTCAGCCTCAATCCGGCGACACCGCCCCGGGACGATCTCGTTTTCGGCACCTACACTTACGACCATCCGCAGTTCACTCAGGCGGCCTTGAAGGCCCAACGGCGGCTCGATGAGATCCAGGGCGCGCGCAGAACCTGGTTTTGCGGCGCCTGGTGCGGCTATGGCTTCCACGAAGACGGACTCGCGGCGGGGCTTGAGGCAGCGGAACGCCTGAGCGGTCTCGCGCGGCCCTGGGCCGCCGATGACAGCGTTGATGCCGCGCCCGCCGCCCGGGCCGCTGAATAGGGCCGATCTGGTATACTGATGCCATGACCCAGGGCCTTCCAGCGGCACGTCTTTACTTCGGCAGCGTCATGCATGCGCGGCTCAAACCCTTCACCCATCGCTTTCGCTACCGGGTTTTCTCGCTCCTGGTCGATGTCGACAGAATAGGCGAGATCGCCAGGCAAAGCCGCCTGTTCAGTTACAACCGCTGGAACATTTTGAGCTTCTACGATCGCGATCATGGCGCGCGGGACGGCGCCCCGCTGCGGGCCTGGGCCGAAGAGCGTTTGACGGAGGCCAGCATTGCCCTTGATGGCGGCACGATCCGCCTGCTGTGTTTTCCGCGCCTTCTGGGCTATGTCTTCAACCCCATCTCTCTTTATTATTGTCACGGTCCTGACGGCGCCTTGCGTGCCGTTATCCATCAGGTGAACAATACCTTCGGCGATACCCACAGCTACGTGATCCCGGTGCGGACCGAACCGCGAGAGGTCATACGCCAGAAAGCCGGCAAGAACCTGCATGTCTCGCCCTTCATGGATATGGATCATACATACTGGTTCGCCTTGCGTCCGCCGGCGGACCGTTTGCGGGTCGCCATCCGCCAGGAGAATAAAGACGGCGTTATGCTACTCGCGACGCTGGTGGGAACAGAGCGTCCATTCTCCGACTCCACACTGATGCAGGCGCTCGTCCGGTTCCCGCTCATGAGCTGGAAAGTGATGGCGGCCATTCATTGGGAAGCCCTGCATCTGGTGCGCAAGGGCGCGCGCTATCACAAACGCCCGCCCGCGCCTGAAAAGCCCGCCACGATCGGCGAGGATTTACCGTAATGTTGCGACGACATGCGTCAGATCCGGATCAAATCCTGTGGCATCCGCACAAAACCCGTCCGGGGAGTGGATGGCCCATCGCACATCCGATAAGCTGGGAAGATACGCCGGAACCGGGCAGACAAGGGGCGGCAGCCGCAAAAATCACTGCCGAAAATGGAGCAGACCCATGGCACAACTAGAGCACGTGCAAAGGCCACATTTTGCAGATGGTCCGCACCCTAGCGATGCGGACGCCTTACCCAAAGCAACGCCTGAAGCGATTAGCGCACTGAAGAATGCGCCGTTCATCGCCCGCATGCTGATGCGCGGCATGCTGAAATTTCAATGGGGCCGCATGATCGTCCAACTGCCGGACGGCCAGGCCTTATGTTTCGAAGGCAGCGCCACGGGCGGCACCGGCATCTTGATCGTGCACGATTACGCCATGGCGCGCCGTGTCGCCACGGGCGGCAATGTGGGCCTGGCGGAAGCCTATCTCGACGGCCAGTGGGATAGCCCTGACGTCACGGCCATGTTGGAAGTGTTTTCTCAGAATACGGCCCATGTGCGGGCTTTGTTCCAGGCCTCGCCCCTGACGGCTTTCGCGACACGCATCCTGCACACCATGCGCCGCAACACCAAGCGCCAGGCCCGGCGGAATATCGAGGCCCATTACGATCTGGGCAACCGGTTCTACGAGACCTGGCTCGACCACACCATGACCTACTCGAGCGCCCTGTTTGAAAAGCATACTGACGATCTGGCCACTGCACAGGAAGCGAAATATGCCGCCCTGGCCCGCTCCATGGATCTGCAGGCGGATCACAGGGTTCTGGAAATCGGCTGCGGCTGGGGCGGGTTCGCGGAGCACGCGGCCCGGACCATCGGCTGCCATGTCACCGGCATCACCATTTCCAAAGAACAATACGACTATGCCCGCGAGCGCGCGTCCAGGGCCGGTTTGACCGACAAGATCGATATTCAGTACTGCGATTACCGGGATGTTTCGGGCACGTTCGACCGTATTGCCTCAATCGAAATGTTCGAAGCCGTGGGCGAACGATACTGGCCCCAGTTCTTCGAGACGGTGCGCAACCGGCTGGCGCCGGAAGGACAGGCCGGGCTGCAGATCATCACCATCGCCGACGATCATTTCGAATCCTACCGGCAAAGCGTCGATTTCATTCAGCGCTATATCTTCCCGGGCGGCATGCTGCCGTCTCCAGAGGCGCTAGAGGCGCAGACGGCCCGTGTCGGCCTGGAGATCGCGCAAACCAAGACGTTCGGCGCAGACTATGCCCGCACCCTGGCGGCATGGCGGGCGCGGTTCGTGGAGGCCTGGCCGCAGGTCAAGGAGCAGGGCTTCGACGAGCGCTTCAAAAGGCTTTGGACCTATTATCTGTCCTATTGCGAAGCGGGGTTCCGCTCCGGCGCCACCAATGTCTGCCAGATGGTGCTCAAGCGCACATAACGGACACGGCGAAACACCTGAAGACCGGAAAATCCGGTCCTGACAAAGAGGCGCTCCTGGTGTCCGACAAATCGTCCGTGTCCTTGCGCATCCTGGCCAGCTATGGGGCCGTCGGCCTGCCTGTCGCGGTGCTGGCCCTGCCCGTCTATGTCTATCTGCCGACGCTTTACACCCAGGAACTGGGCCTGTCGTTGAGCGCCATCGCCGCGATCCTGTTCGGCATGCGGGCCGTCGACGCGATCGCCGATCCCATCATCGGCTGGCTGAGCGACCGCACCGAAACGCCGTTCGGGCGGCGCAAGCCCTGGGTGGTGGCCAGCGTGCCGGTCACCATACTGGCGACCTATATGCTTTTCGTTCCGCCTGCGGATGCCACGGCGGCCTATGTATTCGGCTGGGGCGTGACGCTGACCATCGGCTGGACCGCGCTGATCCTGCCGTTCAATGCCTGGGGGGCGGAGCTGACCGGCGACTATCACGCCCGCACACGGGTGACGGCCGCGCGCCAGATCTTCGCGCTTCTCGGCACCATGGTCGCGACCGCCCTGCCCGCTTTGTTGACAGTTTACGGTATCGTGGGACTTCGCGACCATGTGAGCGCGCTGGCCTGGATCATCATTATCCTCCTGCCCCTGACGGTGGCCATCGCCGCCTTGAGCGTACCGGAACGCCCGCCGCTGACGGTCGAACGGCTGCCCTGGATCAGAGGCCTGACGCAACCGCTGCGCAACCCGGATTTCCGCAGGCTGATCGCGGCCTTTTTCATCAATGCGGTGGCCAATGGCCTGCCCGTGACCCTGTTCATTCCCTTCGTCACCCATCGCTTAGGGATGCAGGACGCTTACGGACCGCTGCTGTTTACCTATTTCGTCTCAGGACTCGTGGCGATCCCGGTCTGGACCTGGGCCTCTTCCAGGATCGGCAAGCACCGCAGTTGGGCCATCGCCATGATCTGGGCCTGCCTCGCCTTTCTCTGGACACCGATTTTTGTCGGCGAAGGCGATTTCACCCTGTTTTTGATCATCACGATCTTGTCGGGCTTCGGGGTGGGCGCGGATCTGGCGATCCCGTCGGCCATCCTGGCGGATGTGGTCGATGAAGACACGGCCGCGAGCGGTGAGGAACGCACGGGCCTTTACTTCGCTCTGTGGGGCCTCAGCACACAGATTTCCCTTGGCGTGGCCGGGGCTTTGGCGTTCCTGCCCCTCGAAGCGGTAGGCTTCGACGCCGCCGGAGAGACGAACACGCCCTTGGCACTGACGACGCTGGCCTGGATTTACGCCGGTCTGCCCGTGGCGCTGAAGCTCATCGCCGTGGCGGTGATGTGGAATTTCCCGCTCGACGCGGCGCGCCAGCGGACCTTCCGGGAGCGGATCGAAAGCGCTGTTTAATCAGCTCTCATCGGGCAGCTTGTTCCAGCCGGTCTGACGCTTGATCAGCGCGATATACCAGTCGCGCGGCAACCATTTCAGCACTTTCAAGACGAAAGTGAAGCGCTTGGGGAAGGTGATTTCGAAAGCCTGACCCTTCAGCCCTTTGACGATGCGGTTGGCCGCATCCTCCGGCTGGATCATGAAGGGTTTGGGAAACTCGTTATCGTCCTGGGCAGGCGTTTCCACGAAACCCGGATTGATCACCGAGACCCGTACCTGATGGCGGTCCAGCTCGATCTTGAGGCATTCGGCGATGTTGATCAGGGCCGCCTTGGTGGCGCCGTAAGCAGCGCTTGTCGGCAGGCCGCCATATCCGGTGACGGACGACACGATGGCGATATGACCTTTGGCGCGCGCGATCATGCGTGGGATCAAGGGTTCCAGACCATAAACCGTGCCCAGAACATTCACTGAATAGCATTTCTCGAACGGCTCGGCTGTCAGATCCGGCGCTTCCACGGGGATATAAATGCCTGCATTCAGAATCGCGAGCGCGACGGGCCCGTAGGCGGTCTCGATCTCCTCGACGATCGACGCCATGCGCGCCTTGTCCGTGACATCGCCGGGAAAAGGCACGATCCGACCCTTCAGGCCTTCGGCGGCCGCGCTCAAGGCCTGGAGATCGCTCTCGCCCCGGGCGGTCGCCGCCACGGTCCACCCGTCCCGGGCCAGGGTCAGGCAGGTGTGATAGCCAATGCCCGAACTGGCGCCCGTGACCCAAGCCACACCGTCTTGAGGCGTCACAACCTGATTACGCATCGTCCCGGTCCCCTCAGCTTACCTTTTCCGCAGACTGCGCCTTGCGGCGTTTTCCTTCAAGGCCGATTTCTTTGAAAAACCGTTTCGAGTCATCCTTGATGGCCGCGATCTTATCGTCGCCCATCTTGCCAAGCGTCCGGTACGGCATACCCAGGCGCGGATTATCCTTCAGGCGGCTCTTGTTCTCGATCAAAAAGTTCCAATACAGATAATTGAAGGGGCAGGCCTTTGGCCCGTTCTTCTTCGAGACCGTATAGGAACAGGATTTGCAGTAGTCCGACATGCGGTTGATATAAGCCCCGCTCGCCGCATAGGGCTTCGATGCCAGCACGCCGCCATCGGCGAACAGGGCCATGCCATGGGTATTGGGCAACTGCACCCATTCATAGGCGTCCGCATAGACGATCAAATACCATTCATTGACCGCCTCCGGATCGATACCGGCGAGAAGCGCGAAATTGCCGGTGACCATCAGCCGCTGGATATGGTGCGCATAGGCATGAATGCGGGTCTGCTCGACCACATCGCGGATGCAGGCCATCTGCGTCTCGCCCGTCCAGTAAAACGCTGGCAGCGGACGGCTGGCCTTGAGCGCGTTCGTCTCTTTGTAGTCCGGCATTTTCAGCCAATAGATGCCGCGGATATATTCGCGCCAGCCCAGGATCTGACGGATGAAGCCTTCCACGGCATTCAACGGCGCCTTGTTCTTTTTGTATTGCTTTTCCGCGCGCTCGCAGATGTCCAGGGGATCGAGCAGACCGGCATTGAGATAAAGCCCGATCACGCTGTGATAGAGCATCACCTCGCCCGCCCGCATGGCATCCTGATAATCGCCGAAACACGGCAGGCAGGATGTCAGGAAATCGTCGAGGGCCTTTTCCGCGTCCTTCCGGGTCACCGCATAATCGAAGGGCTCCAGATCGCCGAAATGATCCTCGAAGTGATCCGCAACCAGATCAAGCACGGCCTTGGTCGTCTTGTCGGGCTTGAACGACACGCGCTTCGGGGTTTCCAGGTCTTCGGGCAGAGCCTTGCGGTTTTCCGCGTCGTAATTCCACTGACCGCCCACGGGCTCGCCATCCGGTTCCATCAGAAGGCCCGTCTTGCGCCGCATCTCCCGATAGAAGAATTCCATACGGAGGGATTTCCGCCCTTCGGCCCAGGAGGCAAAATCCTCGACAGGACACAAAAAGCGGTCATCATCCCGGATCTCGACGGGCACGCCCAGCGCCTTTTCCCAGGCTTCCATATCCTTCAGCAGGCGGTATTCCCCGGGCGCCGTCACGACGACCTTGACGGCTTTGTGCGCCTTGACGGCGCGGGCCACCTCATCCTTGAGCGATCCCTTGTTTTTCGTGTCGTCATAGCGGACGTAATCGACGGTGAAACCGTCCGCCTCAAGCTCATCCGCGAAATGGCGCATGGCGGAAAAGACGAACGCAATCTTTTTCTTGTGATGGCGCACATAAGTGGCCTCGGCGCGCACCTCCGCCATCAGCACCACGTCCCGATCGCGGTTGGCATCGGACAGACTGCTGACGGAAGGCGAGAGCTGATCGCCGAGGATCAGGCGCAGTATGGGGCCGGATTTTTGAGTCACGCGTTCTCCGGATCGATCAGTTCATAAGTGATGTCTTGACCGCGCGCGTTGAACCGGAATTTCACCCATTGGTCGTTTTGGTCATACCAAATCTCGAGCCTCAGGGTACCGATCAACTCATAACGCGTCGCTTCGATCTCCCGGCCGCGCGCGGTGATCGTTTCCGTCTCATGTTGCGTGATGGTCACCGGCTGGAGCATGCCGTTTTGCGCGTTGAGGACCACATCCTTGCCCATCAGCGCGATGTTCCAATAGGAACTGGGCAAGGCATCGGCCACCACGGTTTCCCCATCGACACGGGTGCCTTCGATGCGCAACTGGCCATCGGACAGGCGTTCGGCTTCGACGTAAAGGTCCTTGCCGTCGTCGTTAGTCATGCAATCGAGGCTGTCGAGCCGGCCCTGGTCCCAGATTTCCCGGCAGGCGAATTCGTAGCGGAAGACTGTAATGAAGGCGAGCCGGACCCTCATCTCCACTTCAATATCCACCTGCAGCCGGTCGTCATCGAGCTGCGTGAAAGTCACGCGGTGAAAGCCCATCTCGCTGCCGTTGCGCACCACGCGGAAGGTCAGCTCATTGCTTTCCGGCACGCCCGTATAGTCATACGCCTTGGCAGGATCGGCCGCTGCCACAACGAGAACTAGGAGCGCCATAAACCAGCGGGCCATACACCCTCCAGCCGATCCATAAGAAAAGGCGGACCCTGCGCCAAAGAACGCAAGGTACCGCCATGTCATCGCGATCGGCCGTCTTACCGGGTCTGGAAAAACTCCCAAACCCGTCCGACCGGTCCGGTCAACCGCAAGGGCGCTTCGCTGACAACGAAACAAAGACAATCGGACTGTGCACCCGCTACAGGTTTGTGATCAATCGATCCGTCCGCGAGCGCGACATCGCCGGTACGGTATTCCACTTCTCTATCACTGAAGCTGCCGCTCAAAACCAAAGTCATTTCCAGACCACGATGGGTGTGCTGAGGAATGCTTTTTCCTGGCGCGATATGCATCAGCCGTATGTCTTCCCCGTCCCGGCCCTCTTTCCTGAATTCGCGCACGCCGGAAAGCAGCCGTGTCCAAGGAATATCCTTACTCGCAAGCTTAAATAAATCGAACACCGGTTTTGGCAAGACCGGGTCATAGTAGGCCGGTGCGGCGTCCGGAACCGGCCCCATACCCTCCATCTCCAGATTGGGCGCACCAGTGAGGGCAGCAGGCTCCGCCTTGCCCAGTTCCAAGGCCATGAAGGCGCCCGCCATGGCTTCCATATCCTGGATGTGACGCCTGCAGGCCGGGCAAAACGTGGCATGGCCTGCCACCAGCGCGGCCGCAGCGCCCGTCAGGGCGCCGCTGACGTAATCCAACAGCAATTCCTCTGGAGGATGATGATGGACCATGCTCTCCGATCCCCTCAAGTCCGGGGTCAACACCATCGAGTGTTAACCAAAATTGACAGTCATAACTGTCTACGCACCGAGACGCGCCCTGGATCACGGCGGATCGAAAAACCGCTCTATTTTCTTATAACGTATTGATTTAATGGAATTTCATGCCACGCATAGCGGCCCGTGGCGCAGGAAACCGTCATATGGACGGCGGGAAGGTCGGGCAGTGTGCACTGCAACATACATCTGTATCTTCATACGGCCCCCAGCCCGATTGGATCATGGCCAGTGACCGGAGCCGCGATGCGGTGCCCAGCGGGCCGCCCGCCCGCCGGGCCGGCACGGTCTTGAACCGCTTCCCGGGCGCTCTTACCGTTAGAGAAACGGAATCGGCCGCGCCGTCTGTTCACAACAAGGATCTCCCCCATGACCATTCGCGACGGCGTTCTGGACTCCATCGGCAACACCCCTTTGATCCGGCTGAAACGGGCGTCCGAGCTCACCGGCTGCGAGATCTTGGGCAAGGCGGAGTTCATGAATCCCGGCCAGTCAGTGAAGGACCGGGCGGCGCTCTCCATCGTGCAGGACGCCGTCGCCCGCAAGGCTATCGCGTCCGGCGGCGTCATCGTCGAGGGCACGGCCGGAAACACCGGCATCGGCCTGGCGCTCGTCTCCAATGCCATTGGCTTCCGCACGGTCATCGTCTTTCCGGA
>CAZTCJ010000021.1:0-48140 GCA_964612085.1 uncultured Alphaproteobacteria bacterium
ATACTTTTCTAGAAGCGGCACCGCCAGCCCGCTCCCCCTCCCGACCACCCAATGAGGGTACCCTTGTGGGTGGCCGGGAGGGGGAGCGGGCTGGCGGTGCGTCTTTAGGCAAGGCAAACACACGCGGCTTTTCCCTCATCGAAATGATGGTGGCCATCGTCGTCTTCTCGATCCTGGCGGCGGCGGGGACCGCCGTGCTGAATGCGAGCCTTGAGTCCAAAGGCACGCTTGCTGCCCATGACGACCGGCTGGCCGCGCTTCAAGTGGCCCGCACCATCATGAAAAGCGATTTCGGACAGGCGGCGCCCCGGCCGGTGGAGGATTCCCAGACCGGCTTTCCCATCGGTTCTTTCGTGGGCAGCATGAATGTCCGGTCTGCCCCCATTCTGTCCCTGGTGCGCAGGGGTTGGGGCAATCCGGGCATGATCGAGCCGCGCGGCTCCCTGCAATTCGTTCAGTACAAGCTGGAAGAGGGGGCCCTGATCCGTCAGATCTGGGCGCGCACCGATGCCGCCAGGGATACGCCGGTCCATGAACGGGTCTTGCTCGACGGTATCTCCAAACTGACCTTGTCCTTCTTCGCCAATGGCCAATGGCGGCCGGAATGGTTCACCGCCAGCACCTCGCCGGACGGTCTGCCGGCGGCGGTGGCGGTCGAGATGGAGCTTGAGGGCATCGGGCCGGTGCGCCAGGTCTTCCTGGTGCCGGGAGGCCGCTTATGATGCGCCTTTTGAAAAGCAAAGACGAGCGGGGCAGCGTGCTGTTGACCGTATTGTTGATCGTCACGGTGCTGTCGGTCACGGCGGTGGCCATGATGGACGATCTGCGCTTTGCCATCCGCCGCGCGGCCAATGTGCAGGAACAGGCCCAGGCCCAGCTTTACGCGCTGGGGGCGGAACAATTCGCCATCGAGACCTTGGCCAAGGCGGGCCGCGCCTTCCGGGACCGCTCGCCGCTGATGGACCGGTTCGCAAACGGACCGTTGGTCTTCACTTTGGATGAAGGGGCGATCGAGGCCCATATGGCGGACGGCTCCAACTGTTTCAATCTGAACAGCGTGGTCACCGGCGAGACGCGCCTGATCGCCGATGAGGAGTCCGTGCGCGTCTATCAGCAACTACTCAAGGCGCTCGATTTCAGCGATGTGGAACAGGAGCGCCTGGCCAATGCGCTGGTCGATTGGATCGATACGGACGGACGGCCCGTGCCGCGCGGTGCGGAGGATTATCACTACCAGGGCCTGAAGCCGCCTTACCGGGCCGCCAACACGCTTCTGGCCGAGACGAGCGAGCTGCGCGCGATTCGGGGCTACACGCCGGAGACCTATCTCCGGCTGCGGCGTCATGTCTGCGCCCGGCCCACGACCGACCGGCTCGCGCTCAATGTGAACACGCTGCGCGAGGGCGATGAGCCCCTTCTCGTGATGGTCATGGGGGACAAGCTGTCCTTGACCGAGGCGCGGGCGATTATCGAGGCCCGCCCGCCCGACGGCTACCGCTCGCTGGAGGCGTTCTGGCAGCAGGACGGCTTTGCCGGAAAAGCTCCCAATGACGAGCAGCAGGCGCTGGTTTCCTTGAAGACGCGCTTCTATGAGCTTAAGCTCCATGTGGCGTATTCGCGGGCGTATGTGAGCCTGTCCTCCCTTCTGGAACAACGCGCGCAGGGTGGACTGACGGTGATTTCCAGACGCTATGGAGCGACGGAATGACGAAGACCCTGGTCCTGGCTTTGAGCACGGATCCCGGCGGCCCTGTCCTGTGGGCCGTGGGCGCTGACGGCGTGCTTGAGCGCTGGGGGCGGTTGGATGGCCCTGAGGAGATCGGGTCCCTGGCGCTGGGCGATGTGGACGCGGCGGTGGCCGTCGTGCCCGGCGAGGATGTGCTTCTGCGCACGGTCGAACTGCCCGCCAAACGGGATGCGGAAGCGCGCGCCGCCGTGCCGTTCCTGCTGGAAGACGACGTGGCGGTCGATCCCGAGGATCTGCATTTCGCGCTCGGTCCGCTCTCGGAGGATGGGCGGCGCAAGGTGGCGCTGACGGCGCGCGGCCGCATGGAGGCCTGGCGCAAGGCCCTGGCGGGCGTCAACGGTCCGAAGACCGCCATCGTGCCGGATTTTTTGGCGCTGCGCCCGGCGGACAAGAGTTTCACCCTGGTCGAACGGGAGGGCCGGGTGCTCGGTATCGATGCACGAGGCCAGGGCTTTGCCGCCGAGACGGATCTGGCGCGCCTTTTGGGCAAGAGCCTGGCCGCCGATGCCTCGGCGATCCGTCTTTACACGAATGACCCCGCCCGGCTCGCGCCCGAAGAGGGCTGGGGGGCGGCGGATGTCGCGGTCGAACCGGCGCCTTCGGACGAAGCGTTTCTGCAGGCCCTGCTCACCGGGCTGGCGGCCGGCACGCCCCTTGATCTGCGCCAGGGCGCTTACGCCAATGACAACACTTGGACGGCGGCCCTCATGCCCTGGCGGCGGGCGGGCGTGCTGGCGGCCTTGATCGTACTGGTCTTCGGCATGCTGACCTTGTCGGAAGCCTGGCGCTACGACCGCATGGCCGATGTCATGCAGGCGCGCGCCGAGACCGTGCTGCGCGACGCGCTGCCCGATGTCAAACGCGTGGTCAATCCGCGGGCGCAGTTGAAGGCGGCCATGGGCGAGATGCAGGCGGGCGGCACGGGCCGGTTCCTCCAGCTCTCAAGCCTTTTGTTCCAAAGCATTGAAGACCTGCCCGCCATTGAACTGCGGGATATCCGTTATTTCAGCGAACGCCAGGAAATCGCCGCCAGCCTGACCTATGAGTCCTATACGGATCTTGAAGGCTTGAAGGTGGCCGTGACAAGCAATGGCGGGCGTTTCGAAGAAGGCGGCTCCCGGCAGGTGGGCGACAAGATCGTCGGCGACGTCACGCTGGGGCTTCAGCGATGAAGTGGTGGCGCGACCGTAATCCGAGGGAGCGCCTGCTGATTGCGGGCGCGGGCGCTGCCGCGCTTCTCGCGGGCGCCTGGGAATTCGGTTACAAGCCGGTCGTGGCCTATCGCGAGGATGCGCGCCAGGCCTTTGTCCGCTCGAAAGCGCTGCTGGACGACGTCACGGTACGCGCGGGCGAGCTGAAGGCCATGCAGGCCTTGTCGAGCGGCAAAGCGCCCCGTGCGGATCAATCCATGCGCGTCACCATTACCACCACCGCCCATGATATGGGGGTGACCATTTCCCGCCTCGAACCGGAATCGAGCGGCGGGCTGACGGTCTGGTTCGAAGAGGTGGGGGCCGAGCCGCTCCATGGCTGGATTGCCCGGCTCCAGGAAGACCACGGCATCACCGTTGGCAAGGCGTCGATCCGGCGCCATGACAGCAAGACCGCCGTGCGCGCGCAGATCCTGCTGGTCCAGGGAAGCGGCGGGCAGGGAGGAAATGGGTGAGGCTTCTCCTGCTCGGTTGCGTGTTCGTCATTGCGCTTTTGGGGTTTCTGGCCGCCACCATGCCGCTGGGGGCGGCGGTGCGCTGGGCCGGTCTCGATGACAGCCGGCTGACCTTCGAGCAGGCCGAAGGCACGGTCTGGAAAGGCCGTCTGACCAACGCCGCTTATGGCGCCACGCGCCTCGGCGATATCGATCTGGCCATGCGCCCGTTCGGTCTGTTGACCGGCCGGGCGGTCGTGGACTGGACCTTTGTCGGCCAGGGCGTTTCGGGCCGGGGCACGGCGGCGCGCGGGTTCGATGGCACGGTGTTTCTGGAAGACATGATTCTGGAAGGCCGCCTGGACCGCCTGCCGACCATCACGCCCATGGCCGGGCGCTTCGATGTGGCCCTCGATACCCTGCGCTTCGGCAAGACCGGCTGCGGGGCGGTCAAGGGATCCCTGCGGGCCGATCCGAAAATCCTCTATGGCAAGGGCCGCCAATGGACGCCTCCGGCCATGAGCGGGCACCCGACCTGCACGGATGGCGTTCTGGCCTGGCCGGTATCCGGGCAGGAGGGCCGTGAGGCGGTTCTTCTGACGGCCTCTCTTCGGCCTGATTTGTCTTATGACCTTGATCTTGCAATCAAGACACAGGACCAGGCGGCGCAATCGGCCATGACGTTGATCGGCTTTAAGGCGCGCGACGGGGCTTTGGCCTATCGCCAGCAAGGGATCCTTGCCGCCGGACAGCAGTGAGTCTCATAATGGTGCGTTTACGGAACGGCAGCACAGTCCTTCTTTCGATCCTTTCGGCCTTGGCGCTGGCCGCTTGCGCGAGCGCGCCGGAGACGGAAACCACCACGCCCGACGCGGAACGGACGCGCGCCCTTCTGGCCGTGCTGGCGGATCCCGAAGCCGCGACGCGCATGGGCCGGGAAGGGGGCCGGGAAGGGGCCCGGGAGAGCGATGGCGCGGCCGGTCAACCGGCGGCCCCGCAACCCGACCCGTCACGCGCCTGGGGTGCGCCGCGCCGCGATCCCGTCGTGCCCGGCTCCAGCGCTCCGGCCCGCCGCGAGCGCGGGAGCGGCCTGGTTCAGCCGGACGCGCCGGAAGAGAGGCTCGAGCCCCGCGCCGCTGAACAAGAGAGGTTCACGGTCAGCAGGCCGGATAGCGAGATCGTCGCCAGCGGGCGCATGACCGCGCGTCCCGCGGGCCGTTCGTCCCGGCCGTCAACGGACAGCGTGCTCGCCGAAGGCACCAACCCCATCGGCACCCTGCCGCCGCAGAAACTGAAACAAGGCACCTGCGGTCTTTTCCTGTGGGCGCGCAAGGTGGACGCCAATCTGGTGTTTTTCGGTTACGGCGCCCAAGGAGGCGCGCGCATGATCCTGAACGGCGAGCCTGTCGATTTGACGCGCACGGCGGCGAACGGTGCCGCGCTCTACGGCCAGTATGCCCGCCAGATCTATGCCCATGAAGGGCGCACCATCAGCCTCAATCTGGAGTTCGAGCAGCGCTCGGAAGTGGCCGACGGCGCCATTGTCCGCAAGGGCCGCCTGCGGTTCGAGGACGAGACCGGCTGGGCCTATGTGGTGCCGGTCGGCGGCCTGGTGGCCTGCCAAAGGGCCTGAATTTGCGCAAGCGTGCGTGGCGTCGGCCGATCTGGCGGTTGTCTCGGCACGGTCCTTCCAGTTCAATGCACCCCTAGTGCGGATTCCTCCAGGGTCCGTAAAACCGGCTCAATCACAGGAGACCACCATGTCGAGCGAAGGCCTGCATGCGCCGCGCGAGCGGCTCACCACCGAAACGATCCACATGCATCAGGCGATTTCATCCCTGATGGAAGAGCTTGAAGCCGTCGATTGGTACCGGCAGCGGGCGGACGATTGCGAGGATCCGGCGCTCAAGGCAATCCTGATCCACAATATGAAGGAAGAGATCGAGCACGCCGCCATGGCACTTGAGTGGCTGCGGCGCAATTCCGACGACTTCGATGCGGAGTTGCGGAACTATCTGTTCAAGGATGGGCCGATCACCAAGCTCGAAGCGGAAATCATGGGCCGCGAAAAGTAAGCCCGAAGGATCCTGCGCCTTGCAAGCGTAACGGTCCGTTAATGGCTTATTAGCGTCTGAAACAGGCGCCTCGGGCGCGTTTATACCGCGTCAAGAAACCATTGTTACCCTGCAACTTTCAGGCGTGATGCGTTGCCGTGCCTTTTACAGCATCGCAAGCGCGTCATGCCTGGGTTCAAGGGAGCTGGTTTCATGCGTGTGCTGTTGATCGATGACGATGAGGTCGACCGTCTTCGGATCACGCGCCTTTTGAAGGAAACCTCCCTGCCCATTCAGCTTCATGAAGCGAAAACGGGCGGCGCCGCCCTCATGCTCCTGAAGGTCCATGAGTATGACTGCGTTCTTCTGTCCTTCCGGTTGATGGACATGCCGGGGCTGGACTTGCTTGAAACGCTCGCGGAGGAAACGGACAGGATCAGCCCGGTCGTCATGCTGGCCGGCTATCAGGAAGCCGCTCTTGCCCTCAAGGCGCTGCGTCTCGATCTGTTCGATGTTCTGCAAAAGGAGGAATTGAGCGTAAGCCGTCTCGAGGCGGTCATCGCCAATGCCCAAAGCCGCCGCCGAAATGCCCGCAGTCACGTCAGTTGCGTCATCCGCGACCAGACGACAGGGCTTTTCAACGCCACATATTTCAATCTGCGCTTACAGGATGCGTTATGCGTGCGTCCCGGGGGCCGCCCCCAAGGCGCTTTGTTTGTGATCAAACCGTTCGATCTCACGGCCTTGACCATCCGCTACGGCCCGGCCGCCGCTGAAGCGCTTTTGTGCCAATGCGCGCATCGCCTTCTCCTGGAGTTCCGCCGGTCGGACCTGAAGGCCCGCTTGCGGGACTCCTTGTTCGCCGTGCTTTTGAACCAGTGCACCGGCGAGGATGTCTGTCTGAAAATCGCGGAAAAGATCAAGGCCTTGTTCGAACAGCCGCTCGAATATGAAGGCGACCTGATCGGGGCGGAGTTGAAGATTGGCATCGCCGAGTTTCCAAAAGATGGGGCCAGTCCGGAGGATTTGCTGAACAATGCGCTGCTGGCCATTGAGTCCGCCGAAGCCGATGCGGATGTCTGGCATTGCTTCATGTCGGCGGTTCAAGAACAAGGCATCGCCCAGCGCCAGCAGCTTCATAACGGTTTGAGCCGGGCGATCCTGCAAGATCATCTGCTGGTGCATTATCAGCCGCAAATTGCTCTTGATACGAACAGGGTCACGGGTATCGAGGCGCTGGTGCGCTGGAACGATCCGAAACGCGGCCTCGTACCGGCGGCCCAGTTCATTGGCGTTGCCGAAGACACCGGGCTGGTTTCGGCCATCGACTGCTGCGTGTTATCCAAGGTCTGTGCCGATCTGTCCGAGCGCGTCCGGCACGATCTGCCCGTTTATCCGGCCGGGATCAATATCTCACCCCTTTTCTTCCAGGACAGTCAGTTTAAGGATATAATCGAGCGCATTCTCGCCGAACACCATCTGCCTGCTGATCTGGTGGAAATCGAAATCACCGAGCGCATGGCGATCGACGATATCGATCTGTGCGCGCATATCGTGGCGGACCTGAGAGCGCTGGGCGTTCATGTCACGCTTGACGATTTCGGCGTGGGCTATTCGTCCCTTTATCACCTGACCAAATTGCCTGTGACGCGGGTCAAGATTGACCGGTCTTTTGTGGTCGATCTGGGACGCACGGAAGCGGCGGCGGCCACCGTGCACGCGGTTTTAAATCTGTGTGCCGATCTTAATATCGATGTGGTGGCCGAGGGCATCGAAACCGAGATGCAACGCCAGATGCTCATGCGCCTGGGCTGCCGGGTCGGGCAGGGCAATCTGATCGGGCCGCCGGGGCCTTTGGATCGCGTTCTGGATTGCGGTCCGGAGACCGGCGCTTTCGGGCAACCCGGCGCGTCCGTGGTGCTTGGCACAACCAGCGCGTGATGTCGGTTTCAAGCGGGCATTTTTGAGAGTGTTTGCGCTTTAAGCGTGTGTGCCCTGCCTGTTTTCCCGCGCGCTGTGCCGATTTGAGCCGCGTCCGTCGGCTTTTTCCTTTTTGAGACAGTGGGGGTCGTCCCTTAAACTGATTGGGCATCAGGCCAGAAGAGCCTGTGTATCCGATGGAAAGACCCGTGCCTTGGCTCGATTGGGGAGAGCCGCGAGCGCGGTTGGCAGCGGCAACGGTCTGCTGCGCCTGAACGGGGACAGTCGAGCGCTTCATGAACGGGCTTTGTCGCACATCCAGGGCGTTGAGACTCGGGGGCAACCGTTTCCCGGTCCGCTGCTTCGCTGCGCGGTTCGTGTCCGGTGCGATCGCGGCGCTCTTGGCGGCCATGGTTTTCGGACAGGCGGCGCCGGGCCTGGCCGGAGAGCCGGCGGACACCCAGGCCGATCAGGCCTCCGCGCAGTCCGCGCAAACGCAAACGCCCGTTGGCAGACCCGCCGTGGTGCGCCGGTCTCCCACAGGCACGTCCCAGGATTTCGGCGATAACACCGCGCCCGCCGTCAGTCTGTCGTCGGACACCATGAAAGACGTGGTGGGTCCTAACGAGCATATGGTCGTGGAAGGCCAGCCGACCCAATTCGTCAAAGCGCTGCGCCAGTCCCGGAGGCTCAATCAATTCTTCGAGGACGAACGGTTCGAAGACGAGGTGAACTTCACGCGGATCCGCCTGCGCGGCGATGCGTTCTTCCGGGAAGGCGATGCGATCGAATTCGATAAGGGCATTCGTCTGCGCTATTCGATTCCCTGGGCCAGGCGGCGTCTGGTTCTTCTGTTCTCGGGCGATGTCAACGAGAACGACGATGAGGACAACGACGCCGTCCAGTCCGAATTGAAATCCGTTCTGGAGCCGGAAGAAGACGAGGACGCCATCGTCGCCCTGCAGGGCTTTCTGGCGGCGACCGAGCGCTACAATATCTCGATCCAGGCGGGCGGCCGGTTCAGCGGGTTCAACCCGGTCGGCTTTGTCGGCCCCCGGTACCGGCAGACTTTCGATTTCGACCCCTGGCTTATGCGGATCAACAGCCGTGTCCGCTGGTATACGGATGAAGGCTTCGATATCCGGTCGGTGGTCGATTTCGAACGGAAATTCGGAGAGAAGTTCCTGCTGCGGCTGACCCCGCGCGCGTCCTGGTCCGAGGAGGATGAGAGAATTACGTATGGGTTCAACATCCGTCTCTTCCACGAGTTGGGCCCGCGCCATGTCCTGCAATATGAAATCAATTCCCGTGCGGACACCGAGCCGACCCATGAGCTGCGGCGCGTGACGACTCGCGTGCGCTACCGCCGGGAGCTGTTTTCCGACTGGAAGTTCATCAACAACTTTTTCCTCGAAGTGGCTCCGGAGTTGGCGTTCCTCAGCAATCGGGATTTCGAGGTGGCACCAGGCATTTTGATCCGTATCGATACGGTCCTGGATTTCAGGTGGTGACGGGCGCGCCGGCGGCTGTCAAAGGAGTGGCGTGTGCTGGACGATGCCGCCAAGGCGTTCCTGCACTTCGCGAGCGTCCCGGTGCGGAATGACTTTGATTTGATACGCGACGTCGATTGTATTGTCCGGATTATGCAACGGCCAACCGATGGCGTGGATATATTTCGGATTGGCATTGGAAAAGCGTTCCGCGAACTCCAGGAAATAGCATATCTCGACAAGAGCCATCTTCCCTTCGAACATGCCGGACGGCGCGTTGAGATCCCGGATTTCCAGCGCTTCGCCTCTCACGATCTCCTCAAGAGGCGCCTCGGTCAGAAGCTCATGGGGCACATCCAAAATATGCGCGAGCGGCGCGCTCGCAGTCTTGATATGCCCATCCTTTGTGATCACCGCGCCTGGATAGAGCCATTTGTCCACCGGGATTTGATGCGGCCAGACACTCTTTGACCGCGGCTGCCGGCGTAGCGTCTGCAGTAATTTGTTCTTCATGGCCGCGCTGGGGGCCACGGTGCCCCGTTCCCAGCGGGACCATGTGGATTGTTGCACGCCAAATTGAGCGGCTGCTGTCTGTTGATTGAGACCTTCGCTGGTCCGATAGGCCCGCAGCAGTTCTGTCCACTCCCAATGTGTCTCCATAACCTCCATCCCCAAAACTGACCGTGTCGTAAAAACGGAGAGTATAGGTTGTGAATTCCATCAAAACATACCCAAAAATGTCTTGCCCTCGAGATTTTTCAAGGATGTAAACAACCAGAAATAGCATGAAGAGGAAAAAGATTGCCAAGGTGTGGTATTTGTCGATATACACTTTTCAGGGCTTTACAGTGATGGGTCACGGCGTTCGATAGGGTGCCCTTGGACTACTCAGCTTATGCGCGTAGATGACCCTAAAAAGATTGCAATACGTTCATGGAACCGTTATGTATGACAAAGCTGTGTCATGGTAAGCGCAGATCAAGAAATACAAGTATAACGCGTTCGATCATTTCAGACGGATCCCATTCTCTTGGTCAGGTTGTTCTTCCGGATACCGCCTTTCTTTGTGCGGATAATCTGGCAGCGGACGGCCTGACTCTGCCTTTATCCATGCTCAAATATACCTTCCGGCGAATGGTGCGTTACAAATATGTGACACCCTTCCTGTGACCAGCGCTGTTTCCGGTTTGGAAGGGCGACAGATCGTCCCCATACGGGATATCTGACAATCGATCATGCATAAATGCGCATACATGCTATTTTTATTTTCAACAGATCGGATATTACACTATGGTCATGATGTGACGGATTAACACGGACTGTTGGTGATGACGGGGCTTCCAACAGATGATTGGCACACAAAGCAACAGATCGAAAATGTGCTCTTTCTGAGCCACGATCGGAGTGACGCCAATATCTCAAAAAGAATGACCGGCGAGATTGCGGCCGGGGAGGATGGTCTACTGGCTGTATCCAATTTGGATATGGCTTTGGATCGGCTCTCCACCGCGTCCTTCGATCTGATCCTGGTCGATTTCGATCCGGTCGAGGGCTGGGATCCGCGCCAAGTGATCTCGGAACTGACCGCGCTGGGCCATGCGCCGGTCATCGTGCTCGCGCGCGATGTGAATGACGCATTCGGATTGGCCTGCATGTCTTGGGGCGCCGAGGAATGTCTGTCTAAAGACACGCTGACATCCGCCACGCTCTCGCGGACCGCCATGCAAGCCGTGATGCGGCGCAAGGTCCGGGCAGAGACGGCCCCCGCGGACCGGACGGCTTCTCAACAGAGCGACACGCCGCCGGATCGTCCTTACGCCAGCTTGATGGCGTCGTCGCGGGATCCGGTTCTCGTGGTGAACGGCATGGGGCATGTGGTGGATATGAATCCGCTGGCCTGCGATTTCTTCGGTTTGAGCGAGACGAATATGGTGGGCACGGCCTTTGGCATGCTCCTCGACAGGGTGAATGACGCGGGCGGTGTGATCGAACCACACCATGTGCTGCGGATCGCGGATACGGTCTGGAAGGGCAATCAGGCCCATATCCTGTCGATCGTAACCGAGTATACGGACGAATGGTCCGATGAGTGTCCTTCCGTTGCCGTGCGTTAAGGGGAGTGACGGCTCCTTCGCATGGCACAGGAAGGGCCGCATCGCAGGCATCCCTCTATAACAAGAAGGTGCCGATGCGGAGTAAAGGCGCGTACCTGCCTGAACGGCTTTGATCTGCGGGGCCTGTCCGCCAGGGCCACGCCATGACCGGTCCGAAACCGGAGGATGGCCTGCCGCGTGAAACCGGCGCCCTCGCAAGATCATAATGACGGGGATGGAGGACACACTGTCCGGAGTAATCGAGCCCGCGCCTTCACGAGCGCCGGGGTTTATGCCCAAGCATGTCTTGATTGTGCACGGCGACGGGGTCGCCGCCGCTGACGTCCGGCTATGCGTCGAGAGCGACGACTGGCCGCACGGAGAGGCGGGGCGGCCGGTCCTGCTGCACGCGCGCAGCCTGGCGGAGGCCTGCGGCATTCTGCAGACCAACCGCGTCGAAGCCATTCTGGCATCGCCGGATCTGCCGGATTCGTCGGGACCCGGCACATTCGTGCGGTTGAGCGAGGCGGCCCGGTCGGCGATGCTGATCGCCCTTTTGGACGATGAAAGCCTGGCCGACGGTCCGGGCCTGTTGGAGACGCCGGCGCAGGATTTCATCGCCCGGTCCGGCCTGTCGCCGGTCATGCTGTGGCGCGGTCTGCACGGGCTCGCCGAGCGGGTTCATCTGCGCCGCGCCCTAGGCCGGGCCATCGCGGACCGGGAATCCGCGCGCCAGGCCCGGGACAATGCCAAACGCGCCACCCGCCGGGCGCGCCGGGTGAAGACCGACTTCCTGTCTTTGATGAGCCATGAATTCCGCACACCGCTCAATGGAATCATCGGCCTGTCCGCCGCCCTCGAGCGGGAGGTGGCCTCCGATGCCCATCGTTCGATGGCCGATGGAATCAGAACGGCGGGCGAATCGGTCGTCCGCATCCTGGACGATATTTTCGATGTGCTGGCTCTGGAGGCGGGCGATCTGACCCTGGACCGGGCACCGTTCGATCCCAGAGCGCTGCTCGACGATGTGATCGAATCCTGGCGCGAACCGGTCGAAGCCAAGGGGCTTGCCTTGACGGTCGAGACGCACGGGGCGGGTCCACAGTTTCTGTTGGGCGATGCCAGGCGGATCGGACAGGCCTTGTCCCAGCTTGTGGGCAATGCGGCCAAATATACGGAAACGGGCGGCATCACGGTCGTCCTCTCCGTTCCGGATCCCGGCGCGGCCCAGCCCCATGTGCGGTTCGATGTGGTGGATACGGGATCCGGCCTGCCGGACCGGGCGCGGCGGCGCCTGGGCAAGGCGTTCGAGCGGGGCGATATGTCGCCTGCGCGCGCCCAGGGCGGCGTCGGCCTGGGGCTGACGCTGACCATGGAACTCGTCAGTGCCATGAACGGCACGGTGGATCTCACCGAGCCGGAGGACCCCCGGCAGGGAACCCATGTCTGGTTCAGCATCCCCTGCGACAGGGTGGACGGACCTGGAGCGGCGGCGGCACGGCCCGCAACCGTGGCAAGCGCCAACGGCAGACCGTCGCCACGGGTTCTGGTGGTCGATGATTCGGCGCTCAACCGCCAAGTCTTCGACGCCATTTTGAAGTCCGAGGAAATCCAATACGACTTCGCCGTCGACGGCCATGAGGCGATTACCAAGGCGGATTCGTCCGCCTACGATCTGATTCTCATGGATATTCAGATGCCCGGACTCGACGGGGTGCAGACCGCGCAGCATCTGCGCCAGCGCTCGGCGCTCAATGCGCGCACGCCGATCGCGGCGGTGACCGCCCATGGGCTGTCGAGCGACCGGGCGCGCTATCTGGCGGCGGGCATGGACGATTATCTCGCCAAGCCGGTGCGGCCCGAAGCGCTGCTCGATCTCATTCGCCGGAATACGGGACCGGACGCGGGCGCCCGGTCCTGATCATCGTCACGCCAGGGGCAGGGTGGCGGCAGGCCGCGGCCGGTCCTCGGCCAAGGTGCCGGCGATGAAGCCCTTGGCGACCTCAAGCGTACGCGCCAAGGCGTCCCGGTCGGGCGCCAGATTGGGGTTGATTTCCACCAGATCCATGCCGATGACCCGTCCGGTCGCCTTCAAGGCGCGGGCCAGGGTCAGCACGTGGTGTGCTTCAAGACCGTCCGCCACCGGAACGCCCGTCGCGGGCGCCAGGGCCGGATCGCAGACATCGATGTCAAAGCTGACATAAAGCGGGCGCGTGCCATCGGGATCGATCCGCTTGAGTGCCGCGTCCAGAACCGCCGCTCCACCATCGGTTTTGACATCCTGGCTGGTGAAACAGGCGATATCATGCTCGGCGATATAGCGGTTTTCGTCCGGGTCCAGATCGCGGATGCCGATGAACGCCAATTGTTCGGACCGCAAGCGCTGCTGCACGAAGGCGGATACGGGCAGCTCGGAGGGCTCGAACAGGCCCAGATGGGCCGCGATCGGCATGCCATGGGTGTTGCCCGACGGCGAGGTCGCGGGCGTGTTGATGTCCGCATGGGCATCGATATAGAGCACCGCCAGGTCGGGCCGTGCCCTGAGCGCCCCTTCGAGGCTCGCGAAGGCGAGGCTGTGATCGCCGCCCAGGGTGAGCGACACCCGTCCGGCCCGCAGGCTCGTCTCGACCGCGTCGGCGAGATCGGCCAAAGCCGCGCCGAACGGCCGTCCGTTGAAGCCGTCTTCCGCGTCGGAGACGTGGCTCGTCCGGCCCACGATGCGCCCTTGCTCCATGAGCGCGGTCTCAAGGCCCGCTTCCATGAGACGGTCCGCGCCCGTCTCGACGCCGGCTTTTTTCTGGCCGGCACGGATATGAGCCATGTGCAGATCGACAGGTTGAGCGCGGCCGTATCCGGCCGCCTGACCCTGGGAAATGGGCAGACTCGTCCTGCCCTCGACGGATGCCGAGTAACTCATGATGGTGATTCCTTGTCCCTGTGGGCCGGACTTTTTTGTCCGGTCCCTGTCTTTCCGGCCGGACTTTTGTCCGTCCCGGTCTCCCTACGCACGCTTTACTCGCGTGTTCGAATTCAGGCGTATCCAATCTCCAGGCGCGTTTTAAGACGCTTCCGGAGATTGTAGATCCAGACGCAACGTCAGACAGAAGGCGGCGCCACCGGAGCGGCGGAATGTCTCCAACGGAACCACATGGACAGTGTATCCGCGCGCTTCAAGGGCGTTTTTAAGCTCCGGGCCGCAGGCCGCCATGACAATGTCGTCACCCACATTGACCGCGTTGACAGCCAGTTGCGCGGCGTCTTCCTCGCGGGCCTCGATCAGATTTTCAGGACCCGCACGATGTTTGAGCCGGGCCAGCGCCTCATCGGTAAAGGCGGCCGGGAAATAGACGATGTGACCGCGGCTTAAAGGGCACATGCAGACATCGAGATGGTAATAGGCCGGCTGGGTCAGTTCGAGGGGCACGGTCTCCCGTCCGAAAAAGGACGAGACCGCATCCGCCGCCGCCCGTTTGGAGCGCTGGCCATATCCGGCCCAGAAGAAATGCCGGGCCCGGTCGTAGATGCAGTCGCCCGCGCCTTCCTGATAGACCCCGTCTTCCATCACGGCGACCGTGTCGATCAGTCCACGGCCTTTCAAGGTCTCGAAATGGCGGACGAAATGGGGCTCTTCCCCCTGGCGCTCGGGATGCATGAAGCGCGCGACCAGGGCCTTGCCGTCGAGCACCACGGCGCCATTGGCGGTGAACACCATGTCGGGCAGGCCTTGTGCGGGCGGCATCAGCTCCAGCGCGATGCCGAGGCTGGTAAAACGGTCGTGCAGCGCCTGCCATTCCCGCAGCGCCTGGGCGGTCAGAGCGTCCTTGTCCCGGGTCCATTCGTCCGGGTGCATCCATGGATTGATGGCATAGCTGACCTCGAAAAAATCGGGCCGGCACATCAGAATGCGCGCATTTTCTTTGGCGTGTGTCATGCCATCCATCCCACGGGAAAACCGTTCAAGACCCTGGTGCCGAAACCGTCAGAGAAGCTCGGCTTCCAGCTCCCGGATCACTTCGCGGACCTGGTCGATGGCCCAGTCAAGCGCCTCTTCCGAAATGACGAGGGGCGGCGCGAAGCGCACGACCGTTTCATGGGTTTCCTTCGACAGGATGCCGCGCGCCATGAGGCGTTCGCAGACGGTCCGGGCACTGCACAGTTTGGGATCGATTTCCATGCCCACCCAGAGCCCTGAGCCGCGCACATCGGAAATCAGCGGGCTGTTGATGGCCTGGAGCGAGCGCATGAGATGATCGCCCAGACGGGCGCTGCGGTTCGCCAGGTCCAGCTCTTCCAGCAGGTTCAAGGCTTCCAGGCCCACGGCCGCGCCCAAGGGATTGCCGCCGAAGGTGGAGCCGTGGCTGCCCGGCACGAAAACATCCATCACCGCATTGCTGGCGACGAAGGCCGAGACCGGCAGCAGTCCGCCGCCCAGCGCCTTGCCCAGGATCACGCCGTCAGGGCGAATGTCCTCATGCTGAAAAGCGAACAGGCGGCCCGTGCGGCCCAGACCTGTCTGAACCTCATCGAGGATCAGAAGCACATTGTGCTCGTCGCACAGGGCGCGCACTTTTTTGAGCCAGCCCTTGGGCGGAATGCGGATCCCGGCCTCGCCTTGCATCGGCTCCACGAGCACGGCGCAGGTGTTGGGACCGATGGCGGCGGCCATGGCTTCCGCGTCACCGAAAGGGACGGTCTTGAAGCCGGGCGCGAACGGGCCGAAGCCTTCCGCATATTCCGGATCCGTCGAAAAGCCGACAATGGTGGTCGTCCGCCCATGGAAATTCTGATCGGCGACGATGATTTCAGCCTGACCGGTGGGAATGCCCTTGGCCTCGTAACCCCAGCGGCGGGCCGCCTTGATGGCGGTCTCGACGGCTTCGGCGCCCGTGTTCATGGGCATGGCCTTATCGAGACCGGTCAGGGTACAGAGTTTTTCCAAGAACGGCGCCAGGCGGTCCGTGTGGAACGCGCGCGAGGTGATGGCCAGCCGGGATGCCTGCTCGCTCAAGGCCGCGACGAGGCGCGGATGGGCATGGCCGTGGCTGACGGCGGAATAGGCGCTCATCATGTCGAGATATTTGCGCCCCTCCGTATCCCACAGCCATTCGCCTTCGCCCCGGCTCAAGACCACCGGCAGCGGCGCGTAGTTCCGGGCACAAACATCGTCTTCCCGGTCGATCAACGCGGTCATGATGCCGTCATCGGTGATTGCGTCGCGCATGTCGTCTGAAAACTCCATGGCCAAGCCCTTCCAGCTAAGATCGTCAAAAGCGTTTGAAGTCGGGATCAGAGAGACTGATCGGTTCCTATCCTGAAGGCGGAACGTAACAATTATCTTGCTGTGAAAAGGGCCGAATGGGGCGCTGAATGCATGCGTATAGCCGCAGAATATTCGGTTTTTAGACACAAAAACCGAAGTATACGCGAAAGTCAGGTGAGTCCTTAGGCTCCGCCATCCGTCAGCAGCGTCTCCAGCGGATAGCCTTCGAACCGGCGGATGTCGCGCATGACGATATGGCTTTTGATCTCGCTGACGCCGAGGCTCTCGTCCTCGATCAGGGCGGCGGTCAGGTCCTGATAGCGGCTCAAGGAGGGGCATACGACCCGCATCATATAGTCGAACTGTCCGCCCACCTCGGCGCATTCGACGATCTCCGGCGACGCGGCGACCCGCTCCTCGAAGGCTTTCTGGCGTTGATTGCCGTGGCTGTCCAGGGTCACTTGCGCGAACACCGTGACCCAGTCGCCCAGCTTCGCCGGCTCCAGCAATGCCATATATCCCCGGATAAAACCGTCGCGCATCAGGCGGCGGACCCGGTCGAGACAGGCGCTCTGGGAGAGCGAGACGCGCTCGGCCAATTCGCGGTTGGTGATCCGGCCGTTTTCTTGAAGCGTTGTCAGGATCCTCAGATCCAGACGGTCGAGAGAGGCTCCCGCCATGGGCGTCGTCGCCTTCTGTTTTTCAGCACAATCGGTTGGACCCGCACAGATTTAGGATCTGAAGGGCCAGGGATGCAATGCTCTCATGATTTGCGCGATTGCGCTGGGCCGGGCCCTGTGGCATCGGAACAGGGCTTTACCTCGAAAGAGGGAGGACAAGGGATGGACGGCGCGGCCGGGAAACGGCAGAGCGGAACGGGCACATCAGAACCGTGGCGGGAGCGCCTGGGCACGCGTCTGCACCGGCATCTGATCCGCCATGGCCTGATCTGGTTCGGTCTGGCCGTCGCGCTCGCCCTGGCGGCGTTCGCCCTGACCCATGATCATTTTCTGGAAAGCGCGGTTCTGTTTGCCGGCGCAGGACTTGCCGGATGGGCCATCGGGCGCCTGTCCTGGCCGGGCCGGCGGCTGTTTGCCCGAGGCCTGGGCCCGCGCCCTGACCCTGCGGCCTCCGATCCGGACCGCACTGCCATGATCGACGCGGTTTTGAAGCAACTGCCCGATCCGATCTTGTTGCTCGACAGCAATGCCCGCGTGCGGCTCGCCAATCAGGCGACCCACCATCTGCTGCGGGCGGTCGCGCCGGGCAAGCATATCGCTTCGCTCATGCGCACGCCGAGCGTGCTCGATGCCATCGAACGGGTGCGCAAGGGCGGCGTGGCCCAGACCGTGGAATACACGGTTCTGGTGCCGTTCGAGCGGCATCTGCAGGCCTATGTGACGCCCGCGCCCTGGCTGGAGGAGCATCGCCCGTCCCAGACGATCCCCGTACTGATCGTCGTGCATGACCTGACGGCGATGAAGCGGCTTGAGCAGATGCGCGCCGATTTCGTGGCCAGCGCCAGCCATGAGCTGCGCACACCCCTGTCTTCCCTGGCGGGCTTCATCGAGACCTTGCGCGGCCATGCGCGGGACGACCACGAGGCCCAGGACCGGTTCCTGCAGATCATGGAAGAGCAGGCGGCGCGCATGGGCCGTCTGATCAACGATCTTTTGTCCTTGAGCCGGATCGAGCTCAACGAACATGTGCCGCCTTCGCAGGAAGTCAAAATCAAATCCGTGATCGAAGACGTGATCGATGCCTTCATGCCCATGGCGCGGGAAGAGAATGTCGAGATCAAGCTGCTGGGCGCTTGCGATACGCCGGTCATCGGCCAGCGGGACGAGCTGGTGCAACTTTTCCAGAATCTCGTGGACAACGCCTTGAAATATGGCGCCGAGGGCGGGCGCGTCGAAATCAGTCTGTCCACGTGCAAATCCGCGCCTCAAGGGCATTCGGAACAGCGCACGGTCTGCGTCACGGTCCGCGATTTCGGGCCCGGCATTCCGCGCGAGCATATCCCCAGGCTGACTGAACGCTTCTACCGGGTGGATGTGCGCCGCTCCCGCCGCCGTGGCGGCACGGGCCTCGGCCTGGCGATCGTCAAGCACATCATCAACCGGCACAGGGGCTGGCTCGACATCAAGAGCACGCCCGGAGACGGCAGCGCCTTCACGGTGGGTCTGCCGTGCGCCGATGAAGCGCAGGCGACGGCGGAGGATCTGGTGCAGACGGTCAATCTGCCCGAGCCGCCCCCCGCTCAAACGCCGCACGGGCCCGTAAAGGCCGACGTCACTTCCGTCTCTTCAACCAACTGAAGCGTGCAAGCGGCGCTCGAAGCGGTCCTTCCAACCGGATCGGAGGGCCTGTCTGTCATCAAACCGTCATACCCGCCGACTGTTTCTCGCGAAAGTAAGATAGGAACGCGCTTCACCGGGTGACGGACGCCCCCTGGACCCCGTATAAAACCCCATGGGTGATGACAGGCATCAGCGGAATGGCCTGTGCGAATGATCGACGCCAATCGAAAGAACGTGTGAGAGGGGAGAGATGATCGTGAAACTGAGAACATGGATTTTGGCCGGCACCGCGTCGGCTGCCGTGGTGGCTGCGGTGACCCTGGCCATTGTGTCGGTATCGTCCGTGACGGTGGTGACCCCGGCCCAGGCCCGGGATCATGTGAGCATTGTCGGATCGTCCACCGTGGCGCCCTTCTCCAACCGGGTCGCGGAGGAATACAAAAATAAGACCGGCCAGAACATCGTCGTGGAATCAACTGGCTCCGGCGGCGGCCACCAGCGCTTCTGCCAGGGCCAGGGCGAAGGCACGCCGGATATCACGAACTCCTCGCGCCGCCAGAAAAAGTCTGAATTCGACGATTGCATTGCGTCCGGCGTCGACGGTGTGGTGGAAGTCAAGATCGGCTTTGACGGCATCGTCATGGCCAATGCGCTGGGCGCCGCTGAATTCGACGTGAGCGAGCGCCAGATCTTCCAGGCCTTCGCCGCGCGCGTTCCGACCTCGGAAGACGACTGCACTCTGATCGATAATCCGTATACGCGCTGGAACCAGATCGACCCCAGCCTGCCCGATCAGGAGATCGAAGCCTATGGCCCGCCGCCGACCTCCGGCACGCGGGACGCGTTCGTGGAACTGGCCATGGAAGCGGGCGCGCGCGATTTCGACTGCCTGCGCGCCGTCGACCGGGCGACGCCCGGCCGTCCGGGCTATGAGGACGCGCTCGCGGGCGTGCCCGGTCTCGATGAAGCCTGGCTGTTGGACAAGGACGGCAACCCGCGCGACGGCGGCGATATCTTCACGGAAATCTCCCATCGTCTGCGGGAAGACAATCGCTGGATCGATTCCGGCGAGAACGACAACGCCATCGTGCAGACCCTGATCCGGACACCGTCCGCGGTCGGCGTTTTCGGTTTTTCCTTCCTGGATCAGAACCGCTCGCGCATCAAGGCGGCCATGATCAACGGCGTCGAGCCCGATTTCGAGACCATCGCGGCGGGCGACTATCCGGTTTCGCGTTCGCTTTACATCTATGTGAAGCGCGCCCATGCGGCGGGCGAGGTCGCGGGCGTGCCCGGCGAGGCGATCCAGGGCTATCTGGCGGAGTTCACCTCCGAGGCGGCCTGGGGACCGGGCGGCTATCTGGAAGAAGAGGGCCTCATTCCGCTGCCGGACGAATTGCGCGAACGCTTCCGGGACGCCGCGCTCAACCTGGAAACCTATTCTCAATAGGTCCCGTAACTCTGAAGGGGGAGACTGGGGCCCATGGCTGAAACCGGTCAGTTCTTCGGCTTGAGCGCCGGCACGTTGACGGCGTTCGCCCTTCTCCTCCTGACGTTCGGCGGTTTCTTGGCGGGCCGCGCGCGGGCCACCGCTCTTGCGGGCGAGAGCGGCAGCCGCAGGCTTCATTCCCTGCCCAATTACTACGGCTATCACATGGCCTGGACCATCGGCGTGCCTTTGGCCGTGGTCATGCTGATCTGGTGGCAGGCGGAGCCGGGCATTCTGCGCCTGTTGATCATGGGCAGTCTGCCTGCGGATGTTCAGGCCCAGGAGCCGGATATCCTCGACCGCCTGTGGCGGGACATCGTCGCCCTGGCGACCACCGGCACCGCGCCGCGCACCTCCGACCTCATCACCCAGAAAGCGGCGGAGCTACTCGCCTTGCAGCGGCTGTCCGGCTGGCTGCTCCTGGGCGTCGTCGCGATCCTGGGCTTCGGTCTGTTCCTCCTGTCGCGGGCGCAGGTGAGCGCCAGTTTCCGGGCGCGCAATTCCGTCGAGAGCTGGGTCAAGGCGGTCCTGATCTTTTGTTCCATCATCGCCATTTTGACCACGCTCGGCATTATCGCATCGCTGCTGTCGGAATCCGTGCGGTTCTTCGCCCGCGTGCCGTTCACGGAATTTCTGTTTGGTACCCAATGGAGCCCGCAGACCGCGCTCAGGGCCGAACAGGTGGGCTCGTCAGGCGCCTTCGGGGCGGTCCCCCTCTTCGCGGGCACGTTTCTGATCATGGTGATCGCCATGTCGGTGGCCGCGCCCGTGGGCCTTTTGAGCGCGATCTATCTGTCGGAATATGCGGGCAAGAATTTTCGCGGCGTGGCCAAGCCCATCATCGAGATCCTGGCGGGCGTGCCGACGGTGGTCTACGGCTTTTTCGCCTTTCTGACCGTCGGGCCGTTCCTGCGGGATCTGTTCGAAAGTATGGGCTATGACGTGCCCGCCCAACTGGCTTTGTCGGCGGGCATGGTCATGGGACTGATGATCATCCCGTTCGTCTCGTCCCTGTCAGACGACGTCATCAACGCGGTGCCCCAGTCCTTGCGCGACGGTTCCTACGCCCTCGGCGCCACCAAGTCGGAGACGGTGGCCAAGGTGATTTTCCCGGCCGCCCTGCCGGGGATCGTGGGCGCGCTGCTGCTCGCGGTCAGCCGCGCCATCGGCGAGACCATGATCGTGGTGATGGCGGCGGGCGTGGCCGCCAATCTGACCATCAATCCGCTGGAACGGGTCACGACCGTCACGGTACAGATCGTCGCGCTGTTGACCGGCGATCAGGAATTCGACAGCGCCAAGACCCTGTCGGCCTTCGCGTTGGGGCTCGTGCTCTTCATCGTGACCCTGATCCTGAACGTCATCGCGCTGACCATCGTGCAGCGGTACCGGGAGAGGTATGACTGATGAGCACGGCCTCTCAACCGCCCCACACCCACCATTTCGGGCCTGACGCCGACAAGCGCCTGGCCAAGCGGTACCGTGCCGAACGCCGGTTCCAGATCTACGGGCTGGTGGCGATTTTTCTTGCCATCGCAGGGCTCGCCTGGCTGCTGATCACCGTGGTCTCGTCCGGCTATACGGCGTTCTGGACCCATGAGGTCGAGGCCGAGATCATGCTCGATCCGGAGATCATCGACCCCGATGGCACGGGCGATCCGGCGGTGATCCGGCGGGCCGATTACCGCATGCTCCTGGTCAACAGTTTCGTGAACCGCTTCCCGGATGTGCGCGCCGAGATCGAGGAAACGGAAGCGCTGCTGGCCCGTCTGCAAGAGCGGGCGGAAGAGGCGCGCGCCGATGTCCAGGTCTTCACCGACCGGCTTGATACGCTGGCCACGGATATTCTGGGTCTTGTGCAAATCCCCGCCGCCGCGGACGAACTCGAGGAATTCATTCTCGACGATGTGGACGCCATCGGCGAGGTGGTCGAACTAACCGTGCCTGCATCCGAGGCCACGGCGCGCTATGTCACAAGCGAGGGGGTCGAGGCATCCGGCCTCACGGAGCGCCAGCGGCGTATTCTCGACGGGCTCCTGCGCGCTGAGACGAACGGCGCCGTGACGGTCATGGACTCTGGCGCGGCCTTCATCACGCTTATGGTCGAACTGGAAGAACAGACCATCGATCCGCGCGGGCGCCGGGAAGAGGACGAAATCCAGTTGGCCCGGTTCGACTGGATCCTGGCGGGCGCGCTGGCGGGGTATTCGCTGGCCGATGCGGGCGAATTCTTGACGCTGGTGAACCGCCGCCAGCAGCAGATCGATTCCGGCTCGAATGTGCGCAGCAGCGTGCGGCGGATCCGGCGCGAAGGCTTCCGCCTCAACGAAGAGGTGCTGGGCATTGTCTCGGAATCGGGCGCGGCCCAGACCGTGCGGACGTTTGCGGCCGCCAATCCCGAGCGGATCGGTGAGAGCGTGACGCTCACCCTGCCGGTCTCGGACGATGTGGACCAGTATCTCAAGGGCAAGGTGGAAACGGATGTGCCGGAAGCCTTGCGCACCGTGTCCGACCGGGAAATCCAGTGGGTCCGGGGCTTGCAGGACACGGGCGAGCTGAAGACGGTCGCCAATACGCGCTTCTTCTCCAATCCGGACAGTGAGGATCCGCGCCTGGCGGGCATTTTGTCTGCTCTCGCAGGATCGGCCCTGGCGCTTGTGGTGACGCTTCTGCTCTCGGTGCCGATCGGCGTCGCCGCCGCGATCTATCTTGAGGAGTTCGCGCCGCGCAACCGCTTCACCGACTTCATCGAAGTGAACATCAACAATCTGGCCGCCGTGCCGTCCATCGTGTTCGGCCTTCTGGGCCTTGCGGTCTTCATCCAGTTTTTCGGCCTGCCTTTGTCGGCGCCGCTGGTCGGCGGGCTCGTGCTGACGCTCATGACCCTGCCCACGGTGATCATCGCGACCCGGGCGGCGCTCAAAGCAGTGCCGCCGTCGATCCGGGAAGGGGCCTTGGGCGTCGGGGCCTCGCCCATTCAGACCGTGTTCCACCATGTGCTGCCGCTTGCCATGCCCGGCATTCTGACGGGCTCGATCATCGGCATGGCCCAGGCGCTGGGTGAAACGGCGCCGCTGTTGATGATCGGCATGGTGGCCTTCGTGACGGAAGTGCCGACCTCGTTCACCGAACCCGCCGCCGCCTTGCCGGTGCAGATCTTCCTGTGGTCGGACCGGCCGGAACGGGGTTTCACCGAACTGACATCGGCGGCGATCATCGTTCTGCTGATCTTCATGATCATCATGAACGGCACGGCCATCCTGCTGCGGCGGTGGTTCGAGCGGCGCTGGTAGCTTCAACGGTTCGAGATGGATTGTATAAAGAGCAACGGGGAAGGGCGGTAAGACGATGGCAGAGAGCGGTATCGCGATGGATCAGCCCACCGGCCGGGTGCAATCGGGCGCGCCCGTGAAGATGTCCGCGCGCGGCGTCAATATGTTCTACGGCGAGAAGCAGGCGCTGTTCGATGTCGATCTCGATGTGCCGAACAATCACGTCACGGCCCTGATCGGTCCGTCGGGATGCGGAAAGTCCACCTTTCTGCGCTGTCTGAACCGGATGAACGACACCATCGATATCGCCCGGACCCAGGGCACGATCCTGCTCGACGGCGTTGATATCTATGATGACAAAAAGATCGATCCGGTGCAGTTGCGTGCCCGGGTCGGCATGGTGTTCCAAAAACCCAATCCGTTCCCCAAATCGATTTTCGAGAATGTGGCCTATGGCCCCCGCATCCACGGCATGGTCTCGGCCAAGTCCGAGCTTGAGGGCATTGTCGAGACCAGCCTGAAGCGTGTCGGGTTGTGGAACGAGGTGAAGGACCGCCTCGCCGAGCCGGGCACCAGCCTGTCCGGCGGCCAGCAGCAACGCCTGGTGATCGCGCGCGCCGTCGCCGTGAACCCGGAAGTGATCCTGATGGACGAGCCGGCCTCCGCCCTCGATCCGGTCGCGACCGCCAGGATCGAAGAGCTGATCGAAGAGCTGCGCGCCAACTACTGCATTGTTATCGTGACCCATTCCATGCAGCAGGCCGCCCGGATCTCCCAGCGCGTCGCCTTTTTCCATCTTGGTATCCTGGTGGAAGTCGGCGACACGGCGGATATCTTCACCGCACCGAAGGACGAGCGCACCCGCGATTACATCAGCGGACGGTTCGGCTAGCCGTCTTGCAATTCTGCTCGGCTCGTGTTCGGTTTTGGCGTTAAGGGGGATGAAAGGACAAAAGCCATGACCCCGATCCCATCCGCCGGCCTTGAGGATCTGGCCCGGCATATCGAGAAAATGGGCGGCGTGTGCGAAACCCAGCTTGCCGCCGCCATCGAGGCGATCACGCGTCGGGACGACCGGCTCGCCCAGGACGTCATTGTCGGCGATCAGCGCATCGACGACATGGAGCAGGTGGTCGAGCAGCAGGCCGCGCAACTGATCGCCAGCGCGCCCTTGCAGGGCGCGGATCTGCGTTTGAGCCTGTCGGTCATTAAAATCGCGTCCGATCTGGAGCGCATCGGCGATCTGGCGAAAAACATCTCGAAACGCGCCCTGGTGCTGAACCGGGAAGAGCCGTTGCGTTTGACGCAAGGCCTGGCCCGCATGGGCCGCCAGTCCATCGTTCAATTGAAGGATGTTCTTGACGCGTTCTCCGAGCGGGATGCCGATCGCGCCATGGCCGTCTGGCACCGGGACGAAGAGGTAGATGAGCTTTATAATAGCCTCTTCCGCGAGTTGCTCACGTATATGATGGAAGATCCGCGTACCATCGGTTTGTGTACGCATCTGTTGTTTGTGGCTAAAAACATCGAACGTGTTGGGGATCACGCCACGAACATCGCGGAGATCATTTACTATTGGATCCGCGGCGTTTATGTATCTGACGAACGTCCCAAGGGCGATCTCACGAGTCTAACGAGCATTTCTTTCGGCGATTGATGTCTGGCCGGTGTGTGGCCAAGCGGCAAGGTGGTCTGTCGTGATGAAACCTCTGGTGCTGGTTGTTGAGGACGAAGACGCGCTGACGACGCTCCTCACGTATAATCTCGAGCGCGACGGCTATCGCGTCGCCTCCGCCCGCGATGGCGACGAGGCGCTTCTCATGGCCGAGGAGCAGCGGCCCGAGCTTGTGCTTCTCGACTGGATGCTGCCCAAGATTTCAGGCATCGAACTGTGCCGCCGGTTGCGTGGGCGCTCTGAAACACGTAACACGCCGATCATTATGCTGACGGCCCGGGGCGAGGAAGGCGACCGGATCCGCGGTCTCGATACGGGTGCGGACGATTACGTCATCAAGCCTTTTTCCATGTCGGAACTCTTGGCCCGGGTACGGGCCGTCATGCGCCGGATCCGACCAGCCCTCGCCGATGACACCATAGTCTTCGGCGATCTTTTTTTGGACCGGGCGGCCCATCGGGTGCGCAGGGCCGATCGGGACATTCATCTGGGTCCGACCGAGTTCCGTCTGCTCGATCACCTCATCCAGTATCCCGGCCGGGTGTTCAGCCGCGAGCAACTGCTCGACGCGGTCTGGGGCTCGGATGTCTATGTGGAAGCGCGCACGGTCGATGTGCATATCGGGCGCCTGCGCAAGGCCATCAACATTCCGGGCGAGGCCGATCCGATCCGGACGGTGCGCTCGGCCGGCTATGCGCTCGACGATACCTACAGTTCACAGGACAAGAACCTGGAACGCAGCTTCTCCGAATAAGCCCCTGATTTTGCACCCCACGAAAAAGGGCTCTCGCATCACTGATGCAAGAGCCCTTTAGCAGGCGCTAGAGGGAGCGCGTTCAGGCTGAAAAGATCCGCTCATGCGGGATAGTCAGCCTGCCGCGCGCCGCTTCTGCCGCCGGCGATCCACGGGCTGATAGGCCAAGCGGGCATGGGCCTCGCAATAGGGCGAGCCTGGCATGGTCTTATGGCCGCAGAAGCGGAAATCCGGCGAGGCCGGGTCCCCGATGGGCCATTTGCACATGTTTTCTTTCAGTGTCATGACGGTGGCGTATTCACCGTTCTCCAGCACAACGGGTTTCTTCTCCACGATCATGGGCTTGATGAAAACCGGTTTGACCGTGGGCTTCGGCACCGTGACGGCGCGCGGCCGCTCCGAGCGGGACGGCGAGCCGCGGCCCGACAGGCCGAGGCGGTGGACCTTGCCGATCACCGCGTTGCGTGTCACATCGCCCAGTTGCCGGGCGATCTGGCTGGCGCTCAAGCCTTCGGTCCAAAGCTTTTTGAGCAATTCGACCCGCTCATCTGTCCATGCCATAGCGGAGTATCCCTTTACGTCCTGGCCGTGCTTCGGGGGTTGCGCGCCCCGATCGGGCCTTTATGGAAACCATGCGCCGCCGGGGAAGAGAGGCGGCTTGCGGGAACCGGAACCGGCTGAATGTTGACGGTTGAGCCAATATCTAGTGGCTGCTGCCCGGCTACCGCTAGATATCGTACACATCTCAAAATAGAACACAAGATGGAGTGGTCGAAATTCCTGTGGATGGACCGCGGCTCTACATCTTGTGTTTTCCCCAGCCTGCTTGTTCCGGGCCGCTTCATGGCCTAAGTAGCGGGTAGGGCTGGTGACGGCGGTTGGCGGCAGGCCGCGAAAATCTCTATTTGTTTTCAATGTGTTAACCAAGGAGTCCGGAATGGCGGACATATCCATGCGTGGCGCGCGGCGCGAAGGCGGCCCGGCTTTTCCGGATGTGGGCGTGCGCCGGTTCGGGGCCGTGAACTGGATCGGCCTGTGGACGCTCTACAAGAAAGAGGTGATGCGCTTCTTCAAGGTGGCCATGCAGACGATCTTCGCGCCCATGGCCACGTCCATTCTGTTCCTGGCGATTTTCAGCTTGGCCTTGGGCGCTTACCGCCCGGATGTGAACGGCATTCCGTTCGCCGCCTTCGTGGCGCCGGGCCTCATTATGATGGCGGTCCTGCAAAACGCCTTCGCCAACAGCTCGAGCTCCATGCTGATCTCGAAAGTGCAGGGCAATGTGGTGGATTTCCTGATGCCGCCCTTGTCGCCAATGGAGCTGACCATCGCCTTCGTCATGGGTGGTGCGACGCGGGGCATCGTGGTGGCGGTGGTCACCGCCATTCCCATGGCGTTTTTCGTGGAGATGAGCGTGACCCATCTTTGGGCCGTGACCTTCTATGCGATCGGCGCCTCCGTGATCCTGGCGCTGATCGGGCTCATCGCGGGCATGTGGGCCTATAAGTTCGACCATCTGGCGACGATCACGAATTTCGTCATCACACCCTTGTCGCTCCTGTCGGGCACATTTTATTCCGTGACCATTCTGCCCGGCATATGGTCGGATCTCAGTTATTGGAATCCGTTCTTCTATTTCATCGACGGGTTCCGCTACGGTTTTACCGGCCAGTCGGACGGCTCCATCGGGATCGGCGTCGTCTTGACCGTGAGTTTGATGGTCGTTCTGTGGGCTTTGGCCCACTGGCTGCTGGCCCGGGGCTACCGCTTGAAAAGCTGAAAACGCGCAATGGCTGCACCGCCGGCCCGTGCCGCACGCTGAGGACAAGGACCGATGATCGATCCGCTTCTGCCCACTTATAATCGTGCGCCCCTGACCTTCGTCAGCGGGGAGGGGCCTTATCTGTGTGACGAAACAGGCGAGACCTATCTGGATTTCGCCGCCGGGATCGGCGTCAACGCCCTTGGCCACAGCCATGCGCATGTGGTGGAGGCGCTGAAGGCCCAGGCGGAAACCCTGTGGCACACGTCCAACCTGTTCCATATTCCGGGTCAGGACCGCCTGGCCCAACGGCTGGTGGACGCCACCTTCGCCGATACGGTGTTCTTCACCAATTCAGGCGGGGAGGCGGTCGAATGCGGTTTGAAGATGGCCCGGCGCTATCAGATCGCCGCCGGTCATCCGGAGCGCTGGCGTGTGCTGACCATTGAAGGCGCGTTTCACGGGCGCACCCTGGCGACCATTTCCGCAGGCGGACAGCCTAAACATCTGGACGGGTTCGGCCCCCGGGTCGATGGCTTCGACCAGGTCGCGTTCGGCGATCACGAGGCCCTGAATGCGGCGATCGGGCCGGAGACGGCGGCGATCCTGATCGAGCCTGTGCAAGGGGAAGGCGGCATCCGGGTGGTGCCGGATCAATGCCTGAAAGGCTTGCGGGAGCTGTGCGATGAGCACGGTCTTTTGCTCATTCTCGACGAAGTGCAATGCGGCAACGGCCGGACCGGCACCTTCTTTGCCCATGAGCATGCGGGCATCGCACCGGATATTCTGTGTACCGCCAAAGGCCTCGGCAATGGCATGCCGATCGGCGCGTGCCTGGCGACGGAAAAGGCCGCCGCCGCCATGACGCCCGGCTGTCACGGCTCCACCTTCGGCGGCAATCCGCTGGCCATGGCGGCGGGCAATGCGGTTCTCGATATTCTGCTGGCGCCCGGTTTTTTCGAGCGGGTGAGCGCGATCGCCGGGGCTTTCCGGGAAGGCCTGGAAGGGCTCGCCGCCCAGTTCCCCGATCTTATCCAGGAGGTGCGCGGGCGCGGGTTGATGGTGGGTCTGAAGATCGACGGCTCGAATGCCGACTTCGTCCGCATGCTGCTGGATGAGCATATGCTCGCCGTGACCGCAGGGGACGGGGTGGTGCGCATGCTGCCGCCGCTGATTATCGAGGAGGGGCATGTGCGCGAAGCGCTCGACAAGCTCGCCGCCGTCTGTCAGCGGCTGAGCGCCAGGAACACAGCGGGGCCGGCATGACCGGAACCCCTCGGCATTTTCTCGACCTGGGCCCGTTCGACGAAGCGACCTTGCGCGGGATCCTGGATCACGCGCGGCTCATGAAGGAGCGCCGCCAGGGCCGCCCGCGCGGCGCCCGGGATGCGGAGCCGCTCTTGCCGGGCCGGGCCGTCGCGCTCGTTTTCGAGCAGGTCTCGACCCGCACCCGCATTTCCTTCGATATCGGCGTGCGCCAGATGGGCGGCGAACCGCTTTATCTGACGGGTAAGGAGCTTCAGCTCGGACGGGGCGAAAGCATCGCCGATACCGCCCGTGTGCTGTCGCGCTATGTGGATGCCATCGTCATCCGGGTGCTCGACCATGATATGCTGGAGGATCTGGCGGCCTCGTCGGATGTGCCGGTGATCAATGGGCTGACGAAACGCAGCCATCCGTGCCAGATTATGGCCGATGTCCTGACCTTCGAAGAACGCAAGGGGCCGATCAAGGGCAGGACCGTGGCCTGGTGCGGCGATGCCAATAATGTGGCGGCAAGCTGGGTCCATGCGGCCGCGCGCCTGGGCTTCGAGTTCCGTATGGCGTGCCCGGAAGGCTATGGCATCAGCCATGAGCTGCGCGAATGGGCCCACGGACAAGATGGCGATGTTCACTTCACGGACGACCCCATGGAAGCGGTCGCCGGGGCGGACTGCGTGGTGACCGATACCTGGGTCTCGCTGGGCGATGAAGACACCCAAGCCCGCTTCAACCGCCTGCGCCGGTATCAGGTGACCGAACAACTCATGGCCCATGCGGCGCCCGATGCCATCTTCATGCATTGCCTGCCGGCCCATCGCGGCGAGGAAATGGTGCCGGAAGTGATTGACGGTCCCCAGTCCGTGGTGTGGGATGAAGCCGAGAACCGGCTGCACGCGCAAAAAGGCATCATGGCCTGGTGCCTCGGTGTTCAAAGATAAGGACAGACGCTTCTTATGCCTTCCGATACTCATCCGGCCCCGTCCTATACGCGCCGTTCAGGCGACGATCTCCTGCTGCCCTTTCAGGTGGAGAAAACAGGCGTGCGCGGACGTCTCGCGCGGCTGGGTCCCGCCATCGATACGATTTTGACCCGTCACGATTACCCTGAGCCGGTTTCCATGGTTCTGGGCGAGGCCATGGTGCTGGCAAGCCTGTTTGGCAGCGTCCTGAAGATCGACGGTGAGCTGACGCTGCAGACCCATACGGATGGTCCCGTCAGCATGCTTGTGGCGAGCTACCGCACGCCCGGCCTGATCCGGGGCTACGCGCTGCTCGACCAGGACCGCTGGGCGGATCTGGAGCGCGAGACGGACGGGCCGGTGTCCAGGGACAAGGTGCTTGGCGAAGGGCGCTTTGCCCTCACCATCGATCCGGGCGGGGATATGAACCGCTATCAGGGGATCGTTCCGCTGGCGGACGGCCAGCTTTTGACGGCGGCCCATGATTATTTCGCCCAGTCCGAACAGATCGCCACGCGCATCCATCTGGCGGTCGGGCGGCGGTTCACGCCGGGGGCCCGCGATCAGGGGGCGGATTGGCGCGCGGGCGGCATCATGATTCAGCATCTGGCCGCCGATGGCGGGCTGACGGACGAGGATGAACTGAAAGCCCGTCAGGCTGCGGAAGGCATGGCGCGCACGGCCCGGGGCGAGCCGGTGGAAGATGCCTGGAACCGGGCCGCGATGCTTCTGGAGACCACGGAAGATCACGAACTGCTCGATCCGCTCCTGACCCCGGAACGGCTGTTGTTCCGCCTTTATCATGAAGACGGCGTGCGGGTTTATGACAAGACGGCTTTGTCCGTCGATTGCCGGTGCACGGCTGAAAAGGTGGAGAACGTTCTGCAGCGCTATGCCGGGGACGGGCTCGATGATTTGATCGAAGACGGGGTGATCAAGGTCCGGTGTGAGTTCTGCAACCAGACCTTCGAATTCGATCCGGCGCGGTTGGGGCAGGCGCCGCAAGCCTGACAGGGCCATGTTTCGCTCGACAGCGTCACGCAAGATCAGTACACAGGGTGATGGAGCGCATTGCTTTCGGCTTTGGGATGAACCGGTATGCTGCTGAGATTTCTTTTCTCTATGATGTTTGTACTGAGCGTTGCGATAGGCCTGTCAGCATGCGGTACGACGCCGCCCGCCGACGTGCCGGTCCTCAGTTTCAAGGATGGTAATGCCATAAGGCTCAATGCCAGGCCGGGCATCGAGATCGTGGATCTGTACCGCCCGCCGCTGCGCCCGCCCCATGTGGAGCATCAATTCAGCATTGTGCCCTCCCAGATCGCGCGGATCTGGGTGCGCGACCGGCTGGAGCTTGCCGGTGGCGCCGGCACGGTGAAGCTCACCATCCGTGACGGCGCCGTCACGGAAACCGCCGTGCCGGTCAAAGGCGGTCTGTTCGGGATGTTCCGCCGGGATGTGGCCCGCCGTCTCACGGGCCGCCTGGAAGTGCAGCTCGATTTCGCCGGTGTCGGCAGCGCGGGCGCGAGCACGACCGCCATCGTGGAAGCCACCCGCGAAATTCTGGAAGACGCGGAGCGCGCGGAAGTCGAGGCGGTCTATTACGAAATGATCCGTGATCTGGCGGATGCCTTCGACCGGGAACTGACCCGCCAGATCGACGAGACCTTCGGCCAGGTTTTCCGGGGCGCGGCCTGACCCACGACCCTAGTCTGAAAGCGTCTCCCGCAGGCGTTCCAGAAAGCGAGAACACTCTTCAAGCTGAGCGATGGCGACGAATTCATCCGGCTTGTGGGCCTGGGCGATGTCTCCCGGGCCGCACACCACGGTCGGAATATCCATGGCCTGGAAAAGGCCCGCTTCCGTCCCGTACGCGACCGCATGAACGCTGTTCTGCTGGGCCAGATGCAGCGCCAGTTCTTCCGCGGGCGATCCATCAACGGCGCGCAGGCTTGGCGCATTGGCGGTTACGTGTGTTTCAATCGCGGCTTCGGTCACGCGCGCTTTCAGCCCGGGCAGCATGTCGTCTGCAACGAAGCGCTCGAACCGGGCGATGATGTCTTGCGGGTCCTGATCGGGCAGGGCACGGAACTCCCAGGAAAAGTCGCATGCCCGGGGAATGATATTGACCGCCGTGCCGCCATGGATGGTGCCGACCGACAAGGTGGTGTAGGGCGGTTCGAACCGTCCGGAGGCATCGCCCAGTGCCTTCATGTCATCCGCGAGCGTTTCCAGAAAGCCGATCAGACGGGCCGCCACGGCGATAGCGTTAAGCCCTTCATGGGTGCGGCTTGAATGGGCCTCAAGCCCGGTGATCCGGGTGGTGAGGGTGCATATGCCCTTATGGGCGTTCACCACCATCATGCTGGTGGGTTCGCCTACAATGGCGAGCGCCGGACGCGGACGGGTGGCGGCGATATGCTCCAGCATGGGCCGGACGCCGACGCAGCCCACCTCCTCGTCATAGGACAGGGCGATATGCACGGGCTTTTTCAGGGGCGTGCGGACGAAATCCGGCACGGCGGCGAGCACGCAGGCGGCAAAGCCCTTCATATCGGCCGTGCCCCGGCCATAAAGCCTGCCGCCGCGCTCTTCCATCGTGAACGGATCACTCGACCAGTCCTGGCCATCGACAGGCACCACATCCGTATGGCCCGACAGCACGATGCCGCCCGCCACATCCGCGCCGATGGTGGCATAAAGATTGGCCTTGCTGCCGTCTTCGGTCGGCACCAGGTTGGACGGCACCCCATGATCGGCCAGATAGGTCCGGACGAATTCGATCAGGGCCAGGTTGGACTTGTGGCTCGTCGTATCGAAGGCGATCAGCCGGGCGAGCATTTCCTGGGGCGTGTAACGGGTAGCTGTCATGACAATCCTGGGCCTCTTCGGTCGGTCTATTTCCAGAAGGCGGGCGAGAACAGCACCAGCACGGTGAACAGTTCCAGCCGCCCCACAAGCATGGCGATGGACAACAGCCATTTGGCCAGATCGGGCAGGGTCGCGAAAGAGCCCGAAGGCCCGACCACCGGGCCCAGTCCGGGTCCCACATTGGCAAGCGCGGTGGCGGCGGCGGAGGTGGCCGTGACCGCGTCGAGACCGAGCAGGGACAATGCGATCGACAAAAGCCCGAACAGCAGCATGAACAGAAACAGGAAACTGGTCACGGAAGCGATGACGTCATCGCTGATCGGCGCGCCGCCATAGCGCGGCACGAACACCCCATGGGGCATGGCCACGCGTTTCAACTGGCTTTCGGTCGCTTTCCACAACACATGGACACGGAAGATCTTGATGCCGCAGGAGGTGGATCCCGCGCAGCCGCCGATGAACATGGTGAAAAAGAAGATCGTGACGGCAAGCCCGCCCCAGGCGCTGTAATTGGCCGTTGCGTAGCCGGTGCCGGTCATGACCGAGACGATATTGAAACTGGCGAAGCGGAAGGCATTGGCTGGATCGTTGATGTCCATGACGATCTGATAGACCGTCATGGTCCCGACGAGGCCGATGATCAGGATAAAGAACAGGCGGACCTGGGGGTCCGTGTAAAGGCGTCCCACATTGCCGCGCAGGACCAGGAGGTAAAGTGCGAAAGGCAGGCTGCCCGCGATCATGAAGACAACCGCGATATAATCGATCACCGGGTTCTGGTACCAGGCGATGGAGGCGTCCTTGGTGGAATAGCCGCCCGTGGCCACGGTGGTCATGGCATGGGCCACGCCGTCGAACGCCGTCATGCCCGCCACCATGTAGCAGGCCGCGCAGGCCGTGGTGATGGCCACGTAAAGCAGGGCGATGGAGGCCACGATCTGGGTGATCCGGGGCAGGATCTTTTCCGACGTGTCGGAGGATTCCAGGTGAAAGAGCTGCATGCCGCCCACTTGCAGCATGGGCAAAACGGCGATCGCCATGACGATGATGCCGACGCCGCCGAGCCATTGCAGGATGGCCCGCCACATCAGAACGCCGGGCGGCGCGGCGTCGAGGCCGGTGATGACCGTCGAGCCCGTGGTCGTCAGGCCCGACATGGCTTCGAAGAAGGCATCGGCGTAATCGAGTTCGAGGCCGCCGAGCGCCAACGGGATCGCCGCGAAGATTACCGTCACGAGCCAGGTCAGGGTGATGAGCACGAAGGCTTGATGGAGCGTCAGTTCCTGCTGAACGCGGCTTGCATTGGCGATCCACAGGGCGCCGCCGAAAAACAACGTCAAGGCCGAGGAGGCGAGGAAAACCTGCCAGTCCGGATTGCCGTGCCACAGATCGACCAGCACGGGGACCTGCATGGCCAGGCCCAGCACGGTCAGCAGGATGCCGATGACCAGCAGGATGGGATGGAAAAACGTCACCAGCGCCCTCGGTTGCGAACGGTTTTGCGAATAGGAGCGGGCCGCCGGTCCGGCGGATCCCGCATGGTCCTTCACTCGCTACCGGGCACCGCCGGGCTGGTCAAGCATGGGCGCCGGCAGGCTCAGCCCTCGAAATTGCTGGCCGGGTTGCCGATCACCGCCAGAAATTCCCGGCGGGTCAGGGGATTTTTGCGGAATTCGCCCAGCATGGTGCTGGTCACCATGGTCACGCCCGGCTTGTGCACGCCCCGGGTGGTCATGCATTGGTGCGCCCCTTCGATCACCACCGCGACCCCGTGGGGTTCGAGCACGGTCTGAATGCAATTGGCGATCTGGGAGGTCATTTTCTCCTGCACCTGCAGGCGGCGGCCGTAGACCTCGACCACGCGGGCGAGCTTCGAGATGCCGACCACCTTGTTGCGCGGCAGATAGGCCACATGCACCTTGCCCAGGATCGGCGCCAGATGGTGCTCGCAATGGGATTCAAAGCGGATGTCCTTGAGCGTGACCATCTCGTCGTAGCCTTCGACTTCCTCGAAGGTGCGCTGCAGATACTCCTGGGGATCCTGCTCGTAGCCGCTGAACCATTCCTCATACGCCCTGGCGACGCGGGCAGGGGTCTCCTTGAGGCCTTCACGGTCCGGGTCGTCGCCAGCCCAGCGCAACAGCGTCCGGATCGCGGCTTCGGCTTCTTCGCGGCTTGGTTTTTCGGTCACGGTGCGCTCCTGAATCGCCTTTGCGTCTGCTAGCGACATTATCGTTCTCCTATCGGTCTATCGCGTCTTAAGTGCATTCCTGGATGGCATGCCTCTGAGATATGGGCGTTATCCGGAAAGACACGAAGACCGATCACAAGAACGTCATACGGAGAAGAATTTGGGACGGTTCAAGGCTGCGTCAAACGGCGCGGCCTCAATTCAACTGGCGCGTCTCATGGGGGCTGTCGAGCGAAAAGCTCGGGATCGTGACGTCGAAATGCTGCCCTTCCTGGGTCTCCATAGTGTAGAGCCCGCCCATGATCCCCGATGGCGTGGGCAGCGGCGTGCCGCTCGTATATTCGAAGAACTCGCCCGGCTGCAGGACCGGCTCCTCGCCCACCACGCCCGCGCCGCGCACTTCCGTCACACCGCCATTGGCGTCGGTGATTTGCCAGTAGCGTTCGCGAAGCTGCACGGTTTCCGTACCAAGATTTTCGATACGCACATGATAGGCCCAGAAGAAATGATTTTCTTCCGGGAGCGAGTGTTCGGGCCTGTAGTCCGGTTCCACGGAAACCCGGATCCGGCGGGTCAGTGCTTCATAGGCCATGACGTCTCGTGCTCAGCGTTACGGATTTGCCAAAAGTTCGAGGGCGGCCACCGTCATGGCTTCCACGCCCGATTTGATCGAGGGCTCGGGCTCGATCTTGAAGAGCGGTGAGTGATGCGCGGGGGCGGTTTCGAGTTGGTCCGCAGGCGTTCCACCCACTGCGAAATACACTCCCGGCACCGGCGGGTCCACGCGCAGGAAGTAGGAGAAGTCTTCAGCCCCCATGCCTTCGCGCGGCCGGAAGGTCATGTAGTCCTCGCCCATTTCCCGCACGATGGCCGTGCGCACGCGCGCCGTCAGCTCCGGATCGTTATAGGTGGTCGGTGTCGATTCCCGTGTGCGGATCACTTCTGGCAGCTTGTCTTCAGGCAGGCCCGCCGCGATGCCGACACCGCGCGCGATGCGGTCGATGCCGTCAAGCAGTTTGGCCCGCACCGCTTCGTCATTGGAGCGGACCGTGATCTGAAGCTCCGCCCGGTCGGAGATGATGTTGTGCTTGAAGCCGGAATGGAACGCGCCCACCGTCACGACGCCTGGCTGCAGGGGCGAGATTTCGCGGGACACCAGGGTCTGAAGCGCGACCACGATCTGGGATCCGATCAAGACCGGGTCTCGGCCCTGATGGGGCGATGCCCCATGGCTGCCGATGCCGTGGACGATAATGTCTACGCTGTCGGAACTTGAGTAGCGCAGGCCTGGCTCGACCATGACCTTGCCGGATTCAAGCTGGCTTGAAACATGAAAGGCCAGTGCATAGTCCGGACGCGGAAAGCGCTCGTAAAGACCGTCCTCGATCATGGCGCGCGCGCCGATGATGCGCTCTTCCGCAGGCTGAGCGATCAGCAGGACTGTGCCGCGCCACCGGTCCTTCATCTCCATCAGGCGCCGCGCGGTGCCCACAAGCGATGTAATATGCACGTCATGGCCGCAGGCATGCATGACCGGCACCTCTTCGCCGGTGATATCCACCTGGCGTTTGGTCGAGGCATAGGGCAGGCCGCTTTTTTCCTTCACCGGCAGACCGTCCATATCGGCCCGGATGAGTACGGTGGGTCCGTCGCCGTTCTCGATCACGCCGACAAGGCCCGTGCCGCCCACGCCTTCCGTCACCGCGATATCGAGGGCGCGCAGTTCCTTGGCGATTCGCTTGGCGGTCTCCACCTCCAGGGTGGAGAGCTCGGGATTGCGGTGGAAATGTTTGAACAGGGCGTCCAGATAGCCGTAGTCCTTGGCGATGGCCTCGCGCAAAGGCGTCTCGGCACGCGCCGCGTCAGGCTGCAGACCCGCTGTCAAAGCGCCCATCAGAAAAGTCACTATGGCCAAGCCTATGGTCGTTTTCATGGGTTTGCTCCTTTGTGCCGGTCCGTTCCGTCAGTCCATCGCCCTCTAAAGGGCCGTTCATGTCTTATGATGAAGTGCTTGGGGGCGATGACGCAAGTCACGTCACGGCAGGCGGATTTTGCTTGGCGTCACAAGCGGCTATACTTCGCGGCGAACAAGACGGGGAGAAAAACCATGCGGCCGCCGCTCTATGAGCGCCAGCTCCGCCAGGATCTGGACCGCTGGACCGCCGACGGCTTGATTTCCGGCGATCAGCGGGATGCGATCCTGAAAGCCGTCGGCGCGGATGAAGGCCGTCCGGTCACCGATTGGCTGGGTCTGTTCGGCGCGATCCTGATCGGGGCGGGCGCCATCAGCTTCATCGCCGCCAATTGGGAAGACACCACGAGGGCTTTGCGCCTGGCCCTTCTGGGCGGCGGGCTGATCGGGGCCTATGCCGTCGCGCTGATCTTTTTCCGCTCGGGCGCGGAGCGCATGGGCCAGGCTTTCGTGCTTTTGGGCGTGGCGGTGTTCGGCGCGGCCATCGCGCTCATAGGCCAAACCTATCATTTCAATGCGGATTATCCGGGCGGGATTCTGCTCTGGGGCCTGGGCGCCATGGCGGCGGCTTTGCTCGTTCCCTCACGGACGGCTCTCGGTCTCGCCATCGCGCTGGGTGCCTTGTGGACCAATGTGGAAACGCTTGAATACACGCGGGAGTTCCATCCGGCCTATCTCGTTTATTGGGCTACGGGGCTTGCCCTGGTCTACGGTTTGAAATGGTGGGCCGGGTTTCACCTGTCCGTCCTTGCCGCGATCTACTGGATCCTGATTTCCGCGGATCATCTGGAAGAGATCCTGGGCATTCCGGACGAACCGCTGGCCTATGCGCTTCTGGCCTTCGCGCTCTTTATCGCCGGACTGTTCCGGGAGGCGCGGCCCGCGCGCATCGCCGCCTCCTATGGTGCGGTCCTCTTCATCGGACTGATGTGTTTCGACTATCTGAACTGGCTCGATGTTTCAACGCGCCCGGAACCAATGGGTCCGACGACCTTGGCCGTTAAGCCGGACGGTGAGTCGATCGTGGCGGACGGAGCGGGACAAGCAGCCGCTCCAGCCGAAACGGTATCGTCGGAGCCGGCCATGGCCCTGACCGCGATGCTGCCGCTCGCGGCGCCCGGCGCCATCCTGCTCGTGCTGGCGTTCATGCGGCGGCGCACGCAATTGAGCGAAACCGGGCTCGGTCTGGCGTTTCTCGCTTTGGCGGCAACCCTCCCCATCACCGTTGAGGCCATCGGCATCATCGTGCCGGTGATCATGTATTGGATGGCTATGGTGCTGGTGCTGATCATCGGCGTGACCCGACAGCACCGCACCGTGATCAATGTTGCCATGATCGGCTTCGGCGCGGGCGTGCTGATCACCTATTTCGACCTGTTCGGCTCGCTGCTTCAGACCGCAGCCTTCTTTACGCTGGGCGGTGTGCTCTTCATCATACTCAGCCTGGTGATCGCCTGGCTGAACCGGCGGTTGATCGCGCGCCAGAAGGGAGCCGTGTCATGACCCGCTCCGTCCGGATCATTCTGCTCCTGATCGTCAAGCTCGGGCTTCTGGCCGCCATGCTCATTTCCTACGCCATCGCCATGGCAGGGGGTACGGAAATCGTCATCCGGGCCGAACCGGTCGATCCGCGTTCCTTGTTGCGCGGGCATTATGTGCGGCTCGGCTATGGGATCGAAACGCTGGATACGGACCTACTCGGTACGGAATGTTACGACTATCAGGATGCGGTCTTTGTTACCCTGGCCCCCGCCAGCGACTACGACTGGCGGCCGGTCGCGGTCTCGGGCGCCATGCCGGAAGACGGTTTCGAGAATGGCCGGGTCACCCTGCGCGCCATCGTGGATCATGGCTTTGCCTGCGTTGCTGACGAGGCGCCAGACCGCACTTTCCGGGTCGATTACGGCCTCAGCGCCTTTTTCGCCTCGCCCAAAATGGCCCGGGCGCTGGAGACCCGGCTGCGCACCGAGGAAGGCCTGCCCGTGATCCTGTCGGTGCCCAAATCGGGCCGCGCGCTCATCAAGGGCGTGATCGTCGATGGCGAGCGTGTGGTGGACGACAGTATCTTCTGACTTCAGTCGCGGCCCCGAGTCGCCCTATGCTCATGCCCATGACAGGGGACGACGACCATAGGCTTGGCGAGGCGGCCGGCGAAGAGCGGCGGCAGAGCGGCATTCTGCCCGCCCAAAGCTTGCGCGCGCTGATCGCCGACGGCGATGTGGCGGCCGATCCGGCGCTGCGCGACGATCAGGTCCAGCCCGCGAGCCTTGATCTGCGCTTGGGGCCAAAGGCCTACCGGCTGCGCGCCAGTTTCCTGCCCGGTCCCGATTGCACGGTCGAGGAGCGCCTCGCCGAGCTCACCATGCATGAAATCGACCTGAGCGATGAAGCCGTTTTGGAAAAAGGTTGCGTCTATCTGGTGCCCTTGTGCGAACGGCTCAGCCTGCCGTCGCGCGTCTCCGGCATGGCCAATCCCAAAAGCTCGACCGGCCGGCTCGATGTCTTCACCCGGCTGATCACCGACCGGGCGTCCGTGTTCGACCGGATCGAGGCGGGTTACAAGGGCCCGCTTTACGCGGAAATCAGCCCCCAGACCTTCAGTATCCTCGTGCGCACGGGCTCGCGGCTCAATCAACTGCGCTTGCGCAAAGGCTCGCCGCGCTTCGGCGATGCCAATCTGCGCCGTCTCCATGAGCTGGAAAGACTGGTGGACGACGAACCGCTGATCGATCAGGGGCTGTTTCTCAGCGTCAATCTGAGGCCTGAGGGCAAGGACGGCATTGTCGGTTACCGGGCGCGGCGCCATGTGGGCCTGATCGACGTGGACCGGGCGGGGGCCTACGATCCGCTCGATTTCTGGGAACCCATGCGGCCCCGCCAGCCGGGACGGATCATTCTCGATCCGGATGAATTCTACATTCTGGCGTCCAAGGAAGCGGTGCATGTGCCGCCCGATTTCGCCGCCGAAATGGTGCCGTTCGACGCGTTCGTGGGCGAGTTCCGGGTGCACTACGCAGGCTTCTTCGACCCCGGATTCGGCAATCAGGCGGCAGGCGGCGCGGGCAGCCGGGGTGTGCTTGAAGTGCGCAGCCACGACGTGCCCTTCGTGCTCGAGGACGGCCAGATCGTTGGACGGCTGGTTTACGAGCCCATGCTGGAGCGGCCCGACCATCTGTATGGGACCGATATAGGCTCACACTATCAGCGCCAGGGGCTAAAGCTTTCAAAGCACTTTAAAGGGGCCTGATCGCCCGTTTCGCCATTGACCGGACCGTCCTCCGGCCCCACCTGTAAAAAATCAGAGGGGCGTCGCAATGGAGGAGCCATTGATGATTAAGTCGCCTGTGAAAAAACTGCGTGTCAGACGGGTCCGGTCCGCCGGGTCGGTGCTGCCTTCCGACACCCCGCGCCGCTCCGATGCCCCGGTCTTTATGAGCGCGCCGGCCCCCTCCGCGTGGCGCAGCGCGCAGGGTCTGGAGCCGGATGAAGCGGACCCGGCGGTCTGAAACCCGGCCCCTCTTGACCCTTTGGCGGCCCCGCGCGATACATCAGATCACCGCGCGGGTGTAGCTCAATGGTAGAGCTCTTGCTTCCCAAGCAAGCGACGAGGGTTCGATTCCCTTCACCCGCTCCAGTTTCCCATGGCCAATCCCTCACGGATCGAGCAAGCCTGCGGCCAGCGCCCGGCGCAGGATTTCGGCCCGCAGATGCGGTGCATGGCCGGTGATCTCATACTGTTCGGTGACCCTCACGCCATCCGCCTTGAGCGCGGCGGCAATGGCTTTCGTGCGGGCATGGGCGCGGGTCTCAAGCGTGCCAGCGCCGAGGATCATATGGACACAGTCCGGACGACTGGTATCCGCGCGGCGTTCGTAAGTCCCGGGCGAGACGGCGATCACCTGACAGAACGTTCCCGGATGATCTTCCGTAATGGAGAGCGCGAAGGCCGCGCCCCGCGACCCGCCATAGATCGTCCGCCTGTTCACATTTTGAGTGTAGCCGGGCCCTTCGATATGGGGAATGACTTCCCCGATCACGAAGCGGGCAACGTCCGGATAGCGCGTATTCTCAGCCGTGCGGGTGAGGTCCCGGGCGCGGCTCTTCGATGGATCCGGACCCCGATAGTTCGCGATGCCGATAAAGGCGATGCGGTCCGGATGCGGTACACTGCTGTAAAGTGCATAGCGGAGCGTATGAATAATGGCGGCCCCGTCCATGCCGTAGATAAAATGGCAGTCCGCAGGCGTCTCCTCGCAATGGTCGGGAATGACCTTGTAGAGGTCCCGCGTCTCGCCGAGGACATCGCTTCTGAAGCTTTCCGATGTCATGATGAAGGGCACTGGCAGGGTATCGAGCCGCACGGGGCGGTCGGCCTTTTGAAAGGCGGGGAAAGGATCATACGGTGCGCCGGGTCCGACGAAAGTGACGCCGCTTTTGCGATCAATCGTACCCTCTTTGAGCGGAACGAGATCGAGCACCGCTTGGTCCAGATCGCGAATGTGCCAGCGCCCGCCCCATAAACCCTCCGTGATGCGCTCCAAGGGGGCCTGGATATCGCCGGTCAGCCGGGGCGCGGGTTTGGCCCCGCGATCCTCCGCCTGCGTCTCTTCCGGCGTGTAAAAGACCGTGAGCGATTGACCGTTCCGGCTCAAGGACAGCCCAGGCTCGATCTTCCCATCCGCTGGCGGCTCAGGCGGCGTGTCGCGGCAGATGGCGTCCGGCGCCTCCGGGACGGTGCAGGGTGTGCGGGCGCCCTCAGGCAGATGGGAAAAATCATCGGCCAGCGCGGGCCAAGCCGCCGAAATCCAGAAGGCGATCGCGGCAAAACGGGCGGGTTTTAAGGGCATAGACAGGGCTCCCTCCATTTGGCTCCGCGCAGTCTAGCCGGAAAAGCGGTTCCCTCGTTGCCGCAAAGCGCGCTACCATCCGCGCCATTCAGACAGGAACTGGCGTGGAGCATGAGCCCGTGATCATTTCGCACCGGCACAAGTTCATTTTCATCAAGACCGGCAAGACGGCGGGCACCAGCATCGAAGTGGCGCTCAACGCCATTTGCGGCGCCGAGGATGTCTGCACGCCGCTCGGCAAGCGCCTCAAGGACCGTTCTTCGCGTCCCGGCGAAGAGGCGCTGGAGCCGCGCAACTGGCAGGGCTTTTTCTGGCCCGCCTTCGGTCCGGACGTGCCCTGGGACCGCACAAGGCGCGAGATCAAGGACGCGCTCCGGCGGCGGAAATTCTTCAACCATATCTCCGCCGATCAGGTGCGCCGCCGGGTGCCGCGCAGCGTTTGGGACGGCTACACCAAATTCTGTTTCGAGCGGAATCCGTGGGACAAGACGGTCTCGGCCTTCCATTGGGAGCGCAAGCGGCTCGAGGTGCCCCAGGATTTCACCGATTGGATCAGGGTGCGCAAGCCGCCTTCCCATGTGGAGCGGTATTCCGTGAACGGCGCTATCGCCATGGATTTCATCGGTAAGTTCGAGCGCCTGGCGGAGGATTTCAACGATATCCTGCGCAGCATCGGCGTCGGGGAGATCCCGGAGCTGCCGCGCACCAAGACCGGTTTCCGTCCGGACGAAAAACACTACCGCGATTTCTATACGGACGAGACCCGCGAGATCGTGGCCAAGGCCTGCGCGCGGGAGATCAAGTTGTTCGGCTATGAGTTTTGACAGGTCTCGCAAAGACAGCCGCGCATGAAAAAAGGCCGCTGAACCAGCGGCCTTTTGTGCATCCACATGGCGGGGCGCGTTATTCGATGATGAACTCCATATCTTCCGCGTCCGAGGTGGTGTTGTTGACCACGGGCTCGATGCGGAAGGCGCGGCGTTCTTCGTCGGACGGCGCGACGTCGTAGCCGAGCGCCAGGAAAATTTCCCGGTAATTGGGCTCGAACACTTCGAGCTTGCCCCGGTCGTGATCGGGCACGCGCATGTCGAAGCGGTTGGAGCGGTTGCGCGCGACGATGGACAGCCGCGCCAGATCCACCGGATTGGAGGTGGGCATGCCCAGGCGGTACATGATCGTCCGCTCCAGGAGCATTTCCGACTTCGCCATATTGTCGAAAGCCACGACCGCGCCCCGCAGGATATTGGGGGTCAATGCCGCCCGGCTGGCGCCTTCCAGATAAAGCGTCCGCACACGGCGGTTCTGGCCGATCTGCGGCCCCGGCTTGCCGTCCACTTCGAACAGCTTCCACAAGGCGCTCTTCAATTCGAGCGCTTCGGCCTTGAAGTCGCGGCCCTTCTCGCTCTCGTCGGGCACCATGGGCAGGCCCTTCAAAAGCGGATCGTTGAAGATCGCTTCCATGGAAGCCCGGCCGGTGAAATCCGCCAGCGCCGGCAGCGTTTCCATGCCGCCATTGGCGCCATTGGCGCTGGCCTGGCGGGCCACGTCTTCGCTGTTCTGCACGAAGCCTTCCAGGAAATGGGTCACTTCGTCCCCATCCAGACGTCTCAGGAATTCGGCGATGGTCTCGCCTTGCGAATTCCAGGTCCATTTCTGGATGATGTGCTCCAGCGCCCGGAAAGCCAGTTGCGCCGAGTAGGGATCGTTGAATTTGAGCGACGGGTCCTGCGGTCCGAAAAGGAAGATGTAGGCGTCATAGCCCTGATCGAGCAGATAGCCCCGGTAGTATTCCTCGTAACGCTGGGTGAAGCGCGACTGTCCGGCGGCCAGATCCGAAGACCAGCCTTCGAAATATTCCACTTCCACCGGACGGCGCTGGTCGCCGTCGCGCACGATGAAGACGCCCCGTTTGAAATACGGATTGTCGAACACGAAGCTCTGATAGACCGCGCCGGCGAAGGGCTGTTTCTTCTTCTGCTCGTCTTCCACGAACGCCTTGATGGGATCGTCCTGGCCGGTCGAGACCCGCAGCGCATGGTAGAAGGCATCGCCCGGTCCGGCGGCCCGGTAAAGCAGGGTCTGGGTCACGTCGGGCCGGTTGGCCAGCCATTTGGCGGGGATGGGCGAGGCCAGCAGGCCCGAGTCTTCGAAGAAGTCGTACATCAGGCGCAGGCGCTTGCCGCGCGGCACCCGGGCATAGATGGCTTCGTCGGCCGGATCCGCCAGTTCCCGCAGATCGTTGGCCAGCGAATTGTCGAGGGGGAAGCTCTTCAGGCGCGACACATCGCGCACCCGCTCGCCGAACATCTCGGCCGCTTCCTGGCGTTTCTGCTGCAGCCGCGCCCGTTCCTCGGGCGTCTTGGCTTCCCGCAGAAGGCGCGACACGTTCATCAGGATCTGGCGCTGTTCGTCCCGGCGCTTGGCGTAATGTTCCTGAGCCAGGGAGACGATGCCGTCATAGGTATAAAAGCCGGCATCCCGGATCGCCTTGATAGCCTTGCGCAAGCGCTCCCGGCGATCGACCTCGTCCGGCCCTTCGAACGGCCGGGTGTCGAAATCCCGGTAAGCGCGCCGGCCGCGCAGCCAGTTGTAAAGCCAGCCGATGCCGCTGAAGGTGCCGCGCACCATGGACCGGAGCCCGCCGCGCGTGCGGGGCTTGTCTTGAAGGTCCGTACCGGACTTGGCTTTTGACCTGAACAGCATGCCGTCCCCTCTCAAGGGTCTGCCATGGAAACGCACCTGCGCAAACGCAAGTCCAGGTACACTCCCTTAAACATATTGTATCCCAACTTGGACCAGCACAAAGCCTTAACCGGCTGTGACCTGCTCCAAATCGGTACAACACACGACATTTTCGGCTGGCATTGCGGCACGAAAGCGACACTTTTCGCGGCGCGAAAGGGTATGGGCCCTGCGGCCAGCGGGACTCAGCGCGGCCGGCCGCCGCCGGTCTCCACCCCCAGAAGCGTCAAAACATGAACAATCATGAAGAGCGCCACAACCCCTGAGAGAATCATGATGGTCGTCCAGGGGATCCACTTGACCTGGCCCATTTCCTTGGGCCGTCCGGACTGGTAGCGGGCGAAGACGGCGAGCGCCAGGGCCGCCGCCAAAAGGATGAGAGTAAGGGTGAGGCCCATGGGGCACCTGTGCGCGAAAAACGGTTCGGATCTGTCCGTGCCGCTATCTCACACCGGATCCACTTCCACAAGGTCCACCTCGTGGCCCCAGAGCCGCTCGACGCAAGCCAGCGTGTCCTTGCGGCCCTGATCGCTCAAGGGAATGCCCTGGTGGCGCGTGTGCTGAAGCACGATCTTGCGGTCGCCGCGCAGATTGGCTTCCGTCACCTGAATATTGGGCTCCAGACGGCCGATATCGTACATGCGCGCCAGATGCTCGCGCACTTTGCGGTAGCCCGTCTCGTCATGAATGGCCGCCACCTCGTAGAAGGACTCGTCTTCCTCGTCATGGAGGGTGAAGAGGCGGAAGTCGCGCATCAGCTTGGGCGAGAGGAACTGCAGGATAAAGCTTTCGTCCCGGTAGTTCTCCCACGCGTCCTTCAGGACCGCGCGCCAGTCGCCGCCCGCGATGCCCGGAAACCACTCCCTGTCTTCGTCGGTGGGCGCCTCGCAGATGCGTTTGATATCGCTCATCATGGCGAAACCCAGCGCATACGGATTAAGACCGCGATAGCGGGGATCGTCGAAAGCGGGCTGGAAGACCACGCTCGTATGGCTGTGCATGAATTCGAGCATGGAGCCATCGGAGATCAGTCCGCGCTCGTGCAACCGGTTCATGATGTAGTAGTGCACGAAGGTGGCGCAGCCTTCGTTCATCACCTTGGTCTGTTTCTGCGGATAGAAATATTGCGCGATATTGCGCACGATCCGGAGGATTTCCCGCTGCCAGGGGCGCAGGACCGGGCTGTGCTTTTCCAGGAAATAAAGCAGATTTTCTTCCGGAAGCTGCATGCGCTGGCGGTCCTCATGCGCGAGTTCCTCCGTATCCGACAGCGGTTCGGGCTCGTCCGCGCCGCCCGGCGCCTGGGGCAGGGTGCGCCACAGATCGTTGAAGGTGCTGCGGTCGTGGGCCAGGCGCTTGCGCACCCGTTCCAGGCGCTCCGCATCCGACAGGCGCGGGGGCCGCGCATAGCGGAAGACGCCCTGGTCCATCAGCGCGTGGGCGCAGTCGATGATCTCTTCCACCGCATCGTGGCCGTATTCTTCCTCACAGGTCGCAATATAGGATTTCGCGAAATTGAGATATTCGAGAATGGCTTCCGCGTCCGTCCACTGACGGAAGAGATAGTTGTTCCGGAAGAAATGATTGTGCCCCATGGCCGCATGCGCCATCACCAGCGCCTGCATGGTCATGGTGTTTTCTTCCATCAGGAAGTTGATGCACGGATTGGAGTTGATGACGATTTCATAGGCCAGCGCCGTATAGCCCTTTTCATACATCAACTGTTCGCGGGCGAAGATCTTGCCGAACGACCAGTGGTGATACATGAGCGGCATGCCGTGGGCGGAATAAGCATCAAGCATCTGCTCGCTGGAGATGATCTCGATCTGATTGGGGTAAAGCGTCAGACCCAGATCATCAAGCGCGATCTCCTCGATGGCATCAAAGGTGCGCTTGAGGGTGTCGAAATCCCAATCGGATTCGTCGAACAGCAGGCGGTTTTTGGTTGCGGCACTCATGAGACCTCCCACGCGCTCACGCGGCATCCGCGCCTGTGGCGAACAGTTCCCGGAAGACGGGGAAGATGTCCTGGGGCCGGGCGATGCGTTTGGTGGCGAAATGGGGCCAGGTCTTGGTCACCTCGCGATAGGCGCGCCAAAGCTCCGCTCCCGTCTCTTCGTCGGCGAAGACCTCCATTTCGCGTTCGTCCAGAATCTCGATATAGGCGTAATAGCGGGCATGGGGCAGAACATCCGTATTCAGAAGTTCCACACAGCGTGCCGCGTCGCCCGACTGGGTGTAGCCGTCGGAGGCCTGCGCCACATAGATGTTCCACTGGTCCGGCGCGTAGCGTTCGTGCCAGACCTCCTTCATCTTCTCGATGGCGGTGGAGACGATGGTACCGCCGGACTGGCGGGAATAAAAGAAGGTCTCCTCGTCCACTTCCTGGGCTTCGTGGGTGTGGCGGATGAAGACCACGTCGAGCCGCTCGTAGCGGCGCTTCAGGAACAGATGCAGCAGCATGAAAAAGCGCTTGGCGAGATCCTTTTCCCGTTCGCCCATGCTGCCCGACACATCCATCAGGCAAAACATCACCGCCCGGCTGACCGGCACCGGCTGTTGTTCGAAAGCGTTGTAGCGCACATCGATCGGGTCGATGAACGGCACCCATTTGCGCCGCGCCTCGAGCGCTTCCAGGTCGGCGAGCAGGGCTTTCTTTTCCTCGATTTCCTCCGCCGTCGGCGCGCTTTTGGCTTCCAGCTCGAACAGGCGGCGTTTCAGCGCATCCACCTCGTCCGTATGGGGCCGTTTGAGCGCGATGCGCCGCCCATAGGCCTGGCGCATGGTGCGGATCAGATTGATCTGGGTGGGGCTGCCCGTATTGGTGAGCCCTGCGCGCCGCCAGCTCCAGGCGGCGAGGTCCTTGATATCAGTCTTTTTGAGGTTGGGCAGCTCCAGATCCTCGAAAAAGATATCGAGGACTTCGTCCTGGGTCAGAACGAACTGGAAATCGTCTTCCCCGTCGCCGGAGTCGCTCGCGTCCTTGCCGCCCTTGCCCTGGCCGCCCCGGGGCTTGCGGATTCGGTCGCCGGTGACGAACTCCTTGTTGCCCGGATGCACCCGGTCGTGTTCGCCCCCTGTGTTGGACAGGCGGAAACGCGGCTCCTTGGTGCCCTTGGTGGGGATGGAGATCTTCTGGTCCCGGTCGAAATCGCCGACGGACCGGTCCTTCAGGGATTGCTGGACCGCATCCTTGATCTGGGCGCGGGCCCGGCGCAAAAAGCGCTGCCGGTTCGTCAGGCTTTTGCCCTTCGGATTGAGACGGCGATCGATGAAATGGGTGGCCATGATCCTCTCATAGTGTCCCGCCAGGGACGATTTCAGGAGCAGTCGTCCGTATCCGGCCTCCTTACCCTGCCTTGTTGACCCTCATATACCATTCGACCAGACGGCGGACCTGCCGCTGGGTGTAGCCGCGCGACAGCATGCGCTCCACGAACTCATTGTGCTTGTTTTGGATGTCGCTGTCTTTTTTCGATTCAAAGCTGATGACCGGCAGCAGATCCTCCACTTGCGTGAACATGCGCTTTTCGATCACCGTGCGGAGCTTCTCGTAAGAGGTCCAGGCCGGGTTCTTGCCGCCATGGCTGGCGCGGGAGCGCAGGGCGAACTTCACCACCTCGTTGCGGAAATCCTTCGGATTGGCGATGCCAGCAGGCTTTTCCACCTTGGAGAGTTCCTGGTTCAGGGTCTCCCGGTCCAGAAGCTGGCCCGTATCCGGATCCTTGTAGTCCTGGTCCTCGATCCAGGCATCGGCGTAGGAAATATAGCGGTCGAACAGATTCTGTCCGTACTCGCCATAGGACTCCAGATAGGCCTTCTGGATCTCCTTGC
>CAZTCJ010000022.1:0-46928 GCA_964612085.1 uncultured Alphaproteobacteria bacterium
AGCTTTGACCCGGTTCAAGACAATGATAGATGGGGGATGTCGGTTTTTTTACACCGGATTTTATTTCATCATTGAATTTTTTCAGGGCCTTTTGTATGCAGTCTACTTTAAACCCTCCCCAAGGTCCATGTAGTACAAGGTCTATGGCCCCTTTAATGCACGCCTCCATATGAATTTCTTCAGGAAGTTCACTAAATTCTTTTGGAAAATCCTCACTCAGATCATTCAAGCCTGAATGTTTGCCAAAATAGAATGTCTTGATTTCACTTAAGTCTACTTCGATTGCATGATAGAGATCATCAATCCACGAAGAAGAATCCCCAAAATAAATATCATTTATGTATCTTTCATCCGCTGGGACTATATCGCACTCAATATTTCCAAACAGCGGGACAAAATGTTTTTGTAAGCTTCTTACTTGTTCAAAAATATCTGCTATTTTCTTAAATGTTTCATCATCGGCAGGCCCGGAACGGATATAGTTACGCAACGGAGAAATACCAGCATTACGTTTGTAAATTCTCAGTTTTTGTTTGACGGGATCGAAATATTGAAACAGTACCCAACCATGAAACTGGCTGGAGTCTTGTTTTGAAAAAGCTCTAATACCTGCGTTCCTCAGAACGGTTTCTGCGGCTCTGTGGTAGAGCTCTATTATATGGGTCGCCTGTATGTCGAACATTTTCCTATCATTATCACGACTGTATTGTCATCTTGCAAGATGACAGCAAGGACTTTAAACCCATCATTTTGCAAATTTTTCTTAGCTTTGAAAGTTTTTTTATCGATTTTCGCACGGAAAATGGGTTTGAGGGCAGGGCAGAGGGATGTTGACAAAAAAAGCACGACTGTGGAAACAGTCATGCTTCTGTCATCTCGAAAATGTATTAAGAGAGTATGTCAGGAAAAATCAATGTTCGTGATCATACCTTTCGGAATTTCGATGGCGATTTCGCCCTCGCCGACACGTCCTTCCGGCAACAATTTCCGGGTATCATCATCCAGTATTCTGCCAATGACTAGAAGCGTACCGTGGTCAGTCTCAAAAACGCTGGGACAAGCGGCTACACCACCCGCACAGCGGTACATGTCAGGCGTCAACTCAGCCTGAATTCTTTTCTTAACGTCCACAGTCGTCTCCATCATTCTAAAACGCTCAGCCTTTCGGTGAGGCGTTAACCTTTTTCTGCCCTGAAAAACACCGCCCATCGCCTAGCATGTCACTTGGCAATGGGCGGAACCTACATAATGCCACATCTGATGCAGCATTCACTTCAAATAATTCGGATTTAGTTTCTAAAAGGATTCGTGTTTTCTGGAAACAGCGCATGCAGCGGTTGTTTCTCGATTTGTTTTAAAAGTTTTTGAATTTGATAAATTTTAGAAATTAGTACTGTCATAGACAGATTAGGGAACGCGTCTATCCCCAGACACGTTCCCTGACTGCGATGCTCAGAAACCTGAAATGTGAAACGGTCCGCGTTACCGCTTTTCTTTCAGGATCATTTTATCCTCTGTCATCCTGCTATCATCGGACGTCTCCGCGACAATGCAGGGGAAGTAAATTCCGCTTGACGTCGCCGAAAGATAGATCATGATAGATCTCCTTAACTTAGCTTGACTTCGGCCCGGTATTTTGTGCGCAAAATGCCGGGCTCTTTTTTTAAGCCTCTCCATGCGCACCGGGCGGCATACAAGAGTATGCCAAGAGGAGGGTACAGGCAGCAGGTAGAAGAGCAAGATCGGGACGGGGAAAAGACTCAGGAAAGGATTAAAACGTTTTTTCCGTTCCAGAAATTTGGAAGGACACGGGCAAATACGGAAAAGCGAACCCCAAAAACGCTTTTCGGCGTTTTCGTTGAAATTTGCAGATGCGGACCTGAGGCGCCCGGCCTTCTTCAAAGATCACGGCGCGAGGCATAACCCTTAAGGCAAAGGGCTCGTTCCGTTTTCACGAAGTTGGAGAACTTCCCGCCTCTCAACAAAGGCCTCACCCTTCCCAATCGCGGGCGAGCCGGCGCGCGCTTAAATAGAAGATGGCCGCGCTCAAGACATAAAAGCCCGTGCCCGACAGGATCGCATAGCGCAAGGACTCGTCTCCGAACTGGTCTTTCAGAGCGTCGGAGATCGTGCCCAGGAGCAGACCGCCGAGGCCGAGCCCGATCAGATTGTTGATGAACAGGAAGATGGCGGATGCCGTCGCCCGCATGGTTGGTTTGACCAGATGCTGCACGGCGGCCGTCACCGGGCCGATCCACACAAGGCCCAGAGCCGTCGGGATCAGGAACAGGAAGAACGAGGCCACAAGCGAGGGCGACAACACACCCAGCACATAGAAGGGCACGGAGACCAGCAGCGATGCCATGGGCACCAGCGCATAGGCCGCCTTATTGCCCGCGCCGAAACGGTCGCCCAGGGTACCGCCCAGCCAGATGCCCATCATGCCGCCGATAAAGACGATCGCGCCGTAGAACAGCGAGACGTCGAACAGGCTCATGTCATAAGTGCGGATGAAGAAGGACGGCATCCACAAAAAAACGCCATAACCCATGATCGACGAGGAGGCCGCGCCCAGGGACAGGCCCCAGAAACTGGGTTTGGCCGCGAGCAGCCGCAACACTTCGCCGATCGACGGGTGAGGTGCGTCCGGATCGATGATGTCGTACTGGCCGCGCTTGGGCTCCCGCACGGTCATGCGGAAGACGGGCGCCAGCAGGACGCCCGCGATGCCCACGAACAGAAAGGCCGCCCGCCAGTCGATCAGGCTCGCGATGATGCCGCCCAGAATGATGCCCAGCGCGCTGCCGATGGGCACGCCGAAGGAATAAGCGGCAAGCGCGCGGGCCCTTTGCTCCGGCGGGAAATAATCGGCGACCAGCGCATAGGCCGGGGCGGTACCGCCGGCCTCGCCGACGCCGACGCCCATGCGCGCGAAGAACAGATGCCAGAAATTCTGCGCCAGTCCGCACAGGGCGGTGAAGCCGCTCCACATGGCGAGCGCGATGGTCATGATCCAGGTGCGGTTGTAGCGGTCGGCGAGCCGGGCCACGGGGATGCCGAGCACCGTGTAGAACAGCGCGAAGGTGGTGCCCCCAAGCAGGCCGAAAAGCTGGTCGTTCAAATCGAGTTCCGCCTGGATCGGCGGCGCCAGGATGCCGATGATCAGCCGGTCAATGAAATTGAGCGTGTAGACGACGATCAGAATGCACAGCACATAGATCTTATAGGCGGTCGAGAATTCACCTGTGTGTTGTGCATCCGGTGCCGCCATCGTTTTACTCCCTCGCTCGCCCTGTCAGTGTACCAAGAAAAAGGGGCCGCACGGGTGCGGCCCCGAGTGGGGAAGGCTGATTATTATGGCCTTTTAGAAATTTACTTCGACAACGCCTGTGACCGTCCGCGGATCGCCGAAGAAGGCCGTCAGATTGCCTTCCAGGCCGATCGGGGCCGGGATCGTGAAAAAGTCGTAGCCTGCCACCTTGTAAAGCTCATTGGTCAGGTTCCGTCCGTGCACGCCCACCTGCCAGCGGCCATTGTCGGAGGTCCAGACCAGGCTTGCGTCAACGAGCCAATAGGCCTCCTGATCGATCGGCGAGTCGAACTCGAACTGGTTCGTGTCGCCGCGATAGGAATAGGCGTTGATGAGCGAAAGCTCGCCGTCCACATCGTAGAAATCGAGCGGGACGGAATAGGTCCAGGTCAGGTTGGCCGTCCAATTCGGCGTGTTCTGAACATTGCGCTCATCCGCCACATCCAGCGGACCCGTCTCGCCCGTGACCGGGTCGGTGACGAAAATGATGAACTCGTCGAACTCGGCATTGATATAGCCGACGGAGAAGACGGCCGAGAGCCGGTCGTCGGCCAGGCCGAAATCTTCCGCAATCAGAGCGCTGCCTTCCAATTCCACGCCCCAGATCGTGGCGGCGCCAGCATTGGTGGTCACGCCCGCGAAGCCGTCGGTCTGGCCGTCGCCATCGCTGTCGACCCCAATCGAGCCCGGAATTTGGATGTTGGTGTAGTCGCTATAGAAGGCCGCAATGTTCGTATTCAGACGGCCACCGGCCCATGAGGATTTCAGGCCCAGCTCGTAGCTCGTGATTTCTTCCGGCTCGAAACGAAAGAAACGTTCGATCTCATCGTCCGTGATCTGGCCGTCATTGTTGAAGTCGGGCGTTGCTCTGGCATCGCCGCGCGGGTCGAAACTGCCGCCCTTGAAGCCTTCGCTGTAGCTGAAATAGAGATTTTGATCGTCAGTCGGCATCCAGGCTAGGCTGATCCGTGGATTGAAATCGGTGAAGGTCTCATTGCCTTCGAAATCCGTGGCGGTGGCAACCAGCGTCGGATCGCCACCAAAGAAACTGGAGCGGCCGAGAAGCGTCTCACGCAGGACGCGGCCCGTGCGTTCGTCACTGGTATAGCGTCCGCCAACGGACAGTTCGAGCCCGCTCATATAGGGGCCCGAAAGCCCGAAGACTTCAGCCAGGTCGAACGTGACATCGCCGAAAATCGACCAGGACTGGGTTTCCGACCGGCCCAGGGTGAAGGCGTTCAGCCCCGGCAGACCGATCAGGTCGCCGGTCTCGAAAAGCAGCACGTCGAAGACGTTGAAGGATTCGGCGTCAAGATAGTAGAAGCCGAAAATACCGGCAAAATAGTCGGTATCGAAGAGGATCTGCAGTTCCTCGCTGAACTGATCGTCTTCCAGGGCGAAAGGCGATTCCAGGTCGGCGACCGGCAGGCTGTCGAAGTCGATCTGCTGGCCCGACTCATTGTCCCGATAGCCGATAATGTTCTTGATCGTGATGTTTTCATGCACCTGCCATTCCGCCAGGAAGGACAGGCCGCGGTTGATCACTTCCGCTTCCGGCGGGCCGACCAGATTGGCGCGGGTGTCGAACACATCGTCGAGCACGGAGAAGCCGGGCGTGAACTGGGAGTCGATCAGGCGATGGCCATGACGCGGATTGGAAGTGTCTTTCGTCCAATCGCCCGCCACCCGGAAGAACAGATTGTTGGTCGGGCTCCATTCCACGCTCACCCGTCCGCCGACCACTTCCTTGTCGTAGTTGTCGATGCCGCGCTGGAACAGGTTTTCGCCGAAGCCGTCACGGCTGAAATAGGCAACCGTGCCGCCCACCGCCAGACCCTCCGCAATCGGAAGACCAAAGGAGCCGACCGCGTCGATCTGATTGAACGTGCCGCCAGCCACGCGCAGCTTGAATTCCGGCTCATCGCCCAGGCGGCGGGTGACATATTTAATCGCGCCGCCGATGGTGTTCCGCCCGTAGAGCGTGCCTTGGGGGCCGCGCAGGACCTCGATCCGTTCCACATCGTAAATGTCGAGCAGGATGCCTTGGGGCCGGTTGAGATAGACGTCGTCGATATAGATGCCCACACCCTGTTCGAAGCCGACCACCGGATCCTGCTGGCCGACGCCGCGGATAAAGGCGGTGATCGTGCTGTTGGTCGCGCGCGAGCGTTCAATGGTGGCGTTTGGAATGGTCTGGTTCAGGAAGGTCAGATCCTGGGCGCCAAGGGTTTCGAGCTGATCGCCCGTATAGGCGGTGACCGCGGCCGGCACGTCCAGGAGCGATTCTTCCCGGCGCCGCGCCGTCACGACGATGCGTTCGTCGGAGGCCGTTTCGGCTTCGTCCACATCGCTTTCGTCCTGGGCCAGGACCGGTTGAGCCAGACAGAGCGGCGCGGCCGCGACTGTCGCTAAAAGGGCGTTGAGCCAAAAGCGTTTCTTGTCGATGGAAGCGAACATGCGCGTTTTCCCCTCATTCCCTGGACGCGCCGTCCCAAGCGCGTGCCTTGTGCAAAGCCAAATGTGCTGCGAGGTTCGCGCTGCTTTTGCCTGATGCAGTCTGCGACACCCCTCCTGTAAAGGCCCGCGGACACGCCAATCGTGTCGCCTTGCTGGCCTTCCCGGCGCCGTTGACCGGCACACGTTCTGGCGGTGCTTTCCGCCTTTTGTTGATTGAGCGGGCATTGGGAAGGGGGATCAAGCAAAAAGTTGAAATCTGATTCATGTTTCGGCGTATTGTGCTGAACTGTGTCGTTGATGCAGCATCTCTTGAGGACAGGAGGGCTGTGATGCCGAAGATACCCAAGACCGACCGGGGCCGCGCGACGCGCAAGAAAGTGCTCGACGCCGCGCTCATCGAGTTCGGCGAACGGGGCTTCCGCGATGCGTCGATCAGCGGTATCACGCGCCGGGCGGGCGTCGCGTTGGGCACGTTTTACGTCTATTTCAACAGCAAGGAAGAAGTCTTCCGGGATTTGGTGGCGCATATGAACCACGAGACCCGGGCCTTCATCGCCAGCCGCATCGAGGGCATTCCCGGCCGTCTGGAAGCGGAGCGTGTGGGCCTTGAAGCCTTCCTGGAATTCTCCCGCGCCAACAAACACCTCTACCGCATCGTCATGGAAGCCCAGTTCGTGGCGCCCGATGCCTATCGCGCCTATTACGACGCGTTCGTCCAGGCCTATCGGGATAAGCTGGAAGCGGCCTCCGCCAATGGGGAAATCCGTCCGGGCCATGAAGAAGAGCTGGCTTGGGCGCTTGTCGGCATGCATGTCTTTCTGGGCTTGCGCTACGCGGTCTGGGATGATACGCGCCCGGTTTCGGAAATCGCCGCCATGGCCGCCGATTTCATCGCCCATGGCCTGGCCTTCGGGCTGAAGCCGGATCTTCAGGAGGCGGCGGAATGAGTTTCGGCCTTTTCGACATGACGGCGCAGCGCGCCGCTTTGTCGCCGGACCGTCCCGCCATGGAGGATCTGACGACCGGCCTGCGGGTGACCTATGGCGCGTTGGACCGGCGCACCTGTTCTTTCGCTGGTGTTCTGCGAGAGGCCGGGGTCGGGCATGGCGACCGGGTCGCGATCTTATGCCGGAACCGGATCGCGTTTTTCGAGGGCCTGTTCGCCTGCGCCAAGCTGGGCGCCATTTTCGTGCCGTTGAACTGGCGCATGCCGCCCGCCGAACTGGATCCCCTGCTGAAAGACTGTGCGCCGAAGCTGTTGATCTATGGGCGCGAGGACGAAGACTGCGCCCGTCAGCTCGCCGGGCCGTTCGCGCGTCTCGGGCTGGATGATCCCGGACCCGACGGGTTCGAGGCGCGCAAGGCCCGCGCGCAAGCCGTCGAGGGCAGGGCCCATTGGCCCGCCGAAGAAGCGTGGTATCTTCTGTACACGTCCGGCACTACCGGCGTGCCCAAGGCGGTGATTCAGACCTATGGCATGGCGCTCGCCAATTACGTCAACACCCGTCAGGCCATCGATCTGCGAGAAGACGAAACCACGCTCAATTTTCTGCCGCTGTTTCACACGGCCGGCATCAACCTGTTCACGCTGCCCGCGCTGTTCGCCGGCGGCACCGTTCTGGTCTTGCCGGGATTCGATCCGGACACGGTCATGGCGTTGCTGGCATCGGACCGGATCGACACGTTTTTCGCCGTGCCCGCCGTCTATCAAGCCTTGAGCCTGCATGCCGGTTTCGACAGCGCCGATCTGGGCGCCATCCGCATCTGGGGCTGCGGCGGCGCGCCTTTGCCGGACAGTCTGGTGGCCCGTTACGGGGCGCGGGGCGTCAAGGTGCAAAACGGCTATGGCATGACCGAAACGGGCCCAACGGCGCTCTTCACCGACGCGGCATCCATGACAGCCAAGATCGGCTCCATCGGCAAGCCGCAGTTGCTCGTCTCGGCACGGATTGTCCGGGCGGACGGCAGTGACGCGGCGGTGGACGAGCCGGGCGAAATCTGGCTGTCTGGCCCGGCGATCACGCCCGGCTACTGGAACCGGCCGGACATGACGGCGGCGGCCTTCGCGCCGGGCGGCTGGCTGAAGACCGGCGACGTGGCCCGCCGCGATGCCGACGGCTACTACTATATCGAAGGCCGGATCAAGGAGATGTATATCTCCGGCGGCGAAAACGTCTATCCGGTCGAGGTGGAAAACGTCCTGGCGTTGCACCCGGATATTCTGGAGGCGGCCGTTGTCGGCGTGCCGGACGACCGCTGGGGCGAGGTGGGCCGGGCCTATGTCCTGCCCCGGCCCGGCGTCGCGCCCGATCTGGCGGATCTGGAGCGGTTCTGCCGCGAGCGGCTCGCGGCCTATAAGGTGCCGCGCTTCTTCACCGTGGTGGAGGATTTTCCCCGCACCGCCTCCGGCAAGATCCAAAAGCAGAATCTCACGGATCCGGACTAGTCTCGCGCAGGCGGAATTCCGCTGTCTGATTGTCGTAGTCGAGGTCGAGCAGAATGATCTCGAAGCTGCGGTCGTTAACCGAAACGTTATAGGCCTGACGGCGGTTGTGGCGCGGCCAGAGCGTATACCGCTCTATGAAATGTCCGTTGATCTTATAAAGAGCGATCGTGACATAGTCCCGTTGGATAACCTCCAGATTGATCCGAAGGTCAATATAGGGGTTGGCATATTTCTGTCCGCGGACAAGCCAGAAACTGTCGTCGATCGGGGACAACGGAGCGCCGCCGCCAATCTCGCCGCCGTAAGGCGTCAGCTTGTGATTTTTCTCTTGGTCTAGCTGCTCCTGCAATGTCCGAACCTGGCTTTTCAATTGGATATTCTCTTCTTCGAGTGTCCTAAACTCCTGCATGGTTTCCCGAAGCCGAGACGAGAGTCCGGAAGTGTTCCGCCTCTCGGCGAGAGCAGGTGCTTCTTTCGGCATGACCATTTCGATGCGATCGATTTCAGCCTGCAGCGCATTACGCTCTTTTCTGAGTTCTGAAATTTTCTTCTTTTGATCTTCGTTTTGCTTGTCGCAATCACAATTGCTTTGGCCTAGAATAAAACAAAACCAGCCAAAGGCAAAAAGGATGAAGGAAACGATGACGATCTGGCCAATAAGTTTCCAGAATTGTTGCCAGAATTTCTTCTCGAATTCATCGGGGCTGATTGAGCCCTTACCGCCTTTTCCTGAGCCCCCCTTTTTATCGTCATCTTTAGGCGGACCACTTCTGATAACTTCAAAAAGATAATGAATAAGCCCAATAATTGTTTGGGGCCCATTGGGCTTGCTCTTTTGGGTTTCGGTTACAGTTTCTTCCTCGGATCGTCTGGTTTCACCATTCTCCTTTACTTCTTTGGTCTCTCTGGTTTCCTTGGTCTCTTTCGTTTCACGCATTTCCCGTTCAGCCACGCGCTCCCCCACCAGTTGATCAGGCGCATCCCCGTGAGACGCCAAGGCAACTGACCCGCTTACGCCGAGCCGTAAGATGAAAATACCGTAACTCAGGCGCGTTTTTCAACCCTTGGTGCAACCGGGGTCAACCTAAAAGGTAAACGTGTAGGCCATCAAAAACGCGCGAGATGGAAAGCCTATCATTGCCGTGGCGGGGGTGAGTAAGTCAGCCTTCCCATAGCCACACGCGTGCTCTACCTAAAAGTTCAGTCCTGTCGCGAACATGAAGGCCGAAAGCCCATGGGATTTTATTTGATCGCCGCCATTCTCGCCGCCGGAGCTTGCGGCCTGATCGTGCTGCCTTTGCTGCGCAAGGGCGCAAGCGGCAAACGGACGGCGTTGATCGTGGCGGGCGTGATCGTCATCGGCGCGGCCGTGCTTTATGCCCAGCTCGGCAATCCGGATCTGCCGGACAAGCCCCTGGCATCCCGCAGCGGTGCCGATCAACAGGCCCAAGCCTTCGACGACAGCCGCCATCCGGACATGAATAGGTTGGTGGCCCAACTTCAGGAGCGGCTGCAGGAGCGTCCGGACGATCTGACCGGCTGGGGCCTGCTCGCCCGCAGTCTCATGAGCCTCGGCCGGGCCGATGAGGCCGTGGCCGCTTATCAGCGTACGATCGAACTGGGCGGCGGTGAGGATCCCCGCCTCATGGGCGATTACGCCGAGGCGCGCATCATGGCGGCGCAAGGGGTCATCGATGCGGAAACGGCGGGTATATTCCGGAAGATCCTGGCCGACATTCCGCAGAATGTCCGGGCCCGCTATTACCTGGCCCAGGCCAAATTGCAGTCCGGAGACGAAGCGGGCGCGCTGGCCGCGTTCCAGGCGCTTTATGCGGACGGTTCGGCCGATGCGGCTTGGCGGCCTGCGGTCGCCCAGCAGATCGCGGCGCTGGGCGGCAGTGTGGACGCCGGTCCCCTTGCCCAGCCGGTCCCTGCGCCCGGCCCCGGTCCGACGGCGGACCAGGTGGCGGCGGCGTCCCAGATGACGGCCGATGACCGTGCACAGATGATCGAAGGCATGGTGGCGGGGCTCGCCGAGCGTCTTGAGCAAAATCCGGACGATCTGGAAGGCTGGCTGCGGCTCGCCCGGTCCTACACGGTTCTGGGGCGCCAGGGCGATGCTGTGAACGCTTATGAAAAGGCGCTTGGCCTCGATCCGGACCAGCCCGATGCCCTTTGGGCCCTGGGCGGGTTCGCCGCCCAATCGGGGGATGTCTCCCAGGCGCGGGCCTATCTGAAACGGCTGCTGCGGGTGGTCCCGCCGGATACGGAGCTTCACACCCGGGCGCAAGCGGCCCTGGAAACGCTTTAATCGATGGCGCTTGTGAGGGAAAAATCCCCCGCGCCGCCGCAGCAATGATCTACATCGAGCGTATAGACGCCGGGCTCCACCGGCGTTTCCAGACGGAAGTTCCAGCCCGCGCCGCCATCGTCGTCCGTGCCTAAAAGCGTGCCTTTGGGACCGGTCAGGCGCGCCGCCGTATCGGTCAGTCCCTGGCTCGCGACAACGAGGGTGCCCGGACGATCCACCGCGATCCGGTAGGTGGCGGTCCCTTGGCCCGTAAGTTGGCCCGCGCGCTGTTCTCCGGCCGTCATCTCGACGGGCACGGCAAAGGGCGGGGGCGCCGAGGCATTGCCTGTGACAATGGTCAGCGGCCAGCGCTTGACGGCGCGCAGGCGCGAGCCCGGCGCATAGGCGGTGAGCCAGTGCGCGCCTGCAGGCGCCTGCCCGGAAACATGGGCGGTCATCACGAGCGCACCGGTATCGTCCCGGTGCTGACCGTACAGATGAACGCCGGGCGGTCCGGAAAAACTGTGGGCCTCGCCCGTCCAGCCCTCGAGCCGCAAACTGGCGGTCGCGCCTTGCTGAAGGACGGCGATGGGGTCTCGTTGCGGCCCCTGGCGCGCGGTCAAGGCCTTGAAAACCGCATCCGGCGTGGCCGCTTGCGCCAGAGCCTCCGGGTTTGCGCCCATATCGGCCGCGATCAGGGTCAGGAGATAGCCCAGCCCGGCGCAGACATCGTCGAACTGCCGTCCGCCCCGCCCGTCAATGCCGATGAAGATCCGGCCCGGCGCCATGCGGATCAGATAAGTGCTGGCGGAGGCCGTACCCGTCAGGGCGCTGACGGCCTTCAACAAGTCCGAAGCGCTGCCGGCCAGCGTGCCGATGGCGGGATCACTCAGTCCGGTGCCGCTTATGGCAGGGCTGTCGCCGCCGGCCCGCAGGCGGATCGTCCGTTCGCCCTCGATCCGGGCGGCGGTGCTCCGGGCCTGGGCGCAGGCCGCGTCGAACCGCAAGGCGGCGGTCTCCGCGCCGTCGAGATAGCGCTCCAGGGTCCGGCCGCCCTCCACCACGAGACGCGATCCAGGCTCTGCCGCTTGTGCGGGCAGAAGGCCCGAAACCACAAGTCCCCAGAGAGCGGCAACACCAGTCCTGACGAGCATTCGTTAAGGCCCCTCGGATACATCAGGCAGGTCCGTGCGCGACTCACGACGCGCATGCTACTATACCAGCAGGGGCAAACGGGCGTCCGAAGGCGCCAAAATGGATATGCCCGCGCGTTGAGCCGGGAGGACGGGGCCATGAGTAAATCCTCGAAGGGCAGCGAGACCTATAAGATCGCCATTGTCGGGTCAGGTCCTGCGGGCTTGAGCGCAGCGGCGCGGGCGGCCAGCCTGGGCCTTGCCCATATTCTCCTGGAAAAGACCGACCACCTCTCCGATACGATTTTCAAATACCAGAAGGGCAAGCACATCATGGCGACGCCCGACCGCCTGGTGCTGCGCTCCGATATCGATTTCAAGGCCGGGGCCCGCGAGGAGATCCTGGAGATCTGGACCAGCCAGTCGGGCGAGGCGGACGTCAATGTCCGGTACAAGGCGGAGGTCAAGGCCATCGAGGGGGAGAAGGGCAGTTTCACCCTGACCCTGACTGATGGCGAGACGGTCCGGGCCGAGCATGTGGTGCTCGGCATCGGCACGGCGGGCAATCCGAACAAGATGCGCTGTCCCGGCGGCGATCTGCCCTTCGTGCAATATCAGCTCGACGATCCGAAAGAGTATTTCGACGAGAATATCATCGTCATCGGCGGCGGCGATGCAGGCATCGAGAATGCGCTGGGCTTGGCTGCCGATCCGGAGCAAGGCAACAAGGTGACGCTGCTCCAGCGCGGCCCGGATTTTCCGCGTGCGAAGGAAGCCAATGTCCAGGCGCTTAAACAGGGCAAGGCGCAAGGCCGCCTCGACTATCTGACCGAAGCGACCACATCGAGCATCGAGCCCGGCTGGATCACAATCGAGACAAGGGACGGGGAGGCCAAACTGCCCTGCGACCGGGTGATCGCGCGCATGGGCGCCGCGCCGCCGCGCGCTTTCGTCGAGGCCTGCGGTATTGAGTTCACCAGCGAGGACCGGGAGGCGTTCCCGAAGCTCTCGCCCCGGTTCGAATCGAGCGTGCCGGGCATTTTCATCATCGGCGCGCTGGCCGGTTATCCGCTCATCAAGCATTGCATGAACCAGGGCTATGATGTGGTCGAACACATCAACGGCAATGGGGATCTGAAGCCTGCGGACGAACCGCTTCTGGAAGAGAAATTCGCCGATGCCTTCGAGACCCGTGCGGTCGCGGACTGGCTTGAGTTGATCCGGGAGCGGGTCGATATCTTCCGGGATCTGTCGCCCTTGCAGATGCGCGAATTCATGCTCGATTCCACGGTCTATTTCCTGGAACCGGGCGAGACCGTGTTCGAGCGCAACGCGGTGGGCTCGTCGCTCTTCACCATCGTTGAAGGCGCGGTCGAGGCGGAAGTGGACCCGGACGATCCAACCGTCACGGCCCGGATCGATCAGGGCTCCATGTTCGGCGAGATCGGCCTTATTTCCGGGCGCAGGCGCGGCGCCACGGTGAAGGCGGCGGAGCGCGCGATCCTGGTGGAAGTGCCGCGCATGACGGCCTTGAAGCTCATCGCCGTGGTGCCCGGGGTCAAGCGCCGGGTCGATCTGATCGCCACGGAACGCCAGCTCTTGCAGATTTTCGGCTCCGGCCTAACCGCGAAGGACCTGGAAGACATTATCGCCGCTTCGGAGGTGAAGCTCCTGCGCGCGGGCGAGACGATCATTCAGGAGGGGGACGAAGGCTACGACATTTACGTTATTCGCTCCGGCAGCATGATCGTGGAGAAACAGATCGGCGGCAAGAACGTCTTCCTGTCCTATCTGCCCGCGGGCTCCTATGTGGGCGAGATGTCGCTGGTGGACGAAGGGCGGCGGACCGCCACCGTGCGCGCCTCCATCAAGTCGGAGGTGATCAAGCTCGATGGCGCGATCTTCCGCAAGCTGATGGCCAAGAAGCCGGAGCTGCAGCGCACGATCGAGGCCCAGATCGCCAAGCGCCGGGAGATCACCAACCATATCGAGGCGCAGAAAAGCGGCTTCGGCTCGGTCGTCGATATGTATACATCCGTCTCGAATTTCCTGGTGGAAAAGGGTCTGGGCGAGGCGACCGACGCCCTCCTGATCGACGAGAAACTGTGCATCGGCTGCGACAATTGCGAAGTGGCCTGTGCGGAGACCCATCAAGGGATTTCCCGGCTCGACCGGGAAGCGGGCGCGACCTATGCTCATATCCACGTGCCCACCTCCTGCCGCCATTGCGAGCACCCCCATTGCATGTCCGATTGTCCGCCCAATGCCATTCACCGGGCGCCGGACGGCGAAGTGTTCATCGACGAGAAATGCATCGGCTGCGGCAATTGCCAGCGTTATTGTCCGTATGGGGTGATCCAGATGGAGCGCCTGCCGCCGAAAAAGCCGAGCCTGCTCGAATGGTTCCTGTTCGGCACGGGGCCTGGGCCGGGCCAGGCCAGCGCCGGCTGGATCAAGCGCAATCTGAAACCTCAGGACAAGGAAAAGCCCAAGGTGGCTGTGAAATGCGATATGTGCAAAGGCATCGATGGCGGCCCGGCTTGCGTGCGGGCCTGCCCGACGGGCGCGGCGATCCGGGTGTCTCCGGAGGAATTCCTGGGCGTTGCCAGGGCGGGCAAGCAGGCGTGAGAGGGCGCGCATCATGAGCGAACAGGCCAATACGGCAGCGGTGGAAAGCGGGGGCAAGAGGCGGCGCCTGAAGGCGACGCGCCATGAATCCTTCCTGCGCCATGCGGATTATCGGTATGCGAAGATCGCGGGCGCGCTCAGCCTCGCGGCCCTGCTGGGTTATCTCGTCATCGAAGTGGAGCCGCGCCATAATGGCGGTAGTTGGTACGGTTATCTTCTGGGCACGGTGGGCGCCGGGCTGATCGTCTGGCTGACCCTGCTGGGCCTGCGCAAGCGCCTGATCACGCCCGGGCGCTGGAGCCTGAAGGGCTGGACCTCGGCCCATGTCTATCTGGGCCTGTCGCTTATCGTTATCGGCACGCTGCATACGGGCTTCCAGTTCGGTTGGAACGTGCATACGCTGGCTTATGTCCTGATGCTGATCGTCATCATCTCCGGCATTTTCGGCATTTACTTCTATGCCCGCATTCCCCGCCTGATGAGCGACAACAGGGCCGAGACCTCGCAAGTCGAAATGATCCAGGAGATCGACGCCATCGACCGGGAACTGCGCGAGACCGCCCGCCCCCTCGATGAGGCCGATGTGGCCGATGTGGAGCGCGCGGTGACCGCGACGAAGCTCGGCGGCGGGCTGATGACCCGGCTGTCGGGGTTCGACCGGACATGCGCGACGGCGCGCGCGCTGCGCCGCTTGCGGGACCGGGACGGGGACGGAACGTCCGACATGCGGGCCGCGCGGGATGCGGTGATCGGCCTGCTGGTGCGCAAGACCGTGCTTCTGGAACGCACCCGCCGCCATATCGCGTTCCGCACCGTTCTCGAATTGTGGCTTTATGTGCATGTGCCCGTGACCTTTGCGCTCCTGGCGGCGCTCACGGTGCATATCGTCAGTGTCTTTTTCTATTGGTAAGCGCCCATGACGATCACGGTCAAATTCGTCACACAACGCTCCGGCGGCCGGGTCACGGTCCGTCCTCATGACGTGACCAAAACCGAGATCCTGATCGGCCGGTCCACGGAATGCGATGCCCATCTGCCGGATCTGCGGGTCGGCCTTCAGCACGCCCGTCTGATCCTTGCCAGCGGCGGCGCGGTGATCGAATCCGTGGGCGAACGGCCTGTGAAGGTAAACGGCAAGGTGGTGCAGCGGGCGCATCTTCAGATCGGCGAGAATGCGGAGATCCGTGTGGGTCCTTACCGGCTGACCTTGGAACCGGGCGATGCGGGGAAACCGGGCGAGGACGGCGCGGCGCTGACCGTGGCCATCGAACTGGTGGATCCCGTCACCACGGCGCACCGTCCGGAAGATGAGCAGCGCATTTTTCATGTGGGCTCGGTCTTGCCCGGCAAACGGCGCATGGCCTGGATCGCCGTGGCCGCGATCCTGGTGGTGTTCCTGGCCTGGCCGTTGACGCAGGCCTTCCGGCCCGCCGATGCGAGGCCCGCGACGCCGGGCTTTGCGCCGGACCAGCTTTGGCTGTCGGGCGGCATGTCGCTCGCCCATGCCAATTTGTCCGATAGCTGCACAGCCTGTCACCAAGCGCCGTTCGTCGCCGTCAAGGACAAGGTGTGCCTGAGCTGCCATCTGGAGACCCGCAACCACGCCGACCCTGCTGTGCTGGCACGCGCCGCGCCGCAATCGTCCGCCTTCGGCTCCATGCTGACGGCCGTTCAGCATACGTTCGGTCTGGAAGAAGAGCGCTGCGGCTCTTGCCATAAGGAGCACAACGGGGCGCAAGGTGTCGTGCCCGTGGATCAGAAACTGTGTACGGACTGCCATCGGGACATGGACACGCGCCATCAAGAGACGGCGTTGATCAATGTCAGCGATTTCAAGGCCAATCATCCGGAATTCCGCCCCACGGTGGTCATCGAGCCGGGCGGGCTGCGCCCGCGTTTCGAGCGCATCGCCCTCAATGAGACGCCCAAGGAAAACTCCGGGGTCAAATTTCCCCACGACACCCATCTTGAGGAAGGTGGCGCGGTAAGCCGCATGGTGCGCGATTTGCGGCCTCTTTATGGGGCGCAGACGGAGCTTTCCTGCGAGAACTGCCATGTGGCCGATGCGGGCGGCGTGCTCTTCCAGCCGATCCGCATGGAAGAGCATTGTTCCGCCTGCCACTCGCTTGCCTTCGACAAGGAGGAGGGGCGCGAGCGCCTGCTGCCCCATGGCCAGCCGCAAGAGGTGATCGCCGTGGTGCGCGACTTTTATCTCGCCAAGGCGCTAGAGACGGTGGCGGTCGAGCCTCAGCCCGCGGCCACCCGGCGGCGGCCCGGGCGCGGCTATGAGCTGCGCGAGAACGACCGGCGCCAGGCGGCCTTCGAGAATGCGCAAGGGCGTACGCTCGCCAAGGTGCGGGAAGTGTTTTCCGACGGCGGCGCGTGTCACGACTGCCACGATGTGGCGCAGCCGGACGATCCCCAATCGCTCGCCTTCGATATCCGGCCCGTGGCCTTGACTGACCGCTTTTTGCCCAAGGGCAAGTTCACCCATGCCAGCCATCTGACGTCGAATTTGAGCTGCGTGACCTGTCACGAAGCGCCCACGTCGAAGGTCTCAAGCGACGTGCTGCTGCCGGGGATCGATAGCTGCCGGGAGTGTCATGGGGGCGAACACGCGACCGCCGCGATCCCGTCTCCGTGCGTCACGTGCCATGAATACCATGCGGACGATCACGCGCCCCTGATGGCGTTCAAGTCCCTGATGTCGGGTGGGGCGGAATAAAAAAACCCTTTGCCGGAAGGGTTTTCAACCCCTTCCGTATAGTCACTGGTCTCAATGCCGCTCGTAAAACGCCGTCAGGGCGTGGAATTTGCGCTTGACCCGTTCGGTCACGGTGGCGGTGTCTTCCGGGCTGGCGATCACGGCGGGCGTCATGAGCGCGATCAGTTCCGTGCGCGCGCTTGAGGTGTTGGTGGACGAGAACAGGGCGCCCAGCAACGGAATGTCCTTGAGCAGAGGAATGCCGCTTCGGCTTTTTTCGTTGCGTTCCTGGATCAAGCCGCCCAGCATGACGGTCTGGCCGTCCTTCACGGTCACGGTCGTCAGCATACGGCGCTGACTGATGGTGGGGGAGTCGATGGTCGAGGTGGTAGTCAAACTGACATCGCTCACTTCCTGGGCAATCTCCAGATTGACGAGCCCGCCCTTGGAGACCTGGGGCGTCACTTCCAAAAGCACGCCCGTGTCCCGGTAAACCACGGAATTCGCGACGATCGCGGTGGTGCCCGCGGGCGTCTGGGTGACGCCGTTGGTATTGGTGGTCTGCTGAACGATCACAGGGACGGAATCGCCCACCTGCAGCCGGGCCTGCTGGTTGTCGAGCACCACCAGCTTCGGCGAGGAGACGACCTTCACATCCGTCTTGGAGGCCAGCGCTTCGAGGATGACTTCCGGCCCGCCATTGTCGGTGAGGAAGAAGGCGAAGCCCGGCAGGCTCGGGGCGAGCGGCAGGCTGGTGCCGGATGCGCTGAACACGGCGGAGCCGTCGTCGAACTCGCCGAAGCCGCCGGTGCGCAACGCATACTGAACACCGTAGCGTAGGTCGTCGCCCAAAGAGACCTCGATGATCGTCACTTCGATCAGGACCTGGAGCGGCACCACGTCGAGCTGGCGGATCAGATCGCGGACGATGCCGTAGCGGTCCGGCGTGGTGGAGATGAGCAGCGCGTTGTTGCCCGCGTCCACCACCACGCGCAGATCGTCGTCCTTGTCCTGATCGAGGAATCGGCGCGCCCGGTCGTAAGACCCCGTTTCCGGACGCTCTTCTCCCGTCAGCGCCGGGCGCAAGCCGCCCGTCTCAAGATCCTCCGCCTGCTGAAGCACGCCTTCGCCTAGGAGGTTCTGCAACGGCTCGATGAGGTCGAGCGCCTTGCGGTTCTGGAGATTATAGACGTAAAGCCGGGTGCGGTCTGGCGCCTGGGAGCGGTCGAGCCGCTCGATCCAATCGTATGCTTTGTCGAGCAGCGCTTCGGAGCGGGCGAGCACCACGATGGCGTTCAGGCGCTCCACGGGCAGAAAGCGGATCGACCCGGCATTGGGCCCTTGAGTCTCGAAGCCGAAAATATCCTCTAGTTCCGTGGCCACGATCTCCGCGTCCGCCCGTTCCAGGCTGACGAAAAGCGAGGCCATGGCGCTCATGGCGTCCACGTCGAAGGCCTCGATGGCCTCGCGGGTCAAACGCCGTTCTTCCGTGGTGCCTTGCACAAGCAGGATATTGTCCGCCCCCGGCACGACTGTCACCCGGTTCGAGGGCACCGCCGCATCGAGAATTTTCTCCAGGGTGGAAGCGGTCACGTGGTTCAGGTGATAGGTGTCGACGGGGCCCGGCGCGGCAAGGCCGCCCGAACCGTTGGCCAGACGGCCGATGCGCAAGACGCCTGCTTCGTCCTTGAGGCCCAGATTGCGGCTCGCCAGCGCCACGGAGAACAGTCCGAGCACGTCGGAGCGGGGCACCGGTGCGACCGTCTTCAGGCTGATCCGCTCGTCGATGCCCGCATCTACCACGAAGCTGCGTCCCAGCGCATCGCCGAGCACGATCTCGGCGGCGTCGCGCACGGGCGTGTCGGCCAGATGAAACTCGACCGTGTTGCCGCCCGACGCGCCGATGGTCCGGCTTGCGCGGGCTCGCGGCCCGTCGCGCAGCACGAACCGGCGGCTGCCCGGCGCCTGTGCGCTGAAATCGAGCTTCAGGGGCGGGGCGTCTGCCCGGTTCTGGAGGGCCCGGTCGGGCGCAGGCACCCGCACCGGCGCGCTCTGGACCGGCGGCTCAGGTAGCGGCGGATCGGGCGCAGTGGCGCAGCCCGCCAAGACAGCGGCGAGACATCCCAATCTGGCTGCTCGGACCCACGAAGTACCCACGGCGCCGGTCTTTCTTTGCACTCTGTTAAGAGTTTCGGCGGAACCGGGTGAGCATCACTGAGTCGCGGGGGACTCATCAAATGAGAAGGCTAAGGCCTTGCCGTTCCTGGCCAGGCGGAAGCCGTCCATGGTGACATCGTGCACTTGCCAGCCATCGAGCCGGTCGCCGTCGGTCAGGCGCAGGATCGCGCCATCCTCGGCGCGGCGCAAAGCGACCTTGGGCTGGCCGCCGACCGACAGAACGCCGATCAGCGCATAGCGGCCGAGAATCAGTGCGTTTTCCGGGTGCGGCTGGGCTTCCGGGGCCGGCAAAGGCCGCCTTGAGGCTTCGAACAAGGGGCGGCGCTGGTTGGCGTCGAGCGCCGCAAGGGGCGGTAAAGGTGCTCGCGTTCGCGGTGTTTCGCCTGTCTCCGGCGCGGACGGAAACAGGGGGCTTGCGCGCATGACCTGGGCCGCCGACAGGACCAGGGCGCTGGCGATGATAAGAAGACACAGGGCGCGCAACGGGGTCATGGCGTGAAGGACTCCTCCACAAAAAGCGCGTCCGTGCGCAACGGCGTGGACGGCGTCTCAAGACCGGTCTGGCGGAGCGGCACCTCTATGGTCAGATCCGCCAGCAGGCCGGGCGCGCGGGCGCTGGGCGCGGCATCGACGCTCAGTGTGGATACCACCAGGCGGGGCGGGCCGGTCTCGATCCGGTGCAGGATCTGCTGCAAACCCGCCGTATCGGTCCGCAGGCGGAGCCCCAGCCGGATGACGACAGCCGCACCGTTGCCATCGGCGGGCAAGGGTGTCAACCGGTCCAACTGCGCGCCAGCCTCGCCAAGAATGGCTTTGATATGATCCTGAAGCGCGGCCTGGGCGCGGGCCGGGCTCGATGCCTGAAGCGTGAGCCGGTTAAGGGCGCGGGCGATCTCGTCCGGCGTGCGCCGGTCCTGCGCCAGGGCCTCCGCATGACGGCCGTGCAGGGCCTCCAGGCGCGCCCGTTCGGCTTTGAGCCTGGACAGCCCGTCTTGCCAGAGGGGCAAGAGAGCGCTGGTTATCCCGGCGATGATCAGACCCAGGACGGCCAGGGCCAGCAGCCTGGACCGGGGCGTGCCCGGCGCCGGTGCAAAGCTACTCATAGGGCGGCTCCGTCCAAGCTGAGCCGGAAGCGGAACCGTTCCACGCCCAGCACCGGATCGAGCACCGTGGGCGCGGCGAAGGCCACGGCGCTGACGCCTTTGATGGCTTCCAATGCGGGCACCAGGGCGGCGGCATCCGCCGCCGTGCCGTCGATCTCGGCATGGCCCGCGTCGATCCGCAGATGGCGCACCCAGGTGTCGTCGGGCAGGGCGCGGCTCAAATCATCGAGCAAGACACTGACGGGTTTGCCCGACAGGCGGGCTTCGCTGACCGCCAGCATTTGCCGATCGATCAGATCCGTTGCCGCGCGCTCGTCAGGGGCACTCACGGCCGGCAGGGCGGCGGAAAGCCGTCTCAGCGCTTGGGCTTCCTGCCAATAGGGCAAGGCGAGCATCGTGGTCAGGGCGGCAAGCGCACCGGCGATCAGCAGGCCGTCGAGCATACCGAAGCATTTGTCCGCAGACGGCGCACAGAGGGTGAGCGGTTTGCCGGATGGATGCCGTGCCGCGACCGCGATCCGCCCCCGGCGCACCCCAAGGGCAGCCAGATCCTGATCGATCCGCGTCACATCCCGGTTGGGCAGGGCGATGAGCCGGACCGTCATGGACGCAGAGGCGGCGGCCTCTTCCAGGATTTCGAAGGTGAAGGCACAGTCATCCGCCGTGAATGGAAACTGCCGGCTGATTTCATGGCGCAGAAGCGGCCTCAAATGGGAGCGGGCGCGGGACGGTACGGCCACATCCCGCTCCAGGGCGATGCCGTCCGCAAGCTGAAGATCGACCCGGCTGCCGGATCGGGCCTGGATGGAGGCGGCGGGCCAGGGCTGGAGCTGGGCCGGGCGTAAGGCGATTGGACGGCAGAACAGCGCGGCCAACTCACCGGTCCACCAGCGCCAGGCCTTGCCCAGAGCCTCGCCCGCGCCAAGGCTCTTGCCGCCTGCCTGCCGTGCCTCGATCTCCATGACCATGAAAACGGTCCGCCTGTTACCGGTACGAAAGAACCGCCAGTTTAGCCCGAGTCTCTAGCGCCACGACCGCTTCCCGGACGACCGTGCCGCCACCGGGCGTGTCCACTTCGGCGCGCACCCGGAAGAGGCGGCCCGGGCTTTGGGCGAAGGGACCGTTGGCGAGCGCCTGGGGCAGGGCCGGTTTGCGCGCCAGGCGGCGGGCGGCGGCGAAAGCCTCGATATCCCGGCCGCCGGGCCCGCTCACCGCCAGCAGGACCGGCACCGGCGCGGCCCACGGGTCGATGGTCGCCGTTCTGGTGTGCACGGTGACGAGGGGGCTAAGCGCGCCATAGGCGTCTTCCGTCATGCCGGGGAGATCGAGCAGCGCGCTTTCATGGCGGATCAGGCCGTCATGGCTGTGAAACCCATCGGCACGGCGCAGCTCTTCAAGGTCTTGCGTCAGGGCTTCGCTGTCGCGCGATGAGAAGCCCGCCTGTTCGAACAAGGCCTGCAACAGGACGGGGTCCGCCGTGTTGAGATCGGCCCGTCCGTATTCGTCCTGGATGGAGAGCCGTGTCACGTGATCGAGGAAGACCGCTTCGACCGGCGTGCCGTCCGCAGGCAGACGGGCCCGTTCTGCCCTGTCGAGCAGGGTGAAAAACCCGCGCGCCAACAATCCATCCGCGACCGCGCGCGCTTGCGCCCGCTCCTTGATCCGTGTGCCGTCGCTCACCAGATGGTCCGCGCGGGCCAGAACCAGGCTCGCCGTGACCGAGAGCAGCACGAAGGCCCAGAGGATCAGAACGTAAGCGCTGCCTTTTTGCTGTGGGCGGATGGGTTTCATCAGACGGACCCTCCCGATCGTTTCAGGAGGATGACGATGTCTCGGTTTTCTTCGTTCGGGCTGCGCGCCCTTATCCGGATGGCTTTGGGCAGGCGGGTCTGCCGCCGCCATGTGGACCGCCATTGGCCGGTTGCGTCTGGATCGAGGAGCGAAATCTGCCCGTTGCGCAGGCCCGGGAGGCTCAACCGCCCGGCCCAGCCAGTCTCGCATGTGAGCGACCAGACCGGCGGCGGCGGGCATGTTTCCACAGTGAGACCGTCAGAGGTGCTCCGGAGGCGGACAAGCATCACGCGGCCTAAGGGTTCCGTGATGGACAAAAATGTCAGACTTTGGGCCGTACCGTCGAGCAGGACCGGCGGCGGATCGTCTTTGCGGGCTGTCTGTTTCGCCAAGTCCTTGGCGGGCAGGGCGCGTTCCACGATCCGGCGCAGGCTGGCGCGGGCGGTTGGGTCCACGACACCGGTCGTCCGCGCCTGTTCCATATGATCCATGGCCTGGACCGAAAAGCGCAAGGCCTGGGTGACCAGCAGCAGGGTGAGGCCCAGAATGGTCAGGGCCACGAGCATTTCCAGCAGGGAGAAGCCGTTTCGCCCGGTCATCGGTCCCGCTCCTTGCGCAGGCGCATGGTCGTCAGCCGGGTGACGGGTTCGCCGTTCTCGAACACCGTGGCGTCAAGGTGCATCAGCATGAAGCCATGGCGCGGTTCGTCCGCCGCCGGCCGGACCGTGACCCGCGTTTCGAACGGGGCGTCCCGGAACCGGTAGGCGGCTTGCGTCAGGCCGTCCGCTTCCGCCCGCGCCATGGCATTCTCGGCCCGTTCCACCGCATCGATCTGACGGCCCGTCTTGCCGGATGCTGACAATCCACCGCTCAAGGCGCCGGTGAGGGTCGCTGCGGCCAGGCTCAGGATCACGAAACCCACCACCACCTCGACAAGGGTGAACCCGGAGTTTCGAGAGGATTCCCGTGCCGCCATCGCCGCCTCACAAAGGCATATCGTAAAGGCCGAAAACGGCGGTGACCACCGATAGCACGATGGCGCCGATCACCACGCCGAGCCCCAGGGTCGCCAAAGGCGCAATCAACGCGGTGAAGCGCGCGGTCATGCGCGTCACATCCTCCGCGAACAGATCGGCTAAAGTCTCCAGGGCCTTGGCCATGCCGCCGGTCTCCTCGCCCAGGGCTGTCAGTTCGGCGGCATCCGCCGTCATGCCCGGCGCGGTCCGCAACGCGCCGGAGACGGAGCGTCCGGCCCGGACCTCATCGGCGGCCCGCCGCCAGGCCTCGGCGATCTGTGGATGAGAGGCCGCGTCCGCGGCGTAGGGCAGGGCTTCGGCCAAAGGCACGCCGCCCTTGATCAGCAGGCTCAGCACCCGCGTGCTGCGTTCGCGGGCCAACGCGGTCCGGTACGGGCCGATCACCGGCAGTCTGGCGGCCCATGCCATCGCCCGCGCGACCAAACGGTCCTTGCCCAGACGGAACATTGCCAGGCCCAACCCTAAGCCTGCCGCCAGCAGCGCCAGCGGTCCCCAGGTGGCCAGCGCCTTGCCGAATCCCATGAGCAAGGCGATGCCGAACGGCACGGGGCGGTTCATGGTCTCGAAAACGCCTTCAAAGCGCGGCAGCACAAAGGTCAGCAGGATGAGGACGGCGGCCGCCGCCACGCCCATGACCACCAGCGGATAGCTGAGCGCGGTCATGACCGAGCGGCGCAGAGCCAGATCGCGCGCCTGGGTCTCGGCCAGCGCCTTCAGAGCCTCATTGAGCTGTCCCGCCCGTTCGCCCGCGCCGAGCAGGGCATGGGCGGCGGCACCAAGCCCCTGGCCGGTGCCGTCCAGGGCATCCCCCAGGCTCGATCCGGCGCGCACCTGACGGCTCAGCCTGTGGGCCAGCCTCTTGGCCGCTTTGTCCGTACTGCGCGCTTCCAGCAGTGACAGAGCGCGGTCGAGCGGCAGGCCCGCATCGATAAAGGCGTGCAGATCTCTCAAGAACCGCATGCGGACATCCGGTTTGAGAGTGTCTGTTTTCCAATGGTCCGTGGACGGTGCCGTGTGAAGCGGGAACAGGCCGCTGGCCTGCAACCGGGCGATGGCGTCGTCCGTGTTGAACGCGTCGACTTCGCCGGAGACGCGGGCGCCGTCCGCATCGAGCGCCTGATAGACGAAGCGGCTCACAGCTCCAGGCTCCCGGATGTGAGATCGGCCAGCGCCGTCTCCCCAGCGGCAACGCGCATCAGACCGTCCTGGTGGAGCAGCCGCAGCCCGCCCGCCCGGGCGGCCTGTTCGAGGCGGGAGGCGTCGAGACCGTCAGCAATCTGACCGCGCAAGGTGTCATCCACGATCAACAGCTCGCCGATGGGCAGGCGGCCCCGGTACCCGGTCTGTCCACAGGCGGCGCATCCAACTGGCACGCGCAGCCCTTCCGGGGGCGGATCGACGCCGTCGAACAGGGCCCGCGCGCTCTGGGGCACGGGCTGGGTTTGAGCGCACGCGCACAGCCGCCGCACGAGACGCTGGCTGAAAGCGCCGCGTAACGTGGCGGCCAGCAGATAAGGCTCGATCCCCATATCGGTCAGGCGCGCCACCGACTCCACAGCGCCATTGGTGTGGACCGTCGCCAGCACCAGATGGCCGGTCAGGGCGGCCTGCACCGCGATCCGCGCGGTCTCCGCATCGCGGATCTCGCCGATCATGATGATGTCCGGATCGTGCCGCAGCACAGAACGCAGGACGCGGGCGAAATCGAGCCCGATCGTGGGCTGCACCTGGATCTGATTGGTGCCCGGAAGGTCGAACTCCACCGGATCCTCGACCGTGACGATCTTGCGCGCGCCGTCATCGGCTTGTCTTAACAGGGCGTAGAGCGTCGTGGTCTTGCCGCTGCCGGTAGGACCCGCCACCAGCACCAGCCCGTGACGCAGGCGCGCCAGATCCGCAAGCCCGTCCTGCAAATGCGGCGAAAACCCGAGATCGGTCAAAGAGTGGGCCTGGGCGCTTTTGTCGAGCACCCGCAGGACGACGCTTTCGCCGAACAGGGTCGGCAGAATGGAAACGCGCAGATCGATCGCCTTTCCGCGCACGGAGAGGCGGCAGCGCCCGTCCTGGGGCAAGCGGCGCTCGGCCACGTCGAGCCGCGCCAGAACCTTGAGGCGGGCCGCCAGTTCCGGTGCGAGCTTGGCGTCCACATCCTGCCAGGCCGTCAGTGTGCCGTCGATCCGGCGGCGGATCACCGCCTTGTCCCGCTGAGGCTCGATATGAATGTCAGAGGCCCGGTCGCGCACCGCCGCCGCCACCAGATCGTCGACGAGACGGATCGCCGGTTCGTCCCGGCGAGCATCGGTGAGCCGCGCCGCATCGTCCCGGCCCCGCTCGGCGCCGCCCGTTTGCGCGGTGTGAGCCGTCTCGGCGAAATAGGCCTGGATCAGGCCACGGATGTCGGCGATGCCGGCGATCATCACCGCGTGCGGCGGCCCCAGGAGCCGTTCGAGCGCCGTGACCGGGAAGAGGTCGCTCGGGTCCGCGACGGCGAAGATCAGCGTGCCATCGAGCGCGGCGGGGACGATGCCGTGCCGGTCCATGAATTCCCGCGTGACCGTGCCGCGCGCCGGATCCCAGATCCGGGCTTGGGCCGGATCGAGCACGGTGCAGCCGCTCCAGGCGGACAGGCTGGCGGTCAAGGCGTCGTCGGCGCAGATCCCGAGCCGGCTCAAGACGGGCACCAGCCGGTCTCCGGTCTGCCGCGCCATCTCCTGGGCATGACGCAACTGCGCCGGGCTGCACAGCCCCTGGTCGAGCAGCATCCGCCCCAGATCGTTTTTCGCAGGCACCGCAAGCGCCGTCATGGGGCGCTCCAACGGCGCGCGAAAGGGGTAGCGGCGCGGCGTCTCTGGAAAAAGAGTCTTAACTCAACAATCATGACGTGAAACTACGGTATGGTGAGACCAAAAGCGCTTGAGGCGCGGACGCCAATCGATCGACGGGAGAACGGGGCGATGACAGGGCGCACCGGTATCGCGATTTTCATCACGAGTGTCTGGCTGGGGCTGTGCGGCGCGGTTGCGGCGCAGGAGGCGCCGCCCTTGCCGTTGCTCGATGACGCCGTGCATGTGGGCGTGGCCGGATGTTACGGCTCCACCTGTCACAGCCGCCAGACCGGCACCGGCCAGACCGTGCGCCAGAACGAAGTGATCACCTGGCAGGACGAGACCTCCGTCACCGGCGCCCATGCCCGCGCTTATAAGATCCTGCTGGAGCCCCGCTCCCAGGCGATGGCCCGCAATCTCGGCATCGGACCGGCGCACGAAGCGCGCGAATGCCTGGTCTGCCATGCGGATGCGGTGCCTGCGGACAAACGGGGCGAGCGCTTTCAGATCGCCGATGGGGTGGGCTGCGAGGCCTGTCACGGGGGCGCGGAAGACTGGCTGACCAGCCATTACGCCGGAGACGCGACCCATGCGGATAATCTGGCGCGTGGCCTTTACCCTACGGACGATCCTTTGGCGCGGGCTGAGTTGTGCATTTCGTGTCACCTGGGCTCGGGCGTCGAACAGCAATTCGTCACCCACCGGATCATGGGAGCGGGGCATCCGCGCCTGTCCTTTGAACTCGATCTGTTTACGGCCCTTCAGCGCCACCACGATGAAGACGCTGATTACGCGGAGCGCAAGGGTCTGTCCGATGCGGTCAAGGTCTGGGCCATCGGCCAGTCGGTGGCTTTGCGCCGCAGCCTCGATCTGTTGACCGATCCGCAAACGGGCCGCGACGGTCTGTTCCCGGAACTGGTGTTTTTCGACTGCCACGCCTGTCACCGGCCGATTTCGGATGACCCGGCGGCCATGCCGTCCTGGCGGCCCAATCCGGGCCGGCCTTTGGGCCCCGGCATTCCGACGCTGAACGATTCGAACATCCTGATGCTGACGGCGGCGGCGAAAGCCATCGCGCCGGGGCTCGCCGATCAACTCGACCGGGAGGCCCGGACCATGCACGCGGCCGTGCTGCGCAATCCGTCCGCCCTGCAGCAGGCGGCGAAAGCCGTACAGGCCACGGCGGCGCGGCTGACGGACCGGTTCGTCAATATCGATTTCACGCCCGATCAGACCCGCACGGTGCTGACGGCCATCGTCTCCGGCCCGCTGGAACGGCGCTACACGAACTATGCGGGGGCGGAGCAGGCGGTCATGGCCATCGACACGCTGGTCAACGCTCTGCTGAGCCAAGGCGCGATCCCGAACACCTCGGCGGACCGGCTGCTGGGGGCCATCGATGTGGCTTATGGCGCAACGAAAAGTCCGAATAGCTACAATCCTTCCCGGTTCAGGAACGCGCTGCAACGGATCGCCCAGGATCTGCGCGCTATTTAGGTCTTATCTTGCGGGCACCCAGTCAGACATGTCCGGCCGGTCGCTCACCCGGTAGGGCTTGCCGCTGGCATCCAGGAACAGCTCTTCCATTTCCGCCCGCGTGAAGGGGCGGGAGCCCAGCCGTCCGAACACGGCCATTTGGTGCCCGGTCTCGTCCACCGCCCTGTCCCGGTCGAGCCCTTTGGAGAGCGACAGGGCCGGCCACTTGGTCTGGCGCCAGGCGATCAGTTCCGGCCTCGGCTCCGGCGAGAAGCCATAGAAATTGGGCTGGCTCGACGGGCTTGTCAGTTGCAGGACTTTCAGCCCGCCCGGCCCGTCGGCCACATAAGCGAACAGCGAGGCGTTGGTGGTGCCGACGATCACATCGCGGGCATCCGTGATGCGGTTGTTCGCGGTGAAGAAGGAATGGAGCGTGGGCCGGTCCGCCCGCTCGATATCGACGATGGCGAGCCCCTGGTGGCGTGCGGCCACATAGGCGTAGGTGCGCGCCAGATAAAGCCGTTCCGCGTTCTCGAAGGGCACAAACGCGCCATCGACCTTCACCGGCGCATCGAGATCGGTGACGTCCACCACATGGAGACCGCTGGCATCGGTGACATAGAGATAGCGGAACTGAAGCGCGCTTGCCCGCATGTCGCGGAAGGGCAGCGTTGCAGCGATCCGGGGGCGGAGCGGTGTATCGAGATCGACCACCACCAGGCCGGTCTTGGCGGCGATATAGGCATAATGGCCCGCCAGCGTGATATGACGCGCGCCGTCGAGCCTGCCGTTTTCGTTCCAGGTCAGCGCGCGCTTGAGGAAATTGTTGCGCGGTTCGCCATCGGCCAGGGTGTTCACATCCACCAGGATCAGGCCTTCCTCCGCATCCGTAATAACCGCGTAGTTATAGATGGGATGGAACGGCTGTTCCTGATTGACCGTCTGCATGAACTCGGTATTGCGCGGCGGATGGACCGGCTGGTTCGTCGCCAGCGCCATGCAGGTGGCGTTCTTGGTACGGACATGGGTGTCATGGCCGAAGCGGGAGAACGGCGCGGTGACGATCCGTTCGGACACGCCTTTATTGGCGATATTGGCCACATCATAGGCGCGGAACCCGCCCTTGCCTTCGGCCACGAAGAGATACTCCCCGCGTAACTGAAGACAGCCGACCTTGTCGCGGGTCTCCTGGGTGACATTGGCGATCTCTTCCAGCGCGCCGGTCTCGCCGGAAAGCCCGTTGTCGCGATCGAAGATCTGGCCCCGCGTCCAGTCGATCAGTTCCCGGTTGTTTTGCTCCACATGGGCCTTGTAATAGTCCGGATAGGCGTATTTCTGCAGATAGGAGCCGAACACGGCCTGGGGCTCGTCCCATTCGGTGACGCGCACGGCCTCCAGGCCTTCTTCCAGGCCGACCCAGGCATGCATCCCCACGAAATTCACGAAATTCGTCCCCAGCAGGAGCAGTTGCGCCATGATGGCGTTGTTGTCGTTGTCTTCCGAGATATGACAGTCCGAGCAGGTTTTGGTCTCGGTTTTGCGCACCGTGTGCGGAAAGTGGGGTGCGAAGGCCTGGGAGGAATAGCCCGAGGCCGCGATGGGCGGCTGCTGTACATAGATCCGCTCCCGGTTCACATTGGTGGATGACAGCACAAGGGCCGAGGATGAGCGGATGGGGGCCACGATATTGTTCTTCGTGGTCTGATGTTTGCCGAGCTGGAACATCTGATCCCGCGCCACCTGCGGATTGTAAGTGGCGTAGTTCCGCGTCAGCGCGCCATCATATTTATGGGTCTCAGTCTTCCAATTGGCCTCGATGGGCAGATGGCAGCCGCCGCAGGAGGTGGTCCAGGACAGATGGCAGGTGAAACAGGCCATCTCTTCGTCCTTGTGCGCCAGATCGGCGTCGTTGACGCCCGCGCCCCAGCGCTTGGCGGATCCCTTGGCCATCAGTTTGGCGCGCGCGGCTTTCGCGTTGAAACCCGGATGGGACCGGTCCACCGTGTCGCGCACCAGCGAGATTTCCCATTCCAGATTGGGATCGAGCAGGGAGCGCTGCACCAGCACGCGGCGGCCGCCGCGCTCGATCCATTCGAAGCGACGCTTGCCGTCCGGATTGCGCAAGACGCTAAGATCGGTGCCGCCCGCCGGTGCGGCGGGTCCGGAGGTTCTCAATGTGGGATAGGCGCGGGCCGTGCCGTGGCAGTCCTTGCAGCCGATTTCCACCGCATTGGCCACTTCCCCGTGGATATAGCCCGTGCCGTGACTGTCTTGCGCGAAATGGCAATCGGCGCATTGCATGCCCACTTCCGCGTGGATCGACATCATATGGACGGTCTTGCCCGGGTTGGTGCCCACATCGACGAATTTACCTTCGCCGCCCTTGCGCCATTTCTCCGGATCGTCCGGGCTGACGATATTACCCTGCGCATCGAGCAGATTGCCCTTGCGGTCACGTTTCAGAATGGCGCGGAAATTCCAGCCATGGCCGTGATAATCGGCGAACTGGGTATCGGACAGTTCCGGGTTCAGATCGTAGACATTGCGGACGAAATCGAGATCGCCCCATTTGCCGCGCACGGCGGCCCCTTCCGGATTGCGGTCGAGGATTTTGCGCTGTTCTTCAATGCTCGGATATTTCTGCTCCTTGGGCCACATATGGGGTGCGTCGGATTCATAATCCCACATGGTGTAGCCGAGAAAGCTGTTCAAAAAGATGTTCGGCTGGTGCATATGGCAGTTCATGCACTGGGCTGTCGGGATCGCGCGGGTGAAGGCATGGCTGATCGGATGGCCGGATGTGTTCTTCGGAATCGTCGGATCGGCGGTGGCGCTTTCGCCGTCCCGCCCGTACTTGGCGTAAGTCAAACTATGGCGCGGCTCCCGGTCATTGGCATAGACCACATGGCAGGACGCGCAGCCGCTGGAGCGGTAATCCCCCGGCTGATCGTTGGTGCCCATGAACCAGGTGAAGGGATCGTTGAGCCGGGTCTTGTGGATGTTCAGGACCGGGATGGCGGCGCGCAGCCCTGTGCCCGGCCCCCGGTTCGACTGGCGGATATCGGGCCGCCCGGGCTCTTCCAGCCGCTGGGTCAGGCCTGTGGCGTTGGGCAGGCCCACTTCCGCGAACTGGGTCAGGACGTTGCGCCCGCCCCGCTCGAACACCCGGAAGACATCCGCCGGAGGGATCACATGCCAGGTGGGCAGGGGATAAAGCTCCGGCAGCATGCCCTTGGCCTTTTGCGCCTCCGTCAGTGTGCCGGGGGAGGACAGTTTCGCGGGCTCGCCATTATGGGTGTAAGCCTCGCCGACGATATAGTTCTTATAGGGCAGGATGCCGTTGTTATAGGCCGCGCCGCCCCAGAGCATGGCGCCTGTGGCCATGATCGAGCGTTCCGCCGCCTCGATCACCCGCAGATGGCAAGCGCCGCAGGCCTGGCGCGCCACCCGGTAATCGGACGGGTTGACGAAGCGGATGAATTCCGGCGCTTCCTTGTTCAGGAGTGTATAAGAGCGTTTGGGATTTTCGCTGTGCGGATAATGCCAGGTCTCCGGATAGCGCGGCAGCACATGGGCCTTGTCGCGCAAGGAGGCATAGATGGGATCTGATTTCGGCAGACCGTTGCGGGCGCGCACGGAGGCGTCGCCCCCATGGCAATCGGTGCAGCCCAGCACCACGCTTTGCAGCATATGCATGGTTGGTGCATCGGTCTTGGTGTGGCAGGTCAGGCAGCCCGCGCTTTTGGCATCCGCCTGCGCCTGGCTCTGGCTGCGGGGCGCGGGCGGCGTTTGTACGTAATCGATGTCGCGGGGTTTCTCGCCTTCCGCAGCAATGGCCGCCACGGCCCCCGCCATAACGAGGAGCGCGAGTGCGAGGGTTCGTTTTATGGCGCCGGTCATCCGCATATCAATAGCTTAAGGTCATATTGAAGAGGACGGAATGATAAAGGTCATCCCTGTCCGAATTGGTGAAGAGATCGTCGAAGCCGTCGCCCGGTTTGAGCGCTGCACCGGACAGCCGGAACACCAGGTTCTGGATGAAGCGCGGGCGATAGGTGAGGGCGGCGGAGACATCCCAGCCGATCTCCTTGTCGATATCGCCCTGGAGCCGCAAGGCCTCCAGCGTGGCCGTGTCGTCGAAGCGCAGATTGTTGACGTTCACCGACAGGCGCATCTGAGGCAGCACGTCGAAATCCGCGCCCGCGCCTAAAAGCAAAATGCCCGGATTGTTGAAGTTCGACTGGCCTTGCTCCTTGGACGAGCGCAGGGCGGGCAGCACGCTGTTGCGCCCTGTCAGGGAGACCGCACGGCTGCCGCCCAGAAAGGGGATGGACTGACGAATCCAATAGGAGGTATCGGCGCCCGCGATCAGCGGGTTCTCAAAGATCGCATCGAAGCCCGTCTCGGTATTATCGAAAGGATCTTCATCGCCTGTGGCATAAAGGCCGGTGAAGCGGATCCGTGTCCAGTTGAAGTCGAAGGACGGCTCGACCGCGGCGAAAAACGCGCTGATATCGGCGGGCCTGCCCGTGAAGCTGTTGTTCCGGTCCTCGCCGAAAGCGTAATAGGCCGAGGCCGTCAGATTGAGCCGTCCGATCCGTCCGTCCGCGTTATAGCCGAGATAGACCACATCGTATTCGCGCGGGCGCAGATCGCCGATGAGCGCGGGCCGCACGGGAAAGCCGTTATCGTCGATCTTGATCTCGTCTTCCCGGTTGCGGTTGTAGATGGCCGTGACCTGGCTGGTCAGGCCCGGAAACGGAAAATCCTGCCGGTAGAGATTGGCGAGAAAGACGTAATCGGACCGGGGGCGGACGGTCACGTCGTTGAGGCCCGAATTAGTGTCTTTCTCCAGCCGCCGGAAGGCCGCCAGATTGTACTGATAGCGGTTGTTGTCCCGGTTGCCGAAGACGCGGACGCCGAGCTGATTGTCCTGGAACAGAAAGCCCCGGAAATCGGACGAGAACGGCTGGATGCCCGCGCGCACGGAATCGAAATCGTAGCGCTCGGAAACATTGCGGATGTGATAATCCACAAAGGCTTCCTGAAGCCCGAGGAACGTGTCCGTGCGCCGATTGCCTTCGCTCGGTTCCACGAACAGGACGCGCAACTCATCGACTGATGCATAGTTGATATTGAACACCGGTGTCAGGCGGAACTCCAGATCCTGCGGCTTATAGGCCGTTGAGCCCTGGATCAGCGAGAAACTGGCGATAAAGCTCTGGGAAAAGAGGAAGCCGTCGCTGGTGCCGAACACATCCAGGCTGCCCGGATCGTTCGTCGTCTGAACGCCGACGGGCACGGGGAAGGAGCGGGGCTCTATCACCGTGTCGGAGATGAGCGCGAGCGCAAAGAACCAGTCGTCGGTGCCGAAGATCGGGCGGTCGCCTTTGAGCGTGTTCTGATTATAGGGATCCCACCAGCGTTCGTTGACGCCCAGCGCTTCCACCAGCCGCCAGCGGTCCGGCACGGGCAGGATACCATCCGGAAATTCGCCTGCGGAAACAGGGGCTGGCGGCGGCGCGATGGGCGCGCGCTGCTGGGGCCGGGCATCCGGTTCGCCGCGCCGTCCAGGCCGGCGGCGTCTGCGGAAGGGCTCCTCGGGCTGCGTGCCTGCGTCTTCTTCGGATTGTTCCGGGTTTTCCTCCTGGCCCAGAACGCTAGAGACGCAATAGGCCGGATGGGTGCCGAACAGGGGCCGCTGGCGGGCGGCCTGGCGGCGCACCGCCGGGTCCTTCCAGACCCAAGTGAGCCCCGCCACGTCGAAACTCTCCACAGGGACGGATGCCGCCTCCGGGCGCGGTTGTGCAGCAGGCTGAACAGGGGCGGACGTCACGTCCAGCGCCATGCGCAAGGGCAGGGCGATGGGATCTTCGCCCCTCATTTCGGTCCACAGACCGGGCGCTTCGTCGAGCGTGACCTTGAGAGCCTCGGAAGCCGGGCCGTGTCCGCAGGCGGACGCCATGACGCCGGTCAAGGCGAGCAGGGCGGCTGTTCTGGTCCGGCTGGCGCGCATCATGTCATTTGCCCTGACACACATTCTGCTCGTCGGAGCCGACGAACGGGTTGAACGGACAATTGACGTAGCGCAGGCGGATCGGTTCTCCGTTAACACTGACGGTGATGCGGTCGGCCCTGATCGCCGAGGGCGCGTTGTTGATGGTGCCGAGCCCTTGTCCCGCACGGTGCACACCCAGGAAGGAGATCATGTCGTCCTGGTCGATGCCGTCGCCCGAGACGCCGATGGCGCCCACAAGCTCCGTGCCCCGATAGATCGGCACGCTGCCGGGAAAGATCTGGATGCCGTTCTGCAGCCGGTTCTGGGCTGGGATCACGCCCGGAATATCGGGCACGAACGAACAGCGCCCGCGCGTGTCCATCGCACCGCCCCCGCCGCCCATCAGCCCGTCATAGACGAAGCCGATATGTTGCGCGAGATTGCCGATCACCAGCGCATCCTGCAGGCCGGTGGCGAAAATGCTCCACTCGTTGAAGGGCCGCGACAAAGGACCGTTGTCCGTGCCCCGCTCGCCATCGGGAAAGAAGGGGCGGGAGAGATTGCCGCCGGAGCGGTCGGCGAAGGCCACCGTGCCGGTGAGTGCGGCCGGATCGTTCAGAAAGGTCCGGACCCGGTCCACAAAATCCGAGACCATCGGATCGGGAACGGCCATACCGCCATTGAGCGCCGGATTGACCGTCGCGCCGAGCAAATCGTCCGCCGCCGCCGCGTTGGAGAAAAAGGCTGCCGTCCGGGCTTTCTGCAAGGAAACATCGATGCCGAAGATCGGCGCATCGGGCCCGCGCACCATGCCGAGCACGGCCCCATGGGTATCGACCACCGAAATGGTCACCTGGGCGCGGCTGTTCAGGGGCTGGCGGATCTGGGCCCGGGCGTCGCGCATGACGCCGAAGGCCTCTTCGAGCACGCGGCGCACTTCCGCTTCCGTCAAGGGCTGGGCCACGGCGGCGCCGTCGGTGCCGCCGCGCGGCGCAAACCGGTTGAGGCCCGAGCCGTCCGTCAGCACATAGATTTCGTCATCGGCGAATTCCGCCGGGGCGGCGGGCCGGATACCGGAGGCTTCTGCCCCGTAAGCCTGGCCCGCGAGCACGGTTGGGCCGCCCGCGCCGTAATAGCCCGGCACCTCGATCAGCGCGCCGGATACGCCGTCAAGCACGTCGAAGGCGCGCGCGTCTCGCGGTTTGGTCTGAAGCGCGTTCTTGCCCTTGTCGGTGAAGCGCAGTGATGTTCCGTCCACGGTGATACGGTCGGCCTGGATCTTGTTGCGCGGCGCGAAGCCGAACGAGCCCGCCACGGCGATCAGTTCTTCCGCGTCCGTATCCTCATTGAGCACATTATCGTCGAAGCCGTAATCCGCATCCGCCGAGACGCCGATCCCGCCGACCACGACGCCGTCGATGTAAAGGGGCAGGCCGCCCGGATCGGCGGACAGGCCCAAGGGCGCGCGTTTCGGGCCGATGGTGACCGTGCCGCCCGGATCGAAGCGGGTATTGAGGTCGGAACAGGGCAGTTGGCTCAACTGCACGCCGAACAGCGGCCCGCTTTCAAGCCCGATAGTGGCGGGGCTCGGCGGGAAATGTTCCTGGACGATCATGCTGGCGGTCCGGGTGCTGAAGGCATTGCCCGCCGAGGAGAGATAAGCGCCCGTCAGCGCCTTGGAGATCGCGGCGAGCGCCCGGGGCACGAGAATGCCTTGCGCACCCAGATTGCCGGCGGCGAAGCCCGGCGGCAGCATGGGGCCATCGAGCGTGCCGGGCGGCAGGGGGCCTTGATCGGCCGCCGGTCCGGGCCGGACGCGGGTGGAGAGCGTCGCGCCGGTCATCCGGAAGACCGCGAGCACATTGCCGACCCGGTCCACCACCGCGATGGTGGCGGCCTCGCCGCGCGCTTCGGCCTCCTCGACAGCCTGCGCCAAAACCTGTTTCACGTCGTCCACGGACAGATTGCGCTCTTCCGGCGCGTCGAGTGGCCCGATGCTGGCGACCGCGACGGGCGCGGTGCTGGCGCCCTGGCCCGATCCGCCGTCCTCGCCGCCGCAGCCCGCCAGCGCCAGGCTGAGCGCGGCAATTGGGAAAAGCGTATGGCCGCGCCGTGTCATGGGGTGCGCCGCTCCACCGTGAATTCGCCGCTCAGTTCCTCGGTTTCCGTGCGGATCACCAGCACGACGGTCAAGGGAAACGAGACGCCATCAAGCGCTTCGTTCAGGATTTTGAAGGTGACCACACCGTTGCGCGCCCGGAAGCCGGTGTCTGCCAGTGTGTCTTTGTCGCCGTTCCACGGTATGAAATATCCGTTTGCGGTACGATGCAGCAGGGTGCCGTTGCCATGGCTTTTGAGGATCACATGGGTCGAGACGATCGGGCCGGACGGCGCGATCACGGCCTTGGACAGGCCGATGGCGCCGCTTCCGGACACTCTGGCCGGCGACAGGGGCGCGCCCGGCGGGCCAAGCCGCTCAATCGCATTCTGCAAGGCAAAGGCGGGCGCCCACGCCAAACCGGCGGCCAGAGCACTTGCAAGGATCAATGGGCGGACGGAACCGGTCATGACGGTATCCCCAGGCCATAAAGCGCCTGTTTTCCTCATGAAAGTTGTCGGCGCTGGACCGGCCGGACACTGTATGATTGCGGCGGAGACTGACGATCCTTAAAACGTCCCCATACCGAATCATCCGACCGAATCACCTGCCACGCACGGAGTATACTAAAGACAGGCAGATGGCTTCGACCGGATCGTTCCGCAGCAGCCCTAAAGCCCGTTCTGCTTCCAGGAAACCGTAGGCAGCGCGCCCTTGGAAAGACTTTTGAAAGTTTTGTGGATGTCCTAGACGGATAATTCCGGCCGCTGCAAAGGGCCATATTTGCGACGGAACCGCCTTTCCATTCGTTCGGCTAAGGAGTACGGTCTGCCGAGACTCGGGAGTATTTCGTGGGACGTCGAATCATGAGCGCTGGACGGATCGGGGAACCGCAACGCGCCCGCTTATCCAGATTGGGCATTCTCTGTGGTCTGGCTGTTGGATTGATGGCCGGCGGCTTCAGCCTGTCCGCCCCGGCCCATGCCCAGGTGCAAAGCGACCAGCTCGGACCGGCGACGGAGCCCGATCTGCGGCTGCGCCAGCGGGACGACCGGCGGCTCGACCGGGACGTGCCAGCGATCACGGTGCCGGATTCCGCGCCGTCGAGCCCGCCCACGGGCAGTGAGTCCGTCACATTCGGCCTGCTTACCCTGACCGTCCGGGGCTCGACCATCTATTCGGAAGCGGAACTTCGGGAGTATTACGCCCCGCTTCTCGGCACCACGGTGCGGCTGACGGATCTTTACAATGTGGCCGCCGCCATCCAGGCCCGCTACCGGGAAGACGGCTACTTCCTGACCCGCGTCTTCGTGCCCGCACAGAGGATCGAAAGCGGCGCGTTCGAGTTGCGGGTTGTCGAAGGCTATATCAGCAAAGTGGAAATCGACGGCGAGGAGCGTGGCGCGCACCGTCTCGTGCGCGGCTATCTGGAAAAGGCGATCGCCGAGCGGCCGCTGAGGCTCAAGACGCTTGAGCGCTATCTGTTGCTGGCCAACGACAATCCGGGCGTCGTCGTTTCGATCCTGCTGCGCAAGGATCCAGAGGCCACGGGCGCCGCCATCCTGGTGGCGCAAGTGAGCCGCAAGACCGTCGGCCTGCGCTTGAGCGTGGACAATCAGGGCTCGGTCTTTACCGGGCGGGATACGGTGACGGCGGGGGCGCGCTATCAGGCGCTGACCAGCGCCGGGGACGAGATCGGTATCACCACCATCATCAGCAACCCTTTCGACGGGCCGGGCAATGGCGCGGTGCAGCTTTCGGGCGGCCTGACCATGGGGCTCGAGGGCTTGCGTTTGCGCGGGCTGGTGACCCTGGGCGCGTCCCGGCCGTCCTTCACGCTTTCGGACGCCGATGTGACCAGCGAATCCGTGTTCGCGCGGGTGGGGCTCAGCTATCCGTTCAAGCGCAGCCGGGACCTCAGTATCTATGGCGAGGCGGCGGTCGAATGGCTCAATACGGACACCAATGTTCTGGAAACGCCCTTTTCCCGTGACCGGATCCGGGTGGCGGCGCTGTCGGGCCGGATCGAATGGATGGACCGGCTGAAAGGCCGGGGCGGGGCGGAGATCGAGGTCCGGCGCGGGCTGCCGGTGCTCAATCATACGCAGGAAGACGATGTGCTGGTCTCCCGCGCGGACGCCTCCGGCGAGTTCACCACCGTGCGCGCCGGGCTGTCGCGCCGCCAGGATCTGTCGCGCTCCTGGTCGATCCAGGCGGATGTGGCTGGGCAGATGGCGTTCAACGATGTGCTGTCGGGCGAGGAATTCACCGCGGGCGGACGGGTTTTCGGACGCGGCTACAATCAGGCGGAAGTCTCCGGCGACCATGGCGTCGGCGCCGCGCTTGAGCTGCGCTACAGCCAGCTCGTGGACCGGAACTGGCTCGACGCTTATCAGGCCTTCACCTTCGTGGATTTCGGCAAGGCCTGGGAGCGCGGCGCGGCCGATGAAGGCGCCCTGGTGTCCGCTGGCGTGGGCGTGCGGGCCAGCGCGGCCGAAACCCTGTTCCTGGAGTTTCTGCTGTCTAAACCCTTGTCGCGCGACACCATTCGCGGCGGCGATCAGGGTGGCGGCCGGGGGCCGCAGGCGCTGGTGCGTGTGACCGGCGATTTTTAAAAGGCGGGTACGGATGATGATCGAGGCACGGACCGCAAAAGGATCCTTTTCCAAGATGCGCCTGCTGTGGGCCGGTGCGTCCGTCCTGGCGCTGAACGCCGGCTGGGGCATGGCGCCCGCGCTCGCCGGACCGCAGGATGGCCAGGTCGTGCAAGGCCGGGCCTCGATCAAGACGCAGGGCCAGACCACCACCATCCGCCAGAACAGCAAGAAAGCCATCATCACCTGGGATGATTTCGATATCGGCGCGGGCGAGCGGGTCGATTTCGATCAGCCCTCGAAGAAAGCCATCACGCTCAACCGGGTGACCGGGGACAGCCGCTCGGACATCGACGGGACGCTGACGGCCAAGGGCTCCGTCTGGCTCGTCAACCCCAATGGCGTGATGATCGGTCCCAATGCGCGGATCGACGTCCATGGCGTGGTGGCGACGACGGCGGATATTCGGGACAGTGATTTTCTCGACGGCCGCTATGATTTCACCAAGCCGTCCGCCAATCCGAACGCGGAAGTGGTCAATGCCGGCACGATCACGCTGGGCGATCATGGGCTGGCCGCGCTCGTCGCGCCCCACGCCCGCAATGACGGGGTGATCGAAGGCCGGTTCGCCCGCGTCGCCGTGGGCGGTGCGGAGACCTTCTCCCTCGATCTCCATGGGGACGGCCTCATGTGGTTCGCGATCGAAGATCCCGCGGCCATGGCGGAAGGAGACGGCACTCGGCTTGCCGCCAATAGCGGCACGATCGACGTGCCAGGCGGCCGTGTGCTGATGACGGCGGGTGCGGCGGCCGATGTGGTCGGCGATGTGATCAACACGGACGGTGTGATCGCGGCAAGGAGCGTGCGCCAGCAGGACGGCGTCATCGTGCTCGACGGCAGCGGCGCGGGCGGCGTGAATGTCGCCGGCACCCTCGATGTCTCAGGCGCGGACGAAGGTACGGCCGGCGGCACCTTGTCCGTGCTCGGCGACACCGTGACGCTCGAACCTCAGGCCAGACTGTCCGCTTCCGGACCGGCGGGCGGCGGCGCGATCAAGATCGGCGGCGCCCTTCAGGGGCAGGGGCCGGAGCCCAACGCGGTTTTCACCACCATCAAGGCGGGCGCTGAGATCGAGGCGGACGCCACGGATACGGGCGATGGCGGCGAGGTCATTGTCTGGGCCGACGATCATACCCAGTATGAAGGCGCCATCAGCGCGCGCGGCGGCCCGAACGGCGGCGACGGCGGCTTTGTCGAGGTTTCCGGCAAGCAGAGTTTCGTCTTCGCCGGACCGGTCGATGCGGGCGCGCCCCAAGGCAATCTGGGGACGCTGCTGCTCGATCCGATCGTTCTGACCATCACGGAAGGGGCGGAGGCGGACAATGCCGACGGGCTGGTGGACAATCCCGGCGGCGATCCGACCGTTACGGTGGATCCTGCCGATCCGCCTACGACCGCGTCGCTGACCAATGACGCGGTTCAGGCGGTCGCCGCCAATCTGATCATCACGGCCCAGGACCTGACGGTCGATGCGCCGCTCGTTTTCACCTCGCCCGAAACCCAGCAATTTATCGGCCTGATCGGCACCAGCAGTCTGACCGTCAACCAGCCGATCACCTTGCAAAGCGGTATCGCCGCGCTTGCCCTGCGCGCGACGGGACAAAGCGGCCAGTTGACCGTCAATGCGCCGATCAACTGGATCGCCAATGGCGCCAGCGATCTCGATGGCGGCACCGGCAATGTGCTGTTGACGGGCTCGTTCATCGATCTTCAGGAGACGGTCACGGTCGGCCCCAACCAGCGCATTCTGGTGACCAGCGATCCGTTCAGTCAGCTTCCGGTCGGCGGCTCCGCCGGGTTCATCAGCAATACGGGGCTCAATCAGTTGCGCGCCGTTTCTGGGCCCGGCGGCGATCAGATCGGGCCGGTGATCGAAATCGGCACGACGCGCCTCAGCCAGGATCCCACCCTGGTCAATCAGGTTCTGGAATCCTTCGTACCCGACGAAACAGTGAACTTCATCCAGGTCGACAGCCTCAGCCTGCCCGGGATCGAGACCGCGCCGGGCTCCGGCGTTTTCGTCAACCGTTCCTTGCGTATCTGGGCACAGAGCGATGTGTTGGTGACGGGCGTCAATAGTGCGCCCGAGGATACCGTCCTGTTCCGGACCGCTCCGAACACCTTGACGTTCGACAATGTCAATTTCACCGCACAGGAACTGTCGGTCTTCCCGGCGACGGCTCTTGCCTTTCAAGGCTTGAATACCATCACCGTGGATAAGCTGACCCTGCTTTATGGTCTCGATGGGAATTATGTCCTGGGCCGGGCCGCGCTGCCCGGTGAGACGGCGGTGAGTTTGGCGCCATTCAATCTGATCGATGCTGAGCTCACGGAGCTGGTGATCGACGGGCTGGTGATCGACGGCGCCAATGTGAACGCTTTCGGGAGCACCGATCAGCTTCTCTTCTCCGCGCCCCAGTTCGAGTTCGCCGATGACGGCAGCGGCACGGGTAATTTTGTGCCCGTGCCGGTCGATTTCGCCTTTCTCACTGTCGAGGGCGCGGCGTCCAGCCTGCCGCTTTTCTCGATCGACGGTTACGATACGGTGACGGTCGATGCGCCGCTGACGGCGGCGGCGCCGAACGGCAGCACCGTGAGCATCACGCTTTTGGGCCGGGAGGGCAGTCTCAGCCAGGGCGGTGCCCTGATCGTGACGGCCGCGGGCGAGTTGATCATTGGCGAGACGGTCTTTTCCGGCTTTCAGCCCACGGTTGATCTCGCCGTCGATGCCTTCCAGGATATCGTTTTGAACGGCTTGGTGGATGTGAAAGGCAATGCCAGCTTCACAGCCCAGGGCGGGGCTCTGACGGGTCAGGACGACTTGCTGGTCGGCGGCGATCTCGCCATGACCGCGTTTGGCGTGCTCGACTGGATCTTCACCGGCGATGCGGCGATTGCCGTGGGCGGCAACGCGGATTTCGCCACCCAATCGGTCATGTCCTTTTCCGATCAGGGCCAGGGCGGCAATCCGGGCGGCATGGGTGCGATCACCACGGGCGGCAACGCCACCTTCACCACCACGATCTCCGCCGCCTTCCTCCAGGACCTCGACACCCAAGAGGTCTTCGAGCTGTTCGTTCCGGATAATGACATTGGGAATTTCGACGGCGGTCTGAACGCGTTTCTCCTGGCCCTGACGAATGACCTCACGGTGGGCGGCGACCTGTCGGTCGATGTGGTGCCGGAAACGGGCGTCGCCTTGCCGTTCGTTCCGGCCTTTTCGGACGCCATCAGTGTCGAGCAGTTCAGGGCGACCCTCGACGCGGACATGGCCGTCGATGGCAATGCGGTCGCCACCAACGCCCTTGGCGATCTGATCTTCAACGGGTCCAATCCCGGCGGCGCGATCGGAGACGAGATCGACATTGACGGCGCTGCGATGTTCATGTCCGCCAACGGACGTGTCATGGGTGTCGGCAATCTGCAGGTGGACGGCGATCTGACCGTCGATGCCATCGGCGGTATCGATTGGGAACTTCTGGCCGATAACGACATGATCATCGGCGGCGACGCGACCCTGACATCGGCCACCGGGATCATCATCAGCGATGACAATTTCGATCCCGTGGATCCGGGTAGCGGTTCGATTTCCGTGGGTGGCGCGGCGTCGTTCTCGGTCACGCCGGGCGCGCGTTTTGCCGAGTTCTACGAACCAGATGACGATACTTTCCTGACGGATCCGGACGAAGGCCCGCCTGTGTTTTTCCTGGCGGTCGAGCGCGGCGCGAGTTTCGGGAACGGTCTGACGATTAATGTGACGCCCGGTCAGGGCTTTACCCTGCCCATCGATGTGATAGGCGCAAACGGGCCTGTGACCCTCGACCGTCTGGATGCGGTACTTTTGGCGGATACCTCCGTCACGGGCACTATCCTGGTGAACAACGGCCTCGGCGATGTCGGCCTGAACACCACGTTCTTCCTGCCTGACATGGCGGGGGGCGATATCATCCAGGCGACGGGGAACGTGATCGCGACGGCGGGCGGCGGAGAGCTGTTCGGCTCGGGCGATCTTCTGGTGGGCGGCGATCTGACGGTCACCGGCGAGATCGGCCTTGAGTGGATTTTCGGCACGGACGATACGATCGATGTGACGGGATCGGCCTCTTTCGTCTCGCCCCAGGGGCGGATCGGGCTGATCGACGATTTCGATCAGCAGTCGGCTCAGCAAGGAGCGGGGACGGTGATCGTCGGTCTTGACGCGGATTTCATCACGACACTGACACCGGCGCTCATTTCCACGATCGATCAGGATCAGACGTCGGACGAGTTTGCCGATAACGGCGATTTCAGCGCCTTCGACGGCGGCCTGCCGTCCATCCTCGTGGCCTTGTCCGGAGGCATGACCATTGGCGGCAATCTGACCGTCAGACAGACGGCGGGGCCCGGGTTCGAAGCGCCTCTCGATCTGGTTTTCGCAGACGGCACGTTTGAGCTGAGCCGCGCCGACATGGCGTTCGATACGGATCTGTCCGTGGGCGGCACGGCCGATTTCCTCAACACGCTGGGCAATATCGACATCAATGTGCCGAGCCCGCTATTCGTTCAGGCTGGCGGTTCTTTCCTGGCCGTGACGGGCGGCGCCAGATTCGCGGTCGCGGACGATATCATTTCCATCAACGGGGCTTTCTCGGCGGATACGGCGCGGTTCACCAGCACGGACGATTTCACCTTGGAGGCAACCGACACGGCGACGGTCGATACCCGCGATCTTGCCGCGTTCGACGTGCTGCGCCTGTTCTTCGACAGCGCCGAAGGCAATCTCGATATTCTGTCCGACCTCGACCTGTCCGGGTTTGAGACGGTTGGCTTCGGTGCCGGAGAAGGCGCCGCCATCACCAAGGCCGAAGACGTCAGCCTGACCGCCATGAATGCCGTTTTCGAAGGCGCGGACGTGACCGTCGATCTGGGTGCTAACACGACGATCGAGACGATCGCGGGTGGATCGTCTGAATCGGTTTCGGAACTGGCGTCCATAACGCTTCAGACGGAAGGCCCGTTAACGGTCGGCGATCTGTCGGGCGCGACCGGCGGGGAAGCGGATTTCGCCTTGACCGGCATCAACGCCACGGTGATCGATCTGGACGTCAGGCAGGACCTGATCCTGGCTGCCCCCTTGCGCAGTGCGGGCGATGACGGCGCCGTTATTCTGTCCACGGAAGCGACCTTCACGGAAGCGACGCAAAGCGCGGATCCGATCATCGTGGCCGATGGCCGGTATCTGATTTATTCGGTGGACCCGCTCCTGGACACGGTTGGTAATTTGACCGCGCCGATTTTCAGGAGAGGCGGCGACCGGACGAGCCGGCCGCCCAATAGGATCCCGGAAAGAGGCGATAGGGACACTAATCCGCGTGGCAACTTCTTTGTCTATCCCGATCCGCTGGACGATACGCCCGGCACGCCGAGAACACCGCTTCAACCGCCCCCTGAGGATTTCCGGCCCGAGGCGGGCCCACCGCCCAACAGGCCTGGACCGACACCCGACGGCAATCCGAGCAGCCCGCCGCCGCCTTTGATCGGCAACGGTCCCCGGGCTGACGTAACGCCAACGCCGCCGCTGCCCGGGGGCGATCCGGCCTTTTCGGGCGATCCGACGCTTTATTACAGCGCCGGGCCCGGCAATTTGGGTGTGATCTATATCGATACGACGCCGGCGGATGTCTCGAATACGACGGGGCTGCCCTTGTTCGGTCTGCGCGGCTCGGCGGCGGCCAATGGCGCTAGTGACGGCAATCGGGAGCTTTGGGGCCAATGACCAGGAAAACGCTGTTTCCCATCGGTGTGCTGATGATGTCGGCTGCTCTCGTTCTCGGCGGCTGCGCGGGTGGTTTCGGCGGGCGCGCCGGCGGCCAGGTCTTCGCCGTGGGCGACAATCTTCTGGGCGAGCCTTGCCGGGCCAGCCTGAACCCGAGCCTGCGCGCCAGGCTCGGCGCGGGCGCGGCCTATGACGTTCAGTGCGGTAACTGGGAACAGGCCAGCGCCCGGGTCAGCATCTATCAAAAGGCCCAGACGGACGGCCGCCTGCCCATGGCCTGGCGTCAAGGGGCGGCGGACTGGGCCGTGTGCGATGAATCCGGCGCTGGCGGTCTCGGAGCCGATGGCTGGTCCGAGGTCATCGAGTGCAGTTTGAGCGAAGGCGGCTGGCCTTATCAGGCCCGCCTTTATGCTAAAGGCGGACGGCTTTACGTGATCGACGGCATTCCGGCGGCGCTGGAAGCGGGCGAGCGGACCGCCGCCGTGCTGTCGGGGGATCTGTCCCCATCGAAAGCGGCGGGCGGGCGGCCCGCGTCCCGTGAACTGGAACGTCTGCGGGCGGAGGTTGGCGCGCAGCTTTTCTCCGCGGGCGATGTTGTCGGCTTCCAGTCCCTGCTCCGGCTGGCGCGCCATTTCAACTATCAGGGCAACCATGTTCAGGCGGCGGCCAAATACCGCGAAGCGCTGACCCTGCAGCAACGCATTCTGCCCGGCGACCGGCGCCGCCAGGGACAGGTGCTGATGCATCTGGCGCTGGAACTGTCCAATCAGGAACTGTTCGGTCAGGCGGAAACCCTGTTCGGCCAGGCGGAACGGGCCCTGATCAGTTCCATGGACCCCACCGATCTGCCCCGTCTGGTGAGCTACCGGGCGCTCCATGCGGCCAATCAGCAGCAATTCGAACGGGCGCTCGATCTGGCCCAGCGGGCCAGCGCGGAACGGCTCTCGATCCTGGAGACCTTCTCCTTCGGCGGGTTCAACGGCGCCACCGCTTCCGGCCTGATGGACGGCAGCGGCTTGAGCCTCAATCTGCCCTTCGTGCAGACGGCCTATGCGGATCTGGTGCAGAGCCGGTCGCTCGAAGCGGCCATGCTGCGCCGTCTGGACCGGCCCGACGAAGCGCTCGCCCTGTTGAACGAGACCGAGCGCCTGATCGATCAGAACCCGACCATTCCGGGTACGTGGCGGTCGCGGCTGCTGCTGTTGAAGGCGGAGATCGCGGAAGACGAGGAACGGCTGTTCGAAGCGATCGAGCATCTCAATCGCGTCGTATTGAACGAGCGCGCCTTGTCCGTGGACTCCCGCGTGCAGGCCACGGCTTTGATGGCGATCGGGCGCTTGCGTTTCGAGGCGGGTGACCGGCCCGGCGGTTTTGCCGCCTCCGTCGATGCTTTCGATATTCTGGCGCGCACCGATGCGCCGGTGCAGGTGGACCAGCTCGTGCCGTTTCTCGATGCGGTCTTGGCGCTGCCTGCGGACGATCCCAGGCGCGATGAGCTGATCTCGGAGGCCTTCCAGGTGGCTCAGCTCGCGCGCACGCCCTTGATCGCCCAGAGCATCGGCCAGACTTTGGCGCGGGTCGCGGCAAAGAACAGCGACGGCAGCCGGGCCATCCGCACCCTGCAGGACTTGAGGCGCCAGCGCGACGATCTGGTGGCGCGGCTGACCACCGCTTACGCCAGCCCCGAGACGCTCGGTCCCCAGATTGAGGTGCTGGAAGGCAAGCTCGACGCGGTCAAGGCCCAGATCAACCGCACGGAACTGACCGTTCAAAGCGCTCTGCCCACCTATAATGTGCTGCTCGACCGGGTGGTCGGCACCGAGGAACTGGGCCAGGTTCTGACCGATCAGGAAACGGTCGTGCAGTTTCTGGTGGCGGAAGGCGCGCTTTACGGCTTCCTGCTCGACAAGGCCGGGCACACCCTGTTCCGCACGGATCTGACGCGGGCCGACACGCTGGGCCTCCTGGAGGCGCTGCGCTATCCGGTGGACGAAGCGCCCGGCGCGGCTTACGACCTCGATCTGGCCCAGGAAGGCTACAATCTGCTGTTCGGGCCCATCGACAGTCGGATCCGCGATAAGCAGCGGCTCATCGTCGTGCCGTCCGGTCCGCTGTTGAGCCTGCCCTTTTCCATGCTGGTGACGCCCGATAACGGGGCATCCGGACGGAATTATTCAAGCGTGTCCTGGCTGATCAAGCGGCAGGCCATTGCCGTGCTGCCGTCGGTCCAGTCGCTTTATACCAGCCGTACGGTGACGGAAGGGCAGGCGGACGGACAGGCGCCCGTGGCACAGGCAGGCACGGGCTTTGTCGGCTTCAGCGGTGAGACCTATGATCACTACGATCCGGAAACGCTAATCGCGAAGCTCAGCATGCCGCCCACTTGCCGCAAGGATGTGGAACTGCTGGCTAACCTGGCGCCCTTGTCGGGGGCGGCGGAGGAAATCCAGAGCATCGCGCGCACCGTGGGCGAGGCCAAAGCCACCACCCTGCGCCTGAGCGATTTTTCCGAACAATCCTTGAAGGCCTTCGATTTCAGCACGCCCAAGGTCGTGCATTTCGCCACCCATGGCTTGCTGCCAGGCGATCTCGACTGCTGGCCCGAACCGGCCCTGGTTCTCGGCTCGCGGGAGGAAGACAGCAACGAAGACGGCTTGCTGACCGCAAGCGAGGTCTCCGATCTGGTGTTCGAGAATGCCCAGCTGGTGATCCTCTCGGCCTGCAACACGGGTGCGTTGGAAGACCAGTATGGCGGCGAGGGGCTGGCGAGCCTGACCCGCACCTTCCTTTATGCGGGCGCGCGGGGGCTGGTGGTGTCCCATTGGAGCGTTTCGGATGAGGCCACCCGCGATCTGATGGTCGGGTTTTTCCAGTATCTGTCCGACGGCCAGCCGGTGGTCGATGCCATGCGCCAGGCCAAGCTCGACCTGATCGCCCGCTCCGAGACGGCGCATCCCTACTACTGGTCGGCGTTTTCCACCATCGGCGACGGTGCATTTCCTGTGCGGTTGTGAAAAACGAGCCGGCGCGGCGGCTGGATGCTGG
>CAZTCJ010000023.1:0-45756 GCA_964612085.1 uncultured Alphaproteobacteria bacterium
CTAGGGTCAGGACCCGAAGACATGTTCGGCTTCAGATTTCATTCAAGACGGCTGCCACCAATGGGGTCGGGTCAGTGTTTGAGGTTCTGAGCTCGACCGCATCAGGACCACTTCAAAGAAACTCAAGCTGACAAAGAGCATTCGGTTCTTTTCCGCATGCCGCTTGCTCGATTCAGACGTCTCCTTGTGTGGCCATTTTTTCGAGAATACGGTGCGCCGTCTCGTACCCGCTATTTTGGTTCTGGCCGGTGATCAGATTGCCATCAATGGTCGTGTGCGTCGCAAAAGGATCGAGCCATCCGTGCTGGCACTCAAAGATCGCGCCCGCCTTCCTCAATTCTTCTTCCGGGTGCTTCGGAGTGACCGCGATGCCGAACGTATTGATCTGATCATTGGTCACGCCCGTCACCCGGCGGCCTTTTACCAGGAGCTCTCCGTCTGTGCCCTTGGCGCTGCACAGTCCCAACGCGCCGTGGCAGACCGAACCGAGGATCTTGCCCGCGGCATTCGCCCTAGTGACGACATCGGCCAATGCCTCGCTTTGCATCAGGTCGTAGGCAGCGCCCCAGCCGCCCGCCATAAAGATCACGTCGTAGTCGTTGGGATCTATCTCAGCGATCGGCTTGGAGTTCTTCAGCTTATGCATCGCGTCCTTGTCCGCCATGAACCGGCGATCATCGTCGCATGCCAGCGGCCACGACCAGGACGGCGGCTGGATCGGAATTTCTCCGCCCTGGGGCGAGGCCATATCCACATCCAGACCGGCATTGATGAAAGCGTAGTAAGGCACCGTGAATTCAGAGCCAAAAGCACCTGTTTTCCTCTTTAGGGGATCTAGTCGGTTATGGTTCGTGCACACCATGAGTGCGCGACGCCCTTTCAGATCGAAATCCGGGATCGTGTAATGGCGGTGCAAACCCATCGCCGCCAGGATCGACCGTAGATTATAGATGGCAATGCCTAAGAGGAGCAGAAAAACCAGGAGTACGATGAGCCAGGTCATGGGAACACTCACTGTGTAGGGGCTGGTTGAACTCTAGAAGTTTGCAGAGAGACTTATGCGGATGCACGTCGCATCAGTGTTCTGACAGCCCAAAGGGCAACGAAGATCACCAAGGCTAGGGCCGCCACAAGACCGACCAGAAGGTGCCAATATTTATGGAGGACCTTGTTCGTCACCTTGTTGACAAGCACCTTCAGTGCGTAATCATCAGCACCTAATTCGAACACGCCAACCTCTTCAGAGTAAGAGCGATACTCAGCAAGCATATCTTCGAATAGGTCGGGATTCTGGCCGGAAAGATCGGTGGTCTCGCCAGGATCGACCGATAAGTCGTAGAGCCGCCATTGGCTGTCGCCCATCGGACGCGAGATACGTGTGATTTTCCATTTTCCTCGATACAATGCGGCGTTGCCGCTGACCTCGATCGCAAAGCTTTCATCATCAGCATAGGTTGTATCCGACGCACCCGAGAGCAATGGCATTGCCGTCCGTCCGTAGAATGCGTTGGCGTTATATGACACGCCCGCCGCATCAAGCATGGTCGGCACCAGGTCAGCGACATGAACAGGCGCGTCCTGGATGCCGGAGTCAGCAATACCAGGACCGGCAACCACCAGGGGCACACGCAGGCCGCCCTCGCCGGCATAAAACTTATACAGATTAAATGGGGCTGCTGACACGGACGCCCATTCGGGACCAATGGCCGTCAAACTTCCGGGCTGGCCTAGATTTTCAAACGAGGTATCGAAGCCTTCGATCCATTTGATCCCATCAAGGACGATGTTTGTCAGGCCTTCGAATTCCGTCATCGCCGACTCCGCACCATTGTCGGAGGTCACGATGACGATCGTGTTGTCCAGCTGTCCAGTGGCCTCAAGGTAGCTCAAGAGCCGCCCAATGTGGTGATCGGCCGCCTCCATCATGCCTGCATTCACCTGCATTTCACGTGCGGAGATAGCCTGCTCTTCCGGCGTCAAGTCATCCCAATTGCGATGCGTTTCCGGAGGCGGAGCAAGCTGGGTGGTAGACGGCACGAGACCAAGATCGATCGCGCGCTGCAACCTTGTTTTGCGCATCACATCCCAGCCGTCGTCGAACATTCCGTTATAGCGGTCGATAAACGACATGGGCGCTTGAACGGGAATGTGGACGGCCTGAAGGGACAGGAATGCAAAGAACGGGCGCTCAGACTCTCCGGCACCGATATAGTCGATCAACTTATCGACCAAGGATCGTGACGAGTAGTGGTCGTCCGGCAAAGTGATTGGCTTGCCGTCCTCAAACCAGTCCACTTTACGGGAGCCTGGAAGATAAGGTGTGGCGTCGTAATTGCTGCCGCCCGTGGCGTCCATGACGTATGACCGGTCAAATCCAAACTTGTTAGGCAAATTCGCTCCGGTCTCGCCGATCCCCCATTTGCCGGTGACATAGGTCTGATATCCAGCGTCCGACAACAGGGTTCCGATAGTCTTCTGCTCAGCGTCCCAGTTCATAGAGTAGCCGGGAGAGGCGCGCATTTCGTCCGTCACCGTTTCCACGAGCGTGCCCATGCCGACTTGGTGATTGTCCATACCCGTCATGAGCATGGCCCGGCTGGGACCACAAAATGGAGATGAATAATAGCGAGAAAGCATCACTCCATTTTGAGCCAGGGCATCGATATTCGGCGTCCGCGTATCGCTGCCATAGGCACCGAAATCCATGAACCCCACATCGTCGAACAGGACGATGAGGATGTTGGGACGCGTATCCTGTGCAAGGGCAGGCATCACGGGCAATACACATGCGATCAAGGCATGTATCGTTGCTAGGAAAAATCTTTTCATCTCAACGGCCCCCTGTGCCAGCAGAGCTCACCGGATCTAAATTGGTTTGATCCGTATGCAAACATGATACTTCAATCGGGCGAAGACGCCGATACCTGAATCTCGATATCAGGATTTAAGTCCGTATTCGGATCTGTAAGATCACCCGACGGGAAAGACACGCGCAGTCTCCGCAACGACCGGGCGTGATCTGCTCCCACGGCCCGCGATCACGATTGACCGATGACCTCGTCCCAATCGCAAGGCGTATCCAAGCTGCTTTGGTAGATTTGCTGGGCCGATGCGCGCCCGGCCTCATCCAATTTTTCCCAAATTTCGGAGGTTCGCTTTGCTGCATCGCCTTCCTCGCGGTCAGCGGCCATTTGAAGCCATGCCCACGCAACCGGAAGATTTTTGCTCGTCCCAGCAAGTTTTTGCGCAACGCGCCGCGACACACGAACGCCGTCAATGACGTCGCCGGAATAGATTTTGCCAAGTTTCAACATGGCTGGGGCGTAGTCTTGTTTTGCAGAGCGGCACAACCAGTCCACAGACGTTTTGGTATTGTACAAACCACTGCCTTCATGAACGGAGCAACAATACGCATTTCCCACTTTGTATTGGGCCTCAGCGACACCGGCCTTCGCTTGTTCCATATTTTTTGAAATGATGATCTCATCCTTGGCGACGTTAGCGCCTTCAACGGCAACTGCGGCACAGCCTGCTGCAACCAGTGATGCAACGGCTGTGAGAAGGAGAGCCTTGAGACGTGTATTGATCATCGATATTTTCCTCTTTGACGAAGGACAATCGTGTCGAAAACGATGGGGTGCAGCACTTTCACTGACGATTGTGACAAGCTCTGTTTTCCCGTCGACCGCTGAAAACGGTTCGATGAGGACGCCAATCACTTTCAATCCACGCCGGAGCCAGATGAAACTGCGACCTCCGTATCAGGATTCAAATCTTCGTTCGGATCTGTGAGCGCACCCGCCGGGAACAAGACACTCATAGGCTCTGCGTCCGTATCAAGACAAAGCTCGTGATTGTTGTCATTGTCGTTCAGATCTCCGACAGCCATCGGCGTCACCTGCGCAATACTGCCGTCGGCTTTCCTTACGCTGACACGGTAGAGCTGCATCTCCTGCTCGTCGATTTCATCACCGCCCGGTTTGGTAATGCCGCCCACCCAGGTTGTGCGCACAATGTTTTTGGTGCCTTCGCGAGGACAATTGCCATTTCCGCCCAGGCTCCAATTTTCTCGCGGTATCACCTCAGCCAGAATCATGGTTGGTCCGGATTCCAAAGGGATAACATCCGCCCTTGCGCCCTTAAAATTCACGCTGCCATCAAGAGACATCAGATCCCCAACGATCTTGACCGACACCGGTTGGTCCGATGCAGACCCATATTCGCCAATTAAGAGAGCGGTCCGCAGCTCCCCTTGTTCGTCTGCAGGCCGGAGCGTGACGCAATCCACGCGACCGATTTTTCCTGATTGCGTCGTCACCTCAAAATCGTCAGCATCTAGAGTGTCATCATCAACTTCATAGGAAAAGATGACTGGCATGCCGTCGCCGCCGCGGCCCGGCAAGCCGCGGCACGCCGTGTTGGCCCGTAGACGGATCACCCGGGAGTCATTCAGACCGAAAAAGGCGGAGAGGATCTGTCCTTGCGCCGTGTCAGATGGTGCAGCCAAGCCCGATGACGTCACCAGTGCTGCGAAAGCCAGACAGCTCGTGAAGTACTTCACAATAGTAATCCCCCAAAATCCCGCGAGCCCTCGGACCTGATGTGGAATTCGCACGAAGCCGCGCTTCTGAGAAGATCCGTCACGGCCAAAAAGTATTCATTTTTGACCACTGTTTCCGTCCGCGCTGTGAGGCTCGCGAAACGCCTTAGGGGTGACGCCGGTCCATCGCTTGAAGCTGCGCGCGAAGTTCGAGGGCGTATCGTAGCCAAGGTCAAAGGCGATGGCTTGTATCGGCCGTTTGCTCTCGGCGAGCATTTCCCGTGCCCGACGCTCGCGAACCTCGTCCACCAGCTTTCGATAGGATGTTCCCAACCGCTCCAACTGCCGGCGCAAGCCGCGCTCGGAGTAACCGAGCGACTCGGCGGCCTTCGAAAGTGGTATGCGGAAGTTTTGACCCGTCTCCAAGAAGGTCTGGACCTGATTTATAAGCGAGGGTTCATCCGCCGCAACCACAGCAAATCTTTCGCAGAGCTCAAGGAGACGCTTGTGGTCAATCGGATCAGCCCCCGGTAAAGGCTGGTTTAGAAGTTCTGCGGGAAATATCAGCCGGTTTTCCCGGGCCGCAAAACGGATGGGGACGTGGCCAATTTCGGCGGAGAATTTGTCCCACTTACTCGGCTCGTTGATCGTTATTTCAGCGCGTGACGCGGATTGCTCTTTACGCAGGGCCGCCGTAAGCAGTTTACGACATACGATCAGTGCACTGCTAAATACGAAGTATTCGATCTTATCGAAGGCATGTCGCGGACGCAGCTGAATCGCCGCTTCACCACATTCTGAGCCGATTTTACTTTTGGAAAAGCTGAACTCGATTGACGCGAATGCCAAACCAAAAAAACGAGTTAAGACTTCCAGGGCATCTTCGAGACACGCCGCATTCATCGCCGCGTAAGCTGGGAGCCCGATGTAATTCACCTCAAAGCATCCCGCCAGCTCTGATCCGAGATCGGGCTCGCCGGTGAGCTCAATTGCATTCAATATGAATTGTTGGAGCGCAGAGAATTCAATTCGGAAATTTGGATCTGCGAACAGCTCTGATGTCAGGCCCGTTCCAGCCAACAATGCATCAGCATCGAGTCCATCTTGGCAAAGAGTACGGAAAATGAAGCCGGGATAATTCATCGGACATGTGGAGATATCCGGTGTGGTCGGCTTCGTATTTTTCGATGGAGATTTCATATGACTTGGTTCGATCTGAACGAATAAGAAAAATGATTAGTCCGCTGGCACGGTTCTGGCAACAGTGTAATCGCGCCCTGCTCAACAGGATGATATCATATTAAATTTGCATTTCCGTGGGACAAAGCGCGCGGGCCCGTGTGGGCGAGTGACGGCAGCTTCCAGGCTGAATGACCGCATCCTGAGGATCTGTTTCAAGAGATATTAGATCGCACGGCTGGGGGCGAGAGCCTGTCGGCCATCGCTGAATCCGACCACATGCCGAGCCGGGCCACGGTGCACAAATGGTTAGACCGTTTCCCGTCATTCAAGGCCGACTTCGCTGAAGCCGAGAAGAGGCGCCGTCTGCGCATTGCGGATGAGATGTTGGTTGTGAAGGAAGCTGTTGCGAGCCGGCGGGATGTACGGCTGATTATCGATGCGCTGGGCTGGTATTTAAAGCCAAGCCGGTCAGCAAGACGTCTGGTGCAGCACGATCATGATGGCGGTTCTGCGAAAAGGTCTCTCAGATGGTTGCACCCTGGTTGCACACGAAAGTCGGCAACCAAGCGACGAACCGCTCATTCGTTGATTCTAATGGTGCCCAGGGGCGGAATCGAACCACCGACACACGGATTTTCAATCCGTTGCTCTACCAACTGAGCTACCTGGGCATCTCAAGGCCGCTCGGTGCCAGGCAGAAGCCTAAACCACCGGGGAGCGCCGGTTATAGGGCGTCAGCGCCCCTTTTGTCCAGAACCCTCGTGAGGGGGGGCGAAAATCCCGCGAAAACCCCTGCCCCTTGGCACCACCGGCCGCGCCGGGCCACAATGCGTCCTCGTTTTTAAAGAGGCAGCAGGGAGGCCGCGCCATGGGACCGTTCGGAGCCATTTTCAAAGCCTGGAGCAAGCGGGCGTGCCTGACCGCGGGCCTGATCATCGGAGGCATCATGATCCACGAACCGGCCTCGGCCGCCGACGAGCGGGGCATTGGCGGCGGTGACCGCCTGACGGGCGCTGATTTCGCCACCCGCGCGCCGGTGATGGGCGTCAACGGCATGGCCGCCACGGCCCAGCCGCTGGCCTCCCAGGTGGCGATCGATGTGCTCAAGGCCGGCGGCACGGCGGTGGACGCGGCCATTGCGGCCAATGCGGCGATCGGGCTGATGGAGCCCACGGGCAACGGCATTGGCGGCGATCTCTTCGCCATCGTCTGGGACCCGAAGACCAAGCAGCTTTACGGCCTCAACGCCTCGGGCCGCTCGCCCAAGGGCCGCGACCTCGACGCGCTGCAGAAGAAACTCGGTGAGCGCGACTCGATTCCGCCGGTGGGCTCGCTCTCGGTGACGGTGCCGGGCACCGTGGACGGATGGTTCGAACTCCATGACCGCTTCGGCCGCCTGCCCATGACCGAGATCATGGCCGGGCCGATCCAATACGCCCGCGAAGGCTTCCCCGTCAGCCAGGTGATCGCTTATTACTGGCGGCTCAATTTCCGCCGCTTCGAAGAGGCGCGCGAAGAATACGGCGCCCTGTTCGAGGAATTCGACAACGCCAAGGCCACTTATCTGATCGACGGCGAAGCGCCTGCAGAAGGCGCGGTCTTCCGCAATCCGGATCTGGGCGACACTTATGAGGCCATCGCCAAGGGCGGGCGCGACGCCTTCTATAAAGGCGATCTGGCGCGCACCATGGCCTCTTACATGGAGCGCATCGGCGGCGATCTTCGGTATGAAGACTTTGCCGAGCATAAGAGCGAATGGGTCGAACCCCTGGGCGTCGATTACCGGGGCTATGTGATGTATCAATTGCCGCCCAACACCCAAGGGGTGGCGGCGCTGCAAATGCTCCAGATCCTGAAGGACTACGATCTGGCGGGCATGGGCGCGGGCAGCGCGGAAGCGGTGCATCTGATGGTGGAAGCCAAGCGCCTTGCCTTCGAGGACCGGGCACGCTATTACGCCGATCCGGATTTCTCCAAAGCGCCGCTCGAAGGGCTGATCTCGGACGAGTATGCCGATACGCGCCGGGCGCTGATCGATCCGGCCAAGGCCATGACGGATATCGAGCCGGGCGATCCGAAACTGGAGAACGGCGACACCACCTATCTCACCGTGGCCGACAAGGACGGCATGATGGTCTCGCTCATCCAGTCGAACTATCGCGGCATGGGCTCCGGCCTTGTGCCGGACGGGCTCGGCTTCATGTTCCAGGACCGGGGCGAGTTGTTCCATCTGGATGCGGACCACCCCAACGCCTATGCGCCCGCCAAACGCCCGTTCCACACCATTATTCCCGCCTTCGTCATGAAGGACGGCGAACCTTATATGAGCTTCGGGCTGATGGGCGGCGGCATGCAGCCCCAGGGTCATGTGCAGGTACTGACCAATATGGTGGATTTCGGCATGAATGTTCAGGAAGCGGGCGATGTGGCGCGCTGGCGTCATGACGGCTCGTCGGAACCGACGGGCAGTACAGCGGAGGGTGTGGGAACCATCCGGCTCGAAAGCGGGTTCTCAGAGGACACCCGGGCCGCGCTCGAAGCGCTGGGCCACATGGTCCGGCCCGGCAGCGGCGGTTTCGGCGGCTATCAGGCCATCCTGCGCGACCCGGAAACGGGCGTCTATTGGGGCGCGTCGGAAATGCGAAAGGACGGCGCGGCGATCGGGTACTGAGTGCTTACACACTGTCCGTCAGAACCGTATTCGGCCGGGCCTGGCGCCCGGCCAAAACCGTTAAGGATCATCCATGTACGCATGGCTTTTGAAATGGCTTCAAGATGTGCGTGCAAGCTACTGGTTCGTTCCGGCCTGCCTCACCCTGGGCGCCATTGCTTTGGCGGCGCTCATGCATTGGGTCGATACGACCCTCAATCTTGAAACCGTGATCGATACGGAATGGTTCGGCGCGCCACAGCCTGACGGCGTGCAGTCAGTCCTGAACGTCATCGCCGGATCGGTGCTGGGCGTGGCGGGCGTCACCTTTTCCATCACCATGGTGGCGGTGTCGTTTGCCAGCGCCAATTTCGGCCCGCGCCTGATCGAGAACTTCATGCGCGATCGGGGCAATCAGTTCACCCTGGGCATCTTCATCGGCACCTTCGTCTACAGCCTGCTCGTTCTGCGTACGGTACACGGCGGCGTGGAGAGCGGCGCGGATCAGCAGATCGACGCCTTCATTCCGTATTTCTCGATTCTGACTGCCTTGCTCCTGACCCTGATTTCCGTCGCCGCACTGATCTATTACATCCATCACGTGCCCGAGACGATCAATGTCAGCAATATCGCCGCCGATATCGGGGGACGGCTGAGAGCAAGCCTCGACGACCGCTTTCCCGCCGTCGCGCCCCCGCACATTGCCGAGGCGCGGAACGCGCCGCGCTGGGAGGATCGGGAGCGGAGTCTGCGCCGGACCACCATAGATGCGTGCGCCGACGGCTATGTGCAGACCGTGGATATCGAGTCCATTTACGAGATTGCCGAGGAGCATGCCATCCTGATCGAACTGACCCACCGTCCCGGCGACTTTGTCGTCGCGTCCGATCGTATTTTATGCTTGTGGTCGAAAGATCCGGTTCCGAAGGACTGCCTGGACACGCTGAACCGCTGTTTTGCCGTGGGCACGGAACGCACAGCCACGCAGAACATCCTGTTTCTGGCCGATCAGCTCGTTGAAATCATCATCCGAGCGCTATCGCCGGGCGTGAACGATCCGTTCACGGCCATCACCTGCCTCAACTGGCTGAAGGCGAGCGCGGTGCGCATTCTTCAGGAGGATGAGCAAGACGATCCGGAGGATGCGTATGTCAGGGTCGAGCGTGTCAACGCGGAGCAGTTTTTGTCTGTGATCTTCGATCAGACCCGGCAATATGTAGCCCAAGACCGCAATACGGCGCTGCACACTTTGATCGTGATCGAGGATCTGACCGCCTATGCCCAGACCTCGAAACATGAAACGCTGCTCAAGCGCCATGCGGAGGCTTTGCAGACCGCAATGGGCGATCAGATTGAAGCGGCCTGAGCGGATTAATCCTTCTCTTCAGGCAGTTCGGTATGGGGCGTGATGTCCGTCCACGCCTCATCCTCCGTTTCCGCCACGGGCACGCGATAGTCCTCGTTGAGCCAGCGGCCCAGATCGAGATCGGCGCAGCGCTTGGAACAGAACGGCCGGTAGTCTTTCACGGTCGGCTTGCCGCACACGGGGCAGGTTTTCGCAGTCATCGCTTTATCCCGTTTCCACGATCTCCCATCCGTCCGCTGACAGACGGGAGTCCATCTCAAAACTCACCATGGCAATCCCGCACCGTTCCAGACGCTCACGGATCGCCTCGCCATGGGTGTGCGTCCACGCCGTGAGGGCCGCGCCCATCCGGACCGTCAGTCCGCGCGGCGCCTGGCGTACCCGCGCCTGCACCTGCCGCAACAGCGTAAGACCGGCCTGATCAGCAGACCGGATCCGGCCGGTTCCATGGCAAGTGGGGCACAGAGCGGTCGCCCGATCAAGAACGCCGGTACCGGAGCGTTGGCGGGTCAGCTCAAGGGTTCCGAAGACCGACAAAGACCCGATCCGGGAGGGCGCGGGATCCTTGCGCAAGGCCTGTTTCAAGGCGGTTTCAAGCCGCGCCCGGCTGCTACTGGTGCCCAGATCCAGAAAGTCGATGACGATCAGCCCACCGATATCCCGCAAGGTCAGGTGCCGCGCGATCTCCGTGACCGCTTCCAGATTAACGCCCAACCGCGCGGCCTCGGTCCCCGCACCGTCACCGCCGCCATTGACGTCGATGGCGGTGAGCGCCTCCGTCCGGTCGAGGACGATGGAGCCGCCGCCTGGCAAAAGAACCGTCCGCTCAAAGAGCGCTTCGATTTGGGCCTCCAGATCCGCGTGGGCAAGGGCACCGCCCGGCTCCGCGATCAGATCGACCGTGACATCTTCCAGCCCCCACGCTTGCAGTAAAACGGCACTGTCGCGCGCCACGGCCCGGTCGTCGGTGACGATTCGCACGGTCTCGCCGCTCATCCAGTCGCGCAGCAGACGGGTCAGCGCAGGCCCGTCCCGCCACAGCCGTGCAGGCGGCCTGGCCTGGCGCGCCGCTACTTCGATCCGTGTCCAGAGGGCCTGAAGCTGGTTCAAGTCGTCGAGCACCGCCGCGCTTTGCGAGGCGGCCGAACGCACGATGGCCCCCTGTCCTGCCCCGAGCCCGGTCTTCAATGCCTCCGCGATCTCCGCACGGCGGGATTTATCGAGCTTGCGCGAGACATTGACGCCATCGCCCTTGGGCAGGAACACGCAGTGACGGCCGGGCAGCGAAATCTCAGACGTCAGGCGCGGTCCTTTGCCGTCGAGGCCAAGGCGCGAGACTTGCGCAAACACCGTCTGGCCTTCATGGATCGACGGATCGGGCCCCGCCGTGATCAGCGGCATATCCGCTTTCAAGGGCAGGAAACCGGTGACGCCGTCGCCCAGATCGGTCAACGCACCCTTGGCACTCGCCAGCACCTTGACGATCCGGGTCAGAACGATATCGCCTTGAGCAACGGCGGAAGGCGGATCGTCCGATCCGTCCCCGAACAAGGTCGTCTCGCTCTCATAGGCCGCAAGCCGCCCGCCTTCCAGACGCGCGAACACGCTCTCGCCCGGCCCGACGGAGATGACGATCTCATCACGGGCCATGACCCGCCTCCTGCCCCGTCCGGAACACCGGATAGCCCAGCCCGTTCAGCATCTGCGCCGTCTCATAGACAGGCAGGCCGACCACGCTGGAATGGGAGCCGTTCAGATGGCTGATGAAGGCGGCCGCCAACCCCTGGATGGCATAGCCGCCCGCCTTGCCTTGCCATTCGCCGCTGGCCAGATAGGCCGCAAGCTCCGTCTCCGACAGGCGCTTGAAGGTCACAACCGTCTCGACCACGCGGGCAGCGCGCCGACCGTCCGGCCCTTCCACGGCAATGCCGGTGTAAACCCGGTGCCGCCGTCCGGACAAAAGCGCCAGGCAGGCCCGCGCCTCGTGTTCGGTTTCCGTCTTTGGCAAGATACGCCGCCCGCAGGCCACCACCGTATCGCCCGCGAGCACATACTGCGCGGCGCGGTCCGCGCCTTCATCCGTCAGCATGGAAACCACGGCGGCCGCTTTTTCCTTCGCCAAGCGCAACGCGTGAGGGCGCGGCAGCTCGCCCGCATGCGGCGTCTCGTCGATATCGGCGGGGATGATCCGGGCGGGGACGATGCCCACCTGTTCCAGGAGGCCCCGCCGGCGCGGCGAGGCGCTTGCCAGAACCAGAACCGGTTCTGGTGCGTCTCCGCTTTGGGTGGCAGCGCGCTTGACCACGAAACCTTACTTGAACCGGTAGGTGATCCGGCCCTTGGTGAGATCGTAAGGGGTCATTTCGACCAGCACTTTGTCGCCCGCCAGCACGCGGATGCGATTCTTGCGCATCTTGCCGGCCGTGTGGGCAATGATCTCGTGCTCGTTCTCGAGCTTGACCCGGAACGTCGCATTGGGAAGCAATTCCGTCACGACGCCGGGAAATTCCAGCAGTTCTTCCTTCGCCATACCTGTCCTTTTGGCCTGCAAGCCGGACATCTCCGGATATCCGCCGCCTGCGAGGCAGAGTTGAAGCAAAATGTGTTGCTTGGCCGGGAGAATGCCCCTGTGGACCCGAAAATCAAGGGGCTCGCACCCGGAAAGAGCATAATTGGGGCGATGGTGCCAAATTTCAAACAGGGTGCGGGCCCGCCGAGCCAGCCATCAGCCCTTGATGTGGAGCACGCAGATCAGAGTGAAGAGCCGCCGGGCGGTGTCGAAATCCAGCTCGATCTTGCCGTCCAGCCGCTCGATCAGGAGCTGCGAGCCTTCGTTGTGGAGGCCGCGCCTTCCCATATCGATCGCCTCGATCTGGGAGGGCGTGGCGGTCTTGATGGCGTTGAAATAGCTCTCGCAGACCAGGAAATAGTCCTTGATGATCTTGCGGAACGGCCTCAGGGACAGAATCACCTGGCCATGGGCATCACCGTCAGCGGTGCGAATATCGAACTGCAGACGATTGTCTTCAACCGACAGGTGCAAATGATAGGGCCCGCCCTGGGAGTTCCTGGGACGGAAATAGCTTTCCTCCAGAAGATCGAAAATCGCGACTTGGCGCTCATGCTCGATCTCGGGCCCGCGGCGGATGATACTCGCCTCGTCGAGCGTGATCTCGGCAATCTTGAAAGCCTGGTCCGGCATGCCCTCGCCCAAGCGTGCGTCGAAAAAGAAAAACACCGTCGCGCGTTCCGCCGGACGGTGCAAGATCACTGCCGGTAACCAATTGGACGGAAACGCTCAACGCTCCAGACGGATGGCCACGGAGCGGGCATGGGCGCCGAGACCTTCGTCTTCCGCCAGCCGGATGGCGGCCGGACCGATCGCGCTGAGCGAGGCGGGATTACAGCGCACGATCGAACTGCGTTTCATGAAGTCGGTGACCGACAGGCCGGAGGCGAAGCGGGCGCTGCGTCCGGTGGGAAGCACATGATTGGTGCCCGCGACATAATCGCCGATCGCTTCCGGCGTATGAGCGCCAAGGAAAATCGCGCCCGCGTGCCGGATCCGGGCGAGCATGCTATCGGCGTCGGCGGTGGCGATCTCCAGATGTTCCGGCGCCATGCGGTTGGCAATCTCCGGCGCGTCTTCGAGGCCGGGAACTAGGATCACCGCCCCGTTCTTCACCCAGCTTTCCCGCGCGATGGCCTCGCGCTCCAAGGTGGACAGATGGGCGTCCGCCGCCGCCATGACGGCCTCGGCGAAGGCGCGGTCATCGGTGATCAGCACGGCGCGCGCCGATTCGTCATGCTCGGCCTGGGACAGAAGATCGATGGCGATCCAGGCCGGGTCATTGTCCGCATCCGCAATAACCAGGATCTCCGACGGACCGGCCAGCAGATCGATGCCCACCTGACCGTAAACCTGGCGCTTGGCGGCATTCACATAAGCATTGCCGGGACCCACGATCTGATCCACCGGCTTGATTGACTCCATGCCGTAAGCGAGCGCCGCCACCGCCTGGGCCCCGCCCACGCGATAGAGTTCCGTGACACCCGCCAGCCGCGCCGCCGCCAGCACGATGGGATTGAGCGCGCCGCCGGGTGTTGGCACCGTCATCACAATGCGTTTGACGCCCGCGACCTTGGCGGGCAGCGCATTCATCAGAAGAGAACTGGGATAAGCCGCCTTGCCGCCGGGCACGTAAAGCCCGACCGCGTCCACCGGCGTCCAGCGATGGCCGATCTCGACGCCCGCCGCATCCGTGTAACGCAGATCCTCCGGCATCTGACGGCGGTGATAGGCCTCGATGCGCTCCGCCGCCAGCGCCAAGGCCTCCTGGGTTTCCTGCGGACAGCCATGGACGGCGGAGGCAATCTCGTCCTCGCCGATGGCAAAACCGATCGCCAACGGATCGAAGCCGTCGAATTTGTGTGTCAGTTCGGCCACCGCCGCGTCGCCGCGCGCCCGGACATCGGCGATGATGCCTTCGACCGTGGCGCTCACATCCCGGTCATGATCGCGTTTTTCTTCCATGAAGGCCTGGAACTGGCAGTCGAAATCGGGGGCGCTTTTGAGAAGCTGGCGCGGCATGGATCTGTCGGTCATGGCAAGAGCATCCTTTCCGGCCAAGACATAGGGTTGAAAAAGCGGCAGGCGAGTGGCGGATCACGTGGCGGGGCGTTCAGCCATGATCCGGACTGTGGCGGGTATCCCAGGGCTCGCCCAGATCGCGGGCTTCGGCGTCCAGGCACTCCACATGGAGGCGGATCGCCGCATCGCCGGAAAAGATCAGCGTCACGTAGCGCTCCGGATTGTCCGCGTCCGCCGGATCCACCGGCTCGGCCCGGATCGCCAGGAGCGGCAGCACGGCCTCGCTCTCGGGCTTGGGCAAATTCAAGCTTTTGACGTCGAGCACGCCGTTAAAATGCAGCGCCGCGCGCACTCGCTGGGCTTTCGTGCGGAACCAGCCTTTCTTGGCGGTCTCCCACATGAAGCGGTTGGTCATCAGCGCGAAACGGCGCTCGCCCGGCCGGAACCCCATATCGGTCACGCGCACCAGCGCATCCTGAAAACGGGCCGACAGCACGTCGAGATCCTCCGCGTCCGTCGCGTTCAAGACCGTTTCCGCAGCCATTGCCCCCGCTCTCTCTCGCTCGTCAGATGCTTAACCGCCTGGACGGCCGCTCAATCTTTAAGACGCCGGATTTCCGCGCCGCAGGCCCCCAGTTTTTCCTCGATCCGCTCGAACCCGCGATCCAGGTGGTAGACCCGATTAACCACCGTTTCTCCCTCCGCCGCAAGGCCCGCCAGGATCAGGCTGACGCTGGCCCGCAGATCGGTGGCCATGACCGGCGCGCCTTTCAAGACTTTGACGCCCGTAACCGTCGCCGACTGGCCGTGGACCTGGATGTCCGCGCCCATGCGCACCAGTTCCGGCACATGCATGAAGCGGTTCTCGAAAATCGCCTCTTTGATCGTCGAGACCCCGTTGGCCGTGCTCATCAGCGCCATAAGCTGGGCCTGCAAATCGGTGGGAAAGCCGGGGAACGGCTCGGTGATGATCTCCACGGCCTTGGGCCGCGCATTGCCCTCTCGGTGAACGCTCAAGCCGATTTCCGTGGGCTTGATCGAGAGGCCCGCCCCTTCGAGCACCGGTTTGACGCAACCGATCTGGCCTTCCGAGACGCCCCGGATGTGGATAGTGCCGCCGGCGATGCCGACCGCCATGATCATGGTGCCCGCCTCGATCCGGTCGGCGATCACCGCATGGGACGCGCCGTGCAGCCTGTCCTTGCCTTCGATCACCAGCCGGTCGGTGCCGACGCCGTCGATCGACGCGCCCATGGCGATCAGGCAGGTCGCCAGGTCCACCACTTCCGGCTCGCGCGCGGCGTTTTCGAGCACCGTGGTGCCGGAGGCGAGCGTTGCCGCCATCATCAGGTTTTCCGTGGCCCCGACCGAGACGAAGGGAAAGCGGATCGTGGCGCCTTTCAGGCCGCCGGGCGCGCGGGCATCCACATAACCGTCCACCAGATCGATTTCGGCGCCCATGGCCTCCAGGCCTTTCAGGTGCAGATCGACCGGCCTTGTGCCGATGGCGCAGCCGCCCGGCATGGAGACTTTCGCTTTGTGAAAGCGCGCCATCAAAGGCCCGATCACAAGGAAGCTCGCGCGCATCTTGCGCACCAATTCGTAAGGCGCGGTGGTGCTGGTGATCTCGGCGGCATGCAGATCGAGGACGCGGCCGTCGGTCGCTCCTTCGCGCCCATGGCCGGTCATGCCGATTTCGACCCCGTGCTGGGCCAGGATCTTGGCCATATGGGCGATATCGGCCAGATGGGGCACGTTGGAGAGTTCCAGCGGCTCGTCGGTCAGCAGGCTTGCCGCCATCAGGGGCAGAGCCGCGTTCTTCGCGCCGGAAATTCGAATATCACCGTTCAGCGGATTGCCGCCGCGGATCCAGATCCGGTCCATGGTCTCCCCCATGAAATGTCCGATAAAGCGGCGTTCGCGCCGTTACGTACCCTGCTCCGATTCGGGCTCCGGCGCAGATGCCCGTCCCTCATCGGCAGTCTCGGCGGCATCCCGGCCGCGCCCTTGCGCCTTGCGCCGGCGCAGATTGGCCCTCAAGGCCTCCGCCAGCCGCGCCTCGCGGGCCTGCCGGTCTTCCTGCTTTGAGCCCGCCATGACGCGTCCTCGCCGTTTCTCCTGGATACGCTTTAAGGAAATATCGCCTGACAGGCGGTCAAAACAATGGGGGCTTCAGGGCGGATCTGGGGCAGAACTTTTAGAAACGCAGCTGAAAGCGCGTTTTTGCCTGGCCAGCGTTCGGGGTCCCCGATCGATCCACTGGATCGATTGGAGTGGCCCCCTCACTCCCCTTGCCCTTCCACCCACAAGGGTACCCTCATTGGGAGGTCGGGAGGGGGAGCGGGCTGGCGGTTCTTTTATCAAGACTCTCCCAGATCGCCTCTTTTCTCCCCGGCGCGCTTAGGCTATAGGACCACTCTCCTGATCCGGCGCGGCATCTTGAACGGTTTATCCGGCCCGCCCGGCACGCCCATGTAGCTCAGGGGTAGAGCACTCCCTTGGTAAGGGAGAGGTCTGGAGTTCAAATCTCCACATGGGCACCATTTCAATTGCTTGCACTGCGCGGCTTGCATGAAGCGCTCAAGGCTGCTCTCCAGATTCAAACCCTCTCCTGCGGCACCATGCCGTCATGGTGTGGACGCGTGATCTGAAACCAGCCCGTCCTTGCCGGACCATGCCCGCAATCCATCTTAGTGGTGACATTCTGCCAACGTAAGAACAGGCGCGCCGACGTGCTGGACCGAAGCCGATCTCTGCGATGGACCTTTGTCCTTTTGGCCGTGGCATTGCTGTGCGTCGTTTTTGCCGGATTCGCGCCGTCCTACTATTTGAGATCGGACGATAAACCGCCTCTTTCGACGCTGTTCTTTCTGCATGGCGCGGTTTTCACCGCCTGGTACCTTCTGTTCTTTTTGCAAACGGTCCTGATACGCACGAAACAGGTGGCCTTGCATCGCGGCCTTGGGCTGGCCTCCATCCTGCTGGTCCCGCCCCTGATCGTTCTGGGCATGGGGGCCGCGTTCGACGCCTTGGAGCGCGGCGTCACCATCCTGAGCTATCCGCCCGCGACTTTTTTCTTCATGTCGGCCAGCGACATGGCGGGCTTTCTCGTTCTGTTCGGTGCGGGCGTGGCGCTTCGAAAGCATGGCCCCCAACACAAACGCCTGATGGCCTTTGCCTCCGTTAGCCTGATCCTGCCCGCGGCCGGACGGGTGGCCGACCAGTTCGGCGCCGGTCCCTTGGGCGCAGGCATCCAACTGGCTTTTGTCTTTGCCCTGATCGCATACGATCTGAGGACGGAAAAAACCGTGTTGGGCGCGACCCTATTCGGGGCCGGTCTGATTGGCTGCAAGCTGTTGGGTATCATCACGGTTGGCGTGAGCAGGGTTTGGATCGATTTCGTCGATTGGTTTCAGTAAAACCGGCAGCCGTTTTCCCGGTCACGCATCGTCAGGCTTGCGGGCGACGCCCATGTAAATAACGGCCAGGAGCGGTACCGGTCCGAACACGAAATCGCCGCGCCGGTTGAGCCCCCGGGGGCCGAGCCCCTTCAACGGGCCCGCCACAAGCCCGGCGGTTTCAAGCGCGCCACGCATTTCGTCCGGCGTTATGAAAAGCGCTGGATCGTGGGTGCCCTTGGGCAGCAGACCGAGAATATCTTCCGCGACCGTGATCGTCGCAAGACGGGAAATGACGTTGCGATTGATCGTATCGTAAAGAAAGACCCCGCCGGGCTTCAGGACGCGCGCGATCTCCGAGACGACTTTCTTCAGGTCGGTGACATGTTCCAGAACATCGACGCATACCACCGTGTCGAATGAGGCATCGGCGTAGGGCAGCTCTTCGCCGATACCCACATCGTACTGAATATCGTAGCCGCTGATCACGGCATGGGCGCGCGCAGCCTCGATCGCCTGGGATGCCGGATCGATGCCGGTCACCGCCGCCCCTTTGGCCGCCATGGCTTCCGCCATGAAACCGCCCGCGCAGCCCACATCGAGAACCGCCGTGCCGGACCACTGAACATGCCGGTCGAACCAGGCCAGACGGCCGGGCACGAGATTTTTCAATGTCCGGACCCAGCGGATATCGTCCGACCACCATTGCGCCGCGACCGTATCGTAGATTGTCAGATCGTTTCTCTGTCTTTCGGCCATGCTTTTCCCGTCACATATCACTCGCGTCAGGATATAACGCTGACACCGGAAATAGTTTGGGATCGCCCGCAAGCAAACGAGACACGCTTTTGGAATGGAAATTAAATTTTGTTGCGCACTTCTAGAGAGTGCCTGTTGGGATCGTGACTATCCGCGCTGCCATCGAGAAAGCTCTCCACCAGCTCGACCGCCCGTTCAAGCATGGCGGGCGGTGCTCACCCGGCATTGAATATCCAGGCCACGGCCAAAAGAACGAGCGCCAGAACCGTTGAAACGATCAGGATCCGTCCGGTCCAGGGCTGGCGTTCGGCCTGGCGCGCCTCCTCTTTCGATTTCTGGATGTGAGGATCTTTCTGTGTCATTTCACCCTCATTGCGGTAAAGCCAATAATTGACAATACACTCGGGCGGAAAAAGTTCCATTGCATCCATCATCATGCCGGAACAAGCGCTGAGGAAAAGTGTTGCGTATCCAATTCCCTCTTTGCTGCAAAGCCTCAAATCAATACGAGTAAAAGTTATGGCACAAACAACCACATCGCAACAAAATCCATCCGCAGGGGAACGGGCCACGGCCCGGTCCGGACCGGGCCGCGATCTTTACGATCTTCTGACCGGCGATGAGGATGCCCGTGTCTGCAAGGATATTCCGGAGGCCGCCTGCCGGGAGCAGCCCCGCAATTTCTTCCTGCATATCGGCGCGCTGGTGCTGACCAAAACTGGCGACGGCATCGCCGATGCCAAGCTGGTCCTGCCCTGGCTGCTGTCGAGCCTGGGCGCGCCCGCCTTCCTCTTCGCCCTGCTGGTACCCATCCGGGAATCGCTCTCGCTTCTGCCGCAACTTTTCGCCGCCGCCGCGATCCGCAAGGCGCCGGTGCGCAAATGGTTCTGGACCGCAGGCAGTATCGCTCAGGCCGCCGCACTTCTCGCCATGGCCTTGAGCGCGATGACGCTGACCGGTGCCGCAGGGGCATGGGCCGTAGTCGGATCATTGGCCGTCTTCAGCCTGGCCCGGGGCATTTGCTCCGTGGCCAGCAAGGACGTCATGGGCAAGACGGTCTCGAAAAGCCGCCGGGGACGGCTATCCGGATACGCCACGAATATCGCGGGTCTCGCCGTCGGCGCGCTCGGGCTGTACCTGATCGTCTTCGACCGCTCGGACGATGTCGGCTTTCTGGCCCTTCTCCTCTGCGGCGCGGCCGGTCTGTGGCTGCTCGCCGCCGGCCTTTATGCCGGACTGGCCGAAAGCCCGGGAGAAACCAGCGGCGGCGGCAATGCCTTCGAGGAAGCCAAACGCCAGATACGCCTTCTGCATACGGATCCTCCGTTCCGCGCCTTCGTGCTGGCCCGCGCCCTGCTGCTGAGCACGGCTCTGGCAGCCCCTTTTTATGTGGCGCTGGCACGCGAAAACGGCGGCGAAACCCTGACCGGCCTGGGCTGGCTGGTTGTCGCCTCCGGCCTGGCCGCCAGCATGAGCGCCCTTGTCTGGGGGCCTCTGGCGGACCGGTCGAGCCGAACGGTCATGGCCGTGGCCGGACTGATGGCGGGCCTGCTGGGCGCCGGTGTCCTGGCCGTCCGGATGATCGACCCTCAGCTTGCGGACGGGCAGTTTTTCTATGCGGGTGTGATCTTCGTCCTGGCCACGGCCCATGCGGGTGTGCGGCTGGGGCGAAAAACCTATGTGGTAGACATGGCCGATACGGACACCAGAGCCGCTTACGTGGCGGTCAGCAATACGGTCATCGGCGTTCTGCTTTTGGCCGCGAGCGGTCTCGGCATGGTCGCAGACCGGGCCGGGATCGAGGCGGTCATCGGTGTATTGACGGTCTTGTCTTTTGCCGGAGCGGTCTTTTCCGCCCGGCTAAAAGAGGTGGAGTAAGGAGGAAAAGAGAATGACGGGCTATGATATCGGAACGAAAGTCGAATGGGACTGGGGCAACGGTACTGCCCAAGGCGAAGTCACCGAACGGTTCACGGAGAAAGTGACGCGCACGATCAAAGGAACCGAGGTCACGCGGCAGGCGGCTGCCGACGATCCGGCCTATCTGATCACCCAGGATGACGGTGATGTGGTTTTGAAGGGCCACAGCGAACTGCGCAAATCGTCATAGACACGGAAAAAAGTGTGCAGGACAGCCCAAGGGGCTCGGGGGGGAGGACTGTCCTGCACTAAGAATACTGCCCGCACTCCACATGGACGGGTTGGGTTCTCGTCCGCAAGCAGCATTTAATAAACACCCGATCGTTTCGAAACGTTCCTTTTTAGGGTCAATGATTGCGCAAGGCGTCGATCAGTTCAGCCTTGTTCATGTAGGACCGGCCCGCGATACCGATGTCCCGGGCCCGCGCTTTCAATTTTTCCAACGTCCACTCCTCATAAGGCGGGGCCTTGCCGCCCTTGCGGCCCGCATTTTCGGTATTGGCGATACGCGCGGCCTTTTCCTTACTGGCCCCTTCGGCGCGCAACGCCTCGTACGTGGCATCGTCTTTGATGCCCGGTCTGCGATCCTTCGCCATGGTGTCCCTCATGCCTTGGCTGTCTGCTGCAAGGACAGCGGCGCGGCCGGTGCCGACCCGTCCTTGTCCTGCCCGAAATAGAGCGTCGTGTGGGGAAATGGAATTTCAATATCGAGGTCGTCGAAGCGGTTCTTCAGCCGGCGGTTGAATTCCCGCCCCACGGCCCAGCGGTCGTAGGGCTGTGTCTTGAACCGGGTGCGGATCACCACGGCGCTGTCGGCGAACCGGTCCACGCCCAGAATATCCATCGGTGCCATGATTTTCGGCCCGAACACCTCGTCTTTTTGCATCTCTTTGGCCAGTTCCTTGATCACCTCGATGACGTGATCGACATTTTCGCGATAAGCAACACCGATATCGAAGAGATAGTAAGAGAAATCCTTGGTGTAGTTCTTGATGATATCGACTTCGCTGAAGGGGATCGTATGAACGACGCCCGACAGATCGCGCAGCCGCATCATCCGGATGGTCATCTCCTCGACCGTGCCCTGATGATCGCCGATCTCCACGAAATCGCCGATGGAGGCCGCGTCCTCCGCCCAGATGCTAAGGCCCGTCAGGATACTCTTGATCAAGGACTGGGCGCCGAAACCCACGGCAATGCCCAGAATACCGGCACCGGCGAGAAGCGGGCCGATATCGATGCCGATTTCCGACAAGACCAGAAGAAAGGCGATCGTGACGATGAACATCTGGGCGATGCCGGAGACGAAAACCACGAGCGTGCGCAGCCGGGCGGCCTTGCGCCTTTGGGACAAGCGCTCGGCCCGCTTGAACATGAAGCGCTCGATCAATGCCTTGGCATATTCGATAATGATCACGGTCAATCCGATGATCATCAGGATCGTGACGCTTTTGGCGAGCAAGGACGCGACCGCCGGTTGCGTCAGCCAGCCCCAGATATCCACGCCCCACACCTGTGCGAGCGCGAGCACCGTGACCAAAGTGATCAAGAGGCTGACGATGCGCTTAAAGAGCGGCAGAATGCGCCGTAGCCGTGTCTTGAAGCCACGGGCCTGTTCGCTGCCGGTACCGAGCGCTTTCAATCCGGCCGCGATCAGCCGCCCGAAAACCCAGCGAATGAGAATGGCGGCAATGAGAGTGGCACCTGTCAGCCCCACGGGCCGGATGAGGTCGGTAAGCTCAATCTCCTTGATCTGATCGATCATCACCGTGGCCTGTTCCGCGACGGTATCGGAGATTTCGCCCGGCTCCAGGCCCAGCTCTCCTTCTTCAGACGCATCGAGCTCGTCCTGGGCCGCCGACAGGATTTCCAACTGACGGATCAGCCGGTCGCGGGCCTCCGGATCTTTCAGCGTCTCCAGAATTTCCTGAATCTCCGCATCTTGGGGCGGCGTTTCATCCGGTTTCTGATCGGACTGCGCCAGGAACACCGGATTGGCCATGGCGGGCAGAGGGGCCTGCCAGACCGCAAGACTCAACAGGCTAAAGACAATCCGTGCCCAACAGAGAAAACGCATCCGCCCCGGTGCATGTGATCCCAACATAATAATGAAGGCCCAACCGTGATTGGGCCTTGTCTCCTTCCTCTTGTTCGTACCGCTCAACGACCTCCCCGAAACACGGGCGCACGGGGTTGGTTCCAGACCGAAACACGCCGGTAATGGGACCGGCAGGCCAGTAACGTCACTTACTCCAAATGAGGAAGCCCCTGAAATTCACTAGAGTTCTTATAATGATCAATATGTATACCTTATGGAATACAATGATCATACGCAGAATAAATATTATATTGAACATCAATCAAAGCATCAGGCTCAGTCACATCATTGAGTTTCACATACGATTTCCTGGTTTTATCTGATACTTATACTTGATAATTTTTTTCAGGTCGCTATTTTACATTTCGATGCTCACAAGAACAGGAGATCGCGATGTTTGCCGCTGACTTCGACGCTTTGGAAGATCACATGCCGGCCCTGCGCCGCTTCGCGCAGTCACTCACGAAAAGCGCCCATGAAGCCGACGATCTCGTCCAGGACAGTCTGGAACGGGCCATGACGCGCTGGCATCTCTTTGAGCAGGGAACCAATTTGCGGGCTTGGTTGTTCACCATCTGCCGCAGGTTGTTCCTGAATAATTGCCGCCGGACTTCGACGCGCGGCGTTCATGTGGAATACGAGGATGTCCGGATGGCTATTCCCGTTAAAGCGGCGCAGGAAAGTGCTATGGAGCTGAACGATGTGAAAGCGGCCTTCGCGTCGCTGCCGATGAAAGACAAAGTTATTTTGTCCCTGGTGACAATGGAGGGGCTGAAATACGAAGAGGCCGCCAAGATATTGGATCTGCCCATCGGCACGGTGCGTTCGCGCGTTTCCAGAGCGCGCAGCCGCCTCCTGAACACGCTCGAAAGCACAGACAGTGAAGCAATTGAAGCGAAGGGCACACAGGCCGTATAATGATAGACCTTATGCGCTGGAAGAGGTCATATGTCGAAAACAACACTGATTCTCGTCGATCAGGACGTGGACGCTTTCATCGATGATGAGCTGAGCACCGACCGGAAAACGGGTTTGATGCGCGCTGCCGATGAAAGTGAAGCGATTACGGATCGCGTTCTCGACAAAGCCGCTCTTCACTGCGTTCTGCGCGCGATCAAACAGGACATTTATGAAGCGGATCCGGATCTGCACACCTTGATACGCGACCTTCTGGCTCGCCCGCGCTAAACCGGTACACCGCAGATGCATGAGTCATCCGTCCTCGATCCGATCCTGGCCCTGGCTCTGATCGCGATAGCCGGCACAGGCGCCCAATGGCTTGCCTGGCGCCTGAACCTGCCGGCAATCGTCCTTATGCTGCTGGCCGGCTTTCTGGTCGGGCCCGTCTTCGGCATCCTGTCGCCGCACGATCTGCTCGGCGCCAATATGGAGCCGTTCGTCGCGGCCGCCGTCTCTCTCATTCTGTTCGAGGGCGCGTTGAGCCTCAACCTGCACGAACTGCGTCGGGAAAAGTTTCCCCTGGCGCGTTTGATCGGTGCGGGCGTGCCCATTGCCTGGTTCCTGGGCAGTGTGACGGCCTGGGCCATCGCGGGCCTGTCCTGGCAGATTTCCGTTTTTGTCGGCGCGCTTCTGATCGTCACGGGACCGACCGTCATTGTGCCGATGTTACGGGAGGCCAAGATCGAACGCCGCCCCGCGACGATCCTGAAATGGGAAGGGATCCTGAACGACCCCCTCGGTGTGCTGCTCGCGGTCTTCGCCTTCGAGATGGCGCGGTATGCCGCCGATCCCCTCGCCTCCTTGGCCCATGTCTCCGGCTGGATGGCGCTGATCATCGCGGTGGCCACGGCGGCCGGGTTCGTGTTCGCGTGGATTTGCGCACAGGCGCTCAGGCGCGGCTTCGTGCCGGAACACCTAAAAATGCCGTTTACTTTTTCCATGGTGCTGGCCTGTTTCGCCGCCGGCGCGGCGCTGGAACAGGAAGCGGGCCTGCTGGCCGTCACCGTCATGGGCGTCACCCTCGCCAACTATACCCTGCCCGCGCTCGACGAGATGCGCCGGTTCAAGGAGACCGTCTCTGTCCTGCTGGTTTCGGGTATCTTCATTATCCTGACCGCATCGCTGACCTGGGAGCAGATCAGCGGCTTCGACTGGCGCATTCTGGCATTCGCCGTCGCCGTCATGTTTGTAGTGCGGCCTCTGACGGTTTTTCTGGTCACCTTGGGCAGCGACTTGACCTGGCAGCAGAAAGTGTTTCTGGGCTGGATTGCGCCGCGCGGCATTGTCGTCTTCACCATCGCCGGGGTTTTCGCCGCCAAGCTGACGGATGCCGGGTTCGAAGACGCGAGCATGCTCGTGCCGCTGGCCTTCGGTTTCGTCGTCCTGACGGTCGTGGTGCACGGAGGAACCGTCGGATTTCTGGCCCGCACCCTCGGTTTGGAAGCCTCGTCGCGCAGCAGCGTCCTGATCGTCGGGGCCAATCCGTTCTCCGCCGCGCTGGCGAGAGCGCTTGCCGATCGGGATGTGCCGGTCTGCGTGGCGGACACCGATTGGCAACGGCTGCGCCAAGCCCGCAAGCTGAATGTGCCGGTCTTTCACGGCGAGGTCCTGTCGGATCAAGCGGAGCAGAAACTCGACCTCAACCGCTTCGACTATGTCATCGCGGCCTCTCACAACACCGCGTATAACGCATTGGTCAGTACGGATCTCGCGCCCCGCCTGGGCCGCGAATACATCTATCAGATCGCCGTTCAGGACGATCTGGAGGCCAATGAAGGGCGCATGCAATTGCCTATCGGACTGCTTGGCCAGGCTTTGTTTCCGGACGGCGCCCATTACGAGGAACTGGAGCGGCGCATGGCGTCCGGCTGGCGCTTCACCATGTCGGAAATCACCGAGGAAACGGATATAGAGGATCTTTATAATGACGAAGGCGAGGCCGTCGTCGGGATCGCGCCCGACGGTACGCTGACTTTCGTTCCCGGCGTGCCACGCAAGCCCTTGAATGCCGGAGATTGTCTGCTGCGGTTCGTACCGCCTGCGGATAGCCCATCTCAAAACAAAATATAAAAGGGAACCGGAGCGTGCCGTCGCCTGTTTCTGTCATGGTTGCTATCGCGGTCCACCCATCATCCGTGGGCCGCCCAATCAAGGAGACTGCCATGACCGAGACGAATAAGGCTTTTTGCGAACTGGTGTCCGTGCTGAAAGACGGTGCCACGTTCTACGAACAGGCGAAAGACAAAGTGGACGATGCCGAACTGAAAGCGCTCTTCGTCACCATGGCGGAAATTCGCGTGTCCACCATTGATGCCCTGAAGTTCTATATCGAACGGGACGGCGGAGAGGCTGATATCGACGGTACGCTCGCTGGCGCCATGCGCCGGTTTTATACCGAAACGCTGTCGCTGGTGAACGATACGGACCGGTCTTATATCGCTCAGCTTGAAGAGCATGAAGACCGTACCCTGGAAGCGTTCGACAAGGCCCAGGGAGAGACCGACGATGCCGAGCTCATCTCCATTCTGACGGCCAACCGCCTGACCTTCGAGGGCACCCACGAGACCATGCGTGCGCTGAAAAAAGTGGCGTAATTCATCTTACGAGGAGCGGAAGGCCTTACCGGTCTTTCGCTCTACCTTGTTTGTGATCCGCTAATTTTTGGAATCGGTGGAAGAAGCGCCAAACGCCCGTCTGGCGTCTTTCAAAATGGTTTCGAACTCCCGGTCCGGCAACGCGGCGATGCGTGCCGCCGTCGCATGATCGAACCGCTCCAATTGCACGAGCAGCAAGACTTTCCTGTAGACGGGCGGCATGGAGCGCCACACGCTCTTGATGTCATCAGCTCCCAGCCTTTCCCGCATGGCCGCCTGCTCCGGAACGGCGATGGTCGACCAGAAACTCTCGTCACAGATAGCCCGGAACAAGGTGACCGTCTTCTCCTCCGGCGTCGCTTTATCGAACCCTTTGATGGAGGCGGATTGCCGGATCACCGCATCGGTCACCCGTTGGGCCGTGTCCGGATCTCCGATGAGGAGAGAGGCAAAACGCTCCAGGCGGGCGCGCAACTGGGCGGCAAACGTCCCCATCGGTATTCCTGCACTGCAATCATCACAAAGGCAGCGCAGATAAGACCAGCCGTGCGGGCCATGCTTTATCAAATGATATAGCGGCGCGAAAAAATCCGGGGCAAACTCGATGACAGGCTGGAAGAGCCGTGCGTTCAACCAGCCATTTTTTTAGAATCGCCCCAGGGGAAGCGCAGTTTGAAATCGTCGAGCGACGTATCGAGATGCAGATAATCCGTGTCGAACTCGCAAAGCGCCTGGAGGCCCTGGCGGTCGCGGATGATGATGGATTGGCCGTCCCGTTCGATCAGACTGCGGCCGATCAAGGTTCTGAGAGTCCGGTTGACATGCACCAGGCTCAAACCCAAGGCGTCGGCAAGGGTCGATTGGGTGAGCGGCAGAACGAAGGCGGATTCCGATCCTCTCTGAACGATCCGATTCCGGCGGTGCAGCTCCAGAATCATATGGGAGACCCGTTCGAGCGCGGAGCGCCGGCCCGTCCGGACGATCTGCTCGCGCAGGATGGCTTCTTCCTGCAAGGTGGCCCACCACAAGGCGATGCCAACCTCGGAACTTGAGCGGAACAGTTCCAGTATATCGCCTGGGTCGATGAAATGGATCGTCGCCTTGGTCACGGTCGAGACGGCATGATCGCTGGTGTGCGCGAGAAAAACCTGAAGATCGAAAAAATCGCCGGGCAGGAGAAAGTTGACGATCTGGCGGCGGCCGTCGCTCAGATTGCGGTGCCGGATCGCCCAGCCGTCTTCCACGAGCAAAACGTGCTTGAGCGTTTCTCCCTCATCAATGAGATCCGTATGCGCATCGACATCCTGGGTCTTGATTGTCATCTCTGAGAACAGAACCCATTCACGATCAGTAATATGCGTGTAATGCCCCAGACGATTAAACAAGGCGCGCAAGAGGACACTCCCGATTTGTTCGTGAACGTTCATGTGCGGCCCGTGGACAATTAAAGCGCAAAAGCCATTTCTTATCATAAGTTGCAGACAAGCGGTACAGGGCCGTATAAGCATTGGTCGCATGCGTTATGTGGACAGCGGTCGCCCATTGGAGCGGAGACACGACATGCCTTGCGCCGGCCCAGGAGCAGAGGCGGTTTGGGACTTTCGCGCAGAACTTGCGAATGCCCTTCCCGCTCTCAAGCGCCATGCGTTGAAATTGACCCTGGACGAGGACCGGGCCGACGATCTGGTGCATGATTGCGTCGAACGGGCGCTGCGTTATGAAACGCGCTTCGAACCTGGAACGGATCTGCGGGCCTGGCTCAATGTCATCCTGCGCAATCTGCATGCGAATGTCCGGCGCCGGTCCAGCCGGGCCCCTTTCGATCCCGTGCCCGATATCGAAACGATCGCCGATCCCCTGCATGGAGCCCAGGCCTGGATTCCGGGCTATGCGGATATCAAACGCTTTCTCGATATGCTGCCGCATCACCATCGGGAGATCCTGCTTATGATCGCGGTCGGCGGCCTGCTTTATGACGACGCCGCGCGTATTCTCGATGTTCCCACGGGAACGGTCCGGTCCCGCCTGGCGCGCGCCCGCGCCAGTTTCATACAATGCGTCGAAGCAGACCGAAGCTGAACACCTGTTCGGCGCGCCGGAAACGCGATTTTTTCCGGCTTTCTCTCTTGTGAACAAAATGGCGTAAAAAAGTTCCGGCCTGGAACCCAAGCCTTGCTCTTCTGTTGACCTGACAGGATGTATTGTAAAGCAGAGTTATGACACATGACATCGCACCGCGACGCCATTGCGCATCGGGTTGCACAGGCTTGTAACCAGTTGGATCTGCCCAGTGAAATTGCAACGGTTCTGGAATATCCGAAGCAGGTCTTGAAAGTGAATATGCCGGTCCGCATGGATGACGGCAACCTGGAGGTGGTGTCCGGCTGGCGATGCCGTCACGACTACACACTCGGGCCGACCAAAGGCGGCGTACGCTTCCATCGGGATGTGAACCGCGAAGAGGTTGAAACGCTCGCGGCTCTGATGACTTACAAATGTGCGCTTGTCGGCCTGCCATTCGGCGGGGCAAAAGGCGGTGCAAAGATCAACGCCAAGGCCTTGTCCGAGACGGAACTTGAACGGTTGAGCCGTGCGTATGTCCGGGCCTTTTCTATGATGCTCCGGCCCGAAGTGGATGTGCCGGCGCCCGATGTCGGAACCAATGGACCGCCGATTGCTTGGATGGCGGACGAATTGAAAACCCTGAATCAGGGCCATGTGCCCAATGCCATCACCGGCAAGCCCGTTTCCAACGGCGGCGCGCCGGGCCGTCAGTCTGCCACCGGCTATGGCGGTTTCGTGGTCCTGCTCGATATTCTGAGCCGGCTCGGGAAGTCGGCGGAAGAAACGACGGTCGCCATTCAGGGCTACGGCAATGCCGGCTATCACGCAGCGGCTTATCTGGCCCAGGATGGGTTCCGGATCGTTGGCGTCTCGGACTCAAAAGCCGCGATTTACGATGAAAAAGGCATAGAACCGGATCAATTACGCCAGCACCGGAGCGAAACCGGATCCGTCAAGGGTGGGCCCGGCAAGGGGCACACGGAAAATCTCGATCGCGATGCTCTTTTGTCCATCGATTGTGATGTGCTTATTCTGGCGGCGCTTGGCGATGTGGTGACGCCGGACAATGCCGGTGAAATCAAGGCGCCGATTGTTCTGGAGCTTGCCAATCATCCGGTTATGCCCGATGCGGATGCGATCCTTGAGGAAAACGGCACGATGGTCATCCCCGATATCCTGGCCAATGCGGGCGGCGTGACGGCGTCCTACGCGGAATGGGTTCAAGGCCGTCAGGCGACCCAATGGAAAGAAGAACGGGTTCTGGCTGAAATCGAAGAACGGCTGGAGACTGCCACCAACGCCACCTGGACATGGCGCAAACGGCTCGGGGTCTCACTGCGCCAGGCAGCCTATATTGCATCGATGGATTGGCTTGGGCGGGCTATCCGCGCCGGCGAGACGGCCAGTACGGTTTAACCTGGAACCGAAGCGGGCAGCAGACGGGTAGCGGGGTGAGGCTTTCAAGCGCGCTCCATCCAGCCACGCTCGGGCTCCCGTTCGTAGACATGCGTGGCGTCCAGTTGAAAATCAGCGCCCTGCCAAATCCAGGACCCGATCTCCATCCGGTCGCCGGTCCAATGGATCTCGGTTAGGCCATTGTCCTGGCCACGCAAGCGGGTGGATGTGCTCGTAGCCGTTTGAACGACGGGAAACTGCCATGGCAGGGCCGGATGATATTGGCCGGTGAGCTGGGTTTGCATCGTGTGCAGATGACCAGTCAGTACGATATCGACCCGGTGCTTGGCAAAAACCTCCACGGCTTTCGACGCATTACCGACCAGTTTCTGCTTCGGGCTCTCCTGCGGCGGCACCAAAGGATGATGCAACGCGACGAGCTTGAAAGCGGTATCCGGCGCGTCTTCCAGGGCGCGTTGCGCGAAGGTGAGCTGGCGCCAGGATAAGGCGCCATGGGACCAGTTCCAGTGAAAAACCACCTTGCGGGAAGTATTCAGCCCGACAAGAACCGCATTATCCAACTGCTGGAAAACATCGAGATCCTCGTCGATATAGGTCCTGTAATGACGATAGCCTTTCAAGAACCGGTTCCAGATCGTCCATCCGGGTAGATCGTGATTGCCCGGAATCACCAAAACTTCCGATGTGAGGCTTTGTAAGAATGCCTTGGCCTGTTCGAACTCCGAGCGCCGCGCTTTTTGCGTCAGATCGCCGCCCACGACCACCACATCCGGGGGATCGCCGTTCAAGTGATCCCGCAGCCCGTTGACCACAGCCCGGTCCGTCCGGCCGAAATGAAGATCGGAGATATGAGCGATCCGGAGCGGTTTTGTCATGGGCGCGGGATCCAGACATTCAAGGATTTCGGCATGATGGTGAATGCAAGCGGCATTGTAAGATCGCGCACCTCGCCATCGATCGTGACACGGACGGTCTCGATATCAGCGCTGATCTCGGCACGTCTGGCCTTGTATCGCTTGAGCCCCGGCGTGCCGTTCCATCGGCCGATCAAAAAACGGATCATCGTGCCCACTGTCGCCAGGGATGTCTCGTCGCGGGGGATGTAAAGGTAAAGCCTCCCGCGATCAAGCTCGGCTCTGGACAATCCCAGACGCGGACGATCGACGATCTTATTGTCGCTGACCAGTACGGACCGGGACGGGATGCTGCGGCGTTTGCGGTCCGTGACAATGCGATAATCCGTCGTCGTCCCGCCGAGCAGTTCCTGCGATACGGCCTGCAAGAAATGGGGCCACCCCCAAGGCGATCCGTCTTTCCGCAGTTTTTCCCGGGACTCGGCGATGTTGGCGAACGGGCCGATGGCGACGGAATGGAGAAAAAGATGCTCATTCACCTGACCGGTATCGATTTTCTTGGCGGATCCACGGGCCAGACGGTCAGCCAGATCATTCGTCCACCGATCGATCCCAAGATCCCTGGCCACTAAATTCATAGTACCGAAAGGCAGGATGCCGAGCGTTTTATCGGTTCTGTTTAACCGCGAGGCGGCGGCGGTGATGCTGCCGTCGCCCCCGGCCATGAAAATCACATCGCTTTGCGCCATGACCGTATCCACCGTGTCCAGAAGGCCGTCGCCACCCGTCTTGGCGGTGCGCGTTTCATGGCCGGCAGCGTCGAACGCGGCGATCAAGGCCTCTGCAAGGGCATCGACATCGATACCCTGCATGGATCCCGACTCCGTATTGAAGATAAATCCTGCTTTCATGCCATTTCACAAACCAAGAACACATGCGCCAACCGCACCGGTCCGGGGAACTCTTTCCTGCCCCGCCTGTTTTTCTTCCGTTGGCCGATGATGGAGGACTTTGGCAATGAACGATAAAGCACAGGCTTTGACAGGTCAAAATCAGATGAGTGTTTTTCTGAGCGCTCTTTTACTGGCCGCCACGTGCCTGCTCGGTGCCTGCAACACCGTGGAAGGGATTGGCGAGGATATTGAGGAAGGCGGCGATGCCATTGAAGACGCCGCCGACCGGGATTGATTGCCGAAGAAAATGGCAGACCTTGCGGTGGCATGTGCTTTCCGGATCCCGCCGCAAGGTCAGCGAAACACCGGTACGACAAATCCGTTCCAAAAAGAAAATTGAAAACTACGCTTTTGTTGTCTTGAACACGTGTTCGATCATCAGTCTTCGACGACGCGAAATTCGGTCGATGGCGCGCCGGTTTCCGGCTCGTCGAACCCTTTCGCGACCAGCCCACGCCGCAGCAATTCGCGGATCGCGGCCGCGCGTGTCGGCATCCGGTGGGTGAAACGCCAATCGTCGATCGCTTCAAGCTCCGCTTCATCGAGCATAAGCTGAAGCTTTTCCGTGCGTTTCAGATCTTTTGACTCGTCAGTATCGTCGGACATCCGGTTTTCCAGAACTTGGAGAGAAAAAGGCACCATCCCACGCCGCTATCCCACATAGATCGCAGCTTTAGGGAAGGCAAGCAAAATGCGCGACACCGGACATTTATTGTCGGCAGCACGCCGCTTGGGGAACGTTCGATCAAAAACAGTGTTTTCAAAAGGCAAGAGTTCGCAAGGGTCATGCTTAGTGGTTTCCGAAGCGAACATGCTATCCATAAGAGGAGTTTGCGATGAAGCAGGGGGTGAAACTGTGCTCGGCTGCGCTGGCGCTGACAGTGCTTTTGGGCCCGCCCGGCGCCGTGGCGCGGGATACTGAAAAGCCGATCGGGGAACAAATCGAGGATACGCGGCGGAACGTTGTACAATCGCTCCGCCAGGCCGGCCGGTCCCTCGATGAATATTTTAGAGAGAATGACGCATACATCATAATTTCAGATCTGTCCGTGGGGGCCGTCAGCGCGAAAACGCTGATTGGCGCACGCGTCCGCGACGCCAGGGGCGAAGCCGTTGCGACGGTTGAGGATCTGATCATCGATGAAAGCGGCGATCTGCGTGTTATTGTCGTCGCGCAAGGTGGTTTTCTGGGCGTCGGCGAAAAGACCGCGCCCGTACCGGCGCGCAATGTGGTGGTCTACTGGACCGAGGAAGGCCGTATCGAGCTGCGCACGGATCTGACAGGGGACGAACTCGCCCGGGCGTCGGGAACCGTTTATGTGGTGCGCTCGGAAGTCGCCGGCGGCGGCAACGAAGACCTGTTGGCGGCCTCGACCCTGATGAAAGCCAATGTCGTCAATCCGCGCGGCGTTGACATGGCGGCCCTGGATGATGTCATTTTCAACCGCCGCCGCGACGTGACTCATGTCATTCTCTCCGTTGGCGGATTTCTGGGTGTCGGCGATAAGAGAGTGGCCGTTCCGCTCGACAGCCTGACCATCATCAAGACCCGCGAAGGGCTGAAGTTGGAATTGGACACATCGCGCGAGACTTTGGAAGCGTTGCCGGCGTTCCGCTATGATGTGCCGTCCGAATAAACGCGAAAGGGCGGTCATGCAGACCGCCCTTTTCACGGGATAGGTCAAACCGCCCGCCGCTTACTCTTTGCTCTCTTTTAGAAGATCATCGGGTTTGACTGCAATGAGCCGCTGAATCTGAGCGACCTTGCGGTCCACGAACAAAACATTCCGGATCACGATAATATCTTTCTTAGCGCCGCTGGTGGTCAAACGCATATCCCCGGCCCCGAGACCAAGAATGAGATTGCGGAAATAATCCTCGCTGTATTTTTCAAACAGCATGCCGCGCGTATCGTAACTGTTCTGGACATCGCCAATCAGGCGTTCTTCCGTCATCTGACCCGGGCGGATCACCCAATAGGTCATCCGGTCAAAGATGAAGAAGGACAGAAGCCACAGGACGAACAAAACCGTCGAGAAGAACAGGTAAAATCCCATATTCATATGGACGGATAATTCCGGTACGGAGGCAATAAGCTCATCCAGAATGCCCGCCCATCCCAAGGTAGAAACCACCAGCGCCAGAAAGAGCAGCGCGACCAGAGAAAACAGCCCGCGCAGACTTGCCGTCGTGAACGTCACCACGAGCAGCAAGATAACCGTGAATGTCAGGCCCAGGGCAGAGTTTTGGTGGATGTATTCCGCACCATTCTGATCCAGGCGGACCGTATCGCCCATACTGTAACTCAGGCCCGCGAACACGAAACCGGTGAGCCAGACCGGCCACCAGTAGAACAGCAGCGAATGGCTGTAAATCGTCAGGCTGGGCAGATCCTTGATGTCGGGCGCGTCTTCGGAAAATTCCACAGGTGTATCGGACATGTTCCACCCCTCGCCTCGGCGATCCCCTCATAGAAAGTAACTGAACTGAATTGCTTGGCGGCAAGATCCAAGATAGTCAATTTACAGTACCTTGAGTGAATGACATTTGTCATTGGCAAACTGGCACACGGATTGGAAACACTTTTTCAAAGGAATCGTTCCTTCGTCGACGAAAAATTTTTACATGGGCCGGGAACCGATTGCGTCTGCGGGAGTTATTCAATCGGCCGCGCCTGCGCTCTCCGGCAGGATCAGGGCAGCAGTCAAAAGGGACTGACCATATGAACGACAACGCCAAAGCGCAAAACCAGGACGTACGCGGATTTGAGGACCTGTTCGACAGGATCTTAGAGGAAAGCGACGGGGACAAGATCAGTATCGACGAAGTGCTCGATGCCTTCAGCCACCGGTCCTTCGGCCCCCTCATCCTGGTCCCCGCCCTGCTCGCGGCTCTGCCGACCGGCGTGATACCGGGCGTGCCCATGCTGCTGGGCCTGGTGATCATTCTGATCTCGGCGCAGGTTCTCATTGGACGCTCTCATCCCTGGATTCCCAAACGCCTGAGGAATGTGGAAGTCGATCGGGATGTTTTCGAACAAGCCTGGGAACGGTTTCGTCCGATCTTCAAGCGGCTGGACAGTATTCTAAAACCACGCCTTACCTGGTTGACCGAACCGCCGTTCCTTCACGTCGTTGCCGTGATTGCCATTCTGCTTTCCATATCCATGGTACCGCTCGAATTCGTGCCTTTCGCTGTTGCCGTTCCGGGGTTTGCCATAACCGCCTTGGGCATGGGACTGGCAACGCGCGATGGGTTCATTGTATTGTTGGGATTGGTACTTTGTGGCGTGACGGTCTGGATCCTCTCATCCACATTTCTGTGAATGAGAGGATCCAGCTCTGCATCGGTTAATCTGTGATCAATTTCACAGTGAGAGAAGTATCGCCTTCGACCTCGAATTTTGCGATGTCGAAAGACGGCGCCGACAAGCCGGGCTTGGCATTGTTGGAAAAACCATAGCCTTCTTGAGGCAGACCAATGCCAGTCTGATCGAATGTCCCGTTTTCATTGGCATCGTGATACAGGCTGATGGCGTAGAGTCCGTTCTTCAGGTTCTCGAAAACAAGATCCACTTCACCGCTATCAGGCACGGACGAGTTCGCGGTTCCCACATTCTCACCATCCGGAAACTGATCCGGTGCATTGAAGATGGCAGCGCGAACCACGCCTGTGCTCGGCGGCACATTCGTTACGGTCAATGTCACCGTATACTGACCGCCCATGCCGCCTAACGATGCGCCCGGGTCGGCACTGCAGGCCCCAAGGACGCATAAGCCAAGAATAAAAGCCCTCATGACAGTCTCCCGATGGGATTAGCGGTAGTGCTGCAACCGGTTCGGATCGATACTATCGCCAATATCATCGACCGTATCCTCGATCTCATCGGCGGCGTCGTCCAAAGGATCGTCATCGACTTCCTGGAACAGCCAAACGGCGGCCAGAACCAGAACGACAATCACAAGGATCGTAATAAGCCAACGGCTGAAAGAGCGCATGACAAACCCCTCTATGGTCATTGCATATATATATTTAACAAGCCGTGATCTGAAGAGTTCCGTCAGGCGGGAACGCAAGGGCGTCCGCTCTTGTTTCTAAAGGCGTCAAATCAATTGAGGATGCGAATGATGGACAGTCTGTTTAATTTTCTCGTGAATGCCGGTTTGTTTTTCCTGCTTCTCATGGGATTTATCTTTGTGCTGGCATTCGTGATCGGTGCAAAGCGGGCGCGCAGAGCAGCACGCAGACGAAATGACGATACATAAACGGGAAGACTCCACACCGCCTTTGAACGGTATGGAGCCTTTGTCTGTCTTGAACTCTATGCCGGCGGACGGCCGCGGGCCACATGCAACACGGCAAAGACCACCAGCAGCACCAGGAAAACAAAGAACAGAATTTGCGCGATCGACGCAAAAGCGCTGGCAATGCCGCCGAACCCGAAAACAGCGGCGATCACCGCGAGAATGAAAAATAAAAGAGCATATCCAAGCATCATAAACTCCCTTCGTCAGACCGGTGGTCCATACTGCCACCACGTTTAGGAAACAAATGACTTCATATGTGGTTCCTGACACGGAAACGAAAAACGGCGCGATCCATAAGATCGCACCGCTTTCGCAAACCTCCAAGACACGAACTGTCTTTGGTCAAACCGGTTTATTGCTCAACAATCGTCACAGACATATCGACGATTTGCGCCACAGTTTCGGCGATGATCTCACGGCGTTCGAAAAAGCCGTAATCGAGTTCACCGATCACCATCACCTCGTCGCCCTTGGCCAGTTGCACCAGACCCTTACCATCGACCGGGCTTTTCTTCATGGCCGTGGTATCCACCTGGATTTGACCGTAATCTGTATCCAGAAGAAATTCGCTGTCATTGGGATCCAGCTTCGTGATGACACCATACGTACCGACTTCGGTGCCGTCCTCAAGCGGCTGGGGCTTGATGAACATACGATAGGTGGTTTCCTCGTCCATATCGCTGGCGTGATAATAGGCATTATAGGTGTGCGAATAAACCGTATCCGCCTCTATCTTGCGCTCCTCGAACAAATCGGCGTCGATCCGGCCGTAAACCGTCACTTTATCGCCAGCGCGCAGCGCCTGAGCTTCGTCGAAATCGTCCCAGTCGTCCATTTCCACCAGAACCGCGCCGCCATCGTAATCGAGCGTGAAAGCGTCAATATGCACCTGTTCAACAGTGCCCGACATGCTGATGCGCGTCTCGTCTTTTGCCTTTTTCAGCGAGGCACCGAGCGACGGAGACGCCGCGACAGCGACGAGCGCAGTGGTCGTCAAAGCTGTTTTGAGCATCGTCCGGAACATGATGATCTCCTTTCGTTGATTTTTTAACCGTCACTCCATGATGGCGTGACAAAGGAGAAACACGGCCCTGTCCGGACGGTTCCAAAATCGCCTGAAAGATGGTTTAGCGCCGGTTTTCAGGGGCTTTTGCCACCCCATAGGTGTCCTGCAACGCATCATACCCCTGGTCATTTGTGAGAATCAGGACCCGGTCGTCCGTTTCCAGCGCACCGGACCGGTCGGGTAGACGATATGTCTTATTCCGGAACACGCAGACGATGCGGCTGTCTTCAGGCAGAGCAATGTCGTCAAGCGCCGTCACCGCGCTATCCTTGCGGATGACAAGACCGAACAACCGCGCATCGCCTTCCAAAGCCGCGTCGGCGCGGAGCGCATCCCTATTCTCGATCAGATCCACAAGCCGGCGCGCGATGGTCTCATGGGGCGCAATAGCGAATTCGAGGCCCAGCTCGTCGCAAATGGTGCGGTGATCGGTCTGGCTGATCTGTGGAATGACTTTATCGAACCCGACGGACCGGCCGATCAAGGCCGACAGGATATTGTCCTGGTCGAAATCGGTGACGGCAATCAGCACGTTATCGCTGCTGTTCATGGCTTCCTTCAAAATGCCCGGCTTGGTGCCGTCGCCGACGATCAGGCCGCAGTCGAGCATATCGCCGACTTCATCCAAACGCTCCCGGTCCTTATCGACGACCACGACCTCATGGCCATGTTCCATCATATGACGGGCGGTAGACAGGCCGATCTCGGAAGCCCCGACAATCACGATACGCATCACGCTCTCCCAAATTTGATCCACGTGCCGGGCCAGAACAGAATCAGCACAGCAATAATTTCCAAACGGCCAAACCACATGTTCAGGGTTTGCAGCCAGATCAGCGGGACAGGCATGTCCGGTCCCGTAATGCCCCGGGACAACCCGACCGTCGCGGTCGCCGAGACCACTTCAAAGAGACTGTCCACGGGATCATAGCCATAGCCCAGAAAGACCAGCCACGAAAACAGGTCCAGAGCCAGAAACAGCACGATCACGGCAATAACCGAGACGATATCGTCATGCGATACTTTCCGGCCATGGCGGCGGACATGAGTCACCGCATGGGGCGGCATCTGGGTACGGAGCAACTGCAGGCGGATAACCGCCGCAAGGATCGCGAACCGGATGATCTTGATGCCGCCTGCTGTCGAGCCCACATCGCCGCCGATTGCCATGGCCAAGACGATCAAGAGAACGCTCATGGAACTTAAACCGGTGATGGGGGCCGCCGTGAATCCGCTATTGGTCTGGGCACTCACCACATGACTGGCGAGCGCCAGGACGGATTGACCGGATCCCCCAGGCCCGGCGATCCATTCAAAAAGGCAAATCAAAAGCGTCCCGGCGGCGATCAGCCCCAGCAGCCAGTGGACATCCCGGTCCAGAAGCAGCGAACGCCCGCGGCTGCGCAGCAGCGCCGGGTAAAGCGCCAGGGAGACGGCGCCAGTGACCCCGAATAAGAGGATAATGCTCTGTGTCAGGACCGGGAACGATTCAAGACTGTCCGCCCTGTTGGAAAAGCCGCCCGTGGATACGGCACTCAAGGCATGGACGGCGGCATCCACCGGCGAACCGGTCACGATCAGCAGGCTGAGCAGGCAGGCGCCGGTCAATGCGGCGTAAACGGCCATGACTTCGCGGGCGCGGGCGCGGGTGCTGGCAAGAATGTCGCGTTCATCCAGGCCGAGCCGGCCGAGCCGCCGGGAAGCGCTGCCGGGGGTCATGACCAGCGCGAGCGCCGCCACGACCATGCCGAAGCCGCCGCACCATTGCAGCCAGGACCGGGTGATCTGCGCGGACCAGGGCCAGGATTCGATATCCCCGACCATGGTCAGGCCGGTCGTGGTGATGCCCGACATGGCTTCGAAGGCGGCCAGCTCGAAGCGCAGCCCGAAGCCCATGAAGGGCCAGACGAAAAGCGCCGCACTGATCAAGAATGTCAGGGACGCGGTGGCCAGCGCCTCGATGCGCCGGACCGAGCGGGGCCGGGGCAAGGGCCACAGCACGGTTATCGCCGCGGCGGCCGCCACCGGCACGCCCATGACCGCCAGACGCATCGCGAACGGCCATTGGCCGTCCGCCGCCGCGAGCACCATCGGCACGGCAAGCAGCACCGCCAAGACCGGCCATTGCAGGGCCAGCAAACCGATCAAAACGCGAAGCCGTATGGGCTGGGCAAGGACGGACGCGCTTCTGGGCCGTATGGGTCTGGAGGAAGACGACATGAAAGATTTTGCTCGCTGATGATATCCGCCGCTGTCCGACTTTACCCATATCCTACAGCTTTGGGGTGGCTCCCATCACTCGCGCATTTAGAGCATTCTTGAAGACAAACCACTTCCAAGCTTGTCTTTGACAGACAAAACAGGCGTTTGCCCTTAGACTGCCGCCAAAGGCCAAATGGCACCAAGCGGGGGTGAGCGTTCATGACCGTCACAGCAGCGAAGCGCGCAGGGTCCGATGGGAGCCAACCCGCGCCGCCCCTGTCCATCTGGACCAAGCTCGCCTATGGCTTCGGCGCCGTCGCTTACGGTGTGAAGGACAACGGTTTCGATTTTTTCTTCCTGCTGTTCTACAGCCAGGTGATCGGCGTCGATCCGCGCCTGGTCGGGCTCGCCCTCACCATCGCGCTCGTCATCGATGCCGTCAGTGATCCGATTGTCGGCTACTGGTCGGATGTCTTCCGCTCCCGGTTCGGACGCCGCCATCCCTTCATGTATGCCGCGGCGATCCCCGTAGCCGTGAGCTTTTTCTTCATCTGGAACCCGCCGGGCGGCTGGTCCGATCCGGCCCTGTTTTGGTACTTGCTGTTGCTATCCGTCCTGGTCCGGACCTTTATCACCTTCTTCGAGACGCCGAGTTCGGCGCTGCTGCCGGAACTGACGGACAATTACGACGAACGCAGCACCGCCATGAGCTACCGCTATTATTTCGGCTGGACCGGCGGCAATGCCATGACGGTGATGATGTTTTTCTTCATCTTCCCGGCCTTCGCCACGGTCGAGATCGCGGACGGCCGGTTCAATCCGGACAGTTATGCCCTTTACGGCGTCATTGGCTCGTCCCTCATGTTCCTGGCCGTGATGGTGACCGCTTTGGGCACCCATTCCCGCATCCCCTATCTGAAACAGCCGCCGCCCAAACAGACGAAATCCCTCCTGACCATGATGAAGGAGATTGTGGAAACCCTTTCGGACCGCTCCTTCTTCGCCCTGTTCGGGGCATCTTTGTTCGCGGCCATCGGCCGGGGCCTGTCCGGCGCCTTGACCTTTTATTTCCTCACCTATTTCTGGGCGTTCAATTCCGAACAGACCGGCCTGATCACGCTGGGCACCTTCATCGCCGCCGTCATCGGCTTCGTGCTTGCGCCGATCGCATCGCGCACTTTGGGCAAGAAACGGGGCGCGGTGATCATCGGTCTGGTCGCCTTTATCGGATCGCCGGCGCCGATCTTCCTGAGACTGATCGGCGTCATGCCGGAAAACGGCACGGACCTTCTGTTCTGGATCGTTTTCATCACCTCCGTGGTCGATGTGGGGCTGATCATCTGTTATCAGATCCTGGCGAGTTCCATGATCGCGGATCTGGTGGAACACAGCGCCCTCAAGACCAAACGCCGGTCCGAAGGCGTCTTTTTCGCGGCGAATACCTTCATCCGCAAAATGGTTCAAGGCATCGGCCTGACGGCGGCGGCGTTCATTCTCTATCTGGCGCAATTCCCCCAAGGCGCGGCACCGGGCGAGGTCTCGGACGACACCATCTGGCAACTCGGCGCCTATTACGTGCCCTCCGTCCTAATCGTGTGGATGCTGATGATCGCCTGTATCTCGGCCTATAGGATCGACCGCAGCCAACATGAGGAAAACCTGCGGAAACTGAGCGAGGACGGCACGCCATAAGCCATGGACAAACCGGCTTAAGACTAAATATCCTGCATCCGGCAGGCTCCTCAACGACAGGAAAACCGCTCATGAGCCCTGATATCGTCGCCGACGGCTTTGCCTTTATCGAAGGCCCGCGCTGGCATGATGGCGCCCTGTGGTTTTCCGATATGCACGACCATCGCATTTTCCGAATGGTGCCGGGAAGCGCGCCGGAGCCTGTCTACACGGTGCCCGAACGCCCGTCCGGACTGGGCTGGCTGCCCGATGGGCGGCTCCTGGCCGTCTCCATGATGGACCGCAGGCTCCTTCGCCTGGAAGCGGACGGAACGGTCGTTCAGCATGCGGATCTGAGCGGTCTGGCACCCCGGCGCATCAACGACATGGTCGTGGACGCGCATGGCCGCGCCTATGTTGGTAATTTCGGCTTCGATTTCGAAGAAGGCGAAGCGCCCTGCCCGACCGTTCTCATTCGGGTGGACCCGGACGGATCGGTCCACAAGGCCGCCGACGGTCTCGTCTTCCCCAACGGCACGGCGATCACACCCGACGGCGGCACACTGATCGTGGCGGAGACCTTCGCGGGCCGTCTGTCCGCCTTCGATATCGCGGGCGATGGCGGCCTGTCCAATCAGCGGATCTGGGCCGCCCTGCCGGAAGGGGCCGTGCCCGACGGCATCTGCCTCGATGCGGAAGGCGCGGTGTGGGCCGCCTCGCCCACGACCGGCACCTGCCTGCGCCTCCATGAGGGCGGACGGGTCAGCGAAACCGTCACCACGGGACGCCGGGCCATCGCCTGCATGCTGGGCGGCGCGGACCGCAAGACACTCTATATCGCGACATCCGGCGCGACCGGCTATGATGAGTGCCGTGCCGAACGCGCGGCCCGTCTGGAAACGGTGACCGTCGCGGTAAAGGGCGCCGGGTGGCCGTAAGGGCATCATCCGTCCTGATACAACCGAAACAAGGGAGGCGGTCATAGCAAGCTCCGTGGATGTTCTCTTCCAGCCTTATGCGCTCGGGCCTCTTTCTCTTCCCAACCGCATCGTCATGGCGCCCATGACCCGCTCGTTCTCGCCGGGCCATGTGCCGGGCGAGGATGTGGCGGCCTATTACCGAAGGCGCGCGGAAGGCGGCGTCGGCCTCATATTGTCCGAGGGCGTCGGCCCCAACACCACCACCGCCTTCGGCACGCCCGATGTCCCCACCATCGCCACACCCGAGGCGCGCGCGGGCTGGAAAAAGGTGATCGACGGCGTCAAGGACGCAGGCGGCCATATCGGCATTCAGCTCTGGAACGAGGGCCCCATGCGCCGTCCGGACAGAACGGAGCATCCGGATATTCCGTCCTGGTCGCCATCGGGCTTCCGTGTGCCCAGCAAGCCCTTATGGGAACCGATGACGCCCGCCGAAATCGAACTGGCGATCATCGAATATGTGGAAGGCGCGGTTGCCGCGCAGGATCTGGGCTTCGATTGCGTGGAATTCCACGGCGCCCATTCCTATCTGATCGACAGTTTCTTCTGGGCGGACACCAATCAGCGTGAGGATCAATGGGGCGGTCCGGGTTGGGCCGAACGGACCGCGTTCGCCTGCGAGATCATCCGGCGGGCGCGCCGCCGCGTCGGTCCGGACTATCCGCTGATCATCCGCCTGTCCCAATGGAAGCAGCAGAATTTCGACGCTAAGCCCGCTCCGACGCCGGACGATCTCGCGGCCTGGCTGAGCCCTCTGGCGGAGGCCGGGATTGATGCCTTCCATTGCTCCCAACGGCGCTTCTGGGAACCGGAATTCGAAGGCTCCAGCCTCAATTTCGCGGGCTGGGCCAAGAAACTGACGGGCAAACCGGCGATTTCCGTGGGCTCCGTTGGCCTTTCAGGCGAGTTCATCGCCTCTTACGGCGGCGAGACCTCGGAACCCGCCAGCCTCGACCGGTTGATCGAGCGCATGGAGCGGGAGGAATTCGACCTGATCGCCGTGGGCCGCGCCCTCCTGCAGGATCCGGACTGGGCTCAGAAGATCCGGGACGGGCGGCACGGCGACCTGCTCGCTTACGACCGGGCGGCACTCGCCACGCTGTATTGAGCGGACGGCCTGACATTGGGCGACAGACGCTCGCTAGGCGAACAAGACCGCGCAGCCCGTCCCGGCCAGGATAGCGTCCACCTGCTCCCGGCTCGAGGGCGCCAGAGCGCCATAAGCCTCGCGCAGCCAGCCCAGGCATTTGGCCTGATAGGGAAAGGTCGGCTGCACCCACACGCGGCCGTCGATCCGGGCTTCGACCGTCTGCTGACCGTTCAGTACGGCCTTTGCATTGGCCAGCAGGAACGGCGCATAGACCCGGCCGATCTCGCTCAAGAGCGGCTGAAGCGCTTCTTTGGCTGCATCGGGCGACAGCCAGTCCTCCGCGCTTGGCGTCAGGCCCGACAGGTCCTCGACCCGGTCGATCCAGGCCCGCACCCGCGGGGATGCCGATTGCGCGACCTGGGCGGGCGTGGGATCGACGATCGCAAGCTGGGTCAATTGTCCGTACAGGGCAAAATCGGCGGAAGACGGCCGCGCGCCCAGAACATAGCCTTGCGCCTGGACGAGGCCGTCAAGAATCGTCAGCAGGCGGCGATAGCTGTCCTCGATGATCGGCCCGGTGGTCTCGTTCGAGCCCACCACATAAAGCCGGCTGACCTGGCGGTCCGCGAAACTTTGCGCGAGCGCCATGGCCGTATCGTGCTCCAGCGTGGGGTCGTGCCAATATACCAGCAGCGGCCCGGCATTGGCGATATCGGCCGGATACGCCCAACGGTAATGGAACATGGCTTTGGTCAGCCATTCGTCCGCATAGTCCTCGATCAACTCGTTGAGAAAGGCCAGGGCCGGATGATCGGGAAGAACGGAGCGCTCTTGCTGTCCCTGTTCCAGGCGCCTGATGATGGGCGTGGAGTCGACCACCGCCTCAAGCGTATCGTCCGCACGCCGAAAATAAAAAGTGGGCAGCAGCTTAACCTTGGGTTCCGGATAGCGGCCCGCGCTGGCCCGATGGCCGCCCCATTGAAGGGCGTAAGGAATGCGCCGGTAGCGCAACAGGGCGACCATCTTGCGCGTGTAAGGCGATCCCGGCGCGCCCATCAGAGTCAATGGGGCCTCTGCGCTCCATTCTGCCATCGGCGTTCTCCCTGCTTCTCGTCCAGGGATTGAGTATGGCACAGAGGCCTGCGCTTTCAGAAGAGGGAGAACAAACAGAGGAACGCTTCTGGAAAAACCCGACGGGCCGCGCGTCAGGGCCCTCTCGCCCCATGGCAGGCCGGGCCGGGCGGGCGGCTGGGCCTTGAAGGAAACGTCTATCAGCATGCGAATTGAAACTTTCCTTCGACCTGTCTACCTTCGTACCCTCTATCACCAATCCATATGCCGCTTAAGGTGAGTTCATGAAAACCGTTCTTATCGTTGTCGCGATCCTGGGGGCTGCCCTTGCCGCCGCGTTTTTCTGGCTGCGGACGCCGGACCGCTCCCGCCAGGACCTGGAAGCGAACTATCTGCGCGCGCCTGAAGACATGATCGAGGTCGGGGATGCGCGCCTGCATGTGCGCGATGACGGGCCGGAAACGGCCCCCGCCGTGATCATGATCCACGGTTTCGGCTCCAGCCTGCATACCTGGGAGGCCTGGGCCCGCGCCCTGACGGGCGATTTCAGGGTGATCCGCTTCGACCTGCCCGGATCGGGCCTCACGCCCCCGGATCCCACCGGCAGCTATACCGATGACCGCTCCATCGCGCTCATTCTGGCGCTGATGGACCAGAAGGGCATCGCTTCGGCGAGCCTTGTCGGCAATTCCATCGGCGGGCGCATCGCCTGGACCATGGGCGCGCGCCATCCGGAGCGGATCGACCGGCTGGTGCTCATTGCCCCCGACGGCTTTGCCAGCACGGGGTTCGAATACGGCAAACCCGCCAGCGTGCCGGCGGTCCTGGAGCTGATGCGCTATATCCTGCCCGAATGGCTCGTGCGGCCGACGCTGAAGGACAGTTATGGAGACCCGGCCCGGCTGAGCGAGGAGACGTTCCAGCGCTATTACGACCTGCTGCTCGCGCCCGGCTCCCGGGGCGCGAATATCGAACGGCTGCGCCAAACCGTGCTGACCGATCCCCGACCGCTGCTCCAGCGCATAGACGCGCCCGTGCTGCTGGTGTGGGGCGAGAAGGACCGCCTGATCCCGGCGGAGAATGCCCAGGATTATCTCGCCGTCCTGCCCGATGCCCGGCTCGTGACCTTCCCCGATCTCGGGCATGTGCCCCATGAAGAAGCGGCTGAGCGCACCCTTGGCCCCGTCCAGGCGTTCCTGTCCGGCGACCCGATCGGCACGGGAGACACGCCTTAGAGGTGGAAGACCCTCTTTATCCTTGTCAAAGGAAAGCCTGACGTCAGGCTGCGCACTCTTGTGTCAAACACGCCTGCTTCAAACGCCAACCGATAATACCAGGATGCGCAAAGCGCGACTTATCCGCCCCGCTCCCTCGCCCGACCACCCACGACAGTATCCTTGACATTGGATGGCCGGGCGAGGGAGCGGGATGGGTCGAGATCAACGTAAGTTGGTATAAGGCCAAAACCGAGGTCAAACGCTTATAGAGGAAGCGTCCCAGCACCATCTAAAACTGGATCAAAGGGCAAAAGGAAAAGAGAAATGGGCTTTTGGATACGCAGCGTGATCACGGTCATCGTTGCATTGGTCATTGGACTTGGATCAGCATATTGGGCGATCTCAAGCCGGACACTTGGTGCCTCCATTTCGAATGGACCGTGGCAGACCAACGCCCTGATTGGTTCCGAGGCATTGGACATCTATACACGTGCAGGAGTCGCGATAGCTGGCCTCTTTGCGCTCAGCCGCTCCGAAGCAGTGTATTTTACAGCCATGACAGACAGTGATGGTACCCCTCTCAAGGGTACTTGCGCCTACCGGATCGAAGGCACGGATATGCCTGCGCGCTGGTGGAGTATCACCGCCTATGGCGCGGACCATTTTCTCATTCCCAATGGCGAGAAACGGTATTCCATGACCCGCGCAGACCTTCTGGGTCTGAGGATTGGCGAGAATGCGGCCACCGCACCGGAACAGCCGTTCATTTTCCGCGTAGCCAGGGACCGTCAGCAAGGAGCATGGTTG
>CAZTCJ010000024.1:0-44905 GCA_964612085.1 uncultured Alphaproteobacteria bacterium
TGCCCAAGACCCGGTCGGGCAAGATCATGCGCCGGATCCTGCGCAAGATCGCCGAAGACGATTACGGCGCGCTGGGCGACACCTCGACGCTGGCCGATCCAGCCGTGGTGGACGACCTCATCGAAAACCGTCAGAATCGCAACCATGATTCGTGATTCGCGCGCGGCCGGGTGAGCGGTGGCGCGGGCTAGGGTTTGACGATGAGACAGCTTGGGGGGATGTCTCGCGAGACGCTCGCGGGGCATCTTGGCGATTCAGACAAGGCCGCGCCGGTTTTAAAGCCGGACGCGCTTCACGCCCGCAACCGCGCGCTGCTCGCCTATTGGCGCATGGTGCGCGGGGATGCGGCGATCCCCTCTTGGAGCGCCTTCGATCTGTTGAAAATCAGCGGCCTGTTGCCCACCCTCGTGCTTCTGGAACGATCCGGTACGGACGATTTCAGGTACCGGTTCGCCGGACCCCGCATCGTCACCCGCGCAGGCCTTGAGCCCACCGGACAGACGGTTGCGGATCTTTACGGCCGGGGGCTGAACGGCGATATCGTCCGGGACCTGAATGCGGCTCTTGTCGAGCGCATGGTCTATGCCATGCACGTGACATACGGCAGCCGGGCCGGGCGGCGCATCGCCATCGAGGAACTGTGCCTGCCCTTGAGCGGCGACACAGGCACGCCCCGCTTTGTCCTCAAAGGTTGCCAGTTGGTGGACGGACGGTTAGCCGGCGGCGAACCCCGCGATCATCTGATGCTCAAGAGCCGGACTGTCGAGGCGCACGCCGCCGTTCTGACGGCGGATCGCGCCTAACGGCGCGTCGGATCGATCTCGATAGAGGCCGGGCAGTGATCGCTGATCCGGCTGGCCCGGGGCGCGAGCGACGGCTCATAGGTCAGCCAACCGAAACTGCGCCGGTCGGCCATGCGCGCGGCTCTCGAATCGAACACCAGAAAATCGATGGGATCGCGGTAATAGCTCGCGGGCGGCGCGTTCTTCCAGCAGGTGGCTTCCATGCCGTCCGGAAACCGGGTGAGCGTCGCGCCGCCGGCCAACCCCTCGGTCATGCCTTGCCAAAGGGGATCGTCCTCATCCTGACGGTCGAAGGCCCGGTTGAAATCGCCCAGAATGATGAAGGGCGTCCCCTCGGCGATCTGCGCATCGATCCAGGTGCGCAGCGGCTTCACCTGGCGCGCGAGCGTCGTGCAGTCCGCATCGTCCGGATTGATGAAGGTCTCAAACCCCTGGGCGTCGCTCCGCAGCGCGCCGGAGGCACAGCCCGATTTCAGATGAACCGCGAGCAGCTTGAGATCGACGCCGCCCGCCTTGACCGTCAACTCCACCGCCCAGCGGGTGCTGCGCGCGATACCGTCTTCCGGGTCCACATGATCGACGGCGATGGCCTCCAGATCCCGTACACTGACGGTCTCGACCGATTTACGGACTGCGAATCCCGTATAGATCGAGCCGTCGGGCCACTCGCCCGTGAGATCGTAGGTATCGAAGTCCTCCAGGCGGCGGCCCGAGATATGAACCGTCCAGCCGCCGCGCCAGAACAGCTTGTGGGCCGCAGCGCGGCTGTGCATTTCCTGGATGGCGACGATATCGGCATCGAGTTGCCGCGCGTAATAGCGCAGCCAGGTATAGTCTTCTTGTGTGCGGGCCACGTCGCGCCCGGGCACCGATTGGCCCGCGTCCTGATGGAGATTGGAGAGGTTCCAGGTAGCGATGCGCAAGCGCCCGTCTTGCGCCGCCGATGCCGCCGTCCCCGTGCAGAATAGCACAACCAGCACGCCGCTGATCAGTTTGCCCAACCGCATCGCCATATCTCCTCACGCTTCGCGCTCACAACCACTGGGCTGCATGGTGGCGATAACTGCATCCCGGTCAAGGGGCGATCGGCTTCAAATCAGATGAATTCGGATTTAGCGGCGCAGATCGATCTGCCGCCGGAAGGCCGCCCACCAGTCGCTGCGGCCATGGTGGCGCTTGACTCGTTCCAGCAGACGGTCCGCCTCGTCGATCCGCCCGTCCCGCAACAGGCCGTGGAGACGCCGGCGGATCTCCGCCTCGTCCAGATCGGCGACATGGGTGAAATCCCTGTCGTCGCGGGCCAGGGTAGGCAGCTTGCCGAGACGGCGCTCGGCCTCGGCGCCGCGCCGGGCACGCGCGCCCTTGGACAATTGCGACGGCGCATCGATCCAGACGAAAATCCCCGTACCGATGGTCGCCAGAAGGAGCAATCCGACGCCCCAAAAGCCCCATCCGGCCCAGCGTGAGACGGTGGAGAGCAGGCCGAAGACAATCAGCAACAGGGCGCCGACCAGAAAGACGCCCAAGGCCGCGATCACCGCCCGGCCCAGGCGCGGCGAGGCCCGATAGAGCTTATAAAGATAAGCGAACAGAGCGATGCGGGTGAGCCATCGAAACATGACCGCCCCCTAAAACTGCCGCATCTGGGCGTAAAGCCCGGTGAGTTCGTCGCGGGCGGCGGCGGCACCCGCAAGGGCGGCGGCCACATGCGCCTTCTGCTGACGGAGCGCGTGGCGGTCGCCGCTTTCAAGCCCCGCCAGCCGGGCCAGATCGCCCAGCACCTGTTCGAGCGCCAGCTTGGCTTCCGAGGCGACCAGGAGAGCCGCCACCTGCCATTGTTCGTACAAGACCCCGCCTTCGCCGGGATCGAGCCGCTTCAGATAGGCTTGCCGCTCTTCCAAAAAGCGCGTCATGTCGGCCTTGCGGCCCCGCAGGAAACGGTCCGCCGCCATCCATCCCGAAACACCGCCCAGAACGAACAGGAGCGGCACCAGAACGAGCGGGTTCAGGCTGACCCCGGCGGTGGCCAGCAGGCTTGCCGCCACCCCTTGCAGACCCAGAACCGTGATCGCGCCGCTGCCGAGGCCGCCCGCCGCGCGCATGGCGTGGGCGAACCAGTCGGGCGTGGTTTCGCTGAACCGCAGATTGGGGAAGGACTCATGATCCACCCGGATCAACGTATCGCCGCCGAGCGCGCTCAGAACCGGCACGTCCTTATAGACCGACAAGGTGATACGGTCCGCATGGTGACAGGTCCGGTCGATGAACCGCTCCAGGGCCGTGTTGCGCGCATCCTGGATAGGCCGCGACAAATGCTCCGCATAAAGCTCGATATCCTTGCGCAAGCGATCGGCATCGGCCCGGGTCAGCGTCTCGGCGCGGCGCACATCCAGGAGCTTCAGATCGAGAAACGCCGCCATTTTTTCCTGGGCCGCCGCGACAGGGGCCGCGATATGCTCCGCCCACAGGCTGCGGATGTCTTCTTCCAGCCGTTCCTGGAGAAACAGCGCATCCTTGAAATCCTGCGCGCTGTCGAGCGCGCCCGCCACCTGGCTATGCAGCGCCGCCCGTTCCTGGGCGCCGTCGGGGGAGTCGGACAAAAGAAGCGTCAGCACGTGATCGAGCAGTTTCAACCGCTCTTCCACCTGGGCCACCGCTTCGACGCCGAGCCCGAGCCCGTCGAACAGCACGGCGCCGGCGCTGCGCTGGCGGATCAAAGCCCAAAGCGCCTCTTGAAGCGCCGCCTGTTCCGCGTCATGGGCCTTGTGCAGGCGCTCCTTGCCCATGGCTTCGGGATGGGCCATGGCGAACAGGCAAACGACGAAGACCCGCGCCGGGTCGAGCGCGATGCCGGAATCGGCGAAGGTTTCGATGCAGCCCTGGCGTTTCGCCTCGATGTTCTCCGGCACCGACAGACCGTTGTTCAGCATGCGGCAACGGTCTTCGTCCATCTGTTCCGGATAGACATTGACGATGACGATCGAGCGCTTGGGATCCACATCGTAAGACCGGAAGACATCGATCAAGGCGCCGTATCCGGAGCGTTCGAGCGTGATGCCGACCACCGCATTGGCATAGCTTTTCAAGGCTTCGGCGACCTGCGCGCGCACATCGGCCGAGGCCCCATCGACGCCGGGCAGATCGATGATCCGCAGGCCGCTCTCCAGATAGGGATGCTGGAGCCGGATAATGCCCTGGGCCACCTTTTTGCGATTATGGCGGTTGGCCTTTTGCAGCAGATACTCGGCGAACTCCTTGGCCGAGCGCGTGACCACCGAACGGGCGGACTGGCGCTGAAAGGTCACTTCGTATTCCGGACGCTGAGCATCAGACCATTCGAGCGTGATCGGCGCGACGGTTCCGGGCACCGTCGCCTCAGTGGGCACCAGATCGTCTTTTCCCGGACGAACAAGCCCGTTGACGAAAGTGGATTTGCCGCTGCCCTCGCCGCCGACGACGGAGAGCAGAAGCGCCCGGTCGGCGATGCTGTCGCGCGCCAGGCTAAGAGAGGAGATCAACGCGTCCTTCTGGGGGCCGAGGGGCGCGCAGTGGGATTCCACGGCATCGAGCACGCGCAGGACATGAGAGCGCAACCGGGCAAAGCGGGTAACCACATCCAACCCGTCTGCGCTTGCGCCCGTCTCCGCCGTCATGACCACCCTCTGGGATCCCCGTTTTCCGTTCGGTCTATGTCAACCTGCCTGAGGATCCACGCAATGGCAAACGGGAGCTGCGCTTTGTCTAAGAGGCGGGGGAGGCTCTAGAAATCCGTGGCGGTGCCCTTGTGCTTGCCTTCCCAATCGCCGTAACGGGTGGGCTCAAGACCCTTGGCGCCGCCCTCTTCTCCAGGCATGGCGGCGACGGCGGCATCGATGGCCGCCCGGCGCGCCGCCGCTTCCTCCAAGGCCCGCCGTGCTTCCGGCGTCAGCGCCTTGCCCGGCGCGGCCCCCGGCATTTCGGCTTTGGGTTCAGGGGGTTGCGGATCCGTTGGTCTCTCGGCTGTCATGCACTTACCTTATAAGGTGTCTTCCGGGTTCCGCTTGAAGCGAAAACCCTGCGTTCCTATGTCGATTTGGGGCGGCTGGGGGCATAATCCAGCCCGAACGGTCCTTTCACGAGGCAGGCACATGAACATCTTCCGCACTGGCATGCTGATGGCAGCCATGACCGCGCTCTTCCTCGGCATCGGGTTCCTGATCGCCGGAGAAGCCGGCATTCTGATCGCGTTCGGCGTCGCCGCCGCCATGAACCTCTTCGCCTATTGGAACTCGGACAAGGTGGTCCTGAGCATGTATGGGGCCAAGCGCGTGGACGAGGCGAGCGCGCCCCAGCTCTTCCGCATGGTGCGCCAGCTCTCGGAGAACGCCCAATTGCCCATGCCCAAGGTCTACATCATCGAAAACCCCCAGCCCAACGCCTTCGCCACCGGCCGTAACCCGGAAAACGCCGCCGTCGCCGCGACCACGGGCCTCTTGCAAATGCTCACCCAAGAGGAAATCGCGGGCGTCATGGCCCATGAGTTGGCCCATATCAAAAACCGCGACACGCTGATCATGACGATCACCGCGACGCTGGCGGGCGCCATTTCCATGCTGGCCAATTTCGCGCTGTTCTTCGGCAACAACCGGAACAATCCGCTGGGCATTATTGGCGTTATCGCCTTGATGATCCTGGCGCCCATCGCCGCCGCGCTGGTTCAGATGGCGATCAGCCGGACGCGGGAATATTCCGCCGACCGGGTGGGTGCGGAGATTTGCGGACGACCCTTATGGCTCTCCTCAGCACTCGCCAAGATCGAGCAGGCCGCCAAGGGCATCGACAATCATCAGGCGGAGCGCAATCCGGCCACGGCGCATATGTTCATCATCAATCCGCTCCATGCCCATTCGGTGGACAATCTGTTCTCCACCCATCCGAACACGCAAAACCGCATCGCCAAGCTTGAGGAAATGGCGCGCTCCGGCGGCGGTAACGGGAGCCCATGGGGCTGATGCCGGACCGGACCGCCGATGCCCCGCCCGATGATTGGCGCGCCGCGAACCGGGCCAATTGGGACGAGCGCACGGGCATTCATCTGAAGGCGGATTTCTACGACCTGACCGCCCTGCGGGAGGGCCGGGGCCGCCTTTATCCCATCGAGGAAGCGGAACTCGGGTCCGTCGAGGGACTGCGCGTCCTTCATCTGCAATGCCATTTCGGCCAGGACACGCTGACGCTCGCCCAGCGGAGCGCAGAAGTTGTAGGGCTCGATTTTTCGAAAGCCGCCGTGGACGCCGCCACTGCTCTGGCCACGGAACTTGGCCTTGAGACCCGCGCCCGCTTCGTGGAAGCGGATCTTTACGATGCGCCCGCTGCCATTCCCGAGCCTGCCAGCTTCGACCTTGTGTTCGTGACCTGGGGCGCCATCTGCTGGCTGCCGGACATCAAGCGCTGGGCCGAGATCGTTGCCCATTTCCTCAAGCCCGGCGGCGCGCTCTATCTGGCCGAAACCCACCCCATCACCTGGGCCTATGATGACGACGCCAAGGGCCCGGACGGACGGCCCGGCTTTTTCGTTCCGTATTTCGACAAAAAACCCTTCGAGGAGACGAGCCCGCTGGACTATGCGGATCCGGAGGCGCGGCTGTCCAACGCCAGGGCCTATTGCTGGCAGCACACGCTGGGCGATATCGTCACCGAACTGATCGAAGCGGGACTCACCATCCGCTGGCTGCATGAGCACGACGCCATCCCCTACAAAGGGTTCGACTGCCTGGTGCCGGCGGAGGGCGGCCTGTACCGCTGGCCAGACAAACCGTGGCTGCCACTCGGCTTTTCTCTGCGGGCGGAACGCTGATGGCCGGAAAGACCCGCTTGCCCAAGCCGACCGCCCGCTCCGCCGCCGTCTCAATTTTAGGAGCCGTGATCCGCAAACGCCGCCCCCTGGACGAAGCGTGGAAAGATGCGCTCACCACGGACGGTTTGAGCCGCCTTGAGACCCGCGACCGGGCTTTTGCCCGCGCTCTTGTGGCCACGAGCCTGCGCCGGCTGGGCCAGATCGACGCCATTCTCGGGCAACTTTTGGAAAGCCCCCTCCCCGCGAAAGCGTCCCGTGCCCAGGACATCTTGCGTCTCGGCGTCTGCCAGATCGCCTTCATGGGCATCAGCCCCCATGCCGCCGTGGACGAAGCGGTAACGCTCGCTGGCAGCGACACGGCGACCCAGCCCTATAAGGGATTGATCAACGCCGTGCTGCGCCGGGTGGCGGGCGAGCGGGCCGCCCTGCTCGAGACCCAGGACGAGGCCTATCTCAACACGCCCGACTGGCTGTGGCAGGGCTGGTCCTCCGCTTACGGAGCGGAAACCGCCCGCGCCATCGCCAGAGCACATCTGGCCGACCCGCCCCTCGACGTCACGGTCAAGGACCCGGCAACCGATTGGGCGGACCGTCTGCAAGCGGAGCGCCTGCCCACCGGCTCCTTGCGCCGGAGCACCACGGACATCACCACCCTGCCGGGCTTCGAGGAGGGTGCCTGGTGGGTGCAGGATGCCGCCGCCGCCCTGCCCGCCACGCTGCTGGGCGCTGTCACGGGACGGACGGTTCTCGACCTGTGCGCCGCGCCCGGCGGCAAGACCGCGCAACTGGCGGCACAAGGGGCAAACGTCATCGCCGTGGACCGCTCGGAAAACCGGTTGAAGATCGTCTCCGAGAATCTCGGCCGCCTCGGTCTTGACGCCACACTCGTCGCGGCGGACGCCACCGCCTGGCGGCCCGATGCGCCCGCCGATGCGATCCTGCTCGACGCGCCTTGTTCGGCGACGGGCACGATCCGCCGCCATCCGGATGTGGCTCATCTGAAACGCCCTGACGACATCGACACGCTGGTCACGCTCCAGGACCGCCTTCTGGAAGCCGCCATGGACATGCTCGCCCCCGGCGGCACGCTGGTCTATTGCACCTGCTCCCTTCAGCCTGAAGAAGGGCCGGAACGCATCGCCCGCCTGCTGGACCGCATGCCTGGGATCGCCCGCAAGCCCATCGCGCCCGCCGAGATCGGGGATTTGAGCGAAGCCGTCACCGCAGAGGGCGACCTGCGCACCCTGCCCTGCCATCTCGCCGCCCAAGGCGGTCTCGACGGTTTTTTCGCCGCGCGCCTGATTCGGCCTCATTGAGACGTTAAGGCACATGAGCGGCACGCCCTTTCCCCCGGGGCTGTGCGCGGCTAGATTGGACAACCTCGAATGAGACGTGGAAACGAGGAGAGGGTTATGGCGACAGCAGTCAACAAACGGATTTCCGGGGCGGCCAGCGCCGCTGTGATCGCGCTGGCGGGCACTCTGGCGCTTGGCGCCTGCGCCCCCCAACCGGGGCCGCGGGATGTGGGCCGGTATGAAGTAGGTCAGGTCAGCCGCATCGGCTACGGCACCGTGGTGGATGTGGTGCCTGTGCGCATCGAAGGCTCGCGCACGGGCCTTGGCGCGCTGGGCGGCGCGGCCGCGGGCGCGGCGACCGGCGTCGGCATTGCCGGCGGCCGGGGCGAGAGCATCGCGGGCGGCATCATCGGCGCGCTGATCGGCGGTTTCGCGGGCGCGGCCATCGAGCGGGGCGTGACCCAGGGCAACGGCTACGAATACATCATCGAAACCGAACAGGGCGGCACCATCTCGGTGATCACGGGCGCCCGGGGCGTGGCGATCCGGCCCGGCACGCCGGTGCGCATCATCTACGGCGAGCGGGTCCGGGTGATCCCCGATTACGGCGATCGCGGCCAGTACCGGGACGAAGACCGGTACTACAACGACCGCTACGACCGGCGGTTCTGATCCCGCGGGATCCGCTCACTGATGCGGGTCATCCACAATATGCTGTGGGTGACCCAAAATCGGACAGCACATCTTGCATAAAGTTGACGACGGGTGCTAACTGTCGCCTATGAGCGACGTAATCCGAATCGCACCCTCCATTCTGTCTGCCGACTTCGCCCGGCTGGGTGAGGACGTGCGCGCGCTCGCCGAGGCCGGAGCCGACTATATCCATGTGGATGTGATGGACGGGCATTTCGTGCCCAACCTCACCATCGGCCCGGCGGTGATCAAGGCCTTGCGCCCTCACACCGACCTGCCCTTCGACGTGCATCTGATGATCGCGCCGGTGGATCCGCTGCTTGATGCCTTCATCGATGCGGGCGCCGACATCATCACGGTCCATCCGGAAGCAGGCCCCCATCTCCACCGCACGCTCCAGCGCATCAAGGCGGCGGGCAAGCGCGCGGGCGTGGCGCTCAACCCGGCGACCCCTGTGGAAGCCGTGGACCATGTCCTCGACAGCGTGGATTTGATCCTGGTCATGAGCGTCAATCCGGGGTTCGGCGGCCAGAGCTTCATCGACAGCCAATTGGCCAAGATCGAAACCTTGCGCAAGCGGATCGACAAGGCGGGCCTCACCATCGAGCTGGAAGTGGACGGCGGCATCAACGCGGAGACCGCGCCCAAAGCAATTTCGGCGGGCGCCCGCGTGCTGGTCGCGGGCACCGCCACCTTCAAGGATGGACCGTCCGCCTACGGCCAGAACATGGACCGGCTGCGGGGCGCGTCCGCAAAACCCAAAGCGAAAGGGGGCTGAGATGGCGGTCGCTCCTTTCATGCGCGGCATCACCGACGTGGCCTGGCGGCGGCTCGTCCGGACGTCCCATACCCTGTCCGCCCGCGCCATGCTGTCCTGGAGCGACCTGATCGGCGCCAACGGTCCCCTGCCCGACCGGATCCTGGCGGACCTGCCTTTGCTGACGGAAGCCGATCCGGAAACCGCGCGGGATCTGCGCCGGGGCTTTTATACCCTTGCCGGCGAAAAGATCGTCATGGAGGGCGGCACCGCCCCCTGGCTCGCCACGCCGCCCAGCGACGAGTGGGCGGAAGAACTGCACGGCTTCGGCTGGATCGCCCATTTCAACGCCCTTGAGGATGACGAAGCGCAGGCCCATATCCGTTGGCTGATCACCGGCTGGCTGAACGCCCATGGGCGCTGGAACGAGACCGCCTGGCGTCCCCATGTCACGGCCCACCGCCTGATGGCCTGGATGACCCATGGCAAGCTGATTTTTCAGGGTGCGGATCTGGTCTGGCGCTCCACGACCATGCGCTCGATCGCCCGTCAGGCGCACCATCTCTATCGCACGGCGGCCCATGCGCCGGAAGGCGAAGAGCGGCTTGCCGCCGCCATCGGCCTGGCGGTCAGCGGCCTCGGCCTGCCCAATGGCGACAAGCGCCGCAAGCGCGGCCTCGCTTTGACCGTGGAAGAACTGAACAAGCAGATCCTGCCGGACGGCGGCCATGTGAGCCGCAGCCCGCGCAGCCAACTCCGCCTGCTGAGCAATCTGATCCGCCTGAAGGCCGCCGCCGATGCCCGGCGCAGCCCTCTGCCCGAACCCATTCACCGGGCGCTCGACCGGATCATCCCCATGGTGCGGTTCTTCCGCCATGGCGACGGGCGGCTGGCGCATTTCAACGGTACGCCGGATCTGCCGCCGGGCCTTGTGGACACGGTGCTGGCGCTCGACGAGACCCATGGCCAGCCCTTGCTGCGCGCCAATCAGTCCGGTTTCCAGCGGGTGGCGCGCGGCCGCTCCCTCATCATCATGGACACCGGCCCCGCGCCGGAAGGCATTCTGGGGACGGAAAGCCATGCCGGCTGCCTGTCCTTCGAGTTGAGCAGCGGGCCGCACCGGATCTTCGTGAATTGCGGCGCCACGGACAATCACGGGTCCCAGTGGCACGACGCCTTGCGTTCGACGGCGGCCCATTCGACCGTCACGGTGGACGACACGTCGAGTTGCGCCTTTTTATCCGGCGCCAGATCGTCCCTGTTCGGCGACGGGCGGGTGCTGAGCGGCCCGGAATTCGTCAAGCGCGAACGCAAGGAAGGTGAAGACGGCACCGTCGTTGAAGCAAGTCATGACGGCTACGCCAACCGCTTCGGCCTGATCCACCGGCGCACGCTCTACATGAACGCCCGGGGCGATGACATCAGGGGCGAAGACACGCTGGTGCCGGACAATACGCGCTCGTCCCGCAGGAACAAGCCGCGCCGGTTCGCCGCCCGGTTTCATCTGCACCCGGATATCCGCGCATCCCTGGCCTGGGACAAAGCCAGCATGCTGATCATTCTGCCCAATGGGGACAGTTGGCAGTTCCTGGCGCGCGGCGGCGTGCTGCGTCTGGAAGACAGCGCCTATATGGATCACCGGGATACCGTCCGCCAGACCCGGCAGATCGTCATCGAAGGCTCGGTGACGGACGAAGCGGTCATTCTGAAATGGGCGCTGAAACGCATGAGCAAGCCCATGGCACGCGAGATTTCCGCCGCCCGCTCCGCCGCGCAAGAAAGCCCGGCGCAACCGGCTGTTGAGACGGACGAGCCCGCGCCCGCTCAAGCGGACATCAAGGCATCGCCGGCCGAACCGGCCCAAGCGAAGACCGAGGCCCAAAAGCCCGCCGATCCCACAAAGGTCAATCCGGAAGATGTGCTGACGGGATGAGACTTCCGGTGGGACCGGGAGCATGCTAGCACTGGCTCCCGTCTCCGATTGCTTGGGAGTCTCCTCCATGCCGACAGCCCCCATCCGCCGCGCCCTTCTTTCCGTCTCGGACAAGACCGGCCTGGCCGCCTTCGCCAATGCCCTGGCGGATCGCGGCATCGCGCTCATCTCCACCGGCGGCTCCGCCAAAATGCTGCGCGAGGCGGGGCTGATCGTCGAGGACATCGCCAGCGTCACCGGCATGCCGGAAATGCTGGACGGCCGGGTCAAGACCCTGCACCCCAAGGTTCATGGCGCCTTGCTCGGCAAACGCGATCAGGCGGAGCACAGACAAACCATGGCGGATCACGGCATCGAGGCGATCGATCTCGTGGTGGTCAATCTCTATCCGTTCGAGGAAACCGTCGCCCAAGGCGCGGATTGGGACGCGTGCATCGAAAATATCGATATCGGCGGCCCGGCCATGATCCGCTCCGCCGCTAAGAACCATGCCCATGTGACGGTTGTCGTGGATCCGCAGGATTACGGCCGCGTGCTCGACGACATGGCCGCGAACAACGGCGCGACGACCCCGGCGCTTCGCAAGGGCCTGACGGCCAAGGCCTATGCCCGGACCGCCGCTTACGATGCCGCCATTTCCAACTGGTTCGCGTCCGAACTGAAAACGGACGCACCGGACTATCGGGTGATCGGCGGACGGATCAAACAGACCCTGCGCTATGGCGAGAACCCGCACCAGCAGGCCGCCGTCTATGCCACCGGCGAGGCGCGCCCCGGCGTTCTCACCGCCCGTCAGCTCCAGGGCAAGGAGTTGAGCTACAACAATCTGAACGACACGGATGCGGCCTTCGAGCTGGTCTGCGAGTTCGCGCCCGAAGACGGGCCCGCCGTCGCCATCATCAAGCACGCCAACCCATGTGGCGTGGCGCAAGCGCCGAGCGCGGCGGATGCCTACCGCCGGGCGCTTGCCTGCGATCCGGTCAGCGCCTTTGGCGGCATCATCGCGCTCAACACCAAACTCGATGGGGAGACGGCGGAAGAAATCGCCAAGATCTTCACCGAAGTGATCATCGCGCCGGATGCGGACGAGGACGCCCTGTCCATTCTGGCCGCAAAGAAGAACCTCCGCCTGCTGTTGACCGGCGGCCTGGCCGACCCGGACGCGCAAGGCATCACGGCGCGCAGCGTCTCCGGCGGCCTGCTGGTCCAGACCCGGGACAATGGCCGGATCACCCGAGACGATCTGAAGGTCGTGACCAAGAAAGCGCCGACGGACGATCAGCTCACCGATCTGCTGTTCGCCTTCCGGGTCGCCAAGCATGTCAAGTCGAATGCGATCGTCTACGCCAAGGACCGGGCAACGGCGGGGATCGGCGCAGGCCAGATGAGCCGGCTCGATTCCTCGCGCATCGCCGCCCGTAAAGCCCGGGACGCGGCGGAGGCCGCAGGCCTTGAGACGCCTCTGACCCAAGGCTCCGCCGTTGCGTCCGATGCCTTTTTCCCCTTCCCCGACGGCATGCTGGCCGCGGTTGAGGCCGGCGCCACCTCAGTGATCCAGCCCGGCGGCTCCATGCGCGACGACGACGTGATCGCGGCGGCCGACGAGGCGGGCATCGCCATGGTCCTGACCGGCATGCGGCATTTCCGGCACTAAGGGCAGCGGCCATGACCTTGATCCGATTTTTGATCCTCGCGACACTGACCATTATCGTCCTTCTGGTGACGACCGTGGTCGTCGCGCTCCACGGCCACACCACCGGCTGGATGATCACGAAACGGCCGACGACGGAATGGTTCGACCGGCTTGAACCGCATCTCACCATCGTCCGCCCCGACCGGCCGGGCCCGCATCCGGTCATGCTGATCATTTCCGGCTGCGGCGGCGTGCGGGAAACCCATCAGGACTGGGCGGATTTCGCGGCGCGGGACGGCTATCTGGCGGTGATCGTCGATTCCATGGCGGCCCGGGGCCTGAGCCGCGAGCAGTCCCTGGCGCAAGTGTGTTCGGCCCGCCGCCTGTGGGGCCGGGAACGGGCGGGCGACGTGGCCAGCGTGATCGCTCATCTGGACCGGATCGCCGACGCGGATCCTGCCCGCGTCGTGCTGTTCGGACAGTCCCATGGCGCCTGGTCGATCATGGATCTGCTGGCCATGGATTTCTCCGTCAAAGGACCGACCAATCTGTGGCCGGTGCCGAGCCCCGCCGTGCAGCAACGGGTCATCGGCGCGATCCTGCTCTATCCCTATTGCGGCTTTTTCTCCTTGTCCGACGACAAGGACTGGATGGTCCGTCCACCGACCTATATGGCGCTGGCGGGCAACGACACGGTGGTCTCGCCGCTGGCTTGCCGGAAAGTCGCCGAGCGCATGGCCGGGAACGGCCTGACCATCGAACTGCGCTATTTCGACGATGCAGGCCACGCCTTCGATGAAACCGGCCTGCCGGCGGACAGCCCGTTCGAGTACCGCGAGGATCTCACGCTTCAGGTCAAAGCGGATCTGCGCCGCTTTCTCCAGGCCCGCAATCCTTAAGCGCCGTCAGAGCGGCAAGGACGGCACCCGGCGCAACTTGAGCGGCCACAGGATCAGCAGGCCGGCTAAAATCAGCGTGATGACGACAATGAAGGCCGCCCGTTGCGTCCCCAGCAGGGCCGTTACCACCCCGATGCCGAGCGGGCCGATAAAAGCCGTCAGCTTGCCGGAAAACGCGAACAGCCCAAAAAACTCCGTCATCTGATCTTTGGGCGCCAAACGCGCCATCAGGCTGCGGCTCGCCGCCTGGGCGGGACCGCTCGCCAGGCTGGTTATAATGGCGGCCCCCAGATAGACCTGTTCGGCCATGCTGGACAGGAACCGTCCGGACTCCGACGGCGCAACGGGCACAAAGAACAGGATGGAGGTTTGGGTGATGGACGCCGCGAGGCTGACCCCCGCCAGAATGATGCACAAGGACAGGAGGACCGTGGCCTTCGAGCCGATCCGGTCGTCGAGCCGGCCGCCGATCACCGCGCCGACCACCGCCACGCCGATCAGGATCATGCCGTATAACGCCGTTTCCTCCGGCGCCCAGTCGAACGCACCGGACGCATAGACCGCACCGAAAATGAAGATGGCGATCAGACCGTCATTATACAGCATACGGCCGATCAGAAAGAGGCCGAGGGGCCGGTAGTCGGGTTTGGGCAAGATGCGGATCGTCGCGCCCAGCGCATGAAAGCCCTTGCGCGCGGCCTGCAGCAAAGACGCCCCCGTTGACGCCCGGTCCGGCGTCAGCAGGAACAGCGGCAGGACAAAAAGCGCATACCACAAGGCCGCGAACGGACCGGCGATGCGGTGATGCTCGTGGGACTGCGTATCGAGACCGAAAAACGGCATCACCGAAAGCCCGTCCAAAGCCTGCGCCCCCGCCCCGGGCAGGGCGAACAGGACCAGCAGCAGGATGATTGCCACCAGCCCGCCCACATAACCGAGGGCAAAGCCGGTGCCGCTCAACCGCCCCAGACGGGATTTCGGCGCCACATCGCACAGCATGGCATTGTTGACCACGACCGCGAGTTCAAGGCTGACGGAGGCCACGATCATGCTGATCATCACCAGCATGAAAGTGCCCGCGGACAATCCTGGCACGGCGCACCAGTGCAGCGACACGGCGATGACATAAAACAGGGAACAGGCCAGGAGCCAGGGTTTGCGCTGGCCCGCCGCATCGGTGATGGCGCCCATCACGGGCGCGGAAAAGGCGGTGAGAAAGCCCGCGACCGCCAGCGCCAGACCCAGCAGCGATTGCCCGGCGACCGGATCGCCGACAACCACATTGACAAAGTAAGGGGCGAACAGGAAACCGGCGATGATCGAAAAATAGGGCTGCGCGGCCCAGTCAAACAGCGCCCAGGCATATTGGCCCGACGGCGGCGCGGCAGGCAGGCCAAAGCAATTCAGACGGCTGCTGCCGTCGGTCTTGGGAAATGCAGTCGCGTTGACCATGCGGGCGCCATGTTGGGGACGTCGGCAGGATAGAATTCAACACGTTAGAGTGCACCCGTCATGTTTTCAAGCTGGGACCGCCGGCCGCCGAACCCTGACATTAAGTCACGAATCTGGCTGCCCGCCAGGGACAGCTTGGCGCTGGTCAAGGGTCCGGAGGCTTCCATGTCGTGAATCAGCGCCGTGACCCTGTCGACCTCACGCTCATTTGTCTGAATCCAGATGTCGGCCGCGTCGTGTCCTGACGGATTGTCATGACCTGCATCGAGCACCTGACCGATGGCCGCTGCGGTGAGATGCCGCTGCTGGCGGAACAAATCCTCGATGGTCCGTTTGACCGCCAGCCGCTCCCAATGCTCGGTCGAAGACAGTTCGCTGGCATTGGCCCGCAGACGGTCCAGGCTGAGCGCCGCCCCCACCGCGAAATAGGTGGCCGTGACGTCCTCGGGCGACCAGGTCTGGGCCCGGGCCACGTCGATGATGTCGCAAGCGGAAGCCAACGGCTCCAGCAAAGCCACGTCCCGCGCCAGGGCGCCGCTGAGATTGTGCCGCGAGAGCTTTTCCAGCCTCTGCTCAAGCCGCTCGCTCTCGAACGGCGACAGGGCCTCCGGCAGATGGTCGCTCAAGCGCTGTATGTCCGGGCGGTAGGTCTCGATCGCCGGCCGCAACCTCAAATCGCCCGGGCGGTAGCGCAGAAACCACAAAACCTGACGGCGCAGAAAAGCGATCACCTGTTGATGGGCATCCAATTGCACTTGAGAGCGCACAGTGCCGTCCAGATGATTGATCCGGGTCCGGAGATCGCGAATGCGGAAAACATCGCGCGAGATCACGTAAGCCCGCGCGATATCCGGCGCCGACATGCCCATGCTTTCCTGGATCCGGTTGACGAAGGTCAGACCGCCCGTATTGACCAGGTCGTTGGCAAGCTCCGTCGCGACAATCTCCCGGCGTAGCCTGTGCCCCCGCAGGGCCTCGACGAATTGATCGCCCATCTCCCTTGGGAAGTAACGGATCAGATCGGCGTCCAGATAAGGATCGTCGGGCGCATCAGTCTCGATGATCGCATCGTAAAGCGCGATCTTGGCATAAGACATGAGCGTCGCGATTTCAGGCCGGGTCAGGCCCTGGCCGGATTCCTTGAGTTCCAGAAGCCGTTCTTCATCGGGCAGATTTTCGACCGCCCGGTCCAACACGCCCTGGCGCTCCAGCGCGCGCATGAACCGGCCATGGGCATCGAGATCCTCCGGCGCCGTTGCTTCCGCCACCGACAGGGCCAGGGTCTGTTCGTAATTGTTCCGCAAAACCAGCGCCGCGACCTCGTCGGTCATATCCTCCAGGATTTGGTTGCGCCGCTCGACGCTCAAGATGCCCGAGCGCACCACTGAATCCAAGGCAACCTTGATGTTCACTTCGTGGTCGGAACAATCGACGCCGCCCGCATTGTCGATGAAATCCGTGTTGATCCGCCCGCCCTTGCGGGCATATTCGATCCGCCCGCGCTGGGTGACGCCCAGATTGGCCCCCTCGCCAATCACTTTCGCACCCACCTCGCGGCCATTGATCCTGATGGCGTCGTTGGAGCGGTCATTAACCTCCAGATGGGATTCGTCATGGGCTTTCACATAGGCGCCGATGCCGCCGAACCACAACAGATCCACTGGCGCGCGCAGGATCGCCTGGATCAACTGGCTGGGCGTCACGCTAGTGTCGTCGATATTCAGTACCCGCGCCATTTCCTGGGAAACCGGAATGGACTTGCGCTGACGGCTGAAGACGCCGCCGCCGCTGGAAATCAGATCGCGGCTATAGTCGCTCCAGCTCGAGCGGGGCAGCGCGAACATCCGCTTGCGTTCCTGATAGGACAGATCCGGATCCGGATTGGGATCGATGAAGATGTCCCGGTGATCGAAGGCCGCGATCAGGCGGGTCTTCTCCGACAGCAGCATGCCGTTGCCGAAGACGTCGCCCGACATGTCGCCGACGCCGACAGCGGTAAAGGGCGTCGTCTGAATATCCCAGTCGAGTTCACGGAAATGGCGGCGCACGGCTTCCCAGGCGCCCCGCGCGGTGATCCCCATGCGCTTGTGGTCGTAGCCGGTGCGCCCGCCCGACGCAAAGGCATCGCCGAGCCAGAAATCGTAGCCCGCCGCCACGTCATTGGCGATGTCGGAGAAGGTCGCCGTGCCCTTGTCGGCGGCGACCACGAGATAGGGGTCCGGCTCGTCATAGGCCACCACGCGCTCAGGCGGCACCGGCGCGCCATCGACCAGGTTGTCGGTGATATCGAGCAGGCTGGAGATAAACATGCGGTAACAGGCGATGGCCTCATCGACGACCGCATCGCGCGAGCTGCCCGGTGGCGGCAATTGCCGTGGCACGAACCCGCCTTTCGCGCCCACCGGCACGATCACCACATTCTTGACCTGCTGCGCCTTTGTCAGACTCAAAACTTCCGTACGGAAATCTTCCGCCCGGTCCGACCAGCGGATACCGCCCCGCGCGACCTTGCCGTTGCGCAGATGCACGCCTTCCACACGGGGCGAATAGACGAAGATCTCGTAAAGCGGCTTGGGCTGCGGCAGAGACTGGATCTTCCGGCTGGCGAATTTGATCGCCAGTTGCGACTTGACCGAACCGTCCGTGGTCACCTGATAGAAATTGGTGCGCTGGGCCGCCATCACCAGATTCGTAAAGCGCCGGATGATCCGGTCCACGTCAAGGGACTGGACGTCATCGAGCGCCGCATTGATCCGTTCGACGATCTCTTCCTGGCGGGTGCAGCGTTCGTCTTCTGACTGACAGATATCCGGGTCGAACCGCCACTGGAAAAGCTGAACCAGCAGCTTGGCGATGGTGCCCTGGTTACACAAGGCATTGATGATGTACTGATCGGAAAACGCCAACCCGGTCTGCCGGCGGAAACGCGCCAGGGCCCGCAGCACCATCACATCGCGCCAGTCCATGGCCTCTTCGACCACCAGCCGGTTGAAGCCGTCATTCTCGACCTGACCGAACCAGGCGGCCCGGAAGGTCGCCTCGAATGTATCCTTGACCGCATCGAGATCGATGGGCGTGCCGGTGCGGTGGGTCATGAAAAAATCATGGATCCAGATGGTGCGCCCGCCCGCATCCTCGCCCGCGCTCGTCTCACCGGCATCGCGGGCCATCTCCATCGTATACGGAATTTCGTCGATCACCTTGAGGCCCATATTCTCGAAGACGACAAGGCAATCGCTCAAGGGAATGGGCGTGTCCCAATGATAGAGCTTCAGGCGCAGCGCCGTTTCGCGATCCGACGGCGTGCGGTAGCATTTGAGCGCGATCCCCGGATATCCGGGCAGGCCCTCCAGCACGCCGATATCCTCGACGGCCACATCGCAGGAAAACTGCTCCCGATAGGCGACGGAAAAGCTGTTGACATAACGCTGGCTGAGTTCGCGCCCGCGCGCGCCGCCATGGCGCGCGAGCAGGACCAGGCGCAGATCGTCGTGCCAGTCCCTGGTAAACGCTTCGATCCGGCGCTCCAGGCTCTGAAAATCAATACGCGGAATATCCCCGTCGTCCTTGCTGATAATGAAGAGGACGCGGGCCAGCGGACTGTCGCCGAAACTGGGATAAAAGGCCGAGACATAGCCTTCGAACTGCTGGGTCAGGAAGGCGCCGATCCGGATCCGCATGCGGGTGTTGTATTTGTCGCGCGGCACGAAAACGAGCACCGACACGAACCGGTCGAACCGGTCGTAGCGTACGAAGATCTTGGTTTGCGGCCGCTTTTGCAGGCGCACGATACCGACTGCGGACTCGACCAACTCATCGACCCGCGCCTGGAACAGTTCGTCCCGCGGATAGGTTTCCAGAATATTCACCAGGGCACGGTCGTCATGGGCGTCGCGCGGCAGATGGGCACGCTCCCGGATCAGTTCGATTTTCCGCCGCAGCAAAGGAATATCGCGCGGGCTGCGGTTATAGGCCGCCGAGGTGAACAGACCGACCATGCGCCGCTCGCCCACGACCGCTCCGTCCTCGCCGTAAAGCTTGATGCCGATGTAATCCATGTAAGCGCGGCGGTGAACGCGCGAGCGCACATTCGCCTTGGAAATGATGATCGGCACCGATTGGCGCAGGAAGTCGCGCACTTCCGGCGTCATGATCACCAACTGGCCTTGACGGCGCAGAACCCTGGTTTCCGGATCGCGCAAAAGCCCCAGGCCCGTCTCGGGCAGCGCCTTGAGGTCGCCCGTCTCCAGACTGCCGATGATCTCATAGTCCCGCATGCCGAGAAAGGCGAAATGGTCGTTGAGCAGCCAGGACAGAAAGTCCAATGACTCCTCAAGATCCATGGTATCGACCGTCTTCGGAGCATTCGTCTTGATGTCCTGCACTACCTGGTGGAGGGCCGCTTTCATCGGACGCCAGTCGCCGACCACAAGCTTGACATCGCCCAGCACGCTACGCATCTGGCTTTCGATCGCCTGCAGAACCGCCGGATCGCTCTGGCGTTCGATCTCAAGATGCAGGATGGACTCCCGCACATAGCCTTGATCGCGCGCCGCCCGTTCGGCTTCGGCATGGCCCTCGGTCATGACCGCCCGCTCAATATGAACGCGCAAGGCGTTCTCGTCGCGCTGGGTCTCGAGAATCGGATGCAGGATACGGACGACCTGGAAATTGCTTTCGGACAATTCGCCCAAAACGGAATCGATGATGAACGGCATGTCGTCGGTCACGATCTGAAGGATCGTGTTCGGACTATCGAAACCGTGGCTGGATTGTTCGGGGTTGAAGACGCGGACCACCAGGGCCCCCGGCTGGCGGCGTTCGAGCCAGGACCAGATCGACGACGCGATGCCGCCTAGGACTTCCGGCGCGTATTGCTCCAGATCGTCCACATCGGCGCGCTCATAGAGAATACGGATGAAATTGCCGAATTCCTCGGCCTCGCCCGGCGGCATGGACTGTATGGTGAGCGCGGCCGCCCGCTCGACCTGGCCCATGCGCTGGCTGCCGTTCCCGGCTCCTGCCCCGATCCCGTCTTCTATCATCGGCTTTCGCCCCTTCCATTCACCCGTTCCGGTGCCCGGCGGTTTCCATAGCATGGCCGCCTGTATGGTTTGTGAAACCTTACACCAAAGAGGGTAAAAGCTCAGATGCGGTCGCGGCCAGGGAGCTTACGCCGCACCGGTCAGGGATCGGCGGGAAGGTGGTCCATGGCCACATGCAGGGCGAGCGTCATGGCGATGGCCATGATGCCCAGGGCCAGCAGGATGCCGAAAGACGCAAGGCCGCCGCCCGCGAAGGCCAGCCCGATCATGGCCGTGATCGTCGCCGAAGGGGCGAACACCCAGGCGGCCGGGGGCATGCCCACCAGCGCCAGGCCCATGGCGCCCGACGCGGAGACCAAAATCAAGGCATGGACCAGGGCGAGCGTCGGGCTCAGATGCGGTCCGATGGCCAGGCCCGCCAAGGCCCAGACCGCCGCCAGGCCGCATAGGGACACGGCGCTGGCCATGCCGTTCAGGGCCAGACGTCCGAGAAGGACCAGAACCAGCCCCGACCACAGCACCACGAGCAAGGGCGCCTGCCCGAAAGCCAGCGCCGCCTCCAGGCCCAGGCCCGCGCCGCCGATCAGCAGCACGCTCAAAGGCACGTCCTGGGCAGGCAAAAGGCAAGCGTCCTCGGTCTCATGCTGGGCGGAACCGCCAGCAAGACGGGACAAAAGCGGACACGGCGCGGTCATAGGTACCCCAACCTTGAACCGCGACCCCCTACAATCGGCCACTGGCCTTGACGACAGTCTCCCGATGACATCGTAAAGAAGGTGTTAACGGCACAATGGCAGGGCGCAGACATGACCCAAACCGCGGTTCTCCTCGATCTGGAATACACGGCCTGGGAAGGCTCCGTTGCCCGTCAATGGGGCGGCCCCAACGAGCACCGGGAGGTGGTCCAGATCGGCGCCCTGCGGGTGGACCGGGCGAGCGCGCGGCCGCTGGAGGCGTTCAGCCAGTTTGTCATGCCCCGCATCAATCCGGTGCTGTCGGATTATTTCATCGCACTCACCGGCATCACCAACGAGACCATCCGGACCCATGGCGTGCCCTTCGAAGAGGCCTACCGCGCTTTCCTCGATTTTCTGAAAGACGGTCCGGTCTTCAGCTATGGCCGCGACGACAAGGTGATCGGCTGGAACATCGATCTTTACGGCCTTGAGAGTGTGCTGCCCAAGCTGACCGGCAACGATCTGCGTCCCTATTTCGCGGACGCGGGCGTGGACGTGCCGACCGTGAATTCGGGGCATCTCGCCGAATTCTTCGGCGCCCCGCTTCCGGACGAAGGCCAGGAACACGATGCGCTCTACGACTGCCGGTCCATCGCATCGGCTTCCGCCTTTTTGATCGCACAGGGAAAGCCGTCGCCTTTCACCGACCCGGAGCACGCCGTCGCCGTCCGTCCACCGCACAACGCGTAAAGAACGGTCTTCCCGGTCCGCCGCCCGGCAAGAAATTGTTCACCATTGCCATTTACATCCTGGTTACGTTTCTTAACAAAAGACGGACCGGCCCCCGGCAATGGCGCGCCTTCATTGGAGTTCTTTGTTCTGTCTTCTTGCCGTGCCGGCCCTGGCGGCCTGCGCGGGGCAGGATCACGCGCCGCCGCCCCCCGCCGAGACCGGCGGCGTGGCGCCGGCCGGGACCGTTTCGGACGCGCAACAGCCGTCCGAACCAAAAGATGTCACCGCCGAAACCGTGGAAGCGCGCCTTGACCGGCTGGAACGCGGTCTGGCGGAACTGCAAATCGATTACTCCCGCCTGGCGCCCCTGCTGGCCGCGCCCCCGGCCCAGGCACAGACACAAGCGGCAACGCGCGTTTACGAACGGAAAGGCGGCGCTCAGAACGTGACTGCCGTCACACCTGCGTCGGACCAGTTTGCCCTCCATCTGGCGTCCTATCGCGACGAAGCCCTTGCGGGCCCTGGATGGGACGATCTTGTCAGCCGGTTTCCCGAGTCCTTAAGCCCGCTGACCCCGGTCGTGGCCGCTGTGGAGGTGGAGAATCGTGGCATCTTCCACCGATTAAAGGCTGGCCCGTTCCCGTCCTGGCATAGGGCGGAAAGCGCATGCGCCCCTTTGCGTGAAAACGGGCTCAATTGCACGGTTATGGATTTTTCCGGCGCCCGCCTGACAGACGGCGGCGTCTCCACCCAGTTATCAGTACCCTGACACGGTCACGAGGTCCGCACACATGCTCCATACCCATCCCGAAGGCCAATCCGTGACCCCTCTGCAAGGCCATGAAGCGGCGACGCGCTTGCCGGAAGGTCTGGAGCGGCCTTTGCTGGAGACCTGTCCGGCGCCGCTTTTCTGCGCCGACGGCCGGGGCCGGGTGATCTGGCTCAACGCCGCCGCCCGCACACTGCTTGCGCTGGGGCCGGAGGATCTGCGCCCCAATATGAGCCTGTTCGGCCATATGGCCGTGGAAGACCGCCCGGGCGTCTTCGAAGCCTGGAGCCGCGGCGTCACCACTGGCGAGGCGGTCAGCGTGCGCTGCCGCTGGACCCATGGCAGCCGCGCGCCCCTGTGGATCCGGCTCGATGCCGCGCCGCGCCCGGAAATCAGCGGGCTGATGGCCGGCACGATCACCGACATCACCACCTCCATCGCCGCGCGCAATGCCGTTCTGGGCAGCGCCGACATGCTGCGCCGCCTGGAACAGGTGGGCCAGACCGGCCTGTGGTGGTTTTATCCCAAGACGGGCGAGCTGCATTGGTCGGACGGTATTTTCAGGATCCGGGGCCTGGAGCCCGCGCCCGCCACGCCCAGCTTCCAGGAGGCGCTTCTTCAGTACCATGAAGACGACCGGGCCGAGGCGGAGCGCCAGTTCCAGGCGGCGACGGAAACCGGCTCCGATGTGGATTTCGAGGCCCGACTGATCCGCGCGGACGGCGCCCTGCGCCATGTACGGATCCGGGGCACCACCGATCTGGACGCGGACGGCACGGCCCAATGCTGCTATGGCGTCTGCCAGGACATCACGGCCGAGATCGAAGCGAGCGAGGCGCTGCACGACACCCAGATCCGCTATGCCCGCTCGGTCAGCGGCTCCGGCATCGCCTTGTGGGATTGGGACCTGGCGCGCGACCGCTGCCATGTCACCGGCCGCCTGATGGAGCTGCTGGGCCACGCCCAGGGGGATTCCCAGATCAATCTCGATTTCCTCATGCGCCACGTGCATGAAGACGACCGGGTGACCGTGGTCCAGAAGATCCTCGGCTGCCTCCAGTCGGGCGATCCGTTCCGTGCGGATTTCCGCATGCGCCGCGAGGACAGCACTGTCTGGTGGGCCCGCGCCAGGGCGGATGTGCACCGCAACGACCAGGACCGGCCGGTCTGGATGTCGGGCTCGTTCCTGGACGTGACGCGCGAAAAGACCGCGCAACTGGAAGCCATGCGCGCCCGCGATCAGGCGCAGACCGCGAACCGGGCCAAGTCCGACTTCCTGGCCGTCATGAGCCACGAAATCCGCACGCCGATGAACGGCATTCTGGGCATGCTGGACCTGCTTCAGTCCACGGAGCTGGCCGAGCTTCAGCACTCCTATCTGGATCTGGCCCAGGACTCCGCGCGCGCGCTCCTGTCCCTGCTCAACGACATCCTCGATTTCTCCAAGCTCGACGCGGGCCGCATGGAACTGGAGACCATCGATTTCGACCTGCAGCGCACCATCGAAGGCGCGATTTCCATTCTCCGGCCCCGCGCCCAGGACAAGGCCCTGGCGCTCACCCTGACCATGGAAAAGGACGTGCCCCCCGTGGTCTGCGGCGATCCCGGACGGGTGCGCCAGATCGTGCTCAACCTCTTGTCGAACGCCATCAAATTCACCGACGAGGGCTCCATTCACGTTTCCGTCCGCACCCTGACCCAGGATGAAAGCACGACCGTCGTCCGTATCGAAGTGGCCGATACCGGGATCGGCATTGCCGAGCCGGTGCGGCGGCGGCTGTTCTCCCGGTTCGTGCAGGCCGACAGCTCGATCAAGCGCAAATATGGCGGCACGGGGCTTGGGCTTGCCATTTCCAAACAGCTCTGCGAACTGATGGACGGCGAGATCGGCGTCGACAGCGAGGAAGGTCAAGGCAGCACCTTCTGGTTCACCCTGCCCTTCGCCCACGGACTCGCCGATCATATCGAAGCGCCCCAGGACGGCCCCGCGCCCGCTGTCAAACCCTGCCAGCCGCTTACGATCCTTCTGGCCGAGGACAATGTGGTCAACCAGCAGGTCATCGGCGCCATCCTGTCGAAGCTCGGCCACAGCTATACGGTCGCCGCCAATGGCGCGGATGCGGTGCGCCGCCTCCAGGAACAAAAATACGATCTGGTCCTGATGGATATCGAAATGCCGGAGATGGACGGCGTCATGGCCACGCGGATCATCCGGGTGCTGCCCGGATCGGTGGCGCGGGTGCCGATCGTGGCCCTCACCGCCAACGCCATGGCGGGCGACCGGGAACAGTATCTCGCCGCAGGCATCACCGATTATGTCTCCAAGCCGGTGGATGTGGAAAGCCTGGTGCGGGCAATCGAACGCTGCCGCCCGGCAAAACCCGACGCCTCTCCTGTGCCCATGGGGCCGAAAATCCAGCGCCTGGCGGAGTTCAATCCGGAGCCCGAGACCGAGCCCACCCATGCCCGCCGCCCGGCCCGCTCCCGCGAGCAGGCGGTCGCGGAGACCAAAAAGGCGCTGGAGGACCTCATCACCTCGCTTGGGTGAAACGCCGCCCGTTTCATGCTACATGCCTCGAAACCGCAAACGAGGCAGCCATGTCCATGGACACGACAATCGAAACAGAAGAGGGACGCGATGCCGTTGCGGACGGCTTTTCGCACCCTCTGTTCCGCGACGTGCCGGATACGGTCGCTTTCCGGAAACTGCGTAAGCGGATCGTGCGTTTGACCCGCGAGGCCATCGACACCTATGGCATGCTGCCGAAAACGGCCGATGGAACGCGCCCGCGCTGGCTGGTGTGCCTCTCCGGCGGCAAGGACAGCTACACGCTGCTTGCCAGTCTGCTCGACCTGCAATGGCAGGGGGTGCTGCCGGTGGATCTGCTGGCTTGCAATCTGGACCAGGGCCAGCCCGGCTTTCCCAAACACATCCTGCCCGATTATCTGAGCCGCATCTGCGTTGCGCACCGGATCGAGTATCAGGACACCTATACCATCGTCACCGACAAGGTGCCGGAACACAAAACCTATTGCGCGCTGTGTTCTCGGCTGAGGCGCGGCATCTTGTACCGCATCGCCCGGGAGGAAGGCTGCGAGGCCGTGGTGCTCGGCCATCACCGGGACGATCTGCTGGAAACCTTCTTCATGAATTTGTTCCATGGCGGACGATTGGCCACCATGCCGCCCAAGCTCGTCAACGAGGAAGGCGACCTTCTGGTCCTGCGCCCCTTGGCCTTGTGCGCGGAAGCTGATATCGCCCGCTATGCCAAGCTGATGGATTTCCCCATCATCCCGTGCACTCTGTGCGGCTCTCAGGACGGGTTGCAGCGCATGGCGGTCAAGGCGTTGCTCGATGACTGGGAACGCAAGGCGCCCGGACGCCGCCAAGTGATGTTCCGTGCCCTGACCGCCGTGCGCCCGTCCCATCTGGCCGACCCGCGCCTGTGGGATTTCGCAGGGCTCGCGCCTTCTCAAGACTCCGCGCGGAAGACGAGCACGGGTTCGGATCCGTCCGCATAAAGCATGAGACGGCCATCGCCGCCGATCTCGTAGCGCGCCGCGCTTGCGAGCAGGGCCAGATACCGGTCTTCCTGAGCCATGATGGGCGCGGGGCACGCCATCTTCGTCCGGCCGAACGGCCCGAGACTGAGCCGCGCGCCGTCGACCGCGCCGGACCCGAAATACCGGTTGCAGCCGCCCGAGCCGGAGACCTTGCCGTCCGGCCTGATCTCAAAAACGACTTCCGTCTCGGCCAGAACGGGCTCCGCCCCGATGCGCTCGGCCAGCCAGCGCGGCCCGGCCAGAGCCGCGCTCTCCGCACTGCCCGCCGGTCCGGCTGCAGGACCGCAGGCCATGGTCAGGATCAGCATGCTCAGCACCGCCACACATCGCATCATCGCAGATTCTCCACCCTTACCCGGCCTTATTGCCGGGTTACGGTCAGCGTATAGTCCCCGCCCGCCCTGTCGTAATAATCCCGGACCCGAAGGAAATAGGTCTGGCCCGCCACCGTCTCGACCGAGGCGGAGATATTGCCGCCGCTGGTCGTGTTGGTCTGTCTGGTCATTTCGCGCTTGTCGCCATTGAAAGCCGTGATCTCGGGATGCAGCGACGCGGAGCGGTTGACCACCCGGACCGTATAAGCGCCGCCCTTGGCCTTGAAGCTGAAATAGTCATGGTCGCGCGCGTCCATGATGCTGGCCTGCGTGTCCCGACCCGGCGAAACGGTCTTGGCCTCCAGGATCGTCTGGTTCGGTTCATGCGCGTCGTAAGCCTGGGTGGGCACCACACGGACCAGATAAAGCCCCTGGCTGTTGCCGTAATAGTTCGACACCCGGAAATAATATTTGGTGTCCGGCGCGGCCACGAAACTGTAGGAGAGATTGCCGCCCGGCGTCGTATTGTTGAGATTGGCGAATTCCTTCTTTGCACTGTCATAAACGATCAGGCGCGGTTCCAGCGTCGTGGAGCGGTTTTCGATCTCGATACGGATCCAGTCCCGATGGGTGCCGGGCGCGGTAAAGCTATAAAAATCGCCATCGGTCGGCGCGCTGATGCCGCCGGTGATCCATTCCGTCAACGGCACCGCATTGGTATTAAGCTTGTCGTTATTGGGTTCGCGCTCCTGGGCCTTCACCTCGATTTCCGCTGGCGGGATCGCTTCCAGGCGTTCCAAGGCCTGATCCTTCCGGACCTGGACGATCTGCTTATTGAAGGATTGGGAAGTCTGGCGGGCAGCCTCGACCTTCTGGGCAATCTCCGCCTTGCGCTGCGGCAGCGGCGGCGCTTGGCTTGCGCTCGTCGCATTGGAGGCCCGCGCCCGTTCTTCCGCGATCGCCGCGCGCACCAGCTCCACCACATCGCCCACTTTGGAGTCGTAGGCCTGGGCGTTGCTCTTGCAGGAGAGGAATTGCTCCGGGTCCACCTTGCCGCGATTGAGCACCGTGCAGCAGGCCCGCAAATTCATGGCTGTCAAGGTCGCGCGCTCGCTCAGCTCGTCCACCTTGTCAGAGGCCAGAGCGATTTCCCCCTCGGCCTTCAGATATTTGATTTTGGTCTTGAGGCTGACGGCGGTCTGGCGATAGAGCGACTCGCAGGGGCTGATCGCGCCCTTGGCCAGGTCGTAGCCCAGATAGAGCGCGCCCGGCACCACGAGCGCGGCCACCAGCGCCGCCAAGCCCCAAAACGGATTGGACACGACCTTCTTGGTGGCTTTCTGGGCGGCATCGCGCAAGACCGGCCGCCGGTCCGCGCGACCCTCCTTGGACGGAGAGCTGTCTTTTCCCGGTTGCGGCTGTTCCTGCGATTGCGGTGGTTCGTTCGGGGGTTGAGTCACGACACCCTCCACTCAGCGCCCAGATGCAACCCTGCATTCCATGGGTGGCGGCGGCTGTCAACGGGTGTGGAGGATAAGCGTGATGCGCTTACGCTCAAAGCGTGCGGCGGGTTTGAGACCCGCCGCACCGGTTCGCCTGATGCCAGCCGTCACGCGAAGCCGAACAGGTCCGCCTCTTCCAGGCGGTCGGCGAGCGCGCCGCTCACGGCGATATCGGGGGCGCCTTCGGCGAAGCCGAACCCGAAGCCTTCGGTGAAGATCACTTCCTCGATGCCGGAAATGGTCAGGTCGAAGGACGCGAACTGATAGGTCTGGCCGGCCCGGAACCCGGCAAAGGCCGCTTCTTCCACCGCCAGGGTCTCGGCGTCGAGCGCCAGCACCAGCCGGTCATGGCCCCAGCCGCCAAAGAAATTATCCGAGTCCGTGCCATCGCCGCCGATCAGCTCGGCCTGGGTATAGAAGAAAACGTCGTTGCCCCATTCGCCGTAGAGATCATCGCTGCCCAGACCGTCGATCAGCCCGTCATTGCCGGAGCCGCCATGGGCCGCGTCGTTGCCGGCACCGGCCGCCAGCACGTCGGAGCCGCCGCCGCCGAACAGCGTGTCATCGCCGGAACCGCCGGAGACCAGATCGGAACCGCCACCGGCAAAGACATCGTCATCACCCAGCCCCGCAAGCACCACATCCCGGCCGCCATTGACGAAGACCGTGTCGTCGCCGCCCCCGGCCAGCACCAGATCGTCCGCGCCGAAGCCCAGAACAAAGTCGCCGCCATCGCCGCGAATCTGGGTGTTGGAGGTCAAGGTCGCTTCCGTGAAGGCGGCGAAAACACCATGAAGATTGGCGGTCGGATGAAGCTGGTCGAAAAAGGCCACCTGTTCGATCCCGAAGCCCAGCGTGTCGAAATCGAGCGCCGGATTGGGCGTGAACTCGATGCCCGTGCCGAGCAGAACGGAGTTTTCCAACTCCTGGAACCCGAACGTGCCGGGATCGGCGGCAATTTCATCGGTGAGCGCATTAAGATCGACGATCTCCACATCGACGCCCGACAGCTCCAACCCGATGGCGCCAAGGCCGATGCCCAGATTGATGCCGTCCACCAGCAGGTCGCCCGCATCGGCGAGATCAGGCGGCAACAGGTTGGAGATGGGGAAGAAGCTCGAACTCGGCAGTGTATTGAGAATGATCGTATCGATCCCGGCATCGGCCAGATCGTGCGCCGCGTCGATGGTCGCATCCAGAACCTGCCCGCCCAGGATCAGCCCCTCGATGATGGCCGTCGCATCGCTTGCCGGGCTGAAGTCCTGGAAATCGTTCAGACCGATGAGGATGCTGGCGGCCGCGCCCGGGGGCGGCGGCGTCAAGGCCGCTTCATCGAGGAACCGGCCGACCTGACCGCCCAGATTGGTGTCGAAGGTCAGCAGATCCTCGCTCAGCACCTCGGCCGGATCCACCGGCAATGTTCCGCCCACCACATCGTCGATCAGATCGCCGAGAAGCTGTTCGCCCACGGCACGGGCGCCGCCCAGGGCAAAATTATTGACGGACGGAATACCGAGCAGGCCGGGCGCGATCTGGGAATAGACGGCGCCGTTGGAAAACGGTCCCGCATAAGGCGGCACGGAGGGGATCGGCGGGATGACAATGCCGGTCGCGGCCGCGTATTGCGCGCTGGCTTCCGTGGTGACGTCGAGAATGCCGCCGGCATCGGTCAGGCTGTCCCCAAAATAATAGATGGCGCTGAAACTCATGGTCGCTCCCTCTCCTGTCGTGCCCTGGCCGGTTTGGCGGGCGCTTGTGTTTTATGGCGGACAATGCGCGGTATTATTGTGCTTCACGGGCCCACGCGGGATCAGGCTTACTGCCAATCCCGCCCCTGGGCAAGGCGGGCTGCACAAGATGTGAACGGCTGTCATACTGCCCGCCGTCACGCCCGGTTACCAGGAGCACGCCATGTCCCGCATCGCGGATCTCGACACGCCCCATCTGATCATCGACGAGCCGCGCATGGGCGCGAATATCGCGCGCATGGCCCGCCGAATCCGCGCGCTGGGCACCCGGCTCCGCCCTCATGCCAAAACGGCGAAATCCGCGCCCATCGTCAAGGCCATGCTCGATCCCGCCCATGGCGGCGTGACCGTCTCGACCTTGCGGGAAGCCGAAGAGATGGCCGATGCGGGCCTGACGGATATTCTGTATGCGGTGGCGATCGCCCCCCAGAAACTGGCGCGGGCAGCGGCATTGCGGGCGCGCGGCGTGGATCTCATCCTGACGGTGGACTCGCTCAGCGCCGCGCAAGAGCTGGCCCGATACGGCAAGGCCCACGGAATCGCTTTGCCCGCCGTCATCGAGATCGATTCCGACGGACACAGAGCAGGCACCCCACCGCTCAGCGATGAAGCCCGCGCCATCGCACACACCCTCGCCCGCGAGCCCGGCGCCGCCTATCGCGGCCTGATGACCCATGCGGGCAGTTCCTATGGCGACATGACGCTTGAAGCCCAAACCGCGACAGCGGCCCGGGAACGGGACGCGGTCATCGCCACGGCCGGCATGCTGCTCAATGAAGGGCTCGACTCCCCAATCGTCAGTATGGGCTCGACCCCCACGGCGCACGCCGCCCGGGATCTGTCCGGCATCACGGAAGTGCGCGTGGGCGTCTATCTCTTTTCCGATCTGGTGATGGCGGGGCTTGGGGTCGGCACGCTCGACGACATCGCCTTGTCGGTCCTGACCACGGTCATCGGCCATCAGGCGGATAAAGGCCTTGTACTGATCGATGCGGGCTGGATGGCCTTGTCCCGCGACCGGGGCACCCAAGCGCAGGCGATCGACCAGGGCTACGGCCTGGTCTGCCGGGAAGACGGCACCTTGCTGGAGGATATCCTCGTCACCAGCACCAATCAGGAACACGGCATCGTTGCCCACCGCCATGGGGCCGCCCTCGATCCAGCGCGCTTTCCCATCGGCACGCGGTTGCGCATCCTGCCCAATCACGCCTGTGCCACCGCCGCCCAGCACGACCGCTATGCCATGACGCCGGACAATACGGCCGTCAGCGCCATCGTTCCGCGCTTCAATGGCTGGTGACCCCGGGCCGGAACGGCCCTTTCAAGCGGCGCGCTTTGCAATACAATGCGAAGCCGGAACCGCCATTGACGTCGGAGCATGACCGCCATGAAACAGCCCGCCCATACCCATGTCGCTCAACTGAATGTGGCGACAGCCCTGGACGACATGGACAGCCCGCGCCTGGCGGATTTCACCGCCGCGCTCGACAGGGTCAACGCAATCGCGGAACGCTCGCCGGGCTTCGTCTGGCGACTGACCGATGCAGACGGTAACGACGCCACGAGCATTCAGACGAGCGACGATCCACGTTTTATCGTCAACCTGTCCGTCTGGGAAACGCCCGGGCACCTGGAGCATTTCGTATGGAACACCGCGCACAAACGGGTCTATGACCGCAAGGCGGAGTGGTTTACCCGGCGGGAAACGCCCCATTTCGTCATGTGGTGGGTGCCTGCCGGACACCGCCCCAACCCCGCGGAAGCCCTGGGGCGCCTCGATGATCTGACCGCGAACGGACCGAGCGAGCGGGCTTTCGGCTGGGAGTCGTTGCCCCATATCACCCGGTGGAAAGACCGGCGCTGCGCTTGAACCAATCCGTATAGAGACAGAGAGGGATATCATGAAACGCTTGAAGATACTGACCTGGGCTCTTGCCCTGTCGGCGGGCCTGGGCACGGCCCCCGGGCTCGCCCAAAACCTGCCCACCTTCGAGAATGTGGACCGCAACGGCGATGGCGAGCTGTCGCCGCGGGAGACCCCCGTCTTCGTCTTCACCTTCCATGACCGTTTCGATGCGGATGACAGCGGCGGGCTCGATAAACAGGAATGGCGGGCGGCGCTGGCCCATCTGCGGGACCGCGTGCGCAAGGGTGCGGCCTTCAAGGACGGCGCGCCAGCGCTTGAAACCGCCGCCGATTTCGAGACCGCCCTGGAAACCTTCCGGGCCCATCACGATCTCGATGGCGCGGCCATGATCGTCGGCACGGACGAAGGCACCAAGCTCGAGGTCTATGCCGGATCTTACAAGGCCGATACGGTGCTCAATCTGGCTTCGGCCAGCAAATGGCTCGCCGGTCTGATCGTCGGCACCATCGTGGCAGAAACGGATCTCGCCTATACCGACACGCTTGCCACCTGGCGGCCGGACCTGGCGGACCGTCCCGTGGGTGGCGCCACGCTCGAACAGCTCATGTCGTTCACCGCCGGGGCGGCGGGCATCGGGCGCGGCGGCGCCAAGGATATCGGTCTGCCGACGGATATTTCCTTTGCCGAGGCCGCCGACCGGCTTCTGGAAAACGACTTGGTCGCCGAACCCGGCAGTCAGTATGCCTACGGGTCCTGGACCATGCAGGTGGGCGGCATTTGGGCCGCGGCTGAGGCAGGCGAAGACTGGAACGCCTTGCATAACCGGATCCTGGCCGAGCCTTTGGGCCTGCAGGATACCTATTGGGGCCATCTGTCGCCTGAAGGCACGCCCGGATCCATTCCGAACCCCAATCTTCAAGGCGGCGCCTGGTCCTCGCCCCGTGATCTGGCGCGCTACATCCAGGCCATCGCGGCCATGGGCGTTGTCGATGGCCGTCCGGTTCTGAACGCTGACGCCATCAAAGGGCTCGAACGGGACCTGATCAGCGAGCGGGCGCGGGCCTATGTGCCCCCGAACGCGGCGTCCCTGGGCTATGGCATCGGCATCTGGTGCGAGAAGGTCCTGGACGACGATACCTGCCCGGTCATCAGCTCCTCTGGCGCCTGGGGCACGACCCATTGGGTCAACCGGGAAACCGGCGTGTGGGGCGTGTTCTTCGTATTCGACCGGGGCCCGCGCATCTTTCGGGACAAACAAATCCTGCGCAAGGCTGCGGAAGACTACGTCCTGGGCGGACAATAACGCACGACCCATGCTGAAATGAGAGGGGCGCCTCCTCAGGACGCGCCCTTTTTTAATCAGATGGGTCTATCCGAACCTGCCGCGAATGAACTCAGCCCGACAGAAGGAGACGCAGGACGGACACTCCACGTTCATGATCAGCAATTGCCTTGTAAAGATCGATCGTGAAGCCGCATATCTGCGCCTTTTGCTCGAGCGTTTGCACCGGGACTTCACCACGCAACAAGGGCAATATGGTTTCGGGATAGGTGGTGAGCAGTACAGACATAATCTCTTCGACCGCTTCCTGGGTCGCGGGCTGCTCGATGGGGAACGGCTCTTCACGCGCATTGATAATGATATTGGAAATGGTCTCATTAAAGAGGCTTAGGTTCTCCTGCCCGATGACGTTTGAAAAACGAGACACATCAAGCACGCTGCCGCCGAGCCATCCATGGCAAAGAGCCGGGTGGTCTGGATACAGACGGTCCCCTACAGTTACATAAGCCCTGGCGAACGCCATAAGATCGTCTGGCCTGGCCCGAGGCACATAACGGACCAGAACGCTGCCGCCGTAAGTTTGCCCAATGACGACGGATTCCTGGAGCAAGCCATCCATCCCACCCCTCTCAAAAGCGTCCAGCAATCTTTGACGGATTTCCTCTTTTGCCTGCGGATTCTCTTTGAATATGGCGGCGAATATGGGCTGGGACTCCAGCGCGTCGAGTTCTTTCTCAACCTGGGCGGTCTGGCCTGTCGCCGATCTCAACTCCCGCCCGAGCGTGTCGCCCAGGAGTACCGGGCCCAACCTGCCGCCAAGGCTTGCCCCGAGGACCAGAAAGATCACCGCAATAAGGGACGCTCTGTTGCGCAAGCCCAGGAGATGGGCGAGGGCCGCGCCGAGGGCGGCTCCGATGCCGCCCCCGATTGCCGCCATGATGATTTGAGCCCAATCCATACCGAGTCCTCACTTTTTCTGACCGTGTACCATACAGGGTTTGAATGGCGGCATGGACGGAAAAGTAAGCATCGGCAGGCCGTCACTCTACGGAACGGTCTTACTCTCGCCCCCCGGAGCCGCTGGGCCGCCGGAGCAGGATAATGATCGCCGCCAGAAGCAGGAACGGCCCCAGCAAGACGCCCGCCGTCACGAACAGGCCGACCGCCACGCCGCCGATGGCCAGTACCAGGGACAGGATCGTGGCGATCAGCCCGATCAGCAGGCCGACCGCACCGAAGATCAGCCCGATCAACAGGCCGAGAATGCCGGCGATCACGCCGCCCACCACTTCCCACGGTTCAAGTTCGCTGATCCGCCGGCCATCGATGATGATGTTGCCGTCGCCGAACACATAGGCCGCCCAAGTGCCCGCCGCAACCAGGATCAAAAAGAGGATGATCACCGCCCAGATGGCTGACGATCCGCCGCGCCGTCTTTCGACTGCGTTGTCATTCATGGGGTTAGCCTCCCATTCGCTTTCGCACGTCCGAACTCAGCCACAAGGCGATCCTAGGACGCGACGGGCGGCGACGGCGACAAAAGAGGCTGCGGTTTTTGAAACGCAAGGTATACGGACGATGGCACGGCAGCACCGCATACTGTCCGGAAATGGACAGGTTTACCTGGGCCTGGCGCTGCCCAGCTTGATGGTGATGGCTTGCCCCTCGCCGCTCAGCGTAAAGCGGGCGTCTTCATAGGGAGCCGGGCCGAACCGGGGCTCGGCATTGTTGGAAAAGCCGATATTCTCCTTCGGCATGCCGAAGAAATTGGTGTCGAGTTCGCCATTGCCGTTGGCATCGTGCACGACGGTGACGGCATAATCCCCGGCGCTCAGCCGTTCGAAAACGATTTCCACATCGCCGGACTCGTCGACGCTTTGAGCCTTCTGGCTCCTGGGCTCCTTCATGTAAGTGTCTTCGCTGTCGAACAGATTGACCAGAACCTGCCCTTCCGCCGGCAGGGCATTCGTGATCTTGACCGTCAAATCGAAGGCGCCGTCTTCGGCCATGGCCGGCAGGGCCAGGCACAGGGACAAGCCCAAAATAATCCGTCTCATGAGGGACTCCCAAATATGGCATTCTGCGCTCAAGGACGATAACCGGTCGGGCCGCAGAACACTAACGCTCTTAATACCGCACCGACGATACAGCAAAATGTCCCGGAACGTGAGCATGAACTATCAGTCACCAAGCCCCTCTTCGGGCGAACTCTTTCCTGCCACCTGCCGGCCGCCCTTGAAGACGGCCTCGATGGTTTGCGTATGGGCAATCGCCTCAAGCGGGTTCTTCCGGAGCAAGAGGATATCCGCCCAGAACCCCTCGGCAACGACACCGGCATCGCCCACGCCCATGAACCGGGCGGCATCGACCGTCGCCGCGCGCAGCGCCTGAGCGGGCGTGAGGCCAGCCTCGACCAGCAAGGACAGTTCCTGGTGGAGACTCACGCCGGGCGCCACGAAGGGATTGCCCGCATCGGATCCCGCCAGGATCACCGCGCCGCGTTCAGCAAGCGCCTTGGTCATCCAGCGGGCATGGACCAGGGAGGCTTCGCGCGCGGCCGACCAGTCCGGCGTGACCCGGGCCCGCGCCGTTTCCTGTTGCTGAAGCCAGTACGCCCGAACCGCTTGGGGCATGCCGTCCAGCAGATTCGTCCAACCGTCTTCATATGCCATGGCCGTCGCCATTTCGCGCACGATGAGCGTCGGCACCTGAACCACACCGGCCGCGACAAGCGTATCGAGAATTGCTCCGCATGCGGCCCGGTCATCAGGATCGCACAAACCGCCCCGCTCGATCGCCAGATGTTCGATGCTCGCAAAGCCGAGCCGGGCGGCCTCGCGGGGCGCCGTGCCGATGGGCAGATGCCCGACAATCGGCATATCGAGAGAAGCCGCCTCATTCGCCACAGCCTCAAGCACATCTTGGGGCACCAGGCTGTAGACCTTGATGAAATCAACGCCCTTTTCCTTCAGTAGACGGACGCCGGCACGCCCGTCTTCCGGCGTGCTCAAGGCAATCGACAGGGCGGGATCGACCGGCTCGGGCCCGTCCAGGAAGGGGCCGGGAAACCACAAGCGAGGCGCCGCCAGGGCACAGGAGGCGATCTGCGCCCGTATTCCCAGGGCCAGGTCGAGATCGCCACCCATATCGCGCACCGCCGTCACCCCATGCTCCAGGAACAAGGGCATGAATACGGGCGGCACGGACGGATCCCACAAGGTATGAACATGCATGTCCCACAGCCCGGGCAGGACATACCGTCCTTCGCCCCGCACCACCCGCGCTCCGGGCCGGGCGGCTTTGAGACCCGCCATATCCGCAGCGGGTCGGTCGGCGGCGATCCGCCCGCGCGACAGGACCAGCGCGCGGTCGCGGCGCACGGCTTCGGCCTCCACATCGACCACATGCACCGGTCCCAGAATGATGTCGGGCGGCGGCGCACAGTCTTCCCCGGCGAAAAGAGCCCCGATGCCCAAAGCCCAAAACAGCGGCATCACTATCGCGATCCATCCGGCCATCTGCCTGTCCCGATCAAAGCGCATGCTCTTTCCCCTTCAGCGCAAACTCATTAAACTGCCGGACACGTGCAGAGCGCAATCCATGTCTCGGCAAAAACGAAATACATGGCGGTAGAGAGGGGACAGTCATGGTGCAGTGGCGCGGACGGCGGCGCAGTGACAACGTGGAAGACCGCAGACGCCAGGGCGGTGGCGGCGGCGCGGGCGCGGCGGGCCTGATCGGGCTCATCGGCCCTCTTTTGAAACTCGTGCTCAGCAAATTCGGCATCGGCGGCGTCGTGGTGCTTGTGGGCGGCTTTTTCGCCCTGCAGTTCATTGGCGTCGATCCCTTGGCCCTGCTGTCGGGCGCGCCGGCACCCTCCTCCCAGCCGCGCCAGCTCAGTGCCGAGGAGGAGGAAGCCGGGCATTTCTCCGCCGTCATCCTGGCCGAGACGGAAGACACCTGGAGCCGCCGGTTCGAGGCCGCGGGAGCACGGTACGAGCCGCCCCGCATGGTGCTGTTCACCAGCCGCGTGACGTCAGCATGCGGATCGGCGTCCTCCGCCATGGGACCGTTCTACTGCCCGGCCGACAAAAGCGTTTATCTGGACACATCCTTCTTCGATGAGCTGTCCCACCGCTTCGGCGCGCCGGGCGATTTCGCGGGCGCCTATGTCATCGCCCATGAAGTGGGTCACCATGTGCAGACGATCACCGGCATCACTGCCCGCATCCGTCAGGAACAATCGCGCGTCGGTCAGGTTGAACAGAATGCCTGGACGGTGCGCATGGAGCTGCAAGCGGATTGTTACGCCGGCATCTGGGCCCATGACGCGGACAGGCTGGCGGGTATTCTGGAAGACGGCGACATCGAGGAAGGCCTGCGCGCCGCAAGCGTTATCGGCGACGACGCCCTTCAACGCAATGCCGGTCAGGAAGTGAACCCGGAAAGCTTCACCCATGGCACGTCGGACCAGCGCCAACGCTGGTTCACGACCGGCTACCAGACAGGCAGCGTGGAGGCCTGCGATACGATCAGCGCACGGCAACTCTAGAGCGTTTTCAGCAGTGAGCGCCAGCGAACGGGTGCGTTCGGCTTCGCCTCACTGCGGTTCGAAAACGCGACAAAGCAAAGGCATAGAGCGTATTCAATGATCTGGACTTCATTGAATACGCTCTAAGTCTCACGAGCAAGTGTTGGCGTGGTCTTGACGCGCCGGCAGCCTGACGCAGAAACACGCGCCGGGCCCGGCATGGGGTTCGCACCAGATGGAGCCCCCATGGCGGCGGACAATGGACCGGCAAATCGCCAGCCCCATGCCCGTGCCGCCTGGCCCGTCGGCTTCGAAAAAGCTGAAAATACGCGCCCGCATGGCCTGCGCGACGCCCCGGCCAGTATCGCGGATCCGGATTGTCCAAAACCCATCGGAAAGATGAGCCTCGATGCCGATCTCAAGCGGCGCCTCTTCTCTCCGGAACCGGATCGCATTGCCGATCAGTTCCCGGAACAGAAAGGAAAGCTGCGCCCTATCGCCATCGAGCACGGGCATCGGACCGGCCCGCAGCACCGCGCCGAGATCCGTCAGCCGTGGCGCGATTTCCCTGCTTATGTCAGAAATCAGACCGGCGCAATCGACCGGCGCGAACGGATTGGCTTGCGTGCTGACTTTCGAGAACGCCAAAAGCCCTTCGAGCATGCCATTTAACGTCTTGCCCGCCTGCCCGATCAGGCGCACAAGATCTTCTTCCTCGGACGAGACCTTTTCGCCCAACGTCTCGATCAAGAGATCCGACAACTGAACCATATGCCGGACCGGCGCGTTCATGTCATGGGAGACGGAATAGGCGAAATCGGCGAATTCCTCCTCGACATCGAAGGGCCGCTCATCGTGCCGGGGCGTATCATCCGCTTTCTTGAGAAACGCCATGCCCGGTGGTCAGCTATGGTACAAGGACGCATAGGTCTTGGCGGTAACGAGCTTGGGCAAGGTCAGCCCTTTGAGAAGGTGATCGAGCAGAAAGTCGATGATATTGCGCAAACACGCCCGGTTTTGCGGCTTCAAGACATAAGAGACGTTATATTTTTGCGAAACGCTGTTGAAGGCGTCCATATTCGCCTGGCCGGTGATCATGACCGCGGGCGTGCGCTTCAGTTTCGGGATCATCTTGACGATCTCGATAAACTCCAGACCCGTCATATTCGGCAGGCCCAGATCGACCAGAAGAAGATCCGGATGGGCCGATGACTCCGACAGTTTATGGATAGCATCTTCCGCGCTGGTCGCATGCAGGGCCTCCCTGACACGCAAATTACCCTTCAACTCAAGCCCCAGCACTTTGGCGTCGGCCTCATTATCCTCAATATAAAGAACAAAATAGCCTTTTGCCCGCGCGTCTTCTCTCAACCCGTCTTCCAACGGATTGGCCATGGCGAGGCTCTGCGTCGATTTCATTTCGTATCCCACTGCAGGGGCATGGCCAACGCCCATTCAAGCGACCAGACTGGACTGCACAGTCTGATCATGATCGTTTTCATGGCATTTCAGTTTCATTTCGTACATTTTGCGGTCGGCCACCCCGAGCACGCTCATCAGATCGTCCTCGACCTCAGGATCGGCGATGGCGCAACCGACGCTCACCGAATAAGGGATTTTCAGATCGTCCATTTTGAAGCTGCCCGAAATGCGCTCGATCATGCGCTTGCGTACGATTTCTATCGCCTCTTCATCCTTGGTATCCTCGGCGATAATAACGAATTCGTCGCCGCCGAGCCGGGCGACAATATCGGAAACGCGCACCACATCCAGGATCTGCTGGGCGACATGGCACAGCAAGGCGTCGCCGATATTGTGTCCATGCTGATCATTGACAGTCTTGAACCGGTTCAAATCCAGAATGAAAACACCCAGCTTCGAGTGGTGCCGCTTGGCGCGCGCCAAAGCCCGGCGCCAGCGCTCGAAAAGATGCGCCCGGTTGCTCAGGCCGGTCAGGGCATCCCGGTAGGCCTGAGTCAGCAGGACCTGCTCCTTGCGCTTGCGCTGACAGGCATACGTGATCGACCGGTTGAGCACATGCTGATTGGCCTCTGTCTTGACGAGAAAGTCCTGCGCCCCGAGCCGTAAGGCTTTAAGAGCGATATCCACATTCTCTTCGCCGCTCAGCACGATAATGGGGATATGCGGATTAATACGCAACACTTCCTCTATCGTTTCCAGACCATCGGAATCCGGTACATTCAGATCGACCAAAGCCACATCGAAAAAACTGCGCGACAATGTGGACAAGGCATCCTTCAGAACTTTGACCCTGCGCACCGTCATGGGGTTGTCTTGACATCTCTGCAACAGCTCAGTCGTGACCGCAGCATCAAAATCGTCATCTTCGAGGATGAACGCGGTCTCAGGATATGCCATCTATGCCACCAATTCCTTACCCCCACACTCACGGGAGACCGGCACCTTCAAACCGGATACGATACTGCGCCACTATCTAATACTATGTGCAGAAACTAAAAACGAAGTTAGTTTTATGCACTACACTCAATCATCCTTATACATAACAATTAAAATACAGACAAAACTCAGAAAAGCCACGCTAAGGTTTTGATAGGCAGATTGCGGTAGCATTTCCTTGCCTCCAATTGGGACGGGGTGGCGCCGCGGCTTGGCGGACGCGGGCGATAAGCGGAGCGCTTCGCTGGGGTGAGCGGGGCGCTCCGCTATGCTGCATCAGGCCGGCATTAGAAAATCATCGGATTGAGGGAACCGGTTCTGATCCGCTGATGGGTCCGAGGGCGAATCCACTGAACCGACAAACCGTCCTGACCGGGATTATTCGATAGAATTTTCCGCACCCGGATGCGCTTCATCAGCGCGGCATCTTCAAGGGGGCCGGACTCGCGGCGGGTAGAGCCAATCTTTCTCAAACGCATTGCCTTCTCCCTCATGGGTCATGATGAGGCCAAGTATAGGGAAATCTCGTTTCACACCCTGAAAGGCCCTGCATTTCCCGATTCGGGACCTTAAGCCGTTTTTAAGGCTGTTCCGCCGTCCCGGTCAGGCAGCTCGACAATCGTCCAATAGCAATCGATCAGGCGCAACGCTTCCATGAAGCTGTTGATCGGATCGGCCTTGACGATATAACCCGCGACATTCTGGTCATAGGCCCGCACGATATCTTCATCGGCGTTCGAGGTGGTCAGCACAAAGACAACGGACGCATGAAGCGCCTCATCCTTGCGAAGTTCCTGCAGAAACTCGATCCCATTCATGCGCGGCATATTGAGATCGAGCAGGATGAGATACGGACGGGCCAATCTGGGCTTACCGCCTTCTCCGCGCAATTGCTCCAAGGCTTCGACACCGTCGCGCGCCACGACGAGGGGATTGGAGATTTTCAAGGTCTTGAAGGCGCGCTGAATACCCATGACATCCAGCTCGTCATCCTCAACCAACAGCAACGTGACCGGACTGTTCATCTTTATGCTGACCTCCTTGTATTGCTGTGTGTTTAGCGGAAATGGGCAGCGTGATGTGGAACGCGGCCCCACGCTCACCGGTCAGAGGCGAGCGCACCGAGACGCTGCCGCCCGCCGCTTCCACGGATCTCTTGACGATGGCAAGGCCGATGCCGCTGCCTTCGACCTCATCCCGGGGACGGAGTGTCTGGAACATGTTAAAAATCCGTTGCTGGAACTTCTGCGGAATACCGGGCCCATCGTCCTCAACGGTCAGGCTGTGGCTTGCTTCACCGCGTTCATAGGAGATCCGAACGGTGCCGTCCGCGCGATCGTGATGTTTCACCGCGTTCGCGATCAGATTGAGCAGGACCTGTTCCAAAAGCGTCCTTGAAGCGGTGATTACGGGGAGCGGGCGGTCCGTATGGATCTTAAACCCTTCCGGCGGCGTGATCCAATCGGTCACCTCCGCCAACAGCGCCTGACAATCCACCGCCTCAGGCTTGCTGTCCCGCCGGCCCGCCCTCGAATAGGCAAGAATATCCGTCAGCAGAAGATTCATGCGGGCCACTCGCTGACGCAGCAATTGCAGCTTCTTCCGGGCATCCTCGTCAATGGCGTCGCCCAAATCCTCTTCCAGCCACTGGGTCACATTATCCATGCCCCGAAGCGGTGCACGCAGATCATGGGACGCGATATAGGCGAAGTGATCGAGGTCCCGGTTGAGCCGCTCGAGCGACAGGGCGCGCTGCTCCAGTTCTTCCTTGCTTTGCTTGAGGGGGTGAATGTCCATGATCGAGCCGATCATCCGGACGGGCCGGCCTTCCCCGTCCCATTGGGCCTGGCCCGACCCAAGAAACCAGCGATAGCCTTTCGTCTTGTGCTTCAAGCGGTATTCCAGACGGAACGGGCACTGCTCTTCAAAATGGGCATTGACAAGAGCGAATGTGCGCTCGCGGTCGTCCGGATGGAGAATATCCTGGAACGCCGATAAGCCTGGCGTGATCTCTCCTTCTTCATATCCGAGCAGGCGATAGAAGATCGGCGACCACCATTCTTCTTCGCTGCTCACATCCATCCAATCCCAGATGCCGACGCTGGCACCGCTGGCGGCGAGCGCGAAACGCTGCTCGCTCAGACGCAAGGCTTCTTCCGTCTCTCTTTCCTTGGTCACATCTTTCGAGACGACGAACACATACCGGTCGCCAGTCTCAGGATCCGTATACGGTACTTTATCGGTTTGCACCCAGCCCCGTTCGCCGTCCCGGGGGGTATAGGCCTCGACGATGCCGAGCTTGGGCACGCCCGAATTGATGACGCTCAGGTCGTCATCGTGGTATTTTTTCGCCATCTCCGGAAAAAGCTCGTACGTATCCGCCCCTTCCGCCTGCTCGACCGGCAGGCCCATCGACTCGGCCGCCTGCCTGTTCAAGCGCAGAATTCTGTTCTTGTCGTCCTTATACCAGATCCGGGCCGGAACGTGATTGAAGATAAGTTTCAGGTCATTTATTTGCCTGCGGATGAGTTCACGTGATGCGATGAGTTCATCAAGATTTTTCCGCTGACTGATCTCATAACCAATCCATTGGGCAACGAGCGAAACCAGGCTTTTCTCCTGCTCTGTAAAAGCGCGCCGTCGCGCCTTGAAGCTTGAAAAGCTCAACGTCCCGAAGAATTGACCGTTCACGTAAAGCGGCGACCCAATATAGGCTTCGAGCTTGAAGGTTTTATAGCAAGGGTACTGAGCCAGATCACATTCGGCTGCGCATTCATAAGCTGTTATATCGTCATTATCAAGAGTATATCGGCAATACGTATCACTCAGATCGAACTCATCACCCTTGGTTAGGACGGCGCCATCTGCTTCCGCATATTCAACGCGATAGGCGTCGCCTTCGATCCTGCTGACAATGCCGATCTCCAAACCGAGATACTCCAAGGCAACGGTAAGCAAGTCCTGGACCTTGATGTCGGTGGATTTGTCGGAGGACGATAGAATCTCATTGAACCTGCGGCGGACATCCTCTTCCGCTTTCCGGTCCGAAACATCGTCGGCCGATCCGGCCATGCGGGTTGCATTGCCGTTTTCGTCCCAAACCGCCTGCCCGCGAGCATGAATCCACACATAGGATCCGTCGGCGCGGCGCAGGCGAAATTCGACATCATACGGATCACCGTTCGTGAGATGCGCCTCAAGGGCCGCCATGATCCTGTGATGGTCTTCCGGATGAAGACGGCTCTCGAATGCCTCAAGATGGGGTACGAACGCCTCATCCTCCACACCGACGATTTCCTTGAAACGGGGCGACCAGTAAAGAGCGTTGGTACGGATATTCCAATCCCACAGGCCGACGCTCGATCCGCGTACGGCCACATCGTAGCGCTCCTCGCTTTCCTGCAGGCGCAGCGCGGCCTCGCGCTTTTGCGTGACGTCCTGAAAGATGCCGAACACACAACGTATGGTGCCGACACTACCCGCCTGGTACACGCCTTTGCTGAGCACGTGCCGGATCTGGCCGTCCGGGCGGACCAGACGCAGTTCGAATTCGAAGGGTTCCTGCCGCTGGATCGCGCCTTCAACGGATTTTGCAACAAGGTCCCGGTCGTCGGGGTGATAAAAATCGATGGCTGTCTCGAGATCCGGCGTATAGTCCGCAGGCGTTACACCGTGAATGCGGTAGACCTCTTCCGACCAGAAGATGGTATTGGCGACAAGATCGATCCGCCAGTGGCCGACGCCCGCCACTTTTTCCGCCAGCTCGAGATAGACCTTCTCCAGGCGGAGCGCTTCCTCGGACGCCTTGCGCGCGGTAATGTCGCGTATGACGCCGGTGAACAGGCGGCCGCTTTCGAGCCTCAGCTCGCTGATCGACAGATCGATCGGGAAGACGGAGCCGTCCTTGCGCCGCCCCTTGACCTCCCGGCCACAGCTGATGACTTTCTTCTCGCCCGTCGCGATGTATTGCTTAATATATTCATCATGCTGACCATGATAAGGCGCCGGCATCAGGAGTCTGACATTCTGGCCGAGCACCTCTTGGGGCTGATAGCCGAAAATCAGTTCGCAGGCTTTATTGAACGACAGGATCGTGCCCGCCTCATCGATCGTGATGACGCAGTCGATAATGGTGTTGAGCACGGCCTGCGCCTTGGCTTCGCTGATCTGCAATGCCGCTTCGGCCAGTCCGGCTCTCACCTGATTACGATCAGGGTCCATAATGTGTTTCGCACCTGTCAATACCAACGGTGCAATGCACCATTATTCTCTTAAGAATTCTTTATAATGACAGGCGTAACGCGCCGCACACCGACGCGAATAGGAGGGACAGAAACACAAGTGCGGCCTTGCTCCGACGGCGGAAACCGCGTAAAAAGCCAGACCTAAATCTTCAGAAGCCGGAGTGTTCCCCTCCTCTTCGACGCGGTGATGGTGGCACGGCCGCACCCTCTGCGGCCTGTCAGCAGATATCCGCTCACGCCACTGCCTCAACGCCTTTCTTCTCGATAATCGTCAGCAGGCGAAGGGCTGGGCCGCCGGGTTTTTTCACGCCGCGCTCCCAATCGGACACGAGATTTTTCGAGACATTGAGATAGCGCGCGAAGACGCCTTGCGAAAGGTGTTCGCGTGTCCGCAAGGTACGAATTTCTTCCGGGTCGAAAACCCGCGCAGGCTCCAAGCAGGCTTCGTCAAAATCGCGCATAGTGCGCTTATCGATGGCGCCGATGTCATGCAGCGCGGCCATGGACTCGTGGATCGCAGCGAAGGCGTCGTTTTTTGCCAGCCGGACTTTTTCCGCATCTTTTCGTCCATCATCAGATGCTGCAGCACGACGAAGAGTTTGAACCGTGCTCTTCCCACTCATGACATGTACTCCTGAAGCTGAGTATTCGAAGACTCGATAGGGCTTCAATGAGGCCCTTGCCGGCACGCGCGACAGCTTCGTTTAAAGCTGCGTCTGTAATCTTCTCTCTACGAACAAAATGCGCGAACCATAGAGTCGTAAAAATCCTCACGAGACCTAACTCTCATATTACATGTCACACAAAGTGTGACCCTTCAATGAGTCGGCACACATGGGAAGAACGGGCGCAATGATTGTCCCGCAAAATAATCTTCTAATTTTTTGATATTGGAAATGGAGCGGGCGATG
>CAZTCJ010000025.1:0-43948 GCA_964612085.1 uncultured Alphaproteobacteria bacterium
ACCCGGGGGAAGTAGTTGATCAGCTTGCCCGTATTGGCATTCCGGAAGACGAGCGTGCCGTCGGGCTCGATGCCGTAGGCCACACGCATGCTCCGCCCATCATCCCATTGGATCGACAGGATCCGGCCGTCCGTGCGCCAACGCCCCTTGGCGACATTACCGGCGGTATTGCCGTGGGCGGTCCATTCGAGCTCCTGATCGTAATCCCGCCTTGAGGCGCTGAAATAGGTCTTGGCGCCGTAATAGACGATGCCGTCGTCCCGGAAGACCCACCAAAGCTGGGTGTTGACGATGATCTCGATATCGACGCTGCCGGCCATGGCTTCCCCTTGGAAGACGCCGACGACGCGCGGATCCAGATCGGGGCGGGCCTGGGGCCGGGTTTGCGGCCTGCGCTGGGACGCGGGCGCTTGGGCTTGCGGCAACTGGCCTTGGGGACCGGCGACCGGCGGCAGGGCGGGCAAGGTGTCGTTGCCGAGCGCGAGGCGCACCTGGGTGTTGATGCGGCCGGTGCCCGTGATCTGGACCGGCTGCCCGTTCTGGACCGTCGCGCCGCTCATCTGAACCGTCGCCATGCCGTTCGTTTCAAGCGGCAGCCCGGTGGCCACATCCACAAGGATCGCCGCCGAGACAGGCCCGTTCATGCTGAAGCCGTTGGCATTGCTCCAGGTCACCCCTTGGGCCTGGAGCCGGGCGGCGGGCCGGTTGCCGCGCTGTTCGAAGCCCGCGACCTGGAGCGTCATATTGGTCTGACCGGTGCCGCCGCTTTCGACGATTTGCGCGGGCCACTGCTCGCCGACACCGACGGGCCGCCCGGGGCGCAAGGAGTCTTCGAACACGACGACGGGCGAGATCAGATCGGCCAGGGCCGGATCGGCGACCCCGGGGCCGCCACCAGCCGGCGCGATGCTGACGACGCGCTCGTTCTGCACCGTGATGACGACATCCTGCCCGGCCAGGGGAAAGGGTTGCGGCGTCACCGCCCCGTTCAAGGTGATCTGTGTGCCGCTGGACGGGCCGAAACGGACGCGCAACTGAGCCGGCTTGCCGTTCTGGACACGGAGCACCGTCGCCCGGCCGTCGAGCTGGGTTCTGACCTGCTGCTGGGCGGTCATGCTCTGGCCGCCGCCGGACAGGTTGAGCGTACTGTCCAGAACATAGACTTGTTGAAAACTGTATTGCAGCCCTTCCGGCACCCGGTACTCGATGGAGGCTTTCTGGCCGCCCCCCATTTGGGCGGCCGCCGGACCGAAAGACGAAAAACAGAACAGGACGGCGCAGGCCGCCATGGCCAAATTGGTTAAACGGCGCATCGAAATGACCCCTACTAGACCGCTTACGGATAATCGCTCAGAATGATGACAGTTTTAAAAAGGCATTTGGACGCCATGCCAGGGACCCATTACCCATGGAGAATGGGGCAACGTCATCTTACCGTCCTGTCATTGTGGCCGGGCACAACCGGACCTTTCCCGGAGCGCCGTTTTAGGGTCAGGACCCTAATCTTTCAGCTCGATCAACCGGACTTCACTGATCAAGCCATTGTCGACCGTGTAGATGGAGATCAGGTCTTCCGGCATCCCGTTCAAAACAAGGGTTTCCCGGCTGACAACGGTATGGTCCAAGACCATTTGGCCATGTACGGAGACAGCAGCCTCACCGGCCGCAAAAAGAGGACCGAAAATATCGCGCATGCGCGCAGTGCCCTCACCCAAAAAACGGTCTGGGTACTGATAGATCCGAAAATCCGGATGATAAGCAGCCAGAAACGCCTCGATATCATTTGCGTTGACCGCATCGTTTCGTTTCGCGACCACTTTCAGAGCCGCCGCTTCACGTGCGGAGCGGTCCTGATCGGCAGTGTCGGCATGGGCGCTCGATAACGGCAGTGCCGGAGCCACCGCGTAAATAAAGACCGAAAGCACCGTCGAAAAAACTGCGCGTCTCATAGGCATCTCCATTCATATCTTTGACCGTCAATCGCCCCACCTTGACCCACCGCTATTCGCGGGTCCATTGCCAGTGCAGATACATTTGTGAAAACGAGACGCTCTTTTATGTCGACACGCATTGCGCGCAAAATCTGCAGACGCAGGCAAAGACTACTAGGTGAGCGTAATCAATAAGCGGCATGGCAAACACTGCCGCCCCCCCAAAGGCCCCTCTTGCGCATTTCGCCTTGCCAACGCAGGGTAGGGTCAAAGGTCCGCCAGCGGGGCAGGACCGCTGTCAAGACAAGAGCTTGAGCCATGGGGCACTTCCGGGCCATTGCGTTGGGGGAAACCCGCGACAGCGCTGAAGGGCAAAGCGATCTCGAGGCACTGCGCTCCAAGGACGATGGCCGCCCGGCCTTGCTGATCGGGGGGCTGAGCGTCCTGGCGATTCTGGCGAGCCTGTTCATCGCCTGGCTGTTCATCGATCCCGCGCCGCCCCAGGAGGTTACCATTGCCACGGGCAGCCCGGGCGGCTTCTACGAACGTCTGGGCGCGCGGTATAAAGCCGAGCTTGAAGAGGCCGGCCTTACGGTCACCCTGATGCCGTCCAACGGCTCGGTGGACAATGTCCAGGCGCTGAAAACGGGCACGGCGGATCTGGCCTTTATCCAGGGCGGCCTGTTCCCGGATCCGCAACCGGACACCCTGGCCTCCCTCGCCAGCGTCTCCCTCGAACCTTTGTGGCTGTTCTCTCGCGGAGCGGCGCCCATCGAACAGTTCGACGCCTTGAGCGGGCTCACCCTGGCGGCGGGGCCGGAGGGCAGCGGCACGCGGCTTCTGGCCCAGACCCTGATCCGGGCCGCGGGCCTGGAGGGCCAAATCGCGCTCGACCCGGCGAGCGGCGCGGTGGCGGCGGACAAGCTGCGCGGCGGCGCGGTCGATGCGGCCATGTTCATCACGGCGGCCAGCACCGGGGCCGTGCGCGACCTTTTGGAAGATCCGGACATGGCGCTCGCCCGGCTGGAGCGCGCGCCAGCTTTCGCCCGTCAGTTCCCCTATCTGTCCGTGGTGGACGTGCCCAAGGGCTCCCTCGATCTGGTGCGCAACGTGCCTGCTGAAGACACGGATCTGCTGGCGCCCGCGACCACGCTGATCGCCCAGGCCGATCTGCACCCGGCCCTCGTCTCCCTGGTGCTCGACGTGGCGACCAAACTCCATGGCCGGGAGCGCGTGTTCGGCCGCTCGGGCGCCTTTCCGTCCAAGGACTATCTGGAACTGCCGCTGGCGGAGGAAGCCCGGCGCTATTTCGAGCGGGGGCCGAGCTTCCTGCGCCGTTATCTGCCGTTCTGGGCCGCCAATATGGTGGAACGCCTCTGGGTGCTGATTATTCCGCTCATCACCATCATGATCCCCCTCGGACGCATGGCGCCGCCCGCCTATCGCTGGCAGGTGCGCCGGCGGATCTATCGCTGGTACGAGGATCTACGGGACCTGGAAACCATCGGCCGCACCGCCACCAGCGACGAGCAGCGCAAAAGGGTCGTGCACGCCCTTGAGGAGCTTCAGGCGGAAGTGGGCGAGATCAAAGTGCCGCTGGCCTATACGGACGATCTTTATCACCTGCGGCTGCATATCGATTTCGTCAGCCGTCTGGTGCGCGGCGAATGCCCCGGCGTCAAACGGATCGGCACGGACGAGATCGTTTAGCGCTCAGATCACGTAGTCGTAATAGCCTTCCGGGTAGGGCTGGGCCGAGTCCGGTTGCGCGGCAGGCTGGCGCTTGCGGTGGGTCACCATGCGCACATGCAGATCCTGAATGGCCTTGCTGCCGGTCTTGACGAACAGGAACGGCAGCACCCCATGGATCAGACAAGCGAAACCGGCACCGATCATCCGGATACCGAAAGATCCGGCATGGCAGAAATGCTGCCAATAGGTTTCCCCGACACTGCGCGGGTGATCGTGAAACAGCTTATCCCACATGACACACTCTCTTGACCGAACCGAGGCTTTTCACCCTACCGGATCAGCCCCTATTTTCCAACTCAAACTTGTGAATAACCTTACGGCCCCAGCCTTACAAGCCTTCGAACAGGGCCGTGGACAGATAGCGCTCCGCGAAAGACGGGATGATCACGGCGATCTGCTTGCCCTCCATCTCGGGCCGCGCCCCCACTTCGAGCGCCGCCGCGATGGCCGCGCCGGAAGAGATGCCGCACGGAATGCCTTCCATGCGCGCGGCCTTGCGGGCCATGTCGAGAGCCGTCTCATTGCCGATGGTCACCACCTCGTCGATCAGATCCGTATCGAGCACGCCGGGCACGAAGCCCGCGCCGATGCCTTCGATCTTGTGGGGGCCGGGCCGCCCGCCGGACAGCACGGGGCTGTCTTCCGGTTCGACCGCGAACACCTTGAAGCCCTGCTTGCGGGCCTTGAGCGCCTGGGCGACGCCGGTCAGCGTGCCCCCGGTGCCGACGCCGGAAATCAACGCGTCCACGGCGCCGTCCGTGTCGTCCCAGATCTCCTGGGCCGTGGTCGCGCAGTGGATCGAGGGATTGGCCGGATGCTCGAACTGCTGCGGCATCAGCGCGCCGGGGATGGTCTCAAGCAGTTCGCGCGCCCGGGCAACGGCGCCGTTCATGCCTTTTTCCGCCGGCGTCAGTTCCAGTTCCGCGCCCATCAGGGTCAGCATCTTGCGCCGCTCGATGGAGCTGTTTTCCGGCATCACCAGGATCAGCCGGTAGCCTTTCGCCGCCGCCACGAAAGCAAGGGCGATCCCCGTATTGCCCGAGGTCGGCTCGATCAGCACCGTGTCCGGCGTAATCCGGCCCTGGGCTTCCAGGGACTCGATCATGGAAACGCCGATCCGGTCCTTCACGCTGGAGACCGGATTGAAGAATTCCAGCTTGAACAGCACATCCGCCTTGACGTCATAGGCCGGCGGCAGGCGCTTCATGCGCACCATGGGCGTATAGCCGATCGTCTGTGTAATGCAGTCGAAAACCCGGCCCCGGCCGGACGCCTGACCGGTTTGCGCAGCGGCGTGCACAGTACTCATGGTCCAATCCCTGTTCGATCTTGGTCCGACGGAAAGGCCGGACGCCTTGGCGCGTGCGGATATCCGCCATCCGCCGGCCAGCCAGACCATACAGCCCATCTGTTTCCAGACCGCTGCGGGCCCGGATCGGCTGTATAATTTCCCAAATAAACCCCGTAAAATAGAAAAAGTAAAGCCGCGCGGCAAACTCACGCGGCGCGAGCCCCGGCCGGTCACGCCAACGCGTTCGGAGGCGGCGTCTTCTTGCTTGTGGTGCTTGCGTTTTTCAGCAACCATCCGGCCAAAATCACGAGTCGGACCCGCGCTTTTCGTGATGCAAAAGCCAACGCCCGGACAACCAAAACCCGTATGAAGAGGGTGGACCCATGTCAGCGACACAGCCCATTTCCGCGCCGGTCTATGACTCGGCCATGGACGCCATCGGCAACACGCCCTTGGTCAAGGTGTGCCATCTGGACACCGGCCCGTGCGAGCTTTTCCTGAAGCTCGAAAGCCAGAACCCCACCGGCTCCATCAAGGACCGGATCGGCCGCACCATGATCGAACAGGCCGAAGCCGACGGCGCATTGAAACCCGGCGGCACCATCGTCGAGGCGACCGCGGGCAATACCGGCCTCGGCCTGGCGCTCGTCGCCGCGCAAAAAGGCTACAGGCTGATCATCGTCGTGCCCGACAAGATGGCTCAGGAGAAAATCTGGCACCTGAAGGCCTTGGGCGCGGAAGTCCGCATGACCCGCTCCGACGTGAACAAGGGGCATCCGGAATATTATCAGGACGTGGCCGAACGGATCGCCAAGGAAACCGGCGGCTTTTTCGTCAACCAGTTCGGCAACGACGCCAACCCCAAGGCCCATGAGACGACCACGGGCCCGGAAATCTGGGAACAGATGAACCACAAGCTTGATGCCATGGTCTGCGGCGTCGGCTCGGGCGGCACGATCACGGGGCTCGGGCGCTTCTTCCATTCGGTCGACCCGAATATCGAAATGGTGCTGGCGGATCCCGAAGGCTCGATCCTCGCCCATTACATCGAGACGGGCGAAATCCTGAACGAGGTGGGATCCTGGATCGTGGAAGGCATCGGCGAGGATTTCATTCCGCCAGTCTCCGACCTCTCCCATGTGAAGAAAGCCTACACCATTCCGGACGCGGAAGCATTGATCGTGGCCCGCGAGATCCTGCGCAAGGAAGGGCTGCTGGCGGGCTCCTCTTCCGGCACGCTGATCGCCGCGGCCCTGCGCTATTGCCGGGAACAGACGGAGCCGAAGCGGGTGGTCACCTTCATCTGCGACAGCGGCAACAAATATCTGTCCAAGATGTTCAACGACTATTGGATGCTGGACCAGGGGTACATCAAACGGGAGTCTTGCGGGGACCTGCGCGACCTGATCTCCCGGCGCCATGACGACCGGGCGACCGTTACGGTGAGCCCGGACGATATGCTGCTCACCGCCTTGAGCCGCATGAAGCTTTACGACATTTCGCAACTTCCCGTGCTGACGGAAGAAGGCGATGTGATCGGCCTGATCGACGAGGAAGATATTCTGTTTTCCGTGGTGCGCGACGAGAAACGCTTCCGCGAGCCCGTGCGCAGCGCCATGACCTACCGGATCGAGACCATCGACGCGCGCGAGTCCATGGGCACGCTGCTGCCGATTTTCGCCAAGGGCTATGTGGCCATCGTGCTCAAGGACGGCAAGTTTCAGGGCCTCATCACGCGCATGGATTTCCTCAACTATCTGCGCCGCAAGATTCAATAACCGCATTCTGCCGGGAAGGGACTGACCATGGCCGATCCTCTCCGCCGCAACCGCGCGGCCTTCGCCACACGGACGATTCACGCCGGCCAGGAGCCAGACCCCACCACCGGCGCGGTGATGCCGCCGATCTACGCCACCTCCACCTACGCCCAGATCAGCCCCGGCGAACACAAGGGGTTCGAGTATTCCCGCTCCCACAATCCCACCCGCTTCGCTTATGAGCGCTGCATCGCGGATCTGGAAAACGGTAAGCGCGGTTTTGCCTTCGCCTCCGGCATGTCGGCCATCGCCACCCTGCTCGATGCGCTCGATGCGGGCTCTCATGTCATCGTCATGGACGACGTCTACGGAGGAACCTACCGGCTGTTCGAACGGGTGCGGCGGCGCTCCGCCAATCTCGATTTCAGTTTCGTGGATATGAGCGACACGGCCCGCGTGGAAGCGGCCATCCGCCCGGAGACGAAACTGATCTGGATCGAGACGCCGACCAATCCCATGCTGAAACTGGTGAATCTGGAAGCCGTGACGGCCATTGCGAAGGCGCGCGGCATTCTGGTGGGCTGCGACAACACGTTCGCCTCTCCTTACGTTCAGCGCCCGCTCGATTTCGGCGTGGATGTGGTCATGCATTCGGCGACCAAATTCCTCAACGGCCATTCGGACATGGTGGGCGGCGTGCTTGTCGCGGGCGGTAATGAGATGCTCGCGGAGGACCTGACCTTCCTGCAGAACGCGGTCGGCGCGGTGCAAGGGCCGTTCGACTCCTTCCTGGCGCTCCGGGGGCTGAAGACCCTCGCCTTGCGCATGGAGCGCCATTGCGAGAACGCGCTGAAACTCGCCCAGTGGCTGGAGTTCCATCCGAAAGTCGCGCGCGTTTATTATCCGGGCCTGACCAGCCACCCCCAGCACGCCCTGGCCCAGCGCCAGATGAACGGCTTCGGCGGCATCATCTCCTTCGTTCTGAAGGACGGTCTTGCGCCCGCCCGCAGCGCGCTCGAACGGGTGCAGCTTTTCACCCTCGCGGAGTCCCTGGGCGGCGTGGAAAGCCTGATCGAGCATCCGGGCATCATGACCCATGCCTCGATCCCGACGGACCGGCGCAAGGAATTAGGCATCGATGACGGGCTGATCCGGCTGTCCGTCGGCATCGAGGACGGCGACGACCTGCTCGCCGATCTCGACCAGGCCCTGGCGTAAGCGCCGTATCTCTCGCCACACAGCCCGCCTTCCGCTAGGCTTTGCTCAAAGCAAAAGCATGAGAGGGAGGATTCCACATGACCCATGGTCTGCGCACGACAACCGCGTGCTTCGCCCTGCTGGCGGGGTTCGCGCTTCTGACCGCTTGCGGCGACGAAGTGCGGGAAGACAAGGCCGCCGAGGCCACTCCCGCGCCCGATCTCCAGACGACGGCCACGCCGCCCCCTGAAGCATCCCCGGATGCCTCCGAGCCGGTGACGCCGCAGATACCACCTTACACCTTGGAAACCCTGGTGCCCGGCGCGCCGTTTCACGGCATTCACGGCCTGACCTTCGACGCGGAAGGCCGCTTGCTCGTGGGCAGCGTGGTGGGCAGCGCGATCTACGAGGTCGATCCGGAGACGGGTGCGTCCTCCGTCTTTATCCCGCCGCCCCACGGTATGGCCGACGATATTGAACAGGGTCCGGACGGTACACTCGTCTGGACGGCCTTTTCCGAAGGCAAGGTCTACGCCTTGACCCCGGCAGGCGAACTCCGTCTGTTGGCGGACGGCTATCCCGGCGCCAACTCGCTGGCCTTCGCAACCGATGGACGGGTGTTCTTCACCCAGGTGTTCGCGGGCGATGCGCTCTACGAGCTGGACCTGTCAGGCGAGAGCGAACCGCGCAAGATCATGGAAGGCATGGGCGGGCTCAACGGCTTCGATTTCGGCCCGGACGGCAAGCTCTACGGCCCCTTATGGTTCAAGGGCCAGGTGGTGCGCGTCGATGTGGACGCCGCCACGCTGGAGACGGTGGCGGAAGGCTTTCAAATCCCGGCGGCAGTCAATTTCAACAGCAAGGGCGAGCTTTACGCCGTCGATACCGCGCGTGGTGAAGTCGTCCGTGTAGACATAGAAACGGGCGAGCGGACCGTGATCGCCACCGTGCCGACGGCCATCGACAATCTGGCTTTCTCGGCCGACGACCGGCTGTTCCTGACCATCATGGCGGACAATGCCGTGTGGGAAGTAAACACGGAGACGGGCGAGACCCGTGAAGTCATCTCCTATCCCCTGGCCACGCCCGTCGACATCGCCCTTGTGGACAAGGACGGGCGCGAAACGCTGTATGTCTCCGATATCTTCTCGCTGAGAAAAGTCGATGTGGAAACCGGTGCGGTCAGCGACGTGTTGCGCATGTGGTCGGATGAACTCGACTATCCACTGTGGATCGGCGCGTCGGACGATGCCCTGGTTCTGACGAGCTTCGCGTCCCTCAGCGCCCAGCGGATCGATCTGGCGACGGAAGAAAGCGCGGGCCTGCATCATGGTTTCGGCGCCATCGCCGATACGGTGCCCGATGGCGGCGGCATCCTGTTCCTCGATTTCCTGGGCGGCGCGCTCGTGCGTGCCAGCGGAGAAGACCTGGCCACACGTGAGGAAATCGCCGGCGGCCTTGCCGGTCCGGTCGGCCTTGTGCGTATGGATGAGACAACCGTCTATGTCACGGAGTCCGTGTCCGGCGCATTATCGCGCATCGACCTCGCCACGGGCGCGCGCACGGAGATCGCGGCCGGTCTCGACCTGCCGGAAGGATTCGATCTGGATACGGACGGCAGCATCGTCCTGGCGGAAGTGGGGGCGCAGCGGATCGTCCGGATCGATCCGGAAACGGGCAGCATCACCCCCATCGCGGGCGACCTGCCCATGGGCCTGCCGGGTGCATCAAACGCCCCGCCGGTCAATCTGCTCACGGGCGTCGCGGTAGCGGAGTCAGGCGATATTTTCTTTTCGTCCGACATCGACGCCGCGATCTACCGCCTGCGGAAGGCCGAGTAAGTTATGGCCTGAAGAGCCGCCCGATCCGGCCCAAAGCGCCGCAGCGGGCAATCAGAATGATGAGTGCGGAGAGCCAGACACCGCAGGCCATGAAGAACAAGGTGCCGCCATCGCCCTGAACCTCGATGCCGAGCGGCGTGCTGGTGTGGAAATAGACCGCGCCGGTGATCACGGCGAGCGCGGCGAACGCACCGAGCGCCGACAACAGGCGCATCCCCGCGCCGAACAGGCCCAGGATCAGCAGGATCGACGCCACCAATTCGATGGAGCCCACCACATATTGGCTGAAGAGACCTGTCGGCGCGAACAGTCCCCGGGCGCCGAAACCGCCGGCCCAGTCATCGAGCGTGCCGAAGATATGCTGGGTCTCGGGCGCATCAGCAAATTTGAAGAACAGCGATTGCACGAAGACAAACGCGATGAAGACACTCAAAATCGGAATAGCGAACCGTGTGACCTGTTTCATGTCAGCCTCCCTCTTTGACCGGCGCGGGTGCGCGCCTCTGTTGTGACCGACATGAGGATCGCGGCCAAGCCCGCAATCAAACTATCCGTGAAGGGGCCGTGATCGTCTCGAACGCCCCTCAAGACCGCGTCCTGGCGTCGCGGGTCTTTCGCTTCTCCCGGCGTTTCAAATGGGGCAGCGCAAAGAGATAGAGACCCGTCGCCCACATGACGAACAGGATAACGGCGGATGGCAGGAAAACATAATGCTTGGTCCAGGACGTGAAGAACGAACCGTCATGGATCGCTTCGATAATGTCCGAGCGGCGATAGGCCACCTGCAGCACGTCCGCCGTATGGGTATCGACCTGGACTTCCCAATTGGTGGCCGAGACGAACTTGACCATGCCGGAGCCGGGTTTCACGTCCACGCGGCTGAGATCGGTCCAATGGTCGATGCCCGCCTGCGGCACGGATTTGGCGGCCTCGAACAGGGTTTCAAACCGCGCCACCGGAATAACGGTCCGCTCAACGCCTTTTTGAGACGGCGGCTGGATCCAGTCTACGTCTTTTTTCAGCATCAGGAGGATGCCCGTACCGATGGTGATGATCAGCGGCACGGCAATGAAAACAGACGCCCAATGATGGATCTTCCGCAGCAGGATGCGCGCCCTCATCGCGCCCATCCCGGTCCGTTACTCCACGGTCTCGTACACGCAACCATCAGTATCCGTTATACCCCTACCGGCCGGACGGCTTTTGCCAGTCGGGCAAACGGCCGGGCGTCCAAGGCGCGCCTGCGGCTTCGAACTGGGCTTCGAGCGCGACCAGATCGGCCGAGATCGCCTTGAGATCCTCAAGGGCCGTCTCGAACTCCGCCGCCGCGATGTCGTAAGCGCGCCGGTGCAGACCCGTGACCGGCGCCTGGGCGTTCCAGTGGCCGCCGACAATGCTGCCGACCCGCTGGCGGATCGACCAGGGCGCGGGCTCGTTGCGCGAGCGGATCGTCCGGTCGCCATTGAGCGCCAAGCCGACCGTGTAGAGACGGTCTTCCAGACCGGCAAGGGCTTCGCGCTGCGCCTCGGTGACACCCGGCGTCTCCAGCGCGGCCTGATTCAGATAAGCGACGCGCTCGCCCATGGCCGAATACGCTTCCGCAGCCCCCAGCACCGCCCGTTGCAGCTCGGCCGTCTTCTGCTGGAAAGTGAGCAGTCCCGGCCGGTCGCGCGTGGCCTCCTCGCTCGGCAGAGCCTTCACCGTGAAGCTTTGTGGCGCGCCCAGCGGCACCGTTTCGCCGCGTCCGCGCTTGGCCAGCGAGACCGTATAGGTGCCCGGCAGGGCGAGCGGGCCTTGGGGCGCGGAGGCCCAGGGCGCGCGCGGACCGCCTGAGGCGAGTTCAATGGGATTGGGCGCGGGCCAGCGCAGATCCCAGGCGACCTGGTGGAGCCCTTTGCGGGCCGGACCGGTCATGCGGCGGACTACCTCGCCATCCCCATTGGTCACGGTCAGGATAATCGCCGGATCGTCTTCCCGGTCTTCGGCGCGCAGATCGTCCCAGGACGGATAGGGGTTGTCGCCGCCCTCTTTCCGCCGGTCGGCTTCCTCCGCCAGGCGGCTATCGCGCAAGCTCTTATAACCGTCCCGCAGATAGTAGCGGAACACCGCGCCATAGGGCGGATTTTCCGCCGTGTAGAAATTATCCCCCTGGGAACCGTGGGGCGGATAGCCCCAGCGGCTCGCCACGATGTAAAGCAAAGGATCCTTCACCGACAGCAGGGTGGCTTCCGCCGTTTCCAGATCCGCCGCAGCCGTGCGCAGGGGCGTGTAATCATCCACGATGTAAATGCCGCGCCCGAACGTGCCGATGATGAGATCGTTTTCCCGCCGCTGGATCTCCAGATCCCGCACGGCGATGGTGGGCAGGCCGTTTTTCATGCGGTGCCAGACACCGCCGCCTTCCTGGGAGACGAAAAGCCCGAACTCCGTGCCCACGAACAACAGATCCGGGTCCACATGATCCTGGGCAATGGTGTGGGCCGATCCCCAGTCCGGCAGATCGCCGGTGATCGACGTCCAGGTCCGGCCCTTGTCGATAGTCTTCAGCACATAGGGCTTGTAGTCGCCGCGCTTGTGGTTGTCGAAGACCGCATAGGCCACGTTTTCATCGTGTACGGAGGCAATGATGTCCTCCACCAGGGACTGGTCCGGCACGGTGGGGAAAGTCTCGGTCTTGCGCCAGGTCTCCCCGCCGTCTTCCGTGACGTGAATGAGCCCGTCGTCGGAGCCCACATAGATCAAGCCTTCTTTGAGCGGACTTTCGTCCAAGGCAATGGCCGCGCCATAGATCGAGGTGGAGTCGTTCTTGGCGATGGCATCGACGCTCCACACCCGGCCCATGACGTCGAGCGCATTGCGGTCGAGCTGGCGGGTGATGTCGGGGCTGATGGCCCGCCAGGAATCGCCCCGGTCGTCGGACTGGAAGACCTTTTCCGCCGCGTAGTAAATCCGTTTCGGATTGTGCGGGCTGATCAAAAGCGGCGTGTTCCAGTTCCATTTGTAAGCGTTCTCTCCGCTCGCGGGCTGGGGCGTGATGAAGACCCGTTCGCCCGTGCGCCGGTCGTAGCGCGCCAGACCGCCATATTGATACTGAGCGTAAACGATATCGGGATTGGTCGGATCGATCTGCGGCTTGTAACCGTCCCCGCCCAGAACGATGGTCCAGTCGGCGCTGGCGATACCGTCGATGAAGCGCGTGCGCGACGGTCCGCCCATGGAATTGTTGTCCTGGGTACCGCCATAGACATTGTAGAACGGCTTATCCTCGTCCGGCTCGATGCGGTAGAACTGCACGAGCGGCAGATTCTGGATGTGCCGCCAGGTCTGGCCCCGGTTCCAGGTCTCGTAAACGCCGCCATCGCCGCCGATCCAAATATGATCGGAATTGTCCGGGTCGATCCACATGGCGTGGTCGTCCACATGGCGGTGATTGATGCCGACGCGTTCCCATGTCTTGCCGCCGTCCTCGGACACATTGGTGAAAGTGTCCATGGAATAGACCCGGTCCGGATCGTTCGGGTCCACCGCCAATTCATTGTAGTACTGAGGGCTCGTGGTCATGTGGCTGGAGCGCTTCTCCCAGGTCTCGCCGAAATCGGTCGAGCGGTAGACGCCCTGCTCCTCGGGCATGCCCTCGATAATGGCGTAGATGATCTCCGGATTGGACGGCGCGCTCGCCAGGCCGATCCGGCCCATGGGACCGGACGGCAGGCCCGCCGTCACCCGCTCCCAGTTGGCGCCGCCGTCGCGGGTCTTCCAGATACCGCTGCCCGGCCCGCCATTGATCAGGGTCCAGACATGGCGGTGGCGCTGATAGCTGGAGGCCACGATCTCGTTCAGGGCGCCGGGGTGAACGACGAATTCGTTGACGCCGGTATATTCATCCACCTCCAGGATGCGCTCCCAGCTCTCGCCCGCGTCAGTGGAGCGGTAAAGCCCCCGGTCGCCGCCGCCGCTCCAAAGGGGGCCTTGAGCGGCCACCAATATACCGCCGGTCTCGGGATCGAGTTCGATCTGGCTGATATGGCCGGAGTTCTCCAGCCCCATCTTGGTCCAGCTCTTGCCGCCGTCGAGGGAGCGGTAAAGGCCGTCGCCATAGGCCACCGACCGCTGGGCATTGTTCTCGCCGGTGCCGGCCCAGATCTCGTTGGGATTCTCAGGGTTGCGGGCCAGCGCGCCGATGGCGTAGCTGCCTTGGTCGTCGAATACCGGCGTCCAGGTGGTGCCGCTGTCGGTGGTGTGCCACAGGCCGCCCGACGCGGTACCCACGAAGAAATCGTGCCGGTCCGTGGGATGGAAGGCGAAATCGGAAATCCGGCCCGAGGTGAAGGCTGGGCCGACCAGCCGGGCCTTCAGCCCAGCCAGCGGATTGGGCGCTTTTTCCGGCTCTTGGGCGCTTACAGGTCCGCAAACCGCCGCCCCAAGCGCCAAAGCGGCGCATAATCCCAGTCCGGCCAACCGGCCGCGCAATGCCTTGAGCATAACCCCAACCTCACCCTGGTTATTCAATCCCTGTCGCTACTCTAGCAGGGGCCGGGGCCGCCGCAAACGCGGCAAGACTGAAGGATTTACCTTAAAAAATCGGACCAGCTGCCCGCGAAGGGCGTGTGCAGCGCATGCTCCGTGTTCACAAGAAAAGCGCGGAGCCTGGAAGCCCCGCGCTTTAACCGGTTACCTCATATCAGGACACTCTTCAAAGCATCTCAAGGCCCAGCGCGATGCCCTGGCCGCCGCCGATGCAGGCCGTGGCGATCCCGCGTTTCAGGCCGTCCCGCTTCATGGAATGGAGCAGGCGCACGGTGAGCACCGCGCCGGTCGCGCCGATCGGGTGGCCATGGGCGATGGCCCCGCCTTCCACATTGACCTTTTCCGGATCGAGCCCCAGTTCGCGGGTCACCGCGATGGCGATGGCGGCGAAGGCCTCGTTGATCTCGATACGGTCGATATCCTGGACGGCCCAGCCCACCCGGCTCATCAGTTGGCGGACGGCGGGCACCGGACCGATGCCGAACATGCCGGGCTCCACGGCGCCGACGCCGTAGCCCGCCAGGCGCGCCACCGGCGTCAGGCCGTTCGATTCCGCCCAGCCCCGTTCGGCCACGATCATGGCCGCCGCCCCGCTGTTGAGGCCCGGCGCGTTCCCGGCCGTGATGGTGCCGTCCTTGCGGAAGGCAGGCCGCAGCTTGCCCAGGGTCTCGAGGGTCGTGTCGGCGCGGTTGTGTTCGTCCGTGTCGAAAACCTCCGGGCCCTTACGGCCTTTGACTTCGACGGGTGCGATCTCGTCCTTGAACTTGCCGTCGGCCTGGGCGGCGGAAAAGCGCTGCTGGCTGCGCGCGGCCCATTGGTCCTGCTCGTCGCGGGAGACCTGGAACTTCTCGGCCAGATCCTCCGTGTGCCAGCCGGAATGTTCCTGGGAGAAGGCATCGTTCAGACCGTCGTAAAGCATGGAGTCGAGCATCTGGGCATGGCCCATGCGGTTGCCCCAGCGTCCGCCGGGCACCAGATAGGGCGCCATGTCCATGTTCTCCATGCCGCCCGCGATCATCGCATCCTCATAGCCGGTCCAGATCTCGGCAGCCGCCGTGGCGACGGCCTGGGCGCCGGAACCGCAGACCCGGTTCACGGTCAGCGCCGGAATCTCCACGGGCACGTCCCCATGGACGGCGGCCTGGCGGGCCGGGTTCATCTTGTTGCCGGCCTGAATGACATTGCCCATGACCACGCCGCCGAGCTTGGCGGGGTCGAGACCGCTGTGCTCGAGCACGGCCTTGATGGCGGTCGCGCCCAACTGGGTCGCGGGCGTGGTCTTCAGGCTGCCGTTATAGGTGCCGATGGCGGTCCTGAGCGGCGCGCACAGGACGATTTCACGCTTGTCCATGTGGGTATCCTTCCGTCTTTTTGGCGTGGGCTGCCCCGGTTTTCAGGGGGGTTGGGGGAAACCGGAGCGAAGGAATCAGTGGGTGCAGTCTAACGGAGGCGCCGGGCAGGGTCATCCCGCCTGCTCAACCGGTCCGATTGTGATGTCGAAAACAATCACCGGCCCGTCAAGGCGCTCGGAGATCACGCCGTGGCCTTCCCGCTGGCAGAGATCGGGCAGATCGATGCGGGCGAGGGGGTCGTCCGCCCGCACGCGCACGCGGGTCCCGGGCGCGAATCGGAGAAAAAAACCACGCGCTTTGAGAACAGGCAGCGGGCAGCGCAACCCCGTCACATCCAGTTCCGGACAATCCTGGTCTTGCATATCGGCTCTTCCGTGCATGATCGATTTCTCTATGCCGCTTGCGATCCGTTAACAAATGCGTGTCCTTGTCGCGTTGTCTTGATTATACGCGGCTGCTTTTTATGCTCGCACGGCACGGTCCACACTCTCCACCTAATAAAGCCATGGGAGCAAGGGTATGAGCCTGATCGACCGGATACGGCGGGACTGGACGACCTTGACCGTTTTGCTCCGGGTCAAGAAACGCTTGGCCCATGTCAACCCGGACATGACCGAGACCATGGCGGATCTGGTGGAACGCTGGGCCCGCGAGACACCGGACGCGACCGCGATCCTGAGCGACGGCGAAACCTACACCTACAAACAGTACAATGAGGCGGGTGACCGCTATGCGGCCTGGGCCGTCTCCCAGGGCATCGGTCTGGGCGATACCGTGGCGCTGCTGATGGAAAACCGGGCGGACTATCTGTTCGCCTGTCTGGGGCTTGCCAAGATCGGCGCCGTCACGGCCCTGATCAACACCAATCAGAAAGGCACGGCGCTGGCCCATTCCCTGAATATTTCAGGCGCCAAACACCTCATTCTGGGCGAGGAGCTTGGCGCCCATTACGAGACGGCCACGGACCTGCTCAAAGAGCCGCTGACCGTCTGGAGCTGCCACGGCAACGTGCCGGGCACGGAGGACCTGAGCAGCGCCTTGCACGCGCATGGAGACCGCGCCTTCGGACCGGCGGACCGGACAGGGCTCACAGGCGCCGATATTTGTTTCTACATCTATACCAGCGGCACCACGGGCCTGCCCAAGGCCGCGAAGTTCTCCCATATGCGGTTTTATTCCGGCGCCCACGGATTCGCAGCTTCCTCCGGTGCCAGTTCGGACGACCGCATGTATCTGGTTCTGCCGCTCTATCATTCCGCGGGCGGCGTTCTGGCCGTGGGCCAGATGCTGTCCGTCGGCGGCTCGATCATCCTGAAGCGGAAATTCTCGGTCAGCCAGTTCTGGGACGACTGCATCACTCATGACGCGACCATGTTCCAATATATCGGTGAACTGTGCCGCTATCTCCTGAATACGCCCACCCACCCCCGGGAAACGTCGCACAGGATCCGCTGCGTGGTGGGGAACGGTCTGCGTCCGGACATCTGGAACGACTTCAAGACCCGTTTCGCCCTGCCGCGCATCGTGGAGTTCTACGGCTCGACGGAAGGCAATGTCACGCTCATCAATGTGGACGGCCGGGAAGGCTCGGTCGGCCGCGTGCCCTGGTATGCCAGGAAGACGATCCCGGTCGAACTGGTGCGCTTCGATATCGAACGCGAAGAGCCCGTGCGCGGCCCGGACGGGCTGTGCATTCCATGCGCGCCCGGCGAAGTAGGCGAAGCGGTGGGCCGCATCAGCTCCGACCTGCCGCGTGCCCGGTTCGAAGGCTATTCCAACCAGGAAGCCACGGAAAAGAAGATCCTGCACGACGTGTTCGAGAAGGGCGATGCCTATTTCCGCACGGGCGATCTGATGCGCCGGGACACGGAAAATTATTTCTATTTCGTGGACCGGATCGGCGACACCTTCCGCTGGAAAGGCGAGAACGTGGCCACATCGGAGGTGGCCGAAGCCATCTCCGTCTATCCCGGCATCAGCGAGGTGAATGTCTATGGCGTCGCCGTTCCGGGTGCGGACGGGCGGGCGGGCATGGCGGCCATCGTGCTTGCGGACGAATTGGACCTGGACGCCCTATACAGCCATCTGCAAAAGGAATTGCCGGTCTATGCCCGGCCGCTGTTCCTGCGCATCCAGCCGCAGATCGAGACCACCGGCACTTTCAAACACCGCAAGGTCGATCTGGTGAAGGACGGGTTCGATCCCGCCCGCATCGCCGACCCGCTTTATCTGCGCGACGATGCCGCCAACACTTATCAGCCGCTCGACGCTGCGCTGTACGACCAGATCAACTCCGGCACGCTCCGGCTTTAGGACCAGGACGCTAGGCGGGCGTCACCAGAAAGCCCGCACGCGGAAAATGCAGCACCACATCGCCCACCCGTTCGTGATGATGGCGGATGGCGATATGCTGGGCGGAGGAACACACGAGCGGCCCCGTCACCGGCACGCGGCCCGAATCGTCCGGCGTGACCGTCACCGTGTCGCCCGGCTTGCGGCCGTTGGGATCGTAAGGGTCGGCCGCCTCATGGCTCGACGAATAGGCCGCGCGCGCCTCGTCGAGCGCCGCCTGAGCGGTGATATCCGTACGCTGACCATGACCGATCGCGGCGACACGGTCGGCCCATGCGGTCACTTTCGGAAACTCGTCAAGCAGCGTGGCGGCCGGCGGAAACGCTCCGCGCAGGAACCAGATGTTCATATAGGCGCTCAGATCCGACAGGCTGGGCGATGCTCCAAGCAGGAACGGCTGGCCGCCCTTGAGCTGACACTCCAACCAGTCCGCATAGGCCCGGTAATGATCGAGCATGAGGGGTGCGGCGGTCTTCATGGTCTCCACATCGAAGCGCGCGCCCGCGAAGGCCTGCCGGTCCTTAAGAAAGGATTCGGGCACCTTATCGGCCAGATTGCCGAAAATGATCGCCACCGTCGCCTGAAAGACCGGCGCATCGGTCCATTTGCTCATGCCCCAGCAGACGCCCTCGCTGCCCGCCGGAAACAGGGTGGGCTGAGGATAACGCCGCTCGATTTCCCGGATGATCATGGAGGTGTCGCAATAAATATCCGCGCCGATCTGCATCACCGGTGTCTTGCGGTAGCCACCGGTCAGAGGCATCAGGTCGGGCTTGGGCATCATCACCGGAATGTCGACGGAGCGCCATGCCAGATCCTTCAGCCCCAGGACGAGCCGGACTTTTTCGGAGTAAGGAGAGGCGTCATACTGGTGCAGGATGATGGGGGTATCGGTGGGCATGGCGTCTCTCCTGTGCGCGAGGCGTTACGGAATACTGTGCTCGTTGGATCGGAGTAGATCGAGGCTGGCGGTGTCGTCCTCTTCGATATCGACGTCAAAAGTCTCCAGAAAGCGCGCGACCATCATGTAATAGCCGATGGTCAGAACGAGTTCCTGCAACGACCGGCGGCTCATGGTTTGCGCAAGCGGCAGGAAAGTGGCGTCGCCCGCGCGGATATTGCGCACGACATCGTCTGTGAACCGCAGAACCTGGCGCTCCAGATCCGTGAAGATCTTGGCGTCGCCGCCCCGGGCCACCGCCTCGACCTTGCGCCGGGGAATTTCAAGCTGCGCGGCTACTTTTTCATGATGATGGATCTCGTAGGCGGCCCCAGACAAGTGTGCAACACGCAAGATCGCCAATTCGCGCAGCACCGGATCCAATTCGCCCTTGAAGAGTATGGCGTTCCCCAAACGGACGAACGAGCGGACCGAGGTCTCCGCATGAGCCATCATTAAGTAGACATTGAGCGGGGGTAATTCGTCGAGCAGTTGGGCAACGGGTTCGGGGGCATTATCGGGGTCCACATAGGGAATGCGCGCCATACTTTCTCTCTCCAGGCTTTCTTATGGATTTCGGTGCATTTGCGCCAGTTTATGGGTCCTGACCCTAGAGCATAGTCCGACCTGCCGGGTCGGACTATGCTCTACTACCAAAGACAGGGGGCCGTGCAACCCAACTCTTACGCGGCCTTTGCCGCGCGCAGGGGGATGGCTAAGATACGGTATGGGTTTGGCATGACCTCGGGATCCGGCGGACGGCAGCCGCATGGCGTCTCGCCAGGCGTTGGATCGTGGGGGCATGGAAGGGGGAAACCTGTAAGCAAAAGAGACCCTTATCTCAGGGCTTCAGGTCGAGGGTGATGGCGTTCAATCCGGTTCTTGTGCTTCTTCTCGTGCTGCTGATGGGCCTGTTGGCGTTGAGCCTGGGCTACCGGCGGGACCAGTCGGCCGCCGCGCCGGTCAGGCGGACGGTGGAGGTGCTGCGCGGGCTGGCCAAACGCAATCCCGACCGGTACGGACCGGCTCTGGCGCTGCACTTGCGCCTTCTGGCGATCGAACTCCTGGAATCGGGCCGCCCGGCCCAGGCGCTCTTGACGGTCATGGGCTCGGTGGACCTCTACCGCGCGCTGGAGCGCAAATATCCCGGCCGGTTCACGGCGGACCTGCGCGATTCCGTCGATATCGAAGACGTCTTGAAACAGGCCGTCGGCTTCGACCCGGCGGTCGATCTCCATGCCTTGGCCGAGGCAGAAGATTTCGAGGAGACGGATGAAAACGGCCCGCCCCGGCGCCGCGCCGCCTTCGCGTGGACCATCGCCCTGATCGTCTGGACCCTCAGCGTGCTCGCCTTCGTCGCCGTCGCCCTGGGGCAAATGTTCACAGGGTAGGCCTGTAATCCACCGCGCATTTTTGCCGAAAATTGACACTCCTGGCGCAAGAACACCGTGGAGCGGGTGCTCGCCGGCACTGTTCGCCGGATGCGCGCATATCCGCAAAGCTGCTCTTGCGCGCCGCAGGGCGGCTCCGCCATGATGGCGCGCTGAAAAACAAGAGGGACGCCTTCGATCATGACGCTTCATCCGCAGGTTCAGGCCATTCTCGACATGCTGGCCGAAAATCCGCCGCCGCCGCCCGGCACGCTCTCGCCGGACGAGATGCGCGCTTTTTATGCCGCCATGTCCGATGTCACCGACCCCAAGGACGTGCCCATCGGCAAGACCGAAAATCTGACGGCGCCCGGCCCGGCCGGGGATATCCCCGTGCGGATCTACACGCCCGTGGCAGCGGCCACGGTGACACCCGCTCTCGTCTTCTTCCATGGCGGCGGCTGGGTCATCGGCACTCTGGAGACCCATGACGCGCTCTGCCGCCTGCTCGCCAATGACAGCGGCTGCAAGGTGGTCTCGGTCGATTACCGTCTGGCGCCGGAACATCCGTTCCCGGCCGCTGCCGACGACGCTTTCGCGGCCACCAAATGGGTCTATGAGAACGCCGCCGATATGGGCATCGATGCAAGCTGCATTGCCGTGGGCGGCGATTCCGCGGGTGGTAATCTGGCGGCCGTGGTCTGCCACATGGCCCAGAGCACGTCGGTCAAGATCGGCTTTCAGATGCTGTTTTATCCGGTCACGGAAGCCCTGGCCGACACCCCGTCCATGACCGCCTTCGCCACCGGCTATCTGCTGGAGCGGGACGCCATGGAATGGTTCGTGGCGCAATATGTTCCCGACGGCACGAACCCGAAAGACCCGAAAGTCTCGCCGCTCCTGGCCGACAGTTTCAAAGGGCAGCCGCCCGCCTATGTGGTCACCGCCGGGTACGACCCCTTGCGGGACGAAGGCCGTGCCTATGCGGACAAATTGGACGAAGCCGGCGTCGAGGTTGCTTACATCAATTACGACGACCTGATCCATGGGTTCTACACCATGGCCGGGGTCGTGGAACCGGCCCGCGCCGCCATCAAGGACGCCGCGATGGCTCTCAAGACCGCCTTCGACTAGAGTCTCTTAATCAGGCAGCAGCTTGCTCGGGTTCATGACGCCGTGGGGGTCGAGCACATGGCGCACGGCCTTCAGGACGCCCATGCCCGCCGGGCCTTTTTCTTCCATCATCCATTTGGCGTGATCCGTCCCCACCCCATGGTGGTGACTGATGGTGCCGCCATGCTCAACGATGGCTTCGCTCGCCGCCGTCTTGATGGTCTTCCATTGCTCGCGCTCGTTGTCGCGGTTGCGGGGAAACACATAAGTGAAGTAAAGGCTCGCACCGTCCGCATAGGAATGACTCACATGGGCGAGCACCAGACCCCGCGCGCCCTTTGACGGCATAGTCTCGGCCATGGCCTCTTTGATGGCGGTACGCACCTGCGTATAGAGATGCATGAGATTGGACCAGCGGGTCGCGGTCTCCAGCGTATCGACGCCCAGCCCCCGGTCGAGCATGGGATCGCGGGCATAGGGCGTCGCGAACCGGCGTTCGTACCAGCGCTCGCCAGGCTTTGTCCCCAGGCTGATACAGGCGTGCTTGGTCAGGGTCTGCCGCGACCGCTCGCGCGCCCACTGGACCGTTGCCTTGTCGCCCTCAATCCCGACAAGGAGCAGACAAGGCCGGTCCGGAAACTTGCGCATGCTCAAAAGGCCGCGCTCCAGAAAACCGACGGCCTCCGGGTCCTTGTTCCGGCCCAGACTTGAGAAGGCCCGCAGAAAATGGGTTTCGTCCGCATCCGACAGGCGCGTCATGGCGATGGGCAGATCGGACTGGGCGAGCGCGCGCACGGCCGCCGCGCCTTCCGCAAAACTGCGGAACAGGAAGCCGCGATAGTCGCGGGCTTCCGGAATGGGATGAATACGGATGGTCGCTTCGGTCAGAATACCGAGCCGGCCTTCGGAGCCGATGACGAGATCGGTCAGGCTCGGCCCCGCCGCCGACGCCGGGAAACATTCCGTCGCCCACAGGCCTGCGGGCGAGGCGAGCTTGGCGCCTACCACCCAATCCTCGGGCTTGCCGTAGCGGTTTGACTGCTGGCCCGCGCCGCGCGCCGCGATCCAGCCGCCCAGGGTGGAATACTCAAAGGACTGGGGGAAATGGCCCAGGGTGAAACCGCGCTTGTTCAACGCCTCTTCGAGCGCCGGGCCGTAAATGCCCGTTTCCACCACGGCCGTCAGCGCTTCTTCATCGACCGTCAGGACACGGTTCATGCGCGTCAGGTCGAGCGTCAGGATTCCTGTTGCATCTGCCGGGGCAACGGCATTGACGCCGCCGACCACGCTCGATCCGCCGCCAAAGGGGATGACCTTGAAACCGTGGGTGTCGGCGAAGCGCAGGGTCTCGAACACCTGAAGCGGGTTACCCGGATAAACGACCGCATCGGGCACCATGGCCAGATTGCCGGCCCTGAGCGCCAGCAGATCCACATAACTTTTGCCGCGCGCATGGAACGCCCGTTCATACGGATCGAGACGCACATGATCCGCACCGATTGCGTTTTGCAGATCGGTCAAAGGCTGTCCGGTCAGTCTGGAAGGCGGCAGTTGGATTTCGCCGAGATCCTTGGCGGGCGTCGAGGGCAGGCGCTCCAGCCCCAACACTTCGCACATCCACTCCCAGGCGGGGATATTGCCCGCCAGTGGATCCGTATAATCGGCCGGACCCCAGCCGTTCCAACGCAATGTCTTGCGGTCGATGGTCATGGACGTCTCTCCGGGGGACCTATCTCCCGGTGAGACAATCCCCGATCGGTGTTACGCCCGCACCGTGATGGCACCGGGCAGCAGATCGAATGTGGCGGGCAGACGCCCCGGCGCCTCCCCGTCGATATCGAGCAGCACCAGTTCGTCATGACCCTCGGGGCACGCCGTTACGCTCCGGCCCCGCAGCACACGGACGTTTTTTTCGTGGATATGCTCGCCCCGGTAGATGGCGCCCATACCCGTTAACGTTTTGACCTTCGACATGTCGTGCACAATAACGACATCAAAAAGGCCATCGGCCGGATCCGCATGCGGCGCAATAGCCATACCGCCCCCAAAGGTACGACCGTTACTTACCGCTGTGACATAAACCGCGTGCACAGTCTCAAAACTGTCATCGATGACGATCCGGACAGGTTGGTTTTTGTACGTCAGAGCGGTTGCCAAACTGTTCCAGGCAAACGCGAAGCGTCCGCCTAACACTTTGGAAAGGCGCGCTTTGTTGACCGCCCGGTCGACGGCGCCGGAAATGCCGAAACTCGCGATATTGAGGAAATGGCGCGTGGCTGGCGCACCGGTATGATCCGTGAACGACACCCTGCCCACATCGAGTGTCCGGTCCTGGCCCTCTACAATCGCTTTGAGATAGCCGTCCAGGCTGCCGTCGAACCCCAGCGTGCGGCGGAAATCCCCGCCGGTGCCGCTCATCACCAGGCCGAGCGCGGCACCGGGCGCGGCAAGGGCGCCATCATCGCCGAAAAAGCCGTTGACGCATTCGTTCAGCGTGCCGTCGCCGCCCACGGCAATGACAACCTCCGCACCCTGTCTTAATGCGTCACGGGTGAGTGCGGTTGCATGACCTGAATATTCCGTAACCGTTACGGAAAGGTCAGAAACGAGAGGGGCCAGACGGCGCTCGATCTCCGGCCACAGGGCTTTCGTGCGCCCACCGGACGACACCGGATTCACAACCGCATGAAAGCGCCGTCTCATCGGGCTGGCCCGGCGAAAAAGAGACGCTCCGCCTCATCCGTCTGCCGGGCGATCTCCGCGCTGTCCCAGCCCAGGCGCTCGCCCATGATCCGGCCCACTTGCGTCACAACATCCCGGCCCGGATGGCCGAACATGCCGAGATCGGTGCGGCGGAACAGCACATCCTCGACCGTCCGCGCCATTTCATGGGTGGCGGCATAAGCGGCCTGCGCCCCGATATGGGCACGCTCCGCCGTCAGACGGTCCCCGAGCGCCGGATCGTCGCGCACACATCCCATCATCTCGTCAAGGCGGGCGCCATAGGCTTGCGCGAACGTCTTGATTTGCGCCTTGGTCCAGCCGGGATAGCGCGCGCAGGCATGCTCCGCAAACTGAGAGAGCCGCCCGACGCTGCCCGCCGGCAATGTCATGGTGGCCGTGACGCAGGCAACCTCCGGCTTGCTCAACCGCTTGAGAGCCATAGTCACCGCCTGCTCGGCCACATGGCGTGTAGTGGTCCATTTTCCGCCGATGGCGGACAAAAGCCCGTCGACACCGTCGGTTTGCCCATGATCCACCACTTCCGATTTGCGGCTGGCATTATAGGAGTCGCCCGTTCCCTTACCGCTCTCGTCGATCAAGGGGCGCAGGCCCGCATAGGCATGAAGCACCTGGGCCCGCGTCATCTTCGCCTGGGGCAGGCTGGCGTTCAGCACACCGAGCAAGCTCTCGATATCCGCTTCGCTGACACTCAAATCGTCCGGATCGTCATTGAAGACAGTATCGGTCGTGCCGATGATCGACACGCCCCGCCAGGGCAGAACGAACAGATGGCCGCCGCCATGGGATTTCGGCACGGTCAATGTCAAGGCATGGCCGCGCGTCAGTGCCGGGACGATCAAATGAATACCCTTGGACCGGATCAGCGTGTGGGACGGGGTCTCGCTCGCCAGGGACAGCAGACGGTCCGCCCACGGACCTGCCGCATTGACGGTCAGGGCCGCCCGTATGGTATAGGTGCTGCCAGTGAGTTCGTCCCGGACGACCGCGCCCTTGACCGCCGGGCGAACGCCGCTCGCGTCTTTCAGAAAATCCGTGACCGCTGCATAATTCGCCACATGGGCGCCGCGCTCCGCCGCGCCGCGCAGGGCCTCAAGCCCCAGCCGTTCGGGCGACAGCATCTGGCAATCGTAATAGAGCATGCCGCCCGACAGTTTGAGCCCGTCGAGCACGGGTTCCCTGCGGCGCGCATCCCGTCCGCTGACGAACCGGTGCCCCGGCATGCGTTTATCCGGGTCGGGAACATCGTTCCGGTCGTAGGAAAGCAGGTCGTAAAGCGTCAAGCCCGCATGGAGGGTCATGCGGCCCGTGCCGGGGCCCGCGCCCGTCGGTAGGAGGAAGGCCAGCGGCGCCACCTGATGGGGCGCGATCACTTCCCAGACCCGGCGCTCACGCAAGGATTCCCGGATCAGCCCGAATTCGAAATTGCGCAGATAGCGCAAACCGCCATGCACGAGCTTGGAGGAGCCCGCGCTGGTGCCAGAGGAAAAATCCCGCTTCTCGACAAGCGCGACCTTCAGACCCCGGAGCGCCGCGTCCCAGGCGATGCACGCCCCCGTAATGCCGCCGCCGACGATCAACAGATCATGCTCGGCCCCGGCCATCGCCTTCAGATCGCGCTTCATGGGCCGTCCGTCACCTCACCGGCGCTGCAAGCCGTTTTGCTTCATCCGCCAGATAAGCACGTCGATCCGGTCCTGCCCGAAAAACGGTTCGTTGTTGAACACCATCAGCGGCACGCCCCAATGGCCGGCGCTGCGCTGGGCCCGTTCGTTCTCGGCGATCATTGCATCGAAGCGTTCCGGATCCTGCGCGATCGCCGCGTCCATCTCGGCCAGATCGAGCCCGGCGCGCGCTGCGGCTTTGGCCAGATGATCGCCCTCGTGCCAGTTTTCGACCGTGCCGGACCACAGCGTCTTGCTGACCTCATCGACGAAGGCCAGGCCGTGACCGTGATCGGCCGCCAGGACGCCCAGCCGCATCAGCCGGTGAATGTAAGGCTGTTCTTCCGGCACTTCGCCCGTCTCGATATCCATGACCACCGGATCCGGCCGGGGCCAATGGAAGGGAATGCCTTCCATCTCCGCGACACGGAAGACATCCGTCAGCAGATAAGAGACCCACTGAGGATTGACGGTCTTGAAGTAGTCCTTGATCCGCACGGCGATCGGATAGACCGGACGCACCCTGACATCCACGTCGTATTCTTTCGCCAAAGCCACCATCCGGCTCGTCGCCAGATACGAATAGGGGCTGCGGAACGACCAGTAAACATCGACGCTCAAGGTCATGGCATGCTCCAGGAGATCCTGGCCCTTCTTGCGAGGGCTGCGGCTTAAGCGGCATACTACATCTATCAGCACAGTCGCTGACAAATAGTCTACGCGTCTCGGGCCCATCAGGCGAGTGGCAAAAACGCTTCAGAGACAATGGTCACCAGCCAGGCCCGGACGGAGGGGAGAAAACACAAGGGAGGCGCGCCATGCCGCAGGTCAAAGCCAATGGCTTGGATATCGAAGTCGTGGAAACCGGGCCCAAGGACGGCCATCCGCTGCTGCTGGTCCAGGGCTGGACGTGCCAGCTCCTGAACTGGCATGCGGCGCTGATCGACGGCCTGGCCGGGCGGGGCTACCGGGTCATCCGTTTCGACAACCGGGATTGCGGCCTGTCCCAGAAATTCTCCGGCGTGCCCGATGTCTTGAAACTGATCGAGGACTATAGCGCCGGGCGCACCCCGGAGGCCCCCTATACGCTCAACGACATGGCCAAGGACGCGGTCGGCGTGCTCGACGCCCTCGACATCGATACGGCCCATATCGCCGGCTTCTCCATGGGCGGCATGATCGCCCAGATCGTCGCCGGACGGCACGGCAACCGGGCGCGCAGCCTGACCTCGATCATGTCCACAAGCGGCGATCCGTCGGTCGGCCAGGCCGATGACGAGATCATGGCCATGATGTTCGCGCCGCCGCCGGACCCATCCGACCGGGAGGCCTGCGTCACCGCCAAGATGCTGTTCTGGCGCAGCATCGGCAGCCCGGCCTATCCGGCGGGCGATGCGGAACTGCGCGCCCTGTGCGAGGCGGAAGTGGACCGCAGTTACTCCCAGGAAGCCAATGCCCGCCAACTGGCGGCCATCGTTGCTTCCGGCAGCCGGGAAGCCTTGCTGAAAACCGTCCGTGTGCCGACACTCGTTATTCATGGCGAAGACGACCGGCTCGTCAATGTGAGCGGCGGCCAGCATGTAGCCGATCTCGTGCCGGATGCGGATATCATGCGGATCCCGGGCCTGGGCCACGATCTGACAGCGGCCAACGCGCCGATCTATCTGCGGGAGATGGGCGGTTTCATCGACCGGGTGGAAAACCAGAAATAACCGTCTAGAGCCTCGGGCGAATAATCTGAACCACCCTGGCCATTGGGGCCGATGCTCTTGTTTTTTCGCTCACGCCAGAAGCCCTTCGGGCTTGGCTCCGCGGGGGCGGCGCAGTGGCGCCGGGCCGCAGTCGCGGCCTGCGAGCGTGATGCAGATTTAACGCGTCGCGCTCTAACGATCCTTATAGTCCGGTCTGCGGCGTTCCAGAAACGCCACCACGCCTTCGCGCGCGTCATCGGTCTGTGAGCAGAGGATCTGATTGCGGTCTTCCATGGCGATCACCGCCTCCAGGCTTGAGGCATCCACGCTCATATTCAGACATTCCTTGGACAAGCGCAGGCCCAACGGCGCGGTGGTCAGCATCTCGTCGAGATACGGCAGGGCGGCTTGCGCCAGCTTGTCGTCCTCAACCACCTCGGAGACCAGACCGACGCTGAGCGCCCGGTCCGCATGGATGAACCGGCCGGTCAAAATGAGTTCGGAGGCCACCGACACACCCACGAGCCGTGGCAGGAAATAGCTCGACCCGATATCGCAACCGCCCAGGCCGATGCGGATGAAGGCCGCGTTCATGCGCGCGCTTTGCCCTGCGATGCGGATATCGGACGCGAGCGCCAGGGCGAAACCGCCGCCGCAGGCGGGCCCGTGCACCAGGGCGATAATGGGCTGGGGGCAGCGGCGCATGCGCATGACGATTTCGGCGATCCGCCGTTGATAGATGAGCCCTTCCGCGGGCGTGGAGCGGCCCGCCTCCTGGCCCGCCGGATCGTTCCCCTGCTTCAGGTCGAGCCCGGCGCAAAAGGCGCGCCCCGCGCCCAGCAGGACAATGACGCGCACGGAATGGTCGGTGATCCGGTCCTGGAAATAGGCGCCCAGTTCCTCGACCATGACAGCATCGAGCGCATTGAGCGCCTGGGGACGGTTGAGCGTCACCCAATCGACCGGACCCTGCCGCTCGACGGTGATGGCCTGAAACGCCTGGGGATCCCGCGCCGCCATTCACTGCCCCCCGCCATGTTTCTCGAAATAGCGCTGATGATACTCTTCAGCGCGCCACCATTGGCCCGCCGCCTCGACCGCCGTGACGATCGGCCGGGAAAAGCGGGCCTGGGCGCGCTCTTTCGAGGCAAGCGCCACATTCATCTGCTCCGGCGAGTGCGTGAAAATCGCCGAGCGGTATTGGGAACCAATATCCGGCCCCTGACGGTTCGGGGTCGTCGGATCATGGCAGCCCCAGAAAACGGCGAGCACCTCGTCGTAACTGATGGTACGCGGATCGAAGGTGACGCGCACGGCTTCCGCATGGCCCGTGGTGTCGGTGCACACTTGCTCATAGGTCGGATTGCGCAGATGGCCGCCGATATAGCCGACCTCCGTCTCAATGACGCCATCCACCCGGCGAAACGCCGCCTCGATGCCCCAGAAGCAGCCGGCCGCGAGCGTGGCGACCTCCCGCGTGACATCGATGCCCATGGCCTCGCTCATGCCGCTCTCCTTTTCACGCAGACAAGAGTCCAATCGCCGTCCAGCCTAAAGCATAATGGGCTGGTGTGCAGAGGATATGAAAGCAGAGTGTGACATGGCGAAGAAAACCGGCGAGATACCACCGGGGCGGGACTTACATCCCGAAACCCTGCTGCTGCACCACGGCTATGGGCCGGAAACGGCGCGCGGCGCGCTTAAACCCCCAGTCTATCTGACCTCGGCCTTCACCTTTCCCGACGCGCAAGCGGGCAAGGACGCCTTCGATCTGTTCGCCGGACGGCCGGCGCGGGACGGGGCCGAACCGGGCCTGATCTATTCCCGCCTGGGCAATCCCAATCTTCACATGCTGGAAGAACGCCTGGCCGCGCTTGAAGGTGCGGATGACGGGCTCGTTTTCGCCAGCGGCATGGCGGCCATCTCCACCACCTTTCTGACCCTGCTGCGGCCCGGCGATGTGGTCGTCTACAACGCGCCTTTGTACAGCGGCACGGAGGATCTGATCCTCAATACCCTGCCGGATTTCGGCATCCGCTCGCTCGCCTTCGATTCCGGCGCGCCGCCCATGGCCATGGAAGCGGCTTTGGCGCAGGCCCGCCGCATGGGCCGTGTCGGCGCGCTTTATATCGAGACCCCGGCCAATCCGACCAACGCGCTGGTGGATCTCGCCTTCGCAGCGGGCGCGGCGCGGCGCACCGGTCAGGACCAGGAGCATCGGGTGCCCGTGATCGTGGACAATACGATCCTGGGCCCGCTGTGGCAGAAGCCCATCGCCCATGGCTGCGATCTGGTGATCTATTCGCTGACGAAATATATCGGCGGCCATAGCGATCTGGTGGCAGGCGCGTGCCTGGGCGCGTCCGATCTGATCAAGCGGATCCGCCGCAGACGGACGGGCCTGGGCACCCAGGCCGATCCCCACACAAGCTGGCTCGTGATGCGCAGCCTGGAAACGTTGGCGCTCAGGATGAGGCGATCCGCTGACAGCGCAAAAGCGATTGCCCGTTTTCTTGCCGGGCACCCGAAGGTCGAGACGGTGCATTTCCTCGATCTTCTGCCGCCGGACGATCCGAACCGGGCGCTTTATGCCCGCCAATGCGGCGCGGCGGGCGCGACCTTTTCCTTCGAGGTGAAAGGCGGGCAGGCGGAAGCATTCCGCTTGCTCGATCATTTGCGCCTGATCACCCTGACGGTCAGTTTCGGCAGCTCGGAAAGCCTGATCAGCCACCCGGCCACCACGACCCATTCGGAGCTGGGGCCGGAGCGCCTGGCGCTGCTCAAGATCACCCCCGCCATGCTCCGGCTGTCGGTGGGCCTGGAGCACCCGGACGATCTGATCGCCGATCTGGCCCAGGCGTTAGAAACCCTCTGATGGTATGGGCGCAGGATCGGGCACGGGATCAGGAGCAGGTTGCGCAAGCTCGTCCAGAAAGGCGCGCATGGGCTCCAGACTGCGCTCGGGCACCTCTTCCATGGGCATATGGCCCACATCGCTCAAGATCACCAAACGGCTGTCCGGCAGCAGCGCATCGAAGCGGCGGCCATGTTCGGCGGGGATCAAAGGATCGTCCGCCCCCCAAATAATGAGCGTAGGCGTCTCCAGCCCACGCAGTGCCTCATCGGGCTTCGCCAGCTTGAACTGGCGCAGGCGCGCCAGATGGGCGGAGCGCACGCCTTTGCGCCGGTTCAGATCGTGATAGCGGCCAACGACCGCGTCCTCGATGCGGCTGTCATCCGCATAAAGCGTTTCCATGACCCGGCGCGTCATGCTCTTGGGAAAGATGTAGTTGATGATGTTGGCCAGGCCCGGCACCGGCGTGATTTGATCCCATTGCTGATTGTCAAGCAAAAAGCCGCCCGGCGCCAACAAGACGACGCCCTGCACCTGGTCCGGCGCCCGGACGGCGCGGCGCCAGGCCATCAATCCGCCGAGGGAATTACCGACCAGGACCACCGGCCCCGGCTCGACCGTCTCGATCAGTTGGCCGATCAGATCGAGCGTGCGGTCATTGCTGTAATCGCCACTGGGGTCGGGACCGGTCAGCGCATGACCCGGCAGGTCGAACCGGAGGATGCGATAGTCGTTGCGTAACGCGGATACCCAGGCATCCCAGGTCTGAAGATGGGCCCCGAAGCCGTGGATCATGACGAGCACCGGCCCGCCGGAGGCCGCGCCCTCTTCGCGCACGTGAAACCGCACCCCATCGACCGTCACGAAACGCGACGTGTCCGTCATATAGCGGGCTTCCAACGGCTCGGGGTCGAGATCGCGGCTGCCATAGACGGCGACCGACAAGGCCAGAACGCCCACCAGAAGCAGCGCCAGCACGACGCCCAGGACGATGCGCATCAATCCGCCGCCGCCGGATGCGGCCTTCTTCCGATCCGCTCCCTGATCCGGCTCCATATCACTCATCTGCTATCCCCCAAGCGCCCCTTATCCCAGACGCGACAGAAAAGACTCGATCGCCACCAGAGCATCCGGCTCGATCAGCATCGGCGCGTGCCCGACATTGCGGATATGCGCCACGGCGAGATCCGGCTTCTCGGCCACCATCTTGGCGATCTCCACATCGGTCAGAATATCGCTCAACACACCATGCACCAGCAGCGTCGGGATACTCTTCAGCGCCCTGAAAAAAGGCCATAAATCCGTAGGCCCCGCACCGACCTCGCGCAGCGCGTCGCCGATGCGCGGATCATAGGCCGGCGCCGGCACGCCGTCGGGCCCTTCCACATAAAGCCGTTTGGCGAAGTCGAGCCAGTCCGCGTCATCGGTCATCTCCGGAAAGGCCAACTGGTTGATCGTGCGCGAGGCCTGGGCCGCATCCGCCCAGGTCCTGACCGGCGGCATATTGCCCAGATAGCCCGCGATCCGCGCCACGCCCGCCGGATTGATTTCCGGCCCGATATCGTTAAGCACCGCACCGGCGAGCCGCGCGGGCTCGGCCTCGGCGCACATCATGGTCACGAGCCCGCCCAAGGACGTCCCAACAAACACGGCCCGGGCGACACCGGCATGATCCAGAAGCGCCAGCACATCGTCGCGATAGGTCTCTGGATGGTAATTGCGATAATCCGGATCCGGATCGGAGCGGCCGCGGCCGCGCAAATCGGGCGAAATGACCCGGCGGCTTTGCGCCAGATGGACGGCCAGCTCTTCGAAATCGGCCGAGTTGCGGCTGATGCCAGGCAGGCAGATCACGGGCCAGCCCCGCTCCTGGGCCGGCGCGTAATCGCGATAATAAAGCGTCAAGCCGTCGGCTGATGTAAATGTGGTGTCTCGATAAGCGGCGGTCATGGCCGGTTCCTTGAATTGGCTGGGCGCGTCCTATTCGGGTTACCATTGGGCGCAAGTCTAAAGGGGCGGTCCCGCCCTGTCCATGTAACCCGCGCGGCCCGTCCATGGTGCAGGCAAAGGCGCAATTCTGATAAGGTCTGGCTCATGCAGAACCCGAAAATCACGCGGCTGACCGAGGAAGGGCTCGATGCGTTCCGGCGGGGCAATGCCCAGGCGGCGTTCGACCGGCTGAAGGCTGCCGCCGACGCCGGCGCCCAGGACCGGGACGTTCATATGGGACTCGCCATCGTCGCACGCCTGCTGAAACGATTCGACATTGCAAGCGAAGCGGCGACCCGCGTGCTCGCGCAAGAGCCGCGAAACTGCGAGGCCATGATCCTCAAGGCCGATGCGCTTGCCGGGCTCGGGCAAACGAAAGACGCCAATGCCGCTTACATGCAGGCCCTGCGGATCGCGCCGCCCGCCCATCAGTTGGAGCCGCATCTGAAACAGGATCTGGCGCGGGCGCAGTCCCAGGCCGCCAAGGCCGCGCAGGCTTATGAGGATCATCTGCGCCAGCGGGTGATCGAGGCCGGGCTCAACGAGAGCGGGGGGCAGTCCCGGATCGGACAATCCCTCGATATCATGTTCGGGCGCAAACAGGTTTATCAACAGCAACCTTTGAGATTCTATCTCCCCGAACTGCCCCAGATCCAGTTTTACGACGCACACAGTTTTCCCTGGGTGAAGGATCTGGAAGCCGCAGCGCCCGAAATCATTCGGGAAGCGGCGGCCATCTATGAGCAAGGCGCCGGGCTTGAGCCTTATGTTCCTCAAACGGACCGTCCGGGCGGCCCACGGGACCATGCGGCCATGGCGGGCAATCAAAACTGGAGCGCCTTCCATTTCTACCGGCAGGGCGAGGCGTATCAGGATCATCTGGCGCGCTGCCCGGCGACGGCGGCGGCGCTGTCACGGATCCCGCAACCGGCGATCCCGGGCAATTCACCAACGGCGCTGTTTTCCGTGTTGAAGCCGGGCGCGGTGATCCCGCCCCATCACGGCATGATGAATGTCCGCCTGATCGGCCATCTGGGTTTGAAGATTCCCGGCGATTGCAGCCTGCGGGTCGGCAATCAGACACGGGCCTGGCGCGAAGGCGAGGTGCTCATTTTCGACGATTCGATCGAGCATGAAGCCTGGAACAAAAGCGCCGAAGTGCGCATCGTTTTGCTGTTCGACCTCTGGCGGCCGGAACTGACGGAAGACGAACGCCGGTTCGCGCAGGCCATCTATGAGGGCATCACTTCCTTCGAGGCTTAGAACACCGGACGGGCGGAAGCACCGCATACGGATTACCGAAACGAAAAACGCCGCAGACGAACCCGTCTGCGGCGCTTTAGTTCTGTTACTTAGCCGACGGTGTTACCGGCGGATATTGATCCCGAAGAACCAGTACTGTCCGGTCGCGTCATAAACGCCAGGGAAGGTGTTGTTGTTGCCCTGACCGGTGCCCGGATCGGAGACCAGCGGCGGATCGGTGTCCAGCACGTTGTTCACACCGGCGCGGAAGTTCATGCCTTCGTAGAACTCCCAGTTGACGGAGACATCCAGCCAGTTGATGGCGTCGATGCTCTCATTGAGCCGGTTCGGCGGGTTGATGCCGTCAACGCTGCCGAAATAGCGCCAGGTGGCCCGGATATCCACATTGAGCGGCGTGAACCAGGTGAACTGCGCCTGGTGCCGGTATTTCGGAGCCGGCACGCCGACGACACTGCCCGAACCGGTACAGGGCGGCAGGTAGTTGCCGGCACATTCCGTCGTCGGAGCACCATCAAAGTCCACGAAGTCGAGGCTCAAGAGATAAGACGCTGCGTAGTTGACGTTGAACGACCCGAGATCGACATCGGTCAGATCGAACCGGTTAAGGTCGAACGTGTAGTCCACATTGATGTCGAAACCGTCCGTCGAGTACTCGGCGATGTTCTGGTTCGTCGCGACAACGCCGGCCAGTTCCCCATCGGCCGTGAAGCCCTGGAGCCACAAGGTGCCCAGAGAGTCGCGTCGGATCAGGTCACAGAACTGACCCTGCTCGATGCAGAGGTTCAGGGTCGTGGTCGGCGGGATCGAGTTGATGTAGCTGGAGATGTCGATGTTGAAGTAATCGACCGCAACCGTCAGACCTTCGGCGAAGGTCGGTGTGAAGACGAAACCGGCCGTGATCGTGTCGGACTCTTCCGGTTCCAGATTACGGTTACCGCCGGTGATCGAGTTGTACTGACCAGCGGCCGACTGCTCGATGTTCCCGAACTGCGCCGCCGTCACGCCCGAGCGGGCGCACTGTTCGAAGGTCGCCACCGGAACCGCGCCGGAGCACGGATCTTCGCTCGGCAGGTCGAACAGGCCGGAGGTCACGTCGGAGAACAGTTCGAAGACATTCGGCGCCCGGATCGCGCGCTGGAACTGCGCCCGGAAACGGATGTCGTCGACTGGCTGCCACGTGCCGCCCACATTGAAGGTCGTGGCATCGAACTCACCCGTATTGCCGGTGCTGTCTTCCGTCTCATAATCGGAATAGCGGTAGGCGCCCTGGACCGTGAAGTCCTGGATGAAGTTCACGCCTTGGATCAACGGCACCCTCACCTCGGTAAAGATCTCGCGGACCCGCACCTCACCGGTCAACGGCGTTTGGGCGCCGCCGGTACCGGTCAGACCCTGGTTGCCCAGCTGGCTGATTTCATCGGGAATACGGTCAAGCGTATCGCCACGGAATTCCGTACCGATCAGCACCTGAATGCCTTCATCGGCGAACGGGCTGACATACCCGTATTCGCCCAGCTCGGCGGCCAGGGTCGCACCGATCACGACCTGCTCGATGGTACCGATGGTGATGCCCGTGCCCTGCACGAAGGCCGCCGCTTCCGGAGTCACACCGGACTGGCCGCCAGGGCGTTGGAAAATGTTCCAGGGCACACAGCCGCGCGAGGGATCGGTACAGACCACATTGCCTTGCTCGTCAGTCGTGGCGAACAGGGCCTGCTGGATGTTTTCAACGCTCAGGTCGCCGCGGGAAATGCGGTCACCGTTCGTTCTCGAGAACTGGGCGAAGACATCATAAGTGAACACGTCGTCCAGGAAGCCGCCTTCGATACCGCCGAGAACCCGGAAGGTGGAGAAATCGAAGGTGAGAACCCGCGGCAGACCTTCGACGTTCCGGTGGGAGTGGATGAAGGACACGATGCCGTCTTCATCGCCCGCACAGCCCAGAAGGTCGAAATAGGTGCGGCCGTCGCCATTGGGGCCCAGGCCCTCATTGATGAACGGATGGTCGCAGTTAAGGGAGAAGTTCCGGTTGAAGCTCGCGGACGGCGCGATCTGCGCATCCGTCGAGTTGTCCTGATACTGAAAATTGATGTAGCCGCGCATATTCTCGAAGAAGTCGTAATGCGCTTTACCATAGAAGCTGTAGCGTTCGATCGGGCGCTGGAAGAAGTTGAACGCACCGAAGTTGAAGGTCCGCTCCTCCGGAGAAACGCTACCCAGCGGCACCAGCGTGCCGTCTTCGCGCTGGAAGAAGGCCCCTTCGCCGATATTGCTGTTCAGGCGGCGGAAGTTACTGGAGCCCACGCAGCCCGCGCCAAGCGGACCGGTCCCCGTGCCGAGCGAACAAGCGCCCACGTCGTGGTCGCGGCCGACCATCTCGCTTTGACGGAGATACTGGAAGAAAACCGTCACGTTACCGCGGTCGTCGTCGAAGTTCGACCCGAAGATGGCGGCGACATTGGTTCTCCAGCCGTCGAAGGTGTTGGCGTCGGGAATCGGCTGACCGGCCAGTCGCAGATATTCCGCAGCCAGCTCATTGTCGTTGCCGTCGGAGAAGAAGCTGCCCTGAACGTCGAGTTCGAAGCCTTCGAAGTCGTCCTTCAGCACGAAGTTCACGACACCGGCGATGGCGTCCGAACCGTACACGGCCGAGGCGCCGCCGGTCACAACGTCAACCCGCTCGACCAGTTGGGTCGGCACCAGGTTGATGTTGCCCGCAGCGGAGCTGAGCGCGCCGTAGGGAAGCCGCTTGCCGTCGATCAGCGACAGGGTCCGCACCGCGCCGAGACCGCGCAGGTTGATCGAGGCGGCACCGTTAGCGCCGTTGGCGACTTCGGAGGTCTGCGCCGCGAAAGCCTGCGGCAGTGTGTTGATGTAATCCTCGATTTGCGTGGTCCCGCGCAGCAGAAGATCTTCCGCCGTCACCTGAAGGACCGGCGCGGCGACGGATGTCGGCGAACCGACAAGGCGCGAACCGGTAACGACGATCCGGTCGTCGTCATCAAGGTCCTCTTCGTCCTGCGCGAAGACCGGTTGAAAAGCGAAAACCGACGTGGCGACGCCAGCCATGAGAAGCGCACGGAAAGTGCGCGATTCGTTGTTAAGCTTAGACACTGCTCAACCCCCAGTAAGTGTTCCAAATCCAGCAGCCGTGAGCGCTTATTGTTTTTCGGCAGTGCGCCCGGTTTAGCCTCGTGATCTCCGCCAATCGAAGGCGTTTCCAATGGCCCGCTTGTGCGGGCCTGTTATTGAAATGACGAACCCCTTTTGTCCCGGTTTGATCGCCATTCGTTTGTTATCAAACTGCGTTTGTCCTGTTATCGGACTGCGTTCGTCCCGTTATCAGACGTTCACACGGTACGAATGTGTGAATTTAAGAATCAATCAAATTCGATGTTCGGGATCACGCTGGAGTGATAACGGTGTGAGCCGTTGCAGAACTGACACATTAAAACGGAGGGGATCCGCTGTATTCACGTTTCTGGAAAGGCAGATAAGCGCTTACACGCTGAAGATGAAATCCGAGAAATCGAGCTCATCGATGTCCGTTTTGGACAGCACCAGCGTGTCGCCGGTGGCGGCCGTGAAGACCGCATGCTTGCCCGACTGCTCCAGGCCGGACAGCACCCCGAAAAAATCCAGATCGGTGAACCCGGTGAGGTCGATGCGGTCTTCTCCGTCCGAGAAATCCCGCACGGTGTCCTGGCCCGAGCCGGGCGAGAACACGAAGACATCATTGCCGTCCTTGCCTTTGAGCCGGTCGGCGCCCGCACCGCCATCGAGCCGGTCCGCGCCGTCCGCCCCGTCCAGCCGGTCCTCGCCGTCGCCGCCGGAGAGGATGTCATCGCCCGCCTTGCCCTTGAGCTTGTCGTCGCCGGTGCCGCCGAACAGGGCATCCGCGCCATTGCCGCCGTCGAGCTTGTCTCTCCCCGCGCCGCCGATCAGCACATCGTCGCCGTCGCGGCCCTTCAGGGTGTCGTTGCCGCCGGCGCCATCGATGCCTTCCGATCCCTGATCGCCTTTGACCTTGTCGCGGCCCGATGTGGTCACCACCGTGTCGGTCAGATCGTCATCCTCGATCGTCGCGGTAAAGACCGGGTTCCGGAGCAGGACGGGACCGGCTTCCGTGGCGGCGTCGCTCAGTGTCACGATGAAGTCTTCCGGACCTTCCAAAACGGCATCGTCCGCCAACGGCAGAAGAATGGTCCGCTCGGTCACGCCCGCCGGAAAAATCAGTTCGCCCGAAGGCAAAACGCCACCGGCGAAATCGGCGCCGCTCGCCGGATTGACGCCCGCACCGCGCACGGAGAACTGGACGGAGGCTTCCGTTTCGACCGGGCCGCTGCGGTTGACCGAAACGAGCGCCGCATCGGATCCGTCGCCGCCCTCGATCAGGGACGGCTGACCGGTGCCGAAGAAAATGCTGCTGTCCTGGCCGACGATGGTAATGGTGACCGCACCCGTCGCGCTGCCGCCCCGTCCGTCCGCAACCGTATAATTAAAGCGCTCGACGGCGGTCTGGCCTTCCTGCAGAAAGGCAAAGGCGAAAACGGGATTATAGAGGAACGTGCCATTGGGCGAGACCGTCAGGAACGCGCCCGAGGGCAGGCTGATCGGCGCGCCGAGCTGGGCCGCGTTGCCGTTGATCGCCGTCACGGTCAGAATATCGCCATCCGGATCCCGGTCGGCGCCGCCGCCATTATCGCCGAGCAAATCAGCAAACAGAAGATCCTGTTCGCGCAAGGTGAACCGGTCATCGGCGGCAATCGGCGCTTCATTGCCGAAGGACGGGCTCAACGTCACGGTCGCCGCCGCCGTCGCGCCGGACGGGTCGGTCAGCCGGTAGACGAATTGATCGGGCTGGGCCGCCGAGCCGTTCGGCAGATAGGTGAAATCGCCGTTCTGCTGAAGCGTGACCGCGCCGTGCAGGGGCTGGGACACCAGGCTGACCGCCAGGGCGTCGCCTTCCGCGTCCGTATCGGGACCGTTTCCATTGTCCGCCAGCACATTGCCCGAGACGCCGTCCGCGCCCACGCCGGAGATCAGATCGTTGCGGGCCATGGGGGCATCGTTCGCGCCGGCCACCACGAAGCTGACGGTCGCGGTATCGGTCAGACCGCCCGAATCCCGCGCGGTATAGGCCAAAGAGACGGTCCGCGTTTCCCCGTCGCGCAGGCCGTCGAACGCCCCATCGGGATCGAAGGTGACGGTGCCATCCGCGTTCAAGGTCGCGACGCCGCCGCCGTCCAGCGCCACCGGCTCGCCCACAAGCGCGCCTGAGCCATTGACGGCGGAGACCGTCAGCGCATCGCCATCCGTGTCCGCATCGTTGTCGAGCACGTTGGAAACCGCCGGACTGTCCTCGCCCGCCGCGACCGTATCGTTATTTGCCGCAGGCGGACCGTTTTCCGGCCGGACCGAAACGGTCACCGTCGCCGTATCGGTCAGCGTACCGTCACTGACCGTATAAACGAAGCCATCGGTCGCCACGCCCCCTTGGGGCAGACCGTCGAAGGCGCTGCCCGGGTCGTACAGGAACCCGCCATTGCTGCTCAGGGTGACGCGGGCGCCCGATGTCAACGTCACCGCACCGCCCAGACCCGCACTGTTGCCATTGATCGCCGTCACGACCAGCGGCGCGCCTTCCGGATCCACATCGCTGCCCGAACCGTTATCGGCAAGCACATTGCCCGACACGGATCCAGGCAGGGTGAGGGCAAAGCGGTCCGCGGTGGCGCGCGGCGCGTCATCGCGGCCGGTCAGGGCAATCTCGACGGTCGCGGGCGTGCTGACGCCGCCGGGCTGACCGTCCGTCACGGTGTAAGTAAAATTGTCCGACCCCGTCTGACCCGGCGCCAGACCGTCGAAGGCCCCGTTCGGATCGTAGACGAAAGCACCGGCCTCGTTCACGGTCAAAACGGCCCCGGACGGCAAGACCAGCGGCGCGCCGACCGCGCTCGCCTGACCGTTGACCGCGGCGACGCTGACCGGATCACCGTCCGCGTCCGTATCCGGACCGTTGCCGTTATCGGCGAAAAGCGCACCGGCCAGAACCGTGTCTTCATCAGTGGCGAAGATGTCATCGGCGGCCACCGGCAGGACATTGAGATCGCCCGCGAGCACCGCCGCCACGGCGGCATCCGCCTGGATCAGGCCTGCGCCGGAACTCCGGTCGAAGCCCGGAAACACCATGTCGATGGCGGTGTCCTGCAGAATTTGCAGAATCTGCTCAGGGGTCAGCCCGGGGGCCGCATCGAGCAGAAGCGCCGCCACCGCCGCCGCATGGGGGGCTGCCGCCGAGGTGCCGAAGAAATTCGGAAAGCCGTTATTCTCCGTATCGGAACTGCCGAAGAACGTGGTATCGACGCCATCCGGCGCGACGATGTCAGGCGTCTCGCGCACCTCCGGTTCAGGCAGGAGCGTGCCGTCGATATCCCGCAGGATCGTGGTCGGTCCCCGGCCCGAAAACGAATTGATGATCGGCACACTGCGGTCGAATTCCGGCGTGTTGAAATAGGCCGAGGCGCCGACCGCGATGGCCCCTTGCGCCGCCGCATGGCCGACAACCGTGGAATTGACGAATTCGGCGGAATATTCCGGGTCTTTCTCCTGCACGAAGCTCGAACTGGAGAAAAAGACGATCTTCATAAGATCCGGATCCGGACCGCCGGCATTTTCGATCACAAGGCCCAGATCGAGCGCTTCGCTGCCCTCGTTCTCGAATTCGAAGATTTCGACCGGATCCCGCCCGATATTGTAGGTCAGGCCGCCAAAAATATTGCCGTTGCCATCGGTGACCGCCTCGCCGGTCACGGGGTCCACCAGATAGATATCGATATCGCTGTCCGCGCCCGGACTGTTGGGCGAAATGCTCGCGAAAGGCTGGTTCCATTGGAGCGACAGGAACACGCTTTCATCAGGCTGCAGCGTGAAATCGAGGATCGGGTCGATGCCGATGCCCGGGTCCCAGTCATGGGCGATACCGCCGATGGGCGAACCCGGCAAAACGGTCCCGGTGGAACGGAACGCCGCTTCGTAGGAGGAAAACCCGGAATTGCCGGCGGACGAGAAATACGCAACGCCTTGCGCCGCCACATCGTCCACCGCCTGGGCGATGATGCCGTCCTGGAAGAACGGCTCGGCCAGATAAATCACGTCATCGACGATAACATCGGCACCCGCGTCGGCCAGCGCCTGAATGTTCCGGGCAAAGACGGCCTGGCCGCCAAAGGCGGTGGCGAACAGCAGATCCGCGCCCGGTGCCAGATCGTGCACGATCTGAAGCATGGCCCGGCCCTCGTCGCTGGCCGTGTCTTCGAGGAAATCGTCCAGAACCGTCACGTCCGGCGGCAGATCGCCGGACGTTATATCGCGGAAAGCATCGCCTTCGGCATTGTAACTGTCGGAGAGCACGCCCACCCGGACGCCCGAGCCATCGACGCCGTACTCCGCCCGCGCGGCATCGGCGCGCACGGCCCGGTCGCCCTGACTGTCCACGGATCCGGCATTGGCGACGGACAGAACGGGAGAGGCGAAATCGAGGCTCGTCAAGCCTTCCAGCAAAGGCACGGCATCGAGCGGCAGGAAGCCCGACACCACACGGCCCGCGGTGGCGCCGCCTTGCAGGCCCAGCGCCGTCAAGTCCTCGTAGAGCGCATCGAGGGAACCGGGCGCGGCCAGCGCATCGATCGCAACATAGGGATCATCGGGGGTTGTGCCCAGAGAGGCCGTTGCACCGTCCAGCGCCGATTGCGCCACGCCGCCACGGCGGGACACCAGCGGCAGATCCGCTGCGACCTGCACCACGGACCCGGCCGCCCTATCGGCGAGCCAAGGATGAATCCGGCTGACCGTGCCTGCCATGAAAGGCAACCCTCACCACTTCCTGTGCGGCCACGGTTCCATGCCAGGCGCGCAATTCCAATCTTAAGCAGCCTTGTTCCGAAAGGCGAGCCGGATCATAGAGATACTGCAAAAGCGTTTAACGATAGGCCCCAGCGCAAACCGGCGCGCGACCATGTCGCTTTTCTCATCCCTCAGCGTGCTGTGCTGGACTAGGATTGAACTCTAGATCTTTTATCAGTGTGTTACTGCGCAGGGGCAATTCTTGATGATTCCAGTGCCGACCATTCCGCTTGACGACCGCTGGTTGATTGGAGAACTGCGTTCGAACCATGCGGGCGAAAGTGGCGCCGTGGCCATTTATTACGGCATTCTGAGCGTGTCCCGAAACAAGGACGTGCGCGCCTTTGCCAGGGAGCACCTGGCGACGGAACGCCAGCATCTAGACATCATGAACGCCCTGGTGCCCCGTGGCCGGCGCAGCATATTCACGCCGTTATGGTGGGTCGCGGGCTGGCTGACCGGTGCGCTGCCCGCCCTGTTCGGCCCCCGCGCGGTGTTCCTGACCATCGAATCCGTGGAGCGGTTCGTCGAGGAACACTATCAGCGCCAGATCGACCGTCTGCGCCGGGAGAACCGGGAAGAAGAGGTGCGCGGCATTCTGGAACAGTGCTGCGCGGAGGAAGTCCATCACCGCCTCGACGCCAGCCAGCGCTACAGCGGCCCAACGACCGCAGGCGGACGGCTTTGGACAAGTGCCGTCAGCACCGGGTCGCACCTCGCCGCGATGATCGCGAAACTGATCTGACGCCCGGAATCGCGGGCGCGCCCAAACCGGACGCACCCGGATCATCTTGATATCAGCCTTGGCCTTCGTATTTGAAGGATACCTTGACCTTGGCGCGGTAGGCTTCGATGCGCCCGCCATTCAGAACCATGTCCAGTTGCGACACCTCGGCGACCCGCAGATCCCGGAGCGACTGGGCCGCCCGTTCCACCGCATTGGCGGCTGCCCGTTCCCAGGACTCCGTGCTGGTGCCGACGAGTTCGATCACCTTATAGACACTGTCAGACATGTTTTCCTCCCTGCGCCCCGCATGACGCCAATGCGGCGAACCCGCAGTGCGTGCAGGAGCGGATCGAAATGCTAACGCCGCCGGAGAAGTGTGTCTACAGGCCGCCCGGCACCCTGTCTGACGCGCAATGATCCGCCAACTGACCCTGCTGACCGGTTCGCGGCAACGGGCTGAAATCCTGTTTCTTTAGCCCAGCGCGGCGCGCGCGGAATGCGCTATACTGGCGGCAACATGCGACAGGGAAGGAGGCCGCCATGGGACTGGTTGACGAGGCAAAGGCGCTCAAAGAGACATTATCCGCCCGCAGCGACGAGATCGAAGCGGCCCGGCGGCTGCCCGCGGACATCGCACAGATGCTCGCGGGTAAAGGCTTCTTCCGTATGCTCGTGCCCCAAAGCCTCGGTGGCCTGGAAGTGCCGCCCGCCAAAGCCGTGGAGGCGATCGAAGCCATCGCGGCCGCCGATGCCGCGTCCGGCTGGTGCGTCATGATTGGCTCGACCACTGGCCTTGTCGCCGCTTATCTGCCTGCGGACGAAGCCAAGCTGATCTATGGCGATCCCGGGGTCATCACCGGCGGCGTCTTCGCGCCCACCGGCAAGGCCGTCGTCGAAGGCGAGACTTACCGCGTGAACGGACGATGGCAATGGACCAGCGGCGGCCATAACTGTAAGTGGCTGATGGGCGGCTGCATGATCATCGAAAACGGCGAGATGAAAAAACTGCCCAATGGCGCGCCGGATTCCCGCATGGTGATCTTCCCGGCCGAAGAGGCGGAACTGATCGACACCTGGTATGCCATGGGTATGAGCGGCACCGGCAGCGGCGATATGGCGGTGACGGATCTTGTGGTGCCGCGCAGGCGTTCCGTCTCCATCGCCGTCGATAGGCCGCAGGCGGACGGCGCGCTTTACACGTTCCCGATCTTCGGCCTGTTGGCGCTGGGCATCGCAGGGGTGGCGCTGGGCAACGCAAAGGCCGCCATGGACGAGCTGACCGACCTGGCGCTCGCCAAACGCCGCCGGGACAGCCGCCGCACGGTGGCCGAGACCCCTTACGGCCAGGCCACGCTCGCCCAGGCCCACGCCCAGTGGCGCGCCGCCCGCGCCTTCCTGTTCGAAGCGATCGACGAGGCCTGGGAGATGGCGCAGGCCCGGGGCGAGATCGACATCGCCCGCAAGGCCGCCTTGCGCCTCGCCGCCGCCCACGCCACCCGCACCTGCGCCGACGTCACCCGCGCCATGCACGATCTGGGCGGCGGCACCTCGGTCTATCTCACCTCGACCCTGCAGCGCCGCTTCCGGGACGCCCATGTGGCGACCCAACACATGATGGTTGCGCCCTCCACCTTCGAACTCACGGGCAAGGCGCTTTACGGCCTCGACGTGGACGCCACCTTTTTGTGAG
>CAZTCJ010000026.1:0-10661 GCA_964612085.1 uncultured Alphaproteobacteria bacterium
CTCGATCTGGGTTTCGCCGGGACCGCCGATAACGCCCCGGCCGCCGCGCTGGCGCTCCAGGTGGGTCCAGGAGCGCACCAGGCGGCTCTTCTGATAAATGAGATGGGCCAGCTCCACCTGCAGCGTGCCTTCGCGGGTGCGGGCGCGGGCGCCGAAGATCTCCAGAATGAGCCCGGTGCGGTCGAGCACCTTGGCGTTCCAGGCCTTCTCCAGATTGCGCTGCTGGACGGGCGTCAGCGCGCCGTCCACGACCACAAGCTCCGCCTCGTGAGCGGCGGCGAGCGCGGCCAGTTCCTCCACCTTGCCGGTGCCGAACAGGCTCGCCGAGCGCCGGCCCGCGAGCGGTACCGCGAGCGCCTCGACCACATCGAGATCGATGGCCTCGGCCAGGCCGACCGCCTCGTCCAGCCTGTCGGCCGGATCCCGCGCGAGCGCGTGGGTCTCCGCCTTCAGATAGGGGTGCAGCACGATGGTGCGCGCCGGACTGGTCTTGCGCGCGAGCCCCTTGGTGTGGGCGCCCTTGCGCGAAAAATCCGGTGCCTGATCGTCCCGTGAAACGGTGCGTGCGGCGGTCTGGGATGCTGGGGATCCGTTATCCGGATCCGGTTTTTTACTGTGGGTCAAAACGCCCCCGTGATCCATCCCGTCATCCGTCTACGGACACGCCGCCGCCTTCTCCCTCCTCGCCTTCGACCGGCTCGAAGAGCTGAATGGGCTGGGAGGGCATGACGGTGGAAATGGCGTGCTTGTAGACAAGCTGGGAATGGCCGTCCCGGCGCAGCAGGACGCAAAAATTATCAAACCAGGTGATCACGCCCTGAAGCTTCACGCCGTTGACCAGGAAAATCGTCAGCGGCGTCTTCTGCTTGCGGCAGTGATTGAGAAAAGTGTCTTGGAGATTTTGGGTCTTTTCCGTCATGGGTGTGGCCCACCTCTTCCGTTATCGATTGATCTTCCAAACCGCCGGAGCGGCTGGTCTCGGCCATCGCTTGGCATAGATAGGGTGCTCTCACGCCCAGACCACCCGTCTTTGTATTCTAACCTATAATTGCTGCATATGCGAAATAAGGCGGTCAGGCAAGCGATCCGTCAAGCCCCTTGGACAGGCAGCACCGTCATCTACCAAGCGATCTTTTTCTATAAAAGGTGCTGATGACAGTGATGAGACAGCCGTCATAGTTCCGTCCGGCCGCCTCCGGCCCCATGGAACTTCTACCGCTGCCAATAGGCGGGGTTGAGCACGCTCAGCAGAACGAGAATTTCCAGACGGCCCAGGATCATGGCCAGGCACAGGACATGCCGGGCGCTTTGGGGAATGTCGGTGAACTGGACCTCGCCCACCGTGGCGATGAAGAGCGCCGGGCCGGTATTGCTGAGACTGGCCACGCTGGCGCTGGCGGCGACGGGAAACGGCACGCCGAACGACGCGACAGCGGCGGTCAAAGCGATCAGCACCAGCACGAAACACAGAAAGGCGCCGGCGATCCGTCCGAGCGTGCCCTCCTCGACCGTCACCCCGCCATATTTGACGCGGGCCACCCCATGCGGGTGCGCGAGCCGGGCCAATTCGCGCGCTGAATGTTTCAGCATCAGGACGAGCCGCGCGACCTTGAGCCCGCCCGCCGTGGAAAAGGCCGAGCCGCCGATGGCCACCAGCACCAGCACCAGCGGCATGGGCAGGTAAGGCAGGACCGCGGGCCCGTCCCACACGAAGCCCGTGGTCGAGATCAGCGACACCGCCATGAAGACCGGCGCCCCGATTCCCGGCGCCCCCATGATCAGCGCCGACAGAACTGTCAGGACGATGGCGGCGGCGAGCAGCAGCAGGTAATGCCGGGTTTCATAGTCTTCCCGGTACGGCGCAAACCGTCCGCGCGCCGCATACCAGTGCAGCATCACATTGACGCCCGCGACGCCCATGGCGAGGCCCAGAAGCCAGGGGGTCATCGGCATGCCGTAGGCCTCCAGCGTGGCGCCAGTGGGCATCATGCCGCCGGTCGAGACGGTCGAGAAGCTGAGGCACAGGGCATCGAACACAGGCACGCCGCTGCCCCACAACAGGAAGAACAGGACGCCTGTCATATAGGTATAGACCGGCCACAGCACCGACAGGGTCAGGCCCAGCCGGCCCATCATGGTGGTCTGGCGGCTGCCCGGAAACGGCACATTGGCGAGCGCCACACCGCGCCACAGGACCGCGCTCAAGACCACCGAGGCGACCACCAGCGTGCCCAGGCCGCCCATCCATTGCAGCACGGCCCGCCAGACGATCAGGGAGCGGGGCGTCTCGTCGGTCAGGGTCATCAGGGTGGCGCCGGTGGTCGTCAGTCCCGAGACGGCTTCGAAATAGGCATCCGCCGGATGGACGAGCGCGTCCGAGGCCAGGAACGGCAGGGCGGCGAAGAACGGCACGATGACCCAGGCCAGGCTGACGAAGACTGTGGCGATCCAGGTGCCGGACTCGCCCCGGTAGCCCTGAAAGGCCAGGATCAGGCCGACGCCGCAAAAGGCCGAGACCAGGCCCGAGGCCGTGAACGCCAGGATCTCCACCTCCTCGCCCGCCACCAGCGCGAAGGCCAGGGGCGAGACCATGCCCACCGCGATGAAGACGAGCAGCCAGCCTATTCTGTAAAGGACGGGGGCGATGGGCATGGGCGTTCCGCTTCGGGGCGCTCAAGGAGTGAGCGCCGACATCAGAAATATTCCAAACTCACCCGGAAGAGCTGTTCGACCTTGCGCACCATTTCGCGTTCGGCGAACAGCACGATCCGGTCGCCGGTCTTGATCTCGAACTCGTCCGTGGGCGCGTGGATCTTGCCCGCCCGCATGATGGCGCCGATGACGATGCCACTGGGCAGCTTGGCTTCCCGCAAAGGGCGGCCCACCAGTGGCGAGGTTTCCAGGGCCTCCGCCTCGATCACCTCGCCCGCGCCGTTGCGGATCGAATGGAGCCCTTTGATCCGTCCCCGGCGCACATGCTGCAGGATGGTCGAGACCGTGGTGGCGCGGGGATCGAGATAGGCCCCCACATCGAGCGACTGCAAGAGGCTGCCATAGTCCGGATTGTTGATCAGGGTGATGGTGCGCTGGGCGCCCAGCTTGCGGGCCATCAGCGAGGCCAGGATGTTGACGCGGTCATCATTGGTGACCGACACCACGGTTTCCGCCTCCGGAACGCCCGCTTCATGCAAGATGCCGTGATCGAGCCCGCTGCCCATGAGCACCACCGTGCGGGCCAGGGCATCGGCGGCCCGTTCCGCTTTCTCCTTGGACTGCTCGATGATCTTGACCTTGGTGCGCGACTGGCGCTTCTCCAGATCGAGCGCCGTGTAAAGACCGATATTGCCCGCGCCGATGAGAACGACCCGGCGGGCCTCGTGTTCCTCATGGCCGAAGATTGCAAGGGTCTGCTCCACTTCTTCCCGGGGCGCGATGAAGTAGATATTGTCGCCCGCCACCATCTGATCGGTGCCGCTGGGCACGAAAAAGGCCCCGCCCCGGCTGATGGCCATGACCACGAAGGTCCGTTCGGTGAACAAGTCGCGCAACTGTCCGATGGGCGTGTTGGCGACCGGCGAGCCTTCGGCGATGCGCACGCCCACCACCTGGACGAGGCCGTCGGCGAAATCGACCGTCTCGAACGCGCCCGGTATGCGCAGGCGCCGCAGCACCGCGCGGCCTACCTCGATCTCCGGCGAGATGATCACGTCGATGGGCATGTGATCGCGGCTGAAGAGATTGCTCCAGGAGCCTTCCAGATAGGCCTGGGCGCGCACCCGCGCGATCTTGCGCGGCACGTTGAAGAGCGAATGGGCCACCTGGCAGGCGACCATGTTGACCTCGTCGGAATAGGTGACGGCGATCAGCATGTCGGCGTCCTGCGCACCCGCGCGTTCCAGAACGTCCGGATGCGAGCCATGGCCCACCAGGCCGCGCACGTCGAGCGTCTCCTGGATCCGCTGGATCAGTTTTTCGTTCTGGTCGATGACCGTAACATCGTTGCTTTCCGCGGCGAGCTGACGGGCAATGCCGGTGCCGACCTGCCCTCCGCCACTGACGATGACTTTCATCAAGCGCTCCTTGGTCCTTACGGCATTCCCCGGCCGCGCTCAAATCCCCGGCTGAGGTCATACACCATTTCAGAGGGACGGTGTGGGGGCGCGTGCGGTCGGATTGACGCCGAGGGATTTCAGTTTCCGGTGAAGGGCCGAGCGTTCCATCCCGATAAAGGCGGCCGTGCGCGAGATATTACCGCCGAATCGGTTGATCTGAGCAACGAGATATTCACGCTCGAACAACTCGCGCGCTTCCCGCAAGGGCAGCGAGATGATGTGTTCGCTGCCGGAGCTTTGCGCCAGGCTCGGCGAGGACGCGCCCACTTCCGCAGGCAGCATGTCGGCCGTGACGATGCCTTCTTCTTCCTCGGTCGCCAGGATCAGCAGCCGCTCCACATTGTTGCGCAGTTGACGGACATTGCCCGGCCAGTGATGGGCCTGGAGCGCGGCCATGGCGTCTTCGCCGATGCTGCGCCGCCTGAGGCCCGCCGTCTCTACCAGGCGCTCCATGAAATGTTCGACCAGCAACGGAATATCCTCCCGGCGTTCCGCCAGCCCCGGCACGCGCACCGGCACCACATTGAGCCGGTGATAGAGGTCTTCGCGGAAGCGGGCGTGACCAATCTCCTCCACCAGATTGCGGCTGGAGGAACTCATGACCCGGACATCCACCTTGACCCGGGGGCCGCCGCCCACCCGCTCGAAGGTCTGTTCCACCAGCACACGGAGGATCTTGCCCTGGGTCTCCAGCGGCATGTCCGCCACTTCGTCGAGATAGAGCGTGCCCCCATGGGCCTGTTCCAGCGCGCCGATCTTGCGCGGCTGGCCCTGGGCGGCCTCGACGCCGAACAGTTCCACTTCCATGCGTTCCGGCGACATGGTGGCGGCGTTGATGGCGATGAAACTGCCGTGGGCCCGGCGCGACTTGCCGTGGATCAGGCGCGCCACCAGTTCCTTGCCGCAGCCCGACGGGCCTGTGATCAGGATCCGGCTGTTGGTCGGCGCGACCTTGTCGATGGTCTGGGCGAGCTGGGACATGATCGCCGATCTGCCGATCAGATCCGCATGGTCGCCGGCGCGGGCGCGCAGTTCCTCGTTTTCCCGGCGCAGGGAATGGGCCTCGAGCGCCCGTTCGACCACCAGCAGCAGACGGTCCGCCTTGAACGGCTTTTCCACGAAATCGTAAGCGCCCTTCTTGATGGCGGCGACCGCCGTTTCGATATTGCCGTGGCCTGAAATGATGACCACCGGCAGATCGGGATATTCCGCCTTGATCACGTCCAGAAGCTCGATGCCGTCGAGCGGACTGCCCTGCATCCAGATATCGAGGATGGCGAGCGAAGGCACGCGTTCGCGGATGGCCGCCAACGCCCCGTCGCTGTCGGCGGCCGTGCGCGTCGTGTAATCCTCGTCTTCCAGAATGCCGGCGATCAGCTCACGGATATCCGCCTCATCGTCAACGATGAGCACATCCCTACTCATGTCCGTACCCCACGCATTGCACTAAAACCCCTGACACTTGGCATCCCCCTCTCACCGTCAGTTCTGTCCCCCGGCCTGAGCGGCGGGCGCATCCGCCACGATCCGCTCGGGCGGGAACACCATGCGCACCATGGCACCCCGGTGGTCCGGCGCATCGCCCAGGACGAGCGCGCCCCCATGGTCCTCCATGATCTTCTTCACGATGGCGAGGCCGAGCCCGGTGCCCTTGGTCCGTGTCGTCATGTAAGGCTCGGTCAGCCGGTGCCGGTCGTCCTTGGGCAGGCCGCAGCCATTGTCGGTGATGACGATCTCCAGGTGCTCGCCCGGCGCGGCCGTCATGGCCACGCTGATGCGGCCCTGCTGCGCGCCCTCGCCGTCTTCCGCCACCCTCGTGCCGACCGCCTCGACCGCGTTCTTGATCAGATTGATCAGGGCCTGGCTGACCTGGCGGCCGTCGCATTCCGCCATCACCGGAGCGTCGGGCAGATCGATGACGAACTCCACCTCCGGATTGCCGACCCGTTGCAGGAAAGCCGCCTGGCGCACCAGATCGCCGAAATCCTCCACCTTCATGACGGCCTCGGGCATGCGCGCGAAGGACGAGAACTCGTCCACCATGCGCCCGATATCGCTCACCTGACGGATGATCGTATCCGTGCACTGTTCGAAGATCTCGGGCTGGGACTGGATCTCCTTGGTGTATTTGCGGCGCAGGCGTTCCGCCGACAACTGAATGGGGGTCAGCGGGTTCTTGATCTCATGGGCGATACGCCGGGCCACGTCGGCCCAGGCGGACATGCGCTGGGCCGAGACAAGCTCGGTGATGTCGTCGAAGGTGACCACATAGCCCATGGTCTCGGCGACGCTCACCTCTGAGGTGATGCGCACCAGCAGATTGCGGGTATGGCCGTCGACCTGAAGATCGAGTTCGCTCTGGATCACCCGCTCCTTCGAGGCCATGGCGGCGGCCACCAGCGGTTCGAAATCGGGCAGCGCGGTCTTGATGTTCTGGCCCGAGAGCGCGGCCTCGGGCACATCGAGCAGGATTTCGGCGGACTTGTTCATCAGGGTCACGACGCCCTTGGCATCGAGGCCGATCACCCCCGCCGTGACGCCCGACATCATGGCTTCGATGAAGCGGCGGCGCTGGTCGGTCTCCCGGTTGGTTTCCTCCAGCTCCGTGCGCTGAGCATGAAGCTCCGCCGTCATGCGGTTGAACGCCCGGCCCAGCGTCGCGACCTCGTCGTCGCCCCGGCCCACATCCACCTGGGCCCGCAGATCGCCGCGCGACACCCGGTCGGAGGCGAGCGCCAGGCGGCTCAAGGGCTCGGCGATCCGCTTGGCGGAGCGCAGCGCCGCCAGGATCGCCACCAGGAACACGAGCAGCGCCATGCCGAGAAAGGTCAGGGCGTAGAGCCATTGGAGCGACTGGCGGCTTTCCTCCGCCGTGCGGTATTGGGTGAACGCCTCTTCCGTCTGGCTGATCAGTTCCGGCACCCGCGGATCGATCCGGCGCGAGGCGAACAGATAGGCATCTTCGAAGGCTTCCAGCCGGATCAGCGCCACCACCTGGTTCTGATCCACATTGGGCGTCACGATGGGCCGCTGGGCGGCGGCTTCGAAGGCTTCCGGCGGCAGCGGATTGATATTGGTATCCACCTTGGGATCGAGCGCGCCCGCCAGCACTTCGTTGCGGGAATCCACCACATAAGCGCCCAGGAGCTTCTGCAGCTCCGTCTGGACCCGGAGAAACTCGGCGAATTTGCGCGGATCGGAGTCGAACAGGCCCTTGGCGTTGTTCAGGTTCGCCGCCAGCGACACGACATTGGACAGAATCTGTTCCTGGTGCTCTTTCAGATAAGACTCCGCCACCGTGCGGGAATTGTCGAGCACCCGCTGGGTGCGCTCGGAGAACCAGGATTCGATGCCGAGAAAGAGCGTGCCCGCGAAGAGCGCGCCGAGGCCCACGGGCAGCGCCGCGATGATCGCGAACTGCACGATCAGATTGGCCGACAGGCGCGAGCCCGGACGGTCCCGCCCGAGCCCGATGAAAAACCGGGAGATGGTCCAGCCGGTCAAAGCCAGCAGCACGATGGCGACGGCGGCGGAGGCCAGGAACAACAATTCGATGGCCCGCTCCGGCTCCTCGTCCGGCGTCACCCCCGCCACGAACAGGAAGACCGCCGTATAGACGACGACCGCGAAGCCCGAAATCAGCGCCAGCAGGATGATGGTGACGACCCGGCGGCGCATGAGGCGTTCGGTCAGCTCCGCCCACAGCGACCGGGGCGCGGACTCCTCCGGGCCGTGCACCCCGCCCTCGCTTGCATGAGTCTGACTGTCCAGATCCCGCGCCATCCGCGCATCCTTCCCCACACCGGTTGGTTTCGTCTGCGCGCCAAGCCAGACCGAACCCGCTCAAACCGCCCCTCAACGGCGCCCCTGTGGCATTTCCACAGCAGGCAAGCGTCTCAGAATGGTCTCATTTTGCGGCGGAATCAACACAGTTGTTGCGGGAAAGTGACAGTGGGACGTGAGGTGTGATCGACCCTGTTTGCCGATCACCTCACGAAAAGTGTTGAGAGCGCGGATCTCACTCCATCCGGCTCAGATAGATCCCGTGCTGCCAGAGCTTGACCGGCGCGCCCGTCTCATCCCGCTCGAAACGGACGGTTTCGCCCAGATCGCCCTCGTCCCGGCGGCGGCGGAAGGTGTCGCCCTCCACATGCTCCAGGCTGGTGACATCGTCCCCCGGCTCATCCGTGTAGAGATCGATCAGGATCAGGCCGTCCGTGGCGGGCGCCACATAAGTGTCGAAGGGCAGGTTCGGCGCGCCGTAGATGCCCTCGAAATCCGAAAAGTCCGTTTCCGGCGCGTCCTGTGATGCTTCTTTCCCCTCGTCTTTCGCTGCCGTCAGCACGGCTTCGGAGGCGAGATCGTAAAGCGCGTTCGCCACGCGTCTGGGGCTGAAATCGTTCACATTGACCATGGCGATGACGGCGAGTTTGTCCTGGGGCCGGAGCATGAACTGGGTGCGGTAGCCCGGGCAGTAGCCGCCATGGCCGATCATGGCCGTGCCGTTGTGTTTCCAATGGGCATAGCCGAGCCCCCACATGGGGCTTTCCGGATCGTTGGGATCGGCCCAGTGCACCCGGTGCATCTGGCGCAAGCTGGCGCGGCGCAGCACTTCCCGCTCGCCCGTTTCCATCAGGCGGAACTGCCAGGAGGCGAACTTCGCCAGATCCGTCACCGATGCGGCGAAACCGGCCGCAGGCGCCACCGCATTGAGCGTGTAAGGCCCGATTTCGTTCCGTGTACCGTCCTTGTTGAGGACGCCATAACCCATGGCGAAGCGCCCGCCGATCTCATCCACCGGCAGATCCGTGGTCATGCCGTCAAGATCCAGGGGCCGGAAGATCGTGCGTTCCACATAAGCGTCGAAGGACCGTCCCGAGGCTTCCGCCACCACCTGGCCCAGCAGGGACATGCCCAGATTGGAATATTGCCAGGTGGTATAGGGCGTATAAAGACGGTCCTGGTCGGCATGGGCCTGTCGCAAGGTCTTCAGATCGGGGAAATCAACCTCAACCCAATAGGGCGTGCCGCCCTCGCGCGGCATGCCGGAGGCATGGGTGAGCGCGGCCCGCACGGTCATGGGTTCGTCTTCGACCCGCTCGGGCGTTTTGAGCGAGAACCAGTCCACATAATCCGAAAGCGGCGCGTCCAGATCGACCCGGCCCCGCTCTACCAGATGCATCACGGCGGTGGAGGTGAACAGTTTGGAGACGGAACAGACGCTGAACGCGGTTTCCGGCGTCACCGGCGTTTCGCTCGCCTGATGGGCATGGCCGAAGCCCTTCGACCAGATCACCTCCTGATCGTGGACGATGGCCGCCGCCAGGCCGGGGACCTGCTTATGGCCAAGCTGGGTCTCGATCCAGGCCGAAGCGGCGCGCAGCCGCGCATCCCGTTCCTCGGCGGGCGTGATCGCATCGGCGGCGACAGCGCTCACGGTCAATCCCAATGTGGCGATAAAGCTTGCAAGAGCGCGCATGACGGGTCCCCTTTGCCCAACAGTTTTATCCTGCCGGCCATCAGAGTGATGAAGTTCCCCGGCCCTGGCAAGTCCTGGCCTTTCCGTTGAGCGGCAGGCGCGCAACCGCCACACGAAAAAGGGCCTGACCGGATGGCCCGGCCAGACCCTTTTGTATCGGTGGAACGCTTGGCCGATCAGTTCCGCTTGAGTTTGGTGTCGAGGAAATCGAGGATCTCGGCGGCGATCACGTCGCCATATTCCTCAAGGGCGAAATGGCCCGTGTCGAGAATGTGAAACTCCAGATCGGTCAGATCCTGCTTGTACGGGTGCGCGCCGGCTTCGGGAAAGATCTGATCGTTCTTGCCCCAGACCAGCAGCGCCGGCGGCTGATGCTCCCGGAAGAGCGCCTGCCAGCGCGGGTATTCCGGAATATTGGTGCCGTAATTCAGGAACATGTCGAGCTGGATCTCTTTGTTACCGGGACGGTCGAGCAGATATTGGTCATGGTGCCAATTATCCGGGCTGACAAGGGCTTCATCGCCCACCCCATGGACATATTGCCATTTGGTGCCCTCAATGGTGAGGATCTGACGCAGAGCATCCCGGTTGGCCGTGCTCGGATCCGCCCAATAAGCCTTGATCGGGTCCCAGAAGGCTTGGAGGCCTTCGTCATAGGCGTTGCCGTTCTGGATAATGAAGGCCGAGACCCGGTCTGGATGATTGGCGAACAGACGGAAGCCGACCGGCGCACCGTAATCCATCAGATAAAGCGCATAGCGGGAAACGCCCTTGGCGCGGACGAATTTGTCCATAATGTCGGCGAAGTTGCGGAAGCTGTAGTCGAAGGTTCCCCGGTCCGGCATGGCGCTCGCGCCATAGCCCGGATAATCCGGTGCCAGAACGTGATACCGCTGTCCCAGGACCGGGATCAGATTGCGGAACATATGAGACGAGGTCGGAAAGCCGTGAAGCAGCAGCACGGTTGGCCGGTCCGGATCGCCCGCTTCCCGGTAGGCAATGTCGATGCCATCGATCTGGACGCTGCGGTGATAGGTCTTGGCGAGGCCGGTCTGGCCGATGACGGTCTG
>CAZTCJ010000026.1:10761-41446 GCA_964612085.1 uncultured Alphaproteobacteria bacterium
CGGTCTGGCCGATGACGGTCTGCTCTGTCTTGGCCTCAGCAAAAACCGGCCCGGCGGCGAATGCGGCGGCCAGGCTCAAGGCGCCTAAGGCGGCGGCGAGAAAACGCGGGCGTGCTGCGTGTTTGGCTGTCATGGTCATGGCAAATCTCCTAACGATGCGTCTTGACAATTACCGAACGATCGGTAAAATACAAATGGAGCACAGGCCTTGTCCTGTCAAGAAAATAGTTTACCAATCGTTCGGTAAATAAATGCGGTCCAACGGAATGAGGAGCAAGCCATGGCAAGACCGGCCACCATCGACGAAGGGGACCTGCTGGCGAAATTGTCCGACGTCTTCCGGGATGTGGGCTATGAGGGGGCTTCCCTCGCCGTTCTGTCGGAGGCCACGGGCCTGAAAAAGGCGAGCCTTTATCACCGCTTTCCCGAGGGCAAGGAACAGATGGCCCATGAAGTGCTGGCGGCGGCGGACACCTGGCTCATGGAGCATGTGCTGGGCCCCTTGCAAGGCGATGGTCCGCCGGAAGCGCGCCTGAACGCCGCGATCCGCAAGCTGGACGATTTTTATTCCGGCGGCCGGCAGGGCTGCCTGCTCAATATGCTGTCCCCGCCCTTTCAGCATCAGGGGGCGTTCGCCAAGCCGATCAAGCAGGCCTTCGAGGGCTGGATCGGCACACTGACCAAACTTGTCATGGATGCGGGCTTTGACCGGACCACGGCGCGGGCCAGGGCCGAGCGGGCCGTCGCGCTGCTGCAAGGCAGCTTGGTGCTCGCGCGCGGTCTCGGTACGGCCAAGCCGTTCAAGGACTTTCTCAAAACCCTGCCAAAGGACTTGTTGGGCGACTGACCTCGCCCCTGCCCCGTACCCTTACAAAAAAGGAGCGATCCGATGAGCGAGCGCTATTTCGATCTGACATTTACCCCGTCCGTGAAAGCCGCCCAGGAAGACAATGGCAGCCGCACGGCCTATGCCAAGCTTGAAGGCCACAGGGACGGTCCCGACCCGCTTACGGAGCGGGAAGCCGCATTCATTCAGTTGAGGGACAGTTTCTACATGGCCACGGTCAATGAGACGGGATGGCCCTATCTGCAGCACCGGGGCGGGCCCGTGGGTTTCGTCAAGGTGCTGGGGCCCACTACGCTCGGCATCGCCGATTTTCGCGGCAACCGGCAATATATCAGTCTCGGGAACATGGCCAAGGACGACCGCACGGCGCTGTTTTTCATGGATTATCCCAACCGGGCGCGGCTGAAAGTCATGGCGCGCACCCGCGCGGTCAATCTCGCCGATCATCCGGATCTGGCGCAGGCGCTGATCGATGACGATTACGGCGCCAAGGTCGAACGCGGCTTCCTGTTCGAGGTGGAAGCCTATGACTGGAACTGTTCCCAGCACATCACGCCGCGCCTGACGGAAGCCGATCTCGATGCGCTTCTGACCCGCTTCAAGAACCGTATCGCGGATCTGGAAGCTGAAAACAAGCGGCTGAAAGAGGCTGCGGACGGATGATGCGCCTTTGCCTCACCCAAGGCCCTTCATCACATCGATGCCAAGCTCTTTAATCTTTTTACGGAGTGTATTGCGGTTGAGGCCCAGGATGTGAGAGGCCTTGAGTTGATTGCCCTTGGTCAGGATCAGGGTCAGTTCGATCAGCGGCCGCTCCACTTCCCGGATGATCCGCCCATGGAGATTGGGCGGCGGCAGTTCGCCCCCCAGCCGGTCGAAATAGCGTCTCAGATGCCCCTCGACCGCGCCGCCCAGATTATCCGCCTGCCCCTCACTGACCGGGGCCGTGCCCGGGGCCGCGCCGCCGGATAGCTCCATGTCGATGATGTCCGCGCCGATGGTGGTCTCAGGATAAAGCACGCACAGGCGGCGCAGCACATTCTCAAGCTCGCGCACATTGCCCGGCCAGGGATAGCGCCGCAGGGCGGCCATGCCCTCTTCATCGACGGTCTTGGGCGGCAGGCCGTCCTGGGCGGAGCGGTGCAGGATATGCTCCGTCAGCGTCGGAATGTCCCCTGCCCGGTCCCGCAGGGCCGGAACCCGCAGCGGTACCACATTCAGCCGGTAGAACAGATCGGCCCGGAACGTGCCTTCCCGGATCATCGCCTGAAGATCCCGGTTGGTGGCCGCGACCAGGCGCACATCTGGCCCGCGCATGGCGCTCGGCCCCCGCGCCCGGTGTTCCCCGTCCTGAAGAATGCGCAACAGGCGGGTCTGAACTTCGACGGGCATGTCGCCCACTTCATCGAGAAACAGCGTGCCCCCATGGGCCCGGGCGAAGCGGCCTTCGATGCGGCCGTCCATGCGGTCGGCCCGGCCGAACAGTTCGGCTTCCATCTGCCCCTGGGGGATCGCGGCCATGGTGACGGCCACGAAGGGTCCGTCCTTGCGCCGTCCGTGATCGTGCAGCGCGCGGGCGACCAGTTCCTTGCCGGTGCCGGATTCCCCTGTGATCAGAACCGTCAGATCGCTGGCGCTGACCCGCGCGAGGGAGCGGAAGATCTCCTGCATGGCGGGCGACTGGCCCACCAGCGGGCCGAGGCCGCCGTCATCCGAAGGGCCCGCGTCTTGAACGGGGCCGCTTTCCGCCGCGTGACGGGCCAGGGCATTGGCCACGGCCCGCAACAGGTCGTTCAGATCGAAGGGTTTGGGCAGATAATCGTAAGCGCCCAGTTCGGAGGCGCGCATGGCGGTCGTCAAGGTGCTCTGGGCGCTGATTACCAGCACGGGCAGGCCCGGATGGCGCTCGCGGATCTCGGGCAGGACGTCGAACATGTTGCGGTCCGGCAGGATCACGTCGCTCACCAGAAGATCGCCGCCGCCTTCATCCATGATCCGCATCAGACCCTGGGCGGTGCTGGCCAGGCGCACCGTATAGCCCGCCCGTTCCAGCGCCTGCTGAAGCACGGTGCGGATGGCCCGGTCGTCATCGGTGACGATGATGGTCTTGTCCGTCATGGCCGGACCTCCTTGCGCCCCGCCGCCCTGGGCCAGCGGGTGACGAACCGGGTCGCGCCCGGCTCGGACTGGCAGGTGATGGTGGCGCCGTGATCGGTGACGATCTTGGCGACAATGGCAAGACCCAGTCCGCTGCCTTGCGCCTTGGTGGTGATGAACGGCTCGAACAGGCTGCCGCGCAGATCGGCGGGCACGCCCGGCCCATTGTCCGTCACCGTTACTTCCAGGGGCAGATGCGCCTGGGTGCGGCCGCCCGGGCCAAGATACTGCAGATCGTGGCGATAGGCGGTGGCCAGCTCGATCCGCCCGCCGTCCCCCGCCGCTTCGCAGGCATTCTTGATCAGATTGAGGAACACCTGGATCAGAAGATCCCGGGCGCCGAGAACCGGCGGAATGGACGGATCGTAGCGTTCCTCGATCTCCATCTCAAGGCCGAAGCTCGCCGCCGCCAGACGGCGCACGTGATCGAGCACTTCGTGAATGTTGACCGGCTCGAATGCGGTGGCCGTCTGCATACGGAAGACATCCATACGGTCCACCAGGGCCGAGACCCGGTCCACTTCGTCCCGGATCAGGCTTGTCAGTGCCCTGTCCTCTTGCGTAGCCCGATCCTCCAGCAGTTGGGCCGCGCCCCTGATGCCCGAAAGCGGGTTTTTGATCTCATGGCTGAGCATCGCCGCCATGCCCGCCACGGGACGCAAGGTGCTGCGGTGCTGGTCCGGCTGTCCCAGCCGGTTGGCCATGGTGCGCTCGCGCAAGGCCAAGATGACACTGCCCTGAGCGGTTTCCAGAGGGGCCGCCAGCGCGTCCACCAGGCGTTCCTCGCCCAGCGGGATCGAGACGACCAGGTCCCGCGCGGAGAACAGCGTGTTCTGGTCGCGCACCTGATCGGCGAGCGCTTCCAGCGGGCTGCTTGGGCCAGCCAGGCGGGCAAGCGTCCAGCGGCACAGCGTCTGGTGGCTATGGCCGAAAAAAGTCTCCGCCGCCGCATTGGCGAAGGTCAGCCGTCCGCCCACGGCGATGCAGATCACAGGCAACGGCAGGGCAGCGAGGATGGCCGCTGCATCGGCGGTCTCCGGGCTTGAGGATCTGTCGCTTGGCTCTGTCATGGGATTTAGGCCGCCACGCGCGACGAGAGGAGGCGCGGGTCTTCGAAATAGGCCTGAAGCGTCCGGCGCACGGCCTCCGGATCCGTCATCCGGCAGACCGCGCTGCGGGTTTCCTCCGCCCCCGGCAGATCCTCCAGATAGGCCGCCAGATGTTTGCGCGCCGCCCGGACGCCCATCTCGATGCCGTACAGGGACAAAGTCTCATCGTAATGGGCCGCGATGATCTGCGCCCGGCCGGCGTGGTCCGGCGCATCCGTTATGTCCCCTGATGTCAGGAAGCGCGCGATCTGATCCAAAAGCCAGGGCTTGCCCTGGGCACCGCGCCCGACCATGACCCCGTCCGCCCCGGATTGCTTCAGCGCTGCCGCCGCATCGTCCAGGCCCAGAATATCGCCATTGACGATCACCGGCACCGAGACCGCCTCCTTCACCTCACGGACGAATGCCCAGTCGGCTTTGCCGGTGTAGAACTGGCAGCGGGTGCGCCCATGGACCGTGATCATCTGCACGCCCGCGGATTCGGCACGCCGCGCCAGCTCCGGCGCGTTGCGGCTCTTGTCGTCCCAGCCGGTGCGCATTTTGAGCGTCACCGGCACATCCACCGCTTCCACCGTCGCTTCGATCAGGGTCAGCGCATGGTCGAGATCGCGCATCAGCGCCGAACCCGACAGGCCGCTGCACACCCGGCGCGCCGGGCAACCCATATTGATGTCGATGATCCGCGCGCCGCCATCGGCGACGATCTTGGCCGCCTCGCCCATCCAGCGCGCCTCACGGCCCGCGAGCTGCACCGCCATGGGCTCCACATCGCCCGAGCCGGAGGCCCGCATCAGGCTTTCCTGGCCCGCCCGGCACATTTCCTCACTTGCCACCATTTCCGAAATCACCAGGGCATCAGGCGCGCAAGCGCGTACGGTCCGGCGGAACGCCAGATCGGTGATGCCCGACATGGGTGCCAGGATCACGGGGCTCGCCACGCAAACCGGTCCGATTTGCAAGGAACCGGCGGCAAGCCGTGTGTTGGTGGCCGAAAGACGCATTGTCACCCTATAAAACGCAAGAAACTCACCCTACCGTCTTCGCATTGCAGCGCAACAGATGATCTTTTTTTACCGAGGGTCCTGACCCTAGAGAGATGAAACCATAGTTCCTATCTTCGGCTTGCATCCCCAGGCCCCTTGGCGCAGGGTTTAGCCACGCAAAACCAACAGGTTCTCAAGGACAAGAATGACCAAAACGGCCGCCTTGATCGTGGCCGCCGGGCGCGGATTGCGTGCCGGCGGCGGCATGCCCAAACAATACCGCACCGTCCTGGGCGAGCCCGTCTTGCGGCTCACCGCGCGGGTTTTCCAAAACCATCCGCGGATCGCGGCCGTGCGCGTGGTCATCCATCCGGACGACCATGGGCTTTACGACACGGCGGTGAGCGGTCTCGGTCTGCTGGAGCCCGCCCATGGCGGCGCCTCGCGCCAGGAATCGGTGGCGCTGGGCCTGGAAAGCTTTCTCGGCGACCCGCCGGACCGGGTGCTGATTCATGACGGCGCGCGCCCTCTGGTGGATGCGGATACCATCAGCCGGGTGATTGATGCCCTTGACGGTCATGACGGGGCGATCGCCGCCCTGCCCGTCTCCGACACGGTCAAGCGTGCCCATGCGGTGCCCGACGGCGGCGATCCGGTGATCGCCGAGACCGTGCCCCGCGATCATTTGTGGCGTGCCCAGACCCCCCAGGGCTTCCGGTTCAACGCCATTCTGGACGCCCATGCCCGCGCGAAAGGCCGTGAACTGACGGACGACGCGGCGGTGGCGGAAGCGGCGGGCCTCAGCGTCGCCCTGGTCATGGGCACGGCGAACAATATCAAGATCACCACGCCCATCGGCTTTGAACTGGCTGAACAATATCTCACCCTGGAGCGGGCGCGCGGCACCGTATAAGCGAGGACAGCATGAGCGATTTCGAAACACGCACGGGCACGGGCTTCGATGTCCATAAATTCGGTCCCGGCGAGGCGGTGATCATCGGTGGCATTGAGATCCCCCACGACCAGGGGCTGATGGGCCATTCGGACGCGGATGTGGCGCTCCATGCGCTCACCGACGCGTTGTTCGGCGCCCTGTGCGACGGCGATATCGGGCAGCACTTCCCGCCATCTGATCCCAAATGGAAAGGGGCGGCCTCGGATCAATTCCTGATTTATGCGGTGGACCGGCTCAAAGCCCGCCAGGGCCGTCTGGTGCATCTGGATTTGACGATCATCTGCGAGCGGCCCAAGATCGGCCCGCACCGGGAGGCCATGACCGCGCGCATCGCCGAGATCACGGGGCTTGCGCCCAACCGCGTCAGCGTAAAGGCGACGACCACGGAGCAATTGGGCTTCACCGGCCGTAAGGAAGGCATCGCCGCCCAGGCCGCCGTGACCATCGAACTGCCGAGAGAGTGATATGACGGAGCTAGTCACGCCCCCGAGCCTCAACGACATCCGCGAGACGGCCCACAGGCTCGCGCCCCATGTGGTGCGCACGCCCGTGAGCGAGCTGCGGGACGATCTGGCGCGCAGACTTCTGGGTCCGGACGGACACCTGTTCCTGAAGCTCGAATTTCTTCAGCGCACCGGCACGTTCAAGGCCCGGGGCGCCCTCAATACGCTGATGACGCAAGACATCGCGTCCGCAGGCGTGACGGCGGTGAGCGCGGGCAATCACGCCATCGCGGTGGCGTTCGCCGCGAAGACCACGGGCCATCACGCCAAGGTGGTGCTGATCGGCACGGCCAATCCGGCCCGGCGCGCCGCGCTCCAGACCTATGGCGCGCAGGTCGTCATATCCGACACGCCCGCTGCGGCGTTCGACGAGGTGGACGCCATCGTGGAGCGGGAAGGCCGCACCCTGATCCATCCCTTCGAGGGTCCGTCGATCACGGCGGCGTCCGCCACGGTCGGGCTTGAGTTTCTGGAGGATACGGACGGTCTCGATGCGGTGATCGTGGCCATTGGCGGCGGCGGCCTCTCGTCAGGCGTCGGCGCGGCGATCAAGCAGAGCCTGCCGTCGTGCGCCGTCTATGGCGTTGAGCCGGAAGGCGCGGCGAATATGCGCCGCAGTTTCGACCAGGGCGCGCCGGCGAGCGTCAACGAGGTCAAGACCATCGCCGACAGTCTGGGCCCGCCCCGCTCGCTGCCCTATTCCTACGGTGTGTGCCGTCAGGTGCTGGACGATATCGTGCTTGTCAGCGATGACGAGATCGCGGCGGCCTGCGTGCTCCTGTTCCGCCACGCCAAGCTGGCGCTGGAGCCCGCCGCTGCCGCCGGTCTCGCCGCCGCCTGCGGACCCTTGCGGGACCGCCTTCAGGGCAAACGCGTCGGCCTGATCCTGTGCGGCAGTAACATCGACTGGACGACGGTCCGCACCGTAATGGACCGGGGCGAAAAAGCCCTCGCGGCGGGCTTGCTGAGGGTGTGACCTTTAAAGCCCCACGCTCACCAGGGCGTCGTCGATGGCCGGAAACGGACTGCTATAAAGGGCCCTGCCCCGCTCCCCCTGCTCGGCATCAATCTGGGAGCGGATGGAATTTCTGAAAAACTCGCCGATGTCCGGATGGTCTTCGAGGGCGGGCAGCCGCGTAAAAAAGTTGCTCCGGCTGATATGGTGAGAGCGCGTGAAATTCTCCTCGTCGTAAAAACGCGTGATCGAGTGCAGATACGTGTTGAAATCGTCCAGCCTGAGATGCTGGAGCAGGGAGCGGATGACAGGCCAGCGTTCGGCCAGGGCCAGCCAGGCGAAGAAACTCGCCCAATAACGCTGCCCCCGCGCCTCCTTCCAGAAATCCGTGTCGAGATTGTCCGCCGTCACGCTCATGAAGAGAAAGGCCTTCGAGAAAGTCCGATCGATCAGGCGCGGGTTCCGCAAGGAAGGCAGCCAGAACAGGGTCTGGATGTCGCCGACAAGCGTGTTCACTTCGCCCCGGCCCATATGCTGGGAGAGCAACCCCGAAAGTGTCTCGCTCTCGCCTGTCGCCGCGATGGTGAAGGGCCGTTCGAAATAGGCGGCGATCAGCCGGTTCAGATCCTGATCCCGGATCGCGGGCAGATTGATGCGCAAATCGAAGATCTTGTTCAGATATTGATCCGTATCGAAATGGGCGGTGCCGTAATGGGCGATGGCCGCTTCCTTCACCAGGGTGGGATCGAGGGCGATCAGGAAGGTGGCGTCGGCCCGCGCCGAGGTCAGGAAGTAGAGCGCTTCCAGGATCGCCACCTGATGATCGGGCAGGCAGCGGTCCAGATCGTCGATGCAGATGATGAGCCGCGCGCCCTCCCCCTGGCCCTCCAGATAGGCGCCGACCAGATCGCGGAACCGGTCGGCCATCACCGCCACCGTGTCCACGTCCTGGTTGGCGCCGGAGGGCTTGTCGAGGGTGCCAAACAGATAGCGGATATAGTCGTCCACCGGACGGCTTGCGGCCTCCAGCATGTTGCCGTGGGGCACGACCACGTTCAGACCCTTGAACATGATGGCATTGGCGGCGCGCAGCAGGGTCTCGGCGGTCTTGCGCACGCCTTCGAGCGAGCCCTTGTCCTTCTCGCCGATCCGCTTGACCAGCTCGGTGACGAGCGGCGTCAACAGGTCCGGCGTGCCGTATTGCCAGGGGTTGAGCCAGACCGGCGCGGGCCAGGCTTTGGTCGCTTCGAGCACCTGGGTTTCCTGGGAAATGCGCCGGAGCGTATCGGTCTTGCCCCGGCCCCAGGCCCCTTGGACCGCGATCACCGTGCCCGCCGGCATGGAGGCCGCATGGGCCAGCAGCGACCGCGCCGTCTTGGTGTGGGACAGGGAATCCTTGGCGAGCACCCGGGGCTTGTCCCCCGCCCCCGCCGCCGTCTCAGGCTTGGGGGCCTTGGTTTTCGGCTTCGCCGGCTTTCTGCTGGCAGACATTCCGGATCTCCCCGGTCCAGTCGTGTGAGTTCATGGTATTCTAAGCGCTCATCGGGTCCCGCGCGAGATGACAAACGCACTCCCCGATCACATAGCCTGAGTCACGGCGGCAGATAAGGAGCGCAGGATGGAAGAGCGCAAAATGGAATTGGGCACATTCTCCGTCAGCCTGACGGTCAAGGATCTGTCCGCATCGAGAGCGTTTTACGAAAAGCTGGGCTTCGAGGTCTTTCACGGCGCGCAGGACCAGGGCTGGCTGATCATGAAATCGCCGAGCTGCACCATCGGCCTGTTCCAGGGCATGTTCGAGAAGAACACCCTGACCTTCAATCCGGGCTGGAGCGCCGATGCCCAGACCCTCGACAGCTTCACCGATGTGCGCGAGATCCAGAAAAAGCTGAAAGCGGACGGTGTCACCTTTATCAGCGAAGCGGATGAATCGAGCAGCGGTCCGGCAAGCTGCGTCGTGCTCGACCCGGATGGCAATCCGATCCTGATCGATCAGCACGTCTAAAACGGTTCCCTAATCCGGCAGATAGGGATCGGGTTGGGTGTCCGGCAGGCGCTCGGCCGTGCCGTCCAGGCTGGAGCCGCTCTGCACCGTACCCCGCGCGGCACCGGGCAGATAATCTCTCGGCACATCCAGGTCCAGCGGGTTCACATCGACGCCGAACTCCTTGCCGATCTGCTCAAGCGTCATGGTGCGGAAGATCCCGCCCATGACCGTGCCCACATCGCCCGCCGGATTGATCAGAGGATCGCGCCGCCAGTCGCCCGCGCCCGCCGCCTGACGGTTCGGCGCCCATTTCTCCGCTTCCGGGCAGTCGATGGGCCGGTCGAACAATCTCTCATCCACATTGGGGCAGACCAGCTCCCACAGGCCTTCCATATTCTGAAGCACCGATAAGTTTTCCGGCACGTCTGGCGCGGCGGCCGCATCGGCTTGGCCCTGGGTTGCCGGGGCTGGCGGCGCGTCGATGGGCTGGCTTGGTACCGGTGTTGGCGCTGGGCGCGGACTGGGGTCCGGGACCGGCTCGGGGAGAGGTTCGGGCATGGGCAGCGGCTCGGGCGGCGGCGCTGGCAGCGGGCGGACGGGCGGCTCCTCCACCGGCGGCGGATCGTCGCGCGGAAGCGGCTGAGCCTGGGGGGGCGGCGGTGGCGCGGGGCGCCGTTCGGCGACGAATTCCACATCCATGGGGGCTGGCGGCGGCGCGGGTCCGAAACCGCCCATGGGCCGCAGAGCGAGCAGGCTCAGCCCCGCGCCATGGAGCACACAGGCGGCCAGAATCGCTGCTTTCGACAGGCCGCGCGCGGCCCGAGACCGGGATTTCCGCTGCCTCTTGGCCAAACCCATTCTCTTCTGGTTGCCGGTTTTGGATCTCAAGTCTCTTTCATGCCTGAACCGGCCACCCTGCCGCAATGCGCGGCTTGGAAAGCTGTCCCTTTCCTGTGCCCATAAGGATTACATCCCAGAGCGCGTTGCAGGGTCTGCGAAACAGCCATAGGCTTTATGGCAAGACTGATAAGGATGACGCGCCATGTATCCGACGCCTTTTCTGACCCAGGCCCGCTATCTGCTGGAGGAAGCGGCGATGCGCGGCCTGATGATCGCCACGGCGGAGTCCTGCACGGGCGGGCTGATCGCCGGGCTGCTGACCGAAATCCCCGGCTCGTCCGTCGTGTTCGACCGGGGCTTTGTCACTTACTCCAACGAAGCGAAAATCGATGTGCTCGGCGTATCCCCTGCCCTGATCGAAGCCAATGGCGCGGTCAGCAAGGAGACGGCATCGGCCATGGCGGCGGGCGCGCTCAAGCGCTCCAAGGCCCATGTCTCGATCGCCGTCACGGGCATCGCAGGCCCCGGCGGCGGCACGGAAGACAAGCCCGTGGGCCTCGTTCACCTGTGCGTGGCGGGACCGGACTCCCGCGAGATCTGCCGGGAAAAACGCTACACGGATATCGGGCGCACGAAAGTGCGGGAACGGACCGTTGAAGACGGGCTCGATATGCTGAAAGCGATGATCCGCACGGTGCCGAGCCGCGTGCAGGCTTAAAGACTTCAGCCCCGTAAGACTCTAGCTCCGGCCCCGGATCGCCGGGCGGCCGTAGAGCGCATCGGCGCGCTTGTCGAAGGCCGCCACCATGCGCCGTACCGCCTCGCCGAACACCGCGCTCATCATCAACTGCAAGGCGCGGGAGCGGAACTCGAAGTCGATATGGAAATCGACCGTGCACGACCCATCCGGGTTTTCGTCGAACAGCCAGCGGTTTTCCAGATAGCGGAACGGCCCGTCCAGATAATCGATGTCGATGCGCTTGTTCTGCCGATCCAGGATTACCCGGCTCTGGAAACTTTCCCGGAACATCTTGAAGCTGACGGTCATGTCGGCGGTCAGATGCTCCTTGCCGTCTTCATGCACGTCCCGGCGGCGCACGCGGATGGCGCTGCACCAGGGCAGGAATTCCGGATAGCGTTCCACATCGGCCACCAGATCGAAGATCTGGTCCGGCGTGTAGGGCAAACGGCGCTTTTGATTATGGACCGGCATTGACTTCTCAACCCGCGAGCTTGGCGTCGCGGGCCGCGCGCAGGCGCTCGAAATCCTCGCCCGCATGATGGGACGAGCGGGTCAGCGGGCTCGCCGAGACCATCAGGAAGCCTTTGGCGAAAGCGATCGTCTCGAACGCCTTGAACTCGGAGGGGTCCACGAACCGGTCCACCGCATGGTGCTTGCGCGTGGGCTGGAGATACTGGCCGATAGTCAGGAAATCCACCTCCGCCGAACGCAGATCGTCCATCACCTGCATGACCTCGTCGCGGCTCTCGCCGAGCCCCACCATGATGCCCGATTTGGTGAACATGGACGGGTCCAGTTCCTTCACCCGGTCCAGCAGCCGGATCGAGTGGTAATAGCGCGCACCGGGACGCACCGAGAGATAGAGCCGGGGTACGGTTTCCAGATTGTGGTTGAAGACGTCCGGTTTGGCCTCGACCACGGTCTCCAGCGCGCCGGGCTTGCGCAGGAAATCGGGCGTCAGCACTTCGATGGTGGTCTCGGGCCGGGCGGCGCGGATCGCCCGGATGACATCGGCGAAATGCCGCGCCCCGCCATCGGCCAGATCGTCCCGGTCGACGCTGGTGATCACCACATGATTGAGCCCCAGCTTCTCGACCGCCGCCGCCACATTGGCGGGCTCGTCCGGATCGAGGGCGTTCGGCAATCCGGTCCGGACATTACAGAAGGCGCAGGCGCGGGTGCAGATCTCACCCATGATCATCATGGTGGCGTGGCGCTTGGCCCAGCACTCGCCGATATTGGGGCAGCCTGCTTCCTCGCAGACGGTGACCAGATTGTGCTCGCGCACGATTTTGCGGGTCTCGGCATATTCAGGCGACACGGGCGCTTTTACGCGGATCCAGTCCGGTTTGCGCTGAATGGGCGTTTCCGGCCTGTTGCGCTTTTCCGGATGGCGGACCGTTTCGCCCTGCCCGGCCGCCTGCTCCCGCGCCTCATCGTTCACCGTGTCGAGAATAGTCACCATGGAAAAGCCTTCCGTTCCTTGGAATTCCAAGGAGATAGCTTGTTGCTGCGAACCTGTTTGGAAGATGGATAGGTGAAGGAGCGCCGTCAAGGCGGGCATACATTTCCCACATTGCCGAGATCTAGATCAAAGATCGTGTCCATGTCTCCACATTTCTGCGGAATATGCCGTGGATAAAAGCACTTACTTGACCGTTGTCACAAAGTCACGGTTTGCGCCCAATCCTGCCCCATTCTTGCCCATACATTAACCAATCGTAAGAGCTGACGGGGTTCGTATCGGTGGTTGGCCTGCCGATTAGGTAGGAATAACAGGGGTTTATACTAGGTGTCGATTTTCGAACCGTTCTCCAATGAGATTCTGCTGTTCGCAGGGGCCGTGTGGCTCGTGCTTTTGGGCCTGCTTTATTGGCTGACCCGCGGATTCTCCAAAACCTTGGCCCTGGGCTTTGTGGTCGCAGGCATCATCGCGCCCGCGCTCATTGTTTATGGCGCGACGCAGGTCGCGGCCGATTACTGCCCGGAACGCACGATCAATGCCGGCGTCAGCAGCAACGGCAATTACCGTTACGCCATTGTCGAGCAGAGTTGCCAGGTGGCCTTGGGCCGTAAATTCGAAGTGCGCATCGGTCTCAATGAAGACTTCAGCACTTTGAGAACTGTCTTCCGCTCCGACGATACGCAGCGGCCGGCGGCGGTGAAGCAGACCGGCGAGCATGAGTTCCTCGTGCTTCTGGCGGCCGAAGTGCCGAATCAGACGGAAAGTCAGCCGCTCAAGCCCTTGACCGTGCGCATGGATCCGCACACGGGCGAGAGCGAGGACCAGTATCAGCAGCGCTATCGCGACGCGACGTCGTAAGCGTCCGTTTGGAAACGCGTTTCAACGCGTTTCCGCATGCCTGGCCAGTCCGCTCCCGACTACCCACAAGGGTACCCTGAATTGGGCGGTCGGAAGGGGGAGCGGGCCGGTGGTGCCCCTTTCCAAACAGACTCTAAGCGCTGCCCGCACGCCTTTCTATTGACAGCAAGCCTGGCCGGCGCGCCACACTACCTTCTCAAGACAGGGAGGACGTGATGCGTGGATGGGCTTGTGCGATTCTGGCGCTGGCGCTGCTGGTTCCTATTGGCGTGGTCGCTGCCGAGCGCGAAGAACATATCGCGGTCAAAGGCATTGGCGTTGTGGAGCAGAAGGCGGATTACGTTTTCGTCTCAGGTGAGTTGGCTCACACAGCTCCTGACGTCGAACAAGCTGCGGAAAGAGTGGCCAACGATATCGAAAAGATCGGCGAAGCTTTGACGGAATTGGGTCTAAAGCCCACCGCTCTTGCCGTTCTCGATTTCCGGACCGAGCCAGAATACGAAACACAGAGAAGCGCTGGGCAGCGCAAACAGCTTCTTGTCGGCTACACCACGACCCAAAGTCTCAAAATCAGGGTCGAAGATCTCGCCAAAACCGGAGAAGTGCTAGGGATATTGGCGGCTTACAACACGCGCACGTCAGGCGACAGCTTGGAATATCACGTGAACGAACCAGGCCGCCTCCTGACAAAAGCACAGGATGAAGCCATGGAAAATGCGATCGCAAAAGCACAAGCGTTCGCACAAGCAGCAGGACGGCGGTTAGGCCCGGCGCTCATTATCGAAGAAAGCAATCTTTCTAATTATCGTCTGGTCAATGATTTGAGAGCAGAGGTTAGTCATGAAGGCGATGATGTTGGTGTAATGAATAATAGGATTGTTGTAACAGGGAGCCGAATTGTCCCGATTACGTCCCGCAAGGTGACAACGGGCGCTGCTCTCTACGTGCGTTTTGCCTTGGAATAACCCATACAAACAAAAACGGCGGCTCGGTGGAGCCGCCGTTTTGCGTAAACGCGATTTCGTCCGTCCTCAGACCTTGAAGGTCTTTTCCACATAGGCGATCAGTTCGTCGACGCACCGCTCCACATCCATGGCTTGGGTGTCGACCACCAGTTCCGGGCTTTCGGGCGCCTCGTAAGGGGCTGAGATACCGGTGAACTCCTTGATCTCGCCGGCCCGCGCCTTCTGGTACAAGCCCTTGGGGTCGCGGCTTTCGCAGGTCGCCACATCGGCCTTCACATGGATCTCATGGAAGCCGGAGCCGACCGCCGCTTCCCGCGCCCGGTCCCGGTCGGAGCGGTAGGGCGAGATAAACGCCGTGATCGCCACCATGCCGGCCCGCGCGAACAAAGCGGCCACCTCGCCCACCCTGCGGATATTCTCCGCCCGGTCTTCCGGCGAAAAGCCCAGATTGGCGTTGAGCCCGTGGCGCACATTGTCGCCGTCAAGCACATAGGCGTTGTAGCCTTTCTCGAACAAACGCTGCTCCAGGGCCACGGCCAGCGTCGATTTTCCGGCACCGGACAAACCGGTCAGCCAGATCACGCCGCCCTTGTGGCCGTTGCGCGCGGCGCGGGCCTCCGCCGAAATCCGGTGTTCCACCTTGGTGATATTGGTGGAGCGCTGGGTGATCAGGCTGCGCTGATCCGCATAGCCTTCCATGGAAATAATGCCGCCGCCGGCGATGTCGTATTTATCGACCAGCACGAAGCGGCCCGTGGTCGGCAGCGCGGCGAACTCGTCCACCGCCAGCATGCGCTTAGCCCGGATGATCACCTCGCCCACCTGGTTGCGTTCCACCTGGTCTGCTTCCGCATGGCCGAGCGAGGTGGTATCGATGATCCGCTCGATGGCCTGGATCGTCACCTTGGCCTCGCCGGTGGCAAGTTTCAGCTTATAGTTGCTGCCCACTTTCAGCGGTTCGCGGCCCAGCCAGAAGATGCGGGCCCGGAACACATCCGTCTCGACGGGGGCGTTCTTCACATGGGAAATCAGTTCTCCGCGCTCGACGAAGATCTGTTCGTCGAGCGTGATGCCGATGGATTGGCCCGCCACCGCATGGGTCGGTGCCTCGAAGCCGTCGCGCGAGGACCAGGCCTCGATGGATTTGACCCGGACGGTCTTGTTGGACGGCGAGAAAGTGACTTCATCGCCGACGCTGAGTTCGCCCGACTCGATCTTGCCAGCGATGATCCGCCGGTCGTCGAATTTGAAAACATCCTGCACAGGAAACCGCAGGGGCTGATCCACCGGCGCCTTCCGGGTGCGGAAGGAATCGAGCGCGCCCAGCACGGTAGGGCCCTTGTACCAGCCCATGCGTTCGGAGCGGTTCGCCACATTGTCCCCGTCGCGCGCGGAAATCGGGACGAAGAACAGGGGCTCGACACCGATGGTCGCCAGATAGCGCCGGTACTCCTCTTCGATGAGATCGAACTGATCCTGTTCGAAATCCACCAGATCCATCTTGTTGACGGCGACGGCCACTTGGCTCACGCCCATCAGATGGAGCAGATAGCCATGGCGGCGGGATTGCTCGGCCACGCCTTCCGCCGCGTCGATCATCAAGACGGCGGCGTCCGACTGGGCCGCGCCGGTGATCATGTTCTTCAGGAACTCCTTGTGCCCCGGCGCATCGATGATGGTGTAATCCCGGGTCTTGGTCTTGAACCAGATCTGGGTGGTGTCGATGGTGATGCCCTGGTCGCGCTCGGCCTGCATGGCGTCCATCAGAAAGGCCCATTCGAACGGCATGCCGCGGCGCTCCGACATGGCCTTGATGGCCTCGTATTTGCCTTCCGGCAGGCTGCCGGTGTCGTGAAAGAGCCGTCCCACCAGGGTCGATTTGCCGTGGTCCACATGACCGACGATCACGATACGGAGCAGATCGCGCTCGGAGCCGGACGCAGGCGCGCCGTCGATCGTCGCAATATGCAGGTTGTTCTGTGCCATGACCGGCCTCGCTTTTGTCTTTTAGAAATCGGAAAAAAAGCGCGTGCTCGTACCGCGCCCTACATATAACCGTCCGCCCGCAGACGCTCGAAGGCGTCTTCGGACTCATGATCCATGGCCCGGCCGGCGCGCTCTTCGGTCTTGATGGTCTCAAGCTCGGCGATGATCTCGTCGATGGTCGAGGCCTCGGACTCGATGGGGAAGGTAATGCCCACTTCGCCCAGCGAGCGGAAGCGCTTGCCGTCGCGCGCGAAATAAAGCGGCACCACGGGGATCTCTTCCCGGCGGATATAGCGCCACACGTCCAGTTCGGTCCAATGGAGCAGCGGATGGATGCGGATATGGGTGCCCGGCGGATAATCGGTCTTGTACTGGTCCCAGAATTCCGGCGGCTGATCGTGGGCGTCCCATTGGCCCTGTTCGGTCCGGGGGCTGAACACCCGCTCCTTGGCGCGCATGGACTGCTCGTCCCGGCGGATTCCGGCGATCACCGCATCGAGTTCGTATTTGGCGATGGCCACTTTGAGGCCTTCGGTCTTGCGCGCGGCGAAACGCGAGGCAGGCGGCAGGCTGTCGTCCACCGCTTCGATCGGCGGACAATCGTCCGCGATCATGGTCAGATCCCATTCCTTGGAATACTGGTCGCGAAAGGCATAGGTCTCGGGAAATTCCGCCCCCGTATCAAGATGCATCACCGGAAACGGGATGTGGCCGAAAAACGCCTTGCGCGCCAGCCAGATCATCACGTTGGAGTCCTTGCCCAGCGACCAGAGCAGCGCGATCTTATCCATCCGGTTGAAGGCCTCGCGCAAAATGAAAATGCTCTGGCTTTCCAACTGATCCAAACGATCCATGACATCAATCTCTTGCTTGTAAGAAAAACGGCGATGCCACCCGCCACGGCGGCCCGGCAATTGCTGCCTTAATTAAGTACGGTCGGCTGGTGTGGCAATGGCAGCAACCACACCCGGCCAATGTTTTTTGTCACGATGGCGTCAAAAACGCGGGAAATCGCGGCCTCAAGCAAGGGCTTCGATCTGCTCGACGATGGAATCGACGGCCCGCAGCACCAGCGCTTCGTCGTCCCCCTCGCCCATGACCCGAATCAGCGGTTCGGTGCCCGACTTGCGCACCACGATGCGGCCCGCATTGCCGAGCTGGCTGCGCGCGCTGTCGATCGCGGTCTGAACGGAGGTCTGATCGAGCGGCGACACGGCGCCGTCGGTGAAGCGCACATTCTTGAGGATCTGCGGGCTGGGCTCGAACAGGCGGCACATTTCGCTGGCGGGTTTGTCCTGCTCGCGCAGGCAGGCGAGCACCTGGAGCCCGGCGACCAGACCGTCGCCCGTGGTGGCGTAATCGGACAGGATGATATGGCCCGACTGCTCGCCGCCCACATTGAAGCCGTTGCCGCGCATATGGTCGATCACATAACGGTCGCCTACTTTCGTCCGGGCCAGAGACAGGCCCTTACCCTCCAGATAGCGCTCCAGGCCCAGATTGGACATGACCGTGGCCACGATGCCGCCCGCCTTGAGGCGCCCGTCCCTGTGCCAGGCGGAACCGATCAAGGCCATGAGCTGGTCGCCGTCCACCAGTGCGCCCTTCTCGTCCACGATCAGGACCCGGTCGGCATCGCCATCGAGCGCGATACCAAGCTGCGCGCCTTCTCTGACGACCGTTTCCTGGAGGCGGCCGGTGGCGGTGGAGCCGCACGCCTTGTTGATATTAAAGCCGTTGGGCTCAACCCCGATCGGGATCACCTCGGCGCCCAGCTCCCACAGCACGGCGGGCGCGACCTTGTAAGCCGCCCCATGGGCGCAATCGATGGCGATTTTCATGCCATCCAGACGCAGATGCCGGGGAAAGGTGGATTTGGCGAATTCGATATAGCGCGCCTGGGAGTCGTCGACCCGCTTGGCCCGGCCCAGATCCGCCGGTTCGGCCAGGTCTTCGGCCAGGCCGTTCTGCATCAGGGCTTCGATTTCTTCCTCACGCTGATCGGTGAGCTTGAAGCCGTCGGGCCCGAACAGCTTGATGCCATTGTCTTCGTACGAATTGTGCGAGGCGGAGATCATGACCCCCAGATCGGCCCTGAGCGAGCGGGTCATCATGGCCACGGCAGGCGTCGGCAGCGGTCCGAACAGAAACACATCCATGCCGACGGCGGTGAAGCCCGCGACCAGAGCCGGCTCGATCATGTAGCACGACAGACGCGTATCCTTGCCGATCACCACCCTGTGGCGGTGATCGCCGCGCGTGAAGATCCGACCGGCCGCCATGCCCACTTTGAGCGCGGTCTCGGCGTCCATCGGAATGCGGTTGGCGCGCCCGCGAATACCGTCCGTACCAAAATAGATCCGTCCCATGTGATCCCCCGGTCAAGACTGAGCCGATGGCGTCGAAGCCCGTTGAAAAGCCGCCGCGCCGCTTACTCCACCGTGACCGATTTCGCCAGATTGCGCGGCTGGTCCACATCCGTGCCTTTGGCGATGGCCGTGTAGTAAGCGATAAGCTGGACTGGGACTACATACAAAAGCGGGGCTGAAATAAGACCGCTCGGCGGGACTTCGATGGTGCGCCAGGCATCCTTGCCGGCCGCTTCCAGACCCTTGGCGTCGGAAATCAGCACGACCTTGCCGCCCCGGGCCGCCACTTCCTGCATATTGGAAACGGTTTTCTCGAACAGCCGGTCGGACGGCGCCAGAACGATGACCGGCACGTCATCGTCAATGAGCGCGATGGGGCCGTGCTTCAGCTCGCCCGCCGCATAGCCTTCCGCGTGGATATAGGAAATTTCCTTGAGCTTCAGGGCGCCTTCGAGCGCGATGGGATAAGTCACGCCCCGGCCCAGATAGAGCACGTCACGGGCCTTGGAGAGATCGTGACCCAGCGCCTCGTACTGTTTTTCATCTTGCAGGATCTTGGCGATGCCGCCCGGCACTTCCGTCAGCATACGGGTGTAGTGGACTTCATCCTCGCGGGTCAGCACGCCCCGCGCCCGGCCCGCCGCGATCGCCATGGCTGCAAGCACGGTGAGCTGACAGGTGAACGCCTTGGTCGAGGCGACGCCGATTTCCGGTCCCGCATGGGTGGGAAACAGTTCATTGGCTTCCCGGGCGATGGAGGATTCCGGCACATTGACGATGGCCGCGATCTGGGAGCCCTGTTCCGCGCAGTAGCGCAGCGCCGCCAGCGTATCGGCCGTCTCGCCCGATTGGGAAATGAAGACGGACAAGGCGCTCGGATCGACCACCGGCTCGCGGTAGCGGAATTCCGAAGCGATATCGAGCTCTAACGGCAGCCGCGCCAGGCTTTCGAACCAGTAGCGCGAGACGAGGCCCGCATAGAACGCCGTGCCGCAGGCCGACATCATCAGGGAGCGGAGGGAGGAGAAGTCGATCGCCGAGGGCGGACGGATGCGTTCCTCGACCGCATCGAGATAGGTGGTCAGCGTATGGCCGATCATCTCGGGCTGTTCATGGATTTCCTTGACCATGAAGTGGCGGTGATTGCCCTTGCCCACCATTTCCGCCGACAGGCTGGTGGTGCGCACGGGCCGCTCCACGGACCGGCCGTCGGCGTCACGGATACTGACGCTGTCATGGCGCAGCACCGCCCAGTCTCCGTCTTCCAGATAGCTGATGCGGTTGGTCAAGGGCGCCAGCGCCATGGCGTCGGAGCCCAGATACATCTCGTTGGTCCCATGGCCGATGGCGAGCGGGCTGCCCCGACGGGCGCCGATCATCAGACCGTCCTCGCCCTTGAACAGGACGGCGAGCGCGAAAGCGCCGTCCAGGCGTTTCAAGGCAGCTTCTATGGCCGATTCCGGCGTCTCGCCCTGGTCCAGCAGATGGGTGACCAGACGGGCGATCACCTCGGTGTCAGTGTCGCTTTCGAAAACGATGCCGGAGCCTTCCAGATCGCCGCGCAATTCCCGGAAGTTTTCGATGATGCCGTTATGGACAAGCGTGACCCGGTCAGTGGCATGGGGATGGGCATTGCCTTCCGTGGGCGCGCCATGGGTTGCCCAGCGCGTATGGCCGATGCCGTTGGATCCTTCCAAGGGGTCGCGGGCCAGCAGACCTTCCAGATTGGCCAGCTTGCCCACCGCCCGGCGCCGGTCCAAAGCCCCGTTCCGCACGGTGGCGATCCCGGCCGAGTCGTAGCCGCGGTATTCGAGCCGCTTCAGCGCGTCGCACAAGCGGGGCGCGACCGGCTCATGCCCCAGAATTCCAACGATACCGCACATGCGCGTCCACCTGCTGTCCTGTTGATCCGTTCCAAGCTGTGCCAAAGCACCAGTTTTCTTGGATTTTGACGCCCCTAATAGTCATAAATGTCTCAACAGCGCCAGACCAGCCGATGGCGGCGCGGTCACTTTGTGTTTCTGATCTGTAACAATAAAGCGCTATATTGCTGCGGTGCGACAGGCAAGTAGCAGAACTTGCGTTTAACCGGAAAGACGGTTGGACAGGGCATTGTATCCAGGGTAAGCACTACGTCGCGCCGACCGGCTGCGTGTCAGGGGAGCAGCCGTGAGGGAACCAAAAATGCGCTCAATGGCGCATTCTCTAACGGACGGTTAAGGGGTAACCGTTCTTGATGACCGGGCTGGCGCCCGCCTCAGTTTTTAGGATCCGAAACTCACCGAACGGCACACCAAGCATGCATGCAACTCGACGGATAATGGTCACCGGCGGCGCGGGCTTCATTGGCTCCTACGTTTGCCAAAAGCTGCTGGACGACGGTCACGAGGTGCTGTGCGTCGATAATTATTTCACGGGGACCCGGCGGAATGTGCGCCACTTAATGGCGAACCCCCATTTCGAGCTGCTGCGCCACGACGTGACCAACCCGCTGATCGTCGAAGTGGACGAGATCTACAATCTCGCCTGCCCCGCCTCGCCGGTGCACTACCAGTTCGATCCCGTTCAGACCACCAAAACGAGCGTACTCGGCGCCATCAACATGCTGGGGGTTGCAAAGCGGGTGAAGGCCAAGATCCTCCAGGCGTCCACCAGCGAGGTCTATGGCGACCCGACGGTTCATCCGCAGGCGGAAGAATACTGGGGCCATGTCAACCCGATCGGCATCCGCGCCTGTTATGACGAAGGCAAGCGCTGCGCCGAGACCCTGTTTTTCGACTATTATCGGCAGCATCAACTGAAGATCAAGGTCGCGCGGATCTTCACCACATACGGGCCGCGCATGCAGCCCAATGACGGGCGCGTGGTGTCGAATTTCATCGTTCAGGCCCTCAAAGGCGAGCCGATCACCATTTACGGCGACGGCTCCCAGACCCGCTCCTTCTGCTATGTGGAGGATCTGGTGGACGGCCTCATCGGGCTGATGAACAGCCCGGATGACATCACCGGTCCGATCAATCTGGGCAATCCGAACGAATTCACCATCCGGGAATTAGCCGATCTGGTCATCGAGACGACCGGGTCGCGCTCCGTGATCGAACACCGGCCCCTGCCGTCCGACGATCCGAAGCAGCGCCAGCCGGATATTTCCCGCGCCCAATCGGTTCTGCAATGGCAGCCCACGGTCAAGCTGCAGGACGGGCTGAAATTCACGGTGGCCTATTTCGAAGAATTGATCCGGGAAAATCTTCTGCCGGGCATTCCGAGCCGCACCCCCCAAGCGACGGCGCAGACGCGATAAGCCTACAGGTCTTGTGACTGATGACCGTGGCCTTGCCGGGGCCGCGACGGCTTCATGTTTTCGCCGCGTTTGACCTCGAAGACGGAAGACATCAACCGGAAAAGACGAAAACGATCATTGAGGCGCCGCTGGTCTTTCGGCGCTTGTCAGCATACGGCGTCCCATAGGAGGCAGAGTGGCCCCGGCAAGCGGACGCGTTCGAAAGGCGCGGCGCAAGACGGATCTTTCCAAATCGGGAATCGGGCACACTCAGACATAAGACAAATCAAAGTATCGGTATGCGGGCATGAGCAAATCTTCATTTTGTGAGCACCGGACTTTGTCCTTAGGGTCCGTTCAAATGATCAAGACAAAGAAACGATTCGGTAACAGCGGCAGCGTATTGATAAAGCCTGCATTGAACTTGGCGAGTAAGGGGACAGCATGAGTTTTCTTCAATCGGCGGAGCGCGGTGAGTCCACGCGGCTTTTCCGGTTCATATCCCCCGGCATTGCGATTGCCGCTTGCGACGCCCTGGTGTTTGCCTGCGCCTTTCTCCTGAGCGGACTGGGGTTCGCTCTTCTGGGATTGGACGCGGCCCAAGGCGCGGGCGGACTTTTGACCGTGCGCGATGGGCTGGCTTCGAGCCTCCTGCTGTTCGCCGCCTTCGCGGCCCGCGGCCATTACCGGCCGGGCTTGAGCCGGTCCGTTGAGGCCTTCGAATGCTGTGTGCTCGCCGGTCTCGTCGGCGCAGGCTTCGCCTTGGCCTATGGTCTGGCCGGTGCGCTCGGCGATGCCCTGCCCGTTACCATCGGCCTGTTGCTGACGGCGCTGGCCCTGCCGCCCGTGCGCCAGACCGCCAAGCTGGCTTTATCCAAAACCGGTTCCTGGCGGCGTCAGACCGTCGTGATCGGTCACGGCGTTCCCGCCCGGCGCATTTCCCAGGCCTTGCGCTCGGACCGCTATGCCGGTTTCGACGTATGCGAACAAATCGGTATCGATTCCGTTCTGGGCGGGCCGAGCGCCGGCCTGATGGCGGCGCGCCGCGACGGCTCCGAAGCGGCCTGGGCGGAAGATCACGTCAAACAACGCTACGCCCAGGACCGGACGATCCTGTTCATTTTCACCATGGATCCGCGCACCGCCGCTCTGGCGCAGTCGGTTCTGCCGGTCTTCGTGCGCCATGGCTTCCAGGTGGGCTTTGCGCCCCTGTCCTCCGAAATCACCTTGTCAGGGTTCCGGCGCCACCGCATCGCGGGCGTGCCGGGCGGTATTTTCGTCAGCCCTGCTACCAACACGCCGCCCGATGCGGCGATCGACAAAAGCCCGTTTTTCCCGGTGGACCGGATCGCGCCGCGCACGATCAAGCGCCTGTTCGACATCACGGCGGCCCTGGCGGGTCTTATTCTCTGCGCGCCAGTCTTCGCGGTCTTGAGCTTTCTGATCCGCCGTGACGGCGGACCGGCGTTCTTCAGCCAGACCCGGATCGGCCGGGGCGGACGCCCGTTCCGCTGCCTGAAATTCCGTACCATGGTGACCGATGCCGAAGCCCGCCTGCAGGCGCTGCTCGCCAGCGATCCGGAAGCGGCCGCCGAATGGGCGCGGGACCAGAAGCTGCGCAACGATCCGCGCGTCACCCGCGTCGGCCGGTTCCTGCGCCAGACCAGCCTCGATGAACTGCCCCAGCTCATCAATGTGCTGAAGGGTGATATGAGCCTGATCGGCCCGCGCCCCGTGGTGCCGTCCGAACTCGACCGCTACGGCCCGCGCAAAGGCTATTACCTGCGCGTGCGTCCCGGCATCACCGGTCTGTGGCAAGTCAGCGGACGGAACAAGACCACCTACGAACAGCGGGTCATGCTCGATTCCTTCTATGTGATGAACTGGACCTTCCTGCGCGATCTGGACATCATCTGGAAGACCGTGGTCGAGGTCTGCTGGACTCGCAGCGGCGTCTGATCCCTTTCCCGCCTTTCAAGACTGCGGCAAAGATACCGAAGGCCTGCCGGCGCTGATTGGCAGGACGGACGGCTAGTGCCTTACAGTTCGCCGCGCTTGTCCGCCTTCAGACGGTCGACGATCGCCTTTACCCCTTGGGCCTTGTCGCGGGTGGTGATGAGCACCGCGTCCTTAGTTTCCACCACCACCAGATCGTCAACGCCGACCACCGCCACGAGACGGGTTTCGCTGCGCACATAGCTGTTATGGGTGTCATGGACGAGGACATCGCCGGTGAGCACGTTGCCCTGCCCGTCCTTCTCCGCCACCTCGTAAAGCGCGGTCCAGGAGCCCACATCGCTCCAGCCCATATCGGCGGAGACCACGGCGCCTGCCTCCGTGCGCTCCATGATGGCGTAGTCGATGGAATCGGCCTCGCAGGCGCCGAAGGTCTCGGCACATGGCGCCACCAGACGGTTGGTGCGCTCGGCCTTCTCAAGGGCCGCGCGGCACTGGCTCAGAATGCCGGGGCAATGGCGCTCCATTTCCCGCAGCAGCACATCGCTCCGCACCGTGAAGATGCCGCCGTTCCAGAAATACTCACCGGATGAGAAATAGTCCCGCGCCACCGCCGGTTTGGGTTTTTCCTCGAATTTCGCGATGGCGAAACTGCCCGGCGTCTCGGCAAGCGCCTCGCCCTTGCGGATATAACCGTAGCCGGTCTCCGCCTTGGTGGGCACGATGCCGTAGGTCACCACACGGCCCCCTTGGGCGAGCTGCGCCGCCCGGTCGATGGCGTCGTGAAAGGCGCCGACATCGGTGATGTGATGATCGGCCGGTAACAGCAGCATGATGCCTTCCGGATCCTGCTCCGCCACGGCCAGGGCCGCCAGGGCCGCCGCCGGCGCGGTGTTGCGGCCCACGGGCTCGGCGATGACGGCGCTCGGACCCGCGCCCACCGCGTCGAGCTGGCTGGCGATGGCCTCCGCGTGGCGTTCGTTGCAGACCACCACGGGCGCGTGAAAACCCGTGCCGCCCGCCGTCTCGCCACGGACCCGCGCGGCGGTCTCCTGCATCATGGTGTTGGCGGTCACCAGGGCGTGGAGCTGCTTGGGATGGGCCGCGCGCGAGGCGGGCCACAGGCGCGATCCAACGCCTCCGGACAGAATGACGGGATAGAGTTTCATGGCCAGGCGGCTTTCAAAGCTGGTCTTCGGGACGGCAGTCATGGTTGTAGGCCGCGATGAGCCCTCTTGTCGAGCCGCTCATGGCGCTTTCGCCCTCCTCCAGGAGCTGCTTGGCCAGTTGCTTACCCAGCTCGACGCCGTACTGGTCGAAGGAATTGATGTCCCAGATGATGCCCTGGGTGAAAATCCGGTGCTCGTGCAGCGCGATCAGCGCCCCCAGGCGCTCCGGCGTCAGCTCGTCGATCAAGAGCGTCGTGCTGGGCCGATTGCCCTCGAAGGTCGTATGCGGAGCAAGATCGGCGCAGTCTTCCGCGTCCCGCCCGGTGCGCGCCAGAAGCTGGCGGGCTTCCGCTTCGGTGCGGCCGCGCATCATGGCCTCTCCTTGAGCGAAACAGTTGGCGTTGAGCAGCCGGTGATGGGGACCGTGGGAGGCGTCGGGCCGGGCCACGGCGATGAAATCCACCGGCACGATCTGCGTGCCCTGGTGCAAATGCTGGAAGAAGGAATGCTGGGCATTGGTGCCCACCCCGCCCCACAGCACCGGCGCCGTCTGGTAGGAGACGGGCTTGCCCGCCTTGGTCACGCGCTTGCCGTTGCTTTCCATATCCGCCTGCTGGAGATAATCGGGCAGCAGCGCCAGACGTTCCGAATAGGGCATCAGTGCCCAACTGGGATAGCCCATGAAGTTCGTGTGCCACACGCCGATCAGGGCGAGCATCACTGGCAGATTGTTCTCAAGCGGCGTTTCCTCGAAATGCCGGTCCATGGCGAACGCGCCGTTGCGTAATGCATTGAAGCCGTCCATGCCAAGGGTGAGTGCGATCGACAATCCGATGGCGGACCATAGGGAATAGCGCCCGCCGACCCAATCCCAGAACGCGAAGGCGTTGTCGGTGGAAATGCCGAAGGCCTGGACCGCCTTGAGATTGGTGGAGACCGCCACGAAATGCCTGGCGATATCCTCCTGCACCCCGCCCTTGTCCAGAAACCAGGCCCGCGCCGTGTGGGCATTGGCCATGGTTTCCTGGGTGGTGAAGGTCTTGGACGCGATGATGAAAAGCGTCGTTTCCGGATCAAGGCCCGCCAGGGTGTCGGCCATGTCAACGCCGTCCACATTGGAGACGAAATGGGGCCGGACCGGGCCTTTCCAGTATGGCTTCAAGGCGTGGCACACCATGCGGGGCCCGAGATCCGAGCCGCCGATGCCGATATTGACGATATCGGTGATGGGTTTGCCGGTGCGGCCCGTCCAGGTTCCGTCATGGACCTTGGCGACAAACGCCGCCATCTGATCGACCACCGCTTCCACATCGTCCACGATATTCCGGCCGACAACAATCACCGGCGCCCGGTCCATGCGCCGCAAGGCCGTGTGCAGAACGGACCTATTTTCCGTGGTGTTGATCCGGTCGCCGCCGAACATGGCGTTGCGCCAATGGTCCAGATCCACGTCGCTCGCGAGCCGGATCAGCAGCTCGAGCGTGCGCTCGGTCATCAGGGTCTTGGAAAAATCGAACAGCATGCCGCAGGTGGACCGGCTGAAGGTGCCGAACCGGCTGCCGTCCTCAAACAGATCGGCGATGCGGACACCCGCCAGATCCTGACGGCGATGGTGCTCAAGCCCACGCCAGGCCTGGTCGGCGCTTCTTTCCGGAATGGTCGTCATGCAAAGACTCCGCTCAGCAACGTTTTTCAGCGCCTGGTTTCACTTCGTTAAGCACGAAGGAAAAGGCCGAGAACAGATGATAGAAAGTGCTTGCCGGGATCGGAGCCGGAACCGGACGGTTTTCCGGATCCATCACATCGAGCCATGTGCCCTTGGGCGCGGGATCGAGATAGTACCGGAACAGACGGTCGATCCAGGCCCGGGCTTCCCTGTTCAAGGGCTCGGCCTTGCGCCCCATTATGACGAAGGCCCGCAGCGCTTCGGTCTGGGGCCAGCAGCGTTTGGTCAGTTTACGGATGCCGCCGCCCCGCCAGATGGCGTCATAGGCAAGACCGGAATCCGGATCGAGACCGTTGGTGCGGGCCGCGTCGAACAGACGCGCCGCTTCGGCCGGCGCGTTCTGCCCGTCGAGCCGGGCATAGTGATCGAGCAGCGACACCCATTCGAAATGATGCCCCGGTTCCACCGAGCGGCCGTCGTCGCCGTTGAGCCGGGTCCAGTCGTCGTTGAAGAACTCGACCAGCGTGCCGGTCTGGGCATCGAAAAAGACGTCGTGGAAGAGCGCGATAATGTCCCGCGCCTTGTCGAGGAAGAGGGCGTCGCCCGTCGCGTCGTAGAGCGCCAGGAAGGCCTCCAGAAGGTGCATATGCGGGTTTTGCCGCCGCGGCGCCTGTGCCGGTTCGCCCTCCAGATAGCCCCGGTCGCCGGCAGCCCGGAACCGGTTGTCGGCGAACTCGACCGTGCGGCCGATCCACTCGCGCACGCCGCTGTCGCCCGTCGCCCGGTAAAGCCAGGCCAGCGCGAACAGCACAAAGGCATGGTCATAGGTGTCCCGGCGGCCGTCGATCACCGGTCCGTCCCAGGCCAGGCGGTGAATAAAGCCTCCCTGGTCCCGGTCCCAGCCATGGCGAATGAGCCACTCAAAGCCCTGGTGCAAAAGATCGTCCCACCGTCCCAGGCCCAACACCTGGGCGTGGCTGAAGACGTAAAGCTGGCGCGCCTGGACCCGCAGACGCCGGTCCGCCCTGACATCGGGGGCCGCGTTCCGGTCGAGCTGTTCCACGAAACCGCCTTGTGCGTCCACGCCGGGACCGGACCAGAACGGCAACGCCTCCTGGACCAGCCAGCGCTCAATCCGATCGGCTTCGTGACGCATCAAAGAAGTCTCCGTCTCATCCTGGGAAACACGCGGTAACGGCTGATTTCCGGCGCTGGCCATTCGGGTTGCTCTCTCGGGGGCCAAATAGAGGGTGGTCATATTATGGATGGCAGAGCGGGTCCATACCCGTCTCGGCCGCTCCTCAGCCGCATGTTTCGGGCCATACTTAACCCTACCCGACGTTAAGGATTTTTAACCCCTGTTTGCCAACAGTTGACCGCGACCCCAACCGTAGTCCAGTCATCTGTTGGACTGGCTGGTCATCCTGTCCCTGCCCGCCACGCCTGCGGGCCACGCGTCCGACACGCCATGCTAGAACACCGTGCCACGCCACGGCGAAAAGGAGCTTCCCCCGATGACACGTCTCAGCACCGAGCAGGCCCGCGCCCCCCAAATCGCCACCCCGCGGGTCATTGCTGAAATCGGCTGCAATCACAAAGGCGATATGGACATCGCCAAGGAAATGATCACCACGGCGGCGATCTTCTGCAAAGCCGATGCGGTGAAGTTTCAAAAGCGCACCAACCGCGAACTGCTCACGCCCGAACAATACGAGGCCCCTCATCCGAACCCGGCCAATTCCTACGGCGCCAGCTATGGCGAGCACCGGGAATATCTGGAGTTCACCCCCGACCAGCACCGTCAGCTCAAAGACTGGTGTGACGAAGTCGGTATCGAATACAGCACCTCCGTGTGGGACGTGACCTCGGCCCGCCAGATGGCGGCGCTGGCGCCGCGCATGCTGAAAGTGCCGTCCGCCTCCAATCTCCATTTCGAAATGCTCAATGTTCTGTGCGGCGACTATAACGGCGAGATCCATGTCTCGCTGGGCATGACGACGCCGGAGGAACAGGATCAGATCGTCACTTTCCTGGAAGACAAGGGCCGGGCCCGCGACGTGGTGCTCTACGCCTGCACTTCCGGGTATCCGGTGCCGTTCGAGGATGTCTGTCTGCTGGAGATCACGCGTCTGCGCGAGCGCTTCGGCGACCGGGTCAAGGCCATCGGTTTTTCGGGCCACCATCTGGGCATCGCCGTGGATGTGGCGGCCTTCGTTCTGGGGGCGGAATGGATCGAACGCCATTACACCCTCGACCGGACCTGGAAAGGCACCGACCATGCGGCCTCGTTGGAGCCCGATGGGGTGCGCCGGCTGGTGCGCGATCTTCAGGCGGTGGCCAAGTCCCTGAGCTATAAACGCGAAGGCATTCTCGATATCGAGGCGCCCCAGCGCGAGAAGCTGAAATGGGACCCGTCCCTGCGCGCCGCGACCGCCGCTCAATGACCGAAACCGGTGCTCCCAAGGATGCCGGAAGCGCCACGTGCTGGGCCATCATCCCGGCGCGCGGCGGCTCCGTCGGCGTGCCCCGCAAGAATGTCCAGCCTCTGGGCGGCAAGCCGCTCCTGGCCTATGTGATCGAGGCCGCGCGTGGTGCCCGCTCCGTTGAGCGCGTTCTGGTGTCCACGGACGATCCGGAAATCGCATCCGTTGCCGAGCGGTTCGGCGCGGAAGTGATCCGGCGCCCGGCGGAGCTTGCCAATGCCACCGCCTCCTCGGAATCCGCCGTCCTTCATGCGCTTGAGGAGGCCGCGTTGCAGGGCCCGCTGCCGGACCGGGTGGTTTTCCTGCAGGCCACCAGCCCTTTGACCCTGGCCGAGGATATCGACGGCGCGGTCGCGCGGCTGGAGGAGTCTAGGGCGGACAGTTGCCTGTCGGTCACCCGCTTCTTTCATTTTCTGTGGGCGGAACAGGCGGACGGCAGCGCCGACCCCATCGGCCATGACAAGGCCCACCGCCCCCGCCGCCAGGACATGACAGGCCAATGCCTGGAGAACGGCGCGCTCTATGTCTTCCGCACAGAGCGCTTTCTGGCCGAAAAGACCCGGTTCTGCGGCCAGACCTGCCTCTATGAGATGCCCCAGGAGCGCTCTTTCGAGATCGATAGCTGGGGTGAGCTTGCCCAGGCGGAGGTGCTGGTGCGCCGGGTCCGGACGGCCGCGCGCGCGGACCTCCTGCCCCAGCGCATCGGGGCGGTGTGCTTCGATTTCGACGGGGTCTTCACCGACGACCGCGTGCAGGTGGATGAGACCGGCCTGGAAAGCGTCGCCTGTTCGCGCAGCGACGGGCTGGGGCTGGAACTGCTGCGGAAAGCGGCCCCCGACCTCGCCCTCACGGTCTTCAGCAAGGAACGCAATCCGGTGGTGGCGGCACGCTGCGCCAAACTCAAGATCGAGTGTCAGCAATCCGTGGACGACAAGCTGACCGCGCTCACCCGCTGGGCGCGGGACCGGGATATCCCGCTGTCCGATATCGTCTTTGTCGGCAATGACGTGAACGATGTGGACTGCCTGCTGGCGGTGGGCTGCGGCGCATGTCCGGCGGATGCGCGCGATGAGGCCAAACGGGCGGCCCGCCTTCATTTGGCGCAAGCGGGCGGACGCGGCGCGGTGCGGGACCTCACGGACCTGATCCGCGCGCGCTTTGAAGCGCGTCTCAGGCCATCCGCCGTTGACGGATCAAGTCCCGCCCGCTGATGAGCAGATTGCGCACGCGTTGTTTTGTGTCCCGTGCGCCTGCGATCAACAGCCACTGACGGCGCAGCCGCGCCATATCCACGGCCTTCGGCTCATAGCCTGTCAGCGATCCGATAAAGGCGATGAGGGACTCAGGCGACTTCAGATCGTCCTGGCGCGGATTGACGACCCACTCACGAGGGAGCAACTGCGAATGGCT